>MKWN01000049.1 GCA_001899775.1 Thiobacillus sp. 65-29
GGGCTTCACAGGGCGCGCAGGGGCTTAAACTTGCGACATGAGGGTCAGACTCGATTGTTTTGCCCTGGATTCGCCGCCGGCATCGGCATGCGCTGACGGCGGCCTGCTTCGGCACCAGTACCCGGATCAGGATGCGACGTCGCGGCGTCAGAGCGGCGGGAAGAATTGCACGCCCTCGTGCCAGAGCCCGAGCCCGATCAGGCACAGCGGGGTGATGGCGATGAAGACATAAAGCACGCGGCGGAAGAACCAATGGATGCCGCGCCCTTCGAGAAAATAGCGCACCACCAGCCAGGACTTCAGCCAGAGGACGCCGGCCACCAGGGGTTGCAGGCCGGCCTTGCCGTGCAGTTCGTGGCCGATGAGGATGGACACGCCGGTCAGCAGCATCAGGCCCAGCCAGGCGAGGAACAGCAGGCGCAGGGTGGATTTCGGCGCGGGCGATGTGTGGCTCATGATCACACCAGGATGTAGAAAAAGGCGAACAGGACCAGCCAGATAAGGTCGGTGGCGTGCCAGTACGAGGCAAGGGCTTCCAGACCGTCGTGCTCCTTGCTGGTGTAGACGCCGCTGACGTGCCGGAACAGCACCCACAGGATGCCGAGGATGCCCCAGAAGGCATGCACCATGTGGTTGATCGTCAGATAGTAGTAGACGGTGAAGAAAATGCCGGCGGTGCCGTCGATGCCGTGCGCCAGATTCCATTGGACTTCATGAATCTTGACCACCGGGTAGCTGAGGGCGAGCAAGAGGCCCCCAACGAGCCAGGCGATCGAGGTACGGCGCTGGCCGTTGCGGAGGGTGACGACCGAAGATGCGATGCAGAAACTGCTGCTGACCATGGCCACGGTGATCCAGATGCCGGCCCCCATATTGAGACGGCCGGCGCCCGTGGCAAATTCCTGCGGGTAATGCGCGCGCGCGACGAAGTACACGGTGAACAGCACCAGGAACTCGGCAAGCTCGCAGCAGATGCCGACCCAGATCCCCTTGTTGCCGGGGATGCGGCCGGCTCGCGGGACAGCGTCATGCCGCGGCAGGCGCTCTGCCAGAGTCGTACTCATGCTTCATCCTCCGCATGCGAGGTATTGTGCCACGCTTTGTCACGCATGGCCGTTCGACCGGCAGAGGCGCTCGGTGTTGCAGGAGGGCTGCCCCCGGCTCGATGCGGTGGTGGGTTGCCGCGCGAAATTACAGCGGGCGATGTGCGGATCGGGCGGCCGCTACCCGGTCAATCCTTCGGCCCGCAACGCCGCCTGCACTTTGGGGCGGCTGCGCACGCGTTCGAGGTAGGTGCGGAGCGCAGGCCAGGGCGTGAGATCGAGACCGACCAGTCCGGACCAGTTCAGCACGGCGAACAGATAGGCGTCCGCCACGGTGAACGGCTCACCCATGAGATAGGTCTTGCCTGCGATCGTCCGGTCGAGCCAGGCGAGTCGGTTCCTGAGGTTGTCGAGGGTGCCTGCTTTCCACTCCGCTGCGGCATGCGGATTGAACAGCGGACTGAAGCTCTTGTGAATCTCGGAGCTGATGAAGTTGAGCCATTCCTGTACGCGATACCGCTCGATGGTGCCGGCCGCGGGCATGAGCCCGCTGTCGGGCTTACGGTCGGCGAGATACTGTACGATGGCCGGGCCTTCCGTGAGGATGCTGCCGTCGTCCAGTTCCAGCGCCGGCACGTAGCCCTTGCTGTTGATCAGCAGATAATCGCCGTCACCTTCGATCTGGCTGGTCCCGAGATCGACCTTTTTCAGTTGTGCGGACAGCCCCGCTTCCTCGATGACGATGTGCGGCGAAAGCGAGCAGGCGCCGGGGGCGTAGTAGAGTTTCATGGTCATCTCCGGTGAATCGCGATGTGCGCGTTTCCTTACCATAGTACGGGAATCGCGGCGGGACGCGCTGTTGTGGGAGGTCCGTCCCCGGGGGATTGGGGTGATGTTTCCACCGCCCGAAAATCGCGGCGAGGGCGCCGCTCCCACAATGGGGGGTTGTAGGAGGGTCGCCCTCGGCCCGATTGCCGTGATGTTTCCACCGCCCGAAAATCGCGGCGAGGGCGCCGCTCCCACAATGGGGGGTGCAGGAGGCCCCCCGGCCCGGCTTATCCCTCGACGACTTCGAATTCGTGCGTGATCTCGGCGGTCTTGCCGAGCATGATGCTCGCCGAGCAATACTTCTCGGCGGACAGTTTTACGGCCTGCTCGACACGCTTGGGGTCGAGGCCCTTGCCGGTGACGGTAAAGCGGACATGGATACGCGTGAACACCTTGGGGTCGGTCGGCGCGCGCTCGGCGTCGAGATCGGCGACGCAGTCGGTGATCGGCTGGCGCGCCTTTCTGAGGATGTGTACGACGTCGTAGGCGGAGCAGCCGCCAAGACCCAGCAGCAGCATTTCCATCGGGCGCACGCCGAGATTTTTGCCGCCGCCGTCGGGCGGGCCGTCCATGACGACGGTGTGGCCGGATTCGCTCTGGCCGGCGAAACTGACGCCTTCGATGAGTTTGACGCGGGCTTTCATGGCTTTCCTTCGCTGCTCAAAGAGCGCAGTTTGTACCACAAAATCCCCAGCCACTCGTGCAGGGCATAGGCGCTGTCGCGTAGTCCCGACGGCGTGGGCGTGAGGTCGGAGACGGCGTCGAGGGTGATGCTGGCGAACTGCGTGCCGGCGGGAACAACGGCGAGCCCCTGCGCCTCGAACTCGGGTACGGCGCGGCGCAGGTGCCAGGCGTGGCTGACCAGGGCGATGCGGTGCGCGTTGGCGGACTTGAGGAGTGGCGCGGACAGGCGGGCATTGTCCCAGGTGGTGCGCGCGGCGTCCTCGACCCAGCGCGGGGTGATGCCGTATTCGTCTTCCAGCACGCGCTGCATGAGTCGGCCTTCGGGCACCCGGCCCGCGCCCGGCGCGCCGCCGGTGACGAGCAGCGGCAGGCCGCTGGCGCGGTGCAGGCGCACGGCGTAGCGCAGGCGCTCGAGGGTGAAGCCGTTGACGGTGTCGCCGCCGTATTCGGCGGCATCGAGGCGACTGCCGCCGGCAAGGACGACGATGGCGTCGACATCCTGCAGCGCGGCAGGATCGAGCGGCGGCGCGATTTCGAGGCTCTTCTGCAGGAGTCCGCCAACCCAGGGCGTGGACAGGGCGTAGAGGGCGAGGGCGACAAGCAGGATCAGCATCATGGCAAGGCGGGGACGGCGGCGGTGAAGGACGAGCGCGGCAACCAGCAGGATGGCCAGCGACGCCGGCGGCAGCAGAATGGCGCCGACGAACTGGGAGACGGGCAGCAGGCTCATGCGGCGATTGTAAGCCGTCGCCTGCGGGTGCAGGTGCGGCATTGCACGCCATCCGGGACGTATGTGCGGTGCGAGCCTGCCATCGTGGATCGGTTTTCAACCCGGCATGTCGCGTTAACGTCCAAGCCGCAGAAGATCGGGGTTTGACTTCGCCTGGAAGGCCCGGTTAAAATGCCCGGCTTTCCGAGAATATCCTCTGTGCCGAGGCTGGGTCATGAAAACCTTTTCCGCAAAATCGCATGAAGTCAAACGCGACTGGTTCGTGGTTGACGCCGACAACAAAGTGCTGGGCCGCCTGGCTTCCGAGATTGCGCGCCGCCTGCGTGGCAAGCACAAGCCCGAATACACCCCGCACGTCGACACCGGCGACTACATCGTCGTGGTCAACGCCGGCAAGCTGCGCGTGACCGGCAACAAGGACGTCGACAAGAAATACTATCGCCATACCGGTTACCCCGGCGGCATCTACGAGACCACGTTCGGCAAGATGCAGGAGCGCTTCCCCGGCCGCGCGCTGGAAAAGGCGGTCAAGGGCATGCTGCCGAAGGGGCCGCTCGGCTATGCCATGATCAAGAAAATGAAGATTTATCCCGGCGCCGAGCATCCGCACGCGGCGCAGCAGCCCACGCCCCTGGACGTCCAGGCTTAATCCACACCAGGCATTATTAAGGTCATCCCATGATTGGCAACTACAACTACGGTACCGGTCGTCGCAAGGAATCGGTTGCGCGCGTGTTCATCAAGGCGGGCAGCGGCAAGATCGTCGTCAACGACAAGCCGGTCGACGAATATTTCTCCCGCGAAACCGGCCGCATGATCGTGCGCCAGCCGCTGGTGCTGACCGACAACCTGAACAGGTTCGACATCATGGTGAACGTGTCTGGCGGCGGCGAATCCGGCCAGGCCGGCGCGGTGCGCCACGGCATCACCCGCGCGCTGATCGATTTCTCGGCCGAGATGAAGCCTGCGCTGAAGGCCGCCGGTCTCGTGACCCGCGACGCCCGCGAAGTCGAGCGCAAGAAGGTCGGCTTCCACAAGGCGCGTCGCCGCAAGCAGTTCTCCAAGCGCTGATCGCGTCCCCGCACAAAAGGCCGTCCGCTGTGGGCGGCTTTTTTTGGTCCGTGCGTTCGCGTGTTTTACAATGCAGTGAGGTTGTTCGTTACGCCTGCAGGGGCGATTGCTCCTATGATGGCGCGATCGCGGCGAGGGTGCCGCGCCTACATGGGTGCGCGTTGTTGTAGGAGGGCCGCCCCCGGCCCGATGGAGTGATGGTTCCTCTGCCCGAAAATCGCGGCGAGGGCGCCGCTCCTACATGGGTGCGCGTTGTTGTAGGAGGGCCGCCCCCGGCCCGATGGGGTGATGGCTCCACCGCCCGGAAATCGCGGCGAGGGCGCCGCTCCTAGTGCGCCCGTGAAGGCGCGTACATAGCACGGTGCAAGTCCGTGCCG
>MKWN01000050.1 GCA_001899775.1 Thiobacillus sp. 65-29
TCGAGGGAAGGTCAATAGTGAGGCGGCTCGTCCCATCCGGTAGCGCACTCGCGCGCGCCGAACCCGGCCACCACCCCCGCAAACCGCTCATTTGCGCGGCAAACCGTGCTCCGTCAAGCCCGGGGCACGAACGTCGTTGGGCGCTCCACACTCAACCCTGGTCCGGATCGCGCGCCTCGAGATGCAGCTGATAATGGCGCACGAAGATGCGTTCAAGCTCGTCGATGACTTCCGTGGCGGCAACGCCGTGGATGAGATGGCGCGTCATCTGTGACGAAGCCTCGTGAAAGATGCGGTTGCGTTCGAGCATGGGATAGGTCTGCATCAGGCGCTGGATCGCCTTGACGACATTCTCCTCGGCCGGTCGCGGAATCGCCAGTGGCTCGGTCGGCAGGGCATTCGCCGTATCGTGCTCCTCGCGCGAAGCGAGAAACTCGGCATATTCAAGCAGTGCCGCCTTGCGCCCGGGCGACAAGGCACGAAACAGCGATAACAACTGCCTGCTGTCGCGCATCAGCGCCCGCGGCCCTTGGAGGAACGCTTCACCGGAACGACTTTTACACCGCAATCCTGGAATCTGTTCTCGACGAAGCCGATGAAGGCGTCGAGCAGTTTGCTGCGGAATTTCTCGTTCGCATAGACCATCGACAGCACGCGCGTCAGGCGCGGTTTCAGCGGCACTGCCGCCAGCGTGCCGAGCTGGATTTCCTTGACCACCGTGGATGCGGACATGATCGCCACGCCGAGGCCCGCCTCGACTGCCCCCTTGATCGCCTCGGGACTACCGAGCTCCATCTCGATACGCAGGTCGTCAGGATTGACGCCGTTGCCCTTGAAGAAATCGTCGACGACCTCGCGGGTACCGGAACCGTGCTCGCGCGACACGTAAGGATGTTCCGCGATCTCCTTCGCCGTAACGCTGTAGCGCGACGCCAGGGGGTGATTCGGCGCACAGATCATCACCAGCTCGTCCTCGCAGCAGGCGAGCGTAGTGAGATGCGGGTTGTGCGACGGGGCCTCGATGAGACCGACGTCAAGGCTGTGCTCGGCCACCTTGGCGGCGACGGTTTCGGAGTTGGCGACCGTGAGGCGGGCCTGTACCTGGGGGAAACGCTCCTTGAATTCGCCAAGGATACGCGGCAGCTGATACTCGGCAATGGTGGTCGACGCGCCGATCATCAGCGGCCCGGTCACCATGCCGGTCAGTTCGCCGACGCGCGCTTCCATTTCCGCAGTCAGCGCGAGGATGCGCTCGGCATAGCCCATCACCAGTTCACCCGCCGGGGTGAGGGAAATCTTGCCGTGGCTGCGCTCGAACAGACGCGTGGTGAAGTGTTCTTCAAGCTGCTTGACCTGGAAGGTCACCGCCGGCTGGGTCATGTACAAGAGGTCGGCGGCGCGCGTGAAACTGAGCTGTTTGGCGACGGTGTAGAATACTTGCAGTCTGCGGTCGGCCATAAACTCGCCCTCCCGGGTCAAAAAAGTTTTTTATTCAACCACAAACCCGCCCGTGTTGAAAGCACCCCGACCCGCTCTTGCTGGTTGTCCACAGCTTCCCACAGCGTGAACCGCGCCTTCTACACCGTCCTGCTGGCGCAGTTCCTCTCGGCTCTCGCGGACAATGCCCTGCTGTTCGCCGCCATCGGCTTGCTGCTGTTTTTCGCCGCGCCGGACTGGCATTCGCCACTCTTGCAGACGGTGTTCGTCATCGCCTACATCGTGCTGGCGCCGCTGGTCGGGCCATTCGCCGACGCGGTGCCCAAGGGGCGCGTCATGCTGATCGCCAACAGTGTCAAGTTCGCCGGCACAGCAGTAATGCTGGCCGGGCTGCATCCCCTGCTCGCCTATGCCATCGTCGGCATCGGCGCGGCCATGTACTCGCCGGCCAAGTACGGCATTCTCACCGAGCTGTTGCCGCCGGACCGGCTGGTCGTCGCCAACAGCTGGATGGAAGGCACCACCGTCGCGGCCATCGTGCTCGGCGCGATCATCGGCGGCGTACTCATCAATCCCGAGCTCGCCGCGCAGACGCTTGCGGCGCTGGGCATGCAATCGACGCTCATCGCACCAAAGTTCGCCATCGTCATCATCGCCGGTCTGTATCTCGCCGCGGCACTCGCCAACCTGTTCATTCCGCGCCTGCCGATCGATCACGCGCTACCGAGCAAAACGCCCGCATTCATCCTGCACGACTTCTGGCACAGTTTCACGCTGCTGTGGCGCGACCCCCTCGGCCAGGTCTCGCTCGCGGTCACCACGCTGTTCTGGGGTGTCGGCGCGACGCTGCGCCTGCTGGTCATCACCTGGGCCGCGCTCAACCTGAAATTCGGCCTCGACCAGGCCACCCAGCTCACCGCCGCTTCCGCCGTGGGCATCGCCCTCGGCGCAATGTTCGCCGGCAGGTTCGTGCGCCTGCAGAATGCCATCGGCGTATTGCCGGCCGGCATCCTGCTCGGTTTCGTGCCCATCGCGCTGATCTGGGTGGAAAGCGTGCTGCCCGCCGCGCTGCTGCTGCTGCTCGGCGGCGTGCTGGCGGGCTACTTCGTGGTGCCGATGAATGCGCTGCTGCAACATCGCGGCCATCTGCTGATGGGGGCCGGACATTCGATCGCGCAGCAGAACTTCAACGAGAACATCAGCATTCTCGTGCTTACCGGCGCCTACGCCATGATGATGCGCGCCGAATGGCACATCCACACCATCATCTGGGTATTCGGCCTGTTCATCAGCGCGGTGATGACGGCCATCTGGCTACGCCACCGCAACGACGTCATCCACTGAATTTCAAGACGGATCGCTGCTGCCGGCTTGCTGGGCCTTGACCACGCTCATCGCGCCGGCGATCAACGTGGCGAGATCGGCCATATTGGACGGCACGATCAGGGTGTTGCCGGTCCTGGCGATACCGGAGAAGGCTTCGACGTATTTTTCCGCGACCTTGAGATTGACCGCCTGCATGCCACCCGGTTTTTCGATCGCCAGCGCGACGCGGGCAATCGCCTCGGCGTTGGCAGCGGCGATCGCCTTGATCGCCTCGGCCTCGCCCAGGGCGACGTTGATCGCCGCCTGCTTGTCACCCTCCGATTGCTGGATCGCCGCCTCGCGCTCGCCGCTGGCAAGGTTGATCTGTTCCTGCATGCGGCCCTCGCTGGAAGCGATCAGCGCGCGCTTCTCGCGCTCGGCGGTGATCTGCCGCTGCATGGCGGTGAGGATGTCCTTGGGTGGCGTAAGGTCCTTGATTTCGTAGCGCAGCACCTTCACCCCCCAGTTGACCGAGGCCTCGTTCAGCGCCATGACCACGCCACGGTTGATTTCCTCGCGCTCCTCGAAGGTTCGATCCATTTCCATGCGGCCGATCAGCGAACGCAGGGTGGTCTGCGCCAGTTGGGTGATCGCCCCGATGTAATCGCTCGATCCGTAGGACGCCATTTTCGGGTCGGTCACCTGGAAGTACAGCACGCCGTCGACGGCAAGTTGCGTGTTGTCGCGGGTGATGCAGACCTGACTCGGCACGTCGAGCGGCACCTCCTTCAGCGAATGCTT
Organism: Thiobacillus sp. 65-29; assembly: GCA_001899775.1. GTDB lineage: Bacteria > Pseudomonadota > Gammaproteobacteria > Burkholderiales > Thiobacillaceae > Thiobacillus. Next base: position 3,544 of record MKWN01000050.1, read on the forward strand.
GTAGGCGACATTGTCGATGAAGGGGATCACCAGATTGAGCCCCGGCGCGAGGACGGCGTGAAACCTGCCGAGCCGCTCGACCACCCAGGCGTTCTGTTGCGGCACCACGCGCACGCCCTTGGCGATGACGATGGCGATGACAGCGAGCAGAACCAGTGCGACGATATCCATGTTTGTCTCCGTTGTTGTCAGTTGCCCAGCACCAGCACGTTACCGCGCACGGCGCGGATGAAAAGCGGCCGCGCAGGGTCGACCGCGGCCGATTCCGCTTCCGCGTCCCACAGCGCGCCACGGTAACGCACCTGCCCGCGCCCGTCCTGCCACGACTCCAGCTGCACGCTCTGGCCAATGTCCATGTCCTGCACGCTCGCTTCGGGATGGCCGGTATCGCGCTTCCAGCGGTTGAGCAACACCTTGCCGAGCACGGCGACCACCCCCGCCGACAGCAATTGCACCAGAAAGCTTGCGCCGAGCCAGGCGGCGAGGCCTGCCGCAGCGGCGGCGATGCCGTACACCAGCAGATAGAAGGTACCACTGGTGAGTTCGAGACCCACCAGCACCGCTGCCAGAATCCACCACCCTACGTATGCCTGCATTTCATCTCCCCAGTATGAGTGGCCGGTCATCCAGTTCATTGCGATTATGCGCCGGCGGCGGACAATGGAGGGCAAGCAGGGCATTCACCGCCGCAATGCCGGCCAGTGCACCGCGGGCGAAGTCGCCCTGACGGAACGCGCTTTCCATGCTGCGCGCGATCGCTTCCCACTCCGCGCGCACCACCCGCGCGGCGATGCCGCGGTCGGCGACGATCTCGATGTCGCGGTCGGCGAGCAGCAGGTAGATCAGCACGCCGCTGTTGGCCTCGGTGTCCCACACGCGCAATACGGAGAACAGCTCGAGCGCACGAACGCGCCCGCTGGTGCCGCCCCACGCCAGCCGGAGCGGCAGGCTGTTTTCGATGACGAAGCGGATCTCGCCAGCGTGGTGCCGCTCCGAGGTGCGGATCGCCGCTTCGATGGTGTCGAGTGTCGCCTGGGGAAAGGCGCGTTTCCAGGCCCAATGCGGAGTGAACAGTTGGCGCAGTACACGCTTGAGTCTCACCATCGCCCCGATGCGCCTCCGCCGCCGAATCCGCCGCCACCGCCGCCCCAGGAACTACCACCGCCGCCACCCCAGGAGCCGCCACCGCTCGACCACCCCGTGCCGCCGCGTCCGCCGCCGGCGACCATGACGAACACGAAGATCACCAGGAAAAACAGCAGCGGGCTCAGGCCGAACAGCATGGCGCCGGCCACGCCGCTACCGAGCGCGGCCAGGCCGCCCGCGGCCGGCCGGCTCATCAGCAGGGAGAGCGCCCAGCCGGCGACGATGCCGCCGATCACCAGCAGCATGAAGCGGCCCTCGTCGGCGCCGGAGGCGGGTGCCGATGCGGGCGGAGGCAGCGCTTCGCCCTCGATCAGACGCATGAGCTGGGTAACGCCCGCGTCGATGCCGCCGGCATAATCACCATCGCGAAAGTGCGGCACGATGATCTCCGCGATCACCCGCTTCGCCACCGCGTCGGGAATCGCGCCTTCCAGACCGTAACCGACTTCCAGGCGCAGCGTGCGGTCGTCCTTCGCCACGATGAGGATCACGCCGTCGTCGACGCGGGCGCGGCCGATCTTCCACGCTTCGGCAACACGGATGCCGAACTGCGCGATGTCCTCGGGTGCGGTGCTGGGCACGATCAGTACCGCAATCTGGCTGCCCTTCTGCGCCTCGAATGCGGCAAGCCTTGCTTCCAGCGCCGCGACCTGCGCCGCATCGAGCGTCGCTGTCAGATCGGTGACGCGGCGCGCCAGATCCGGCACCGCCACCTGTGCCCAGACCAGCAGCGCGCACAGCGCAAGCGCGAAGCCAAGGGCGGAACGCCGCATGCGCGCGTCAGTTCGCGGGTGCAGGGGCGGCCGGCGCGCCGAAATCGACCTTGGGCGGCGTGGCGATCGCCTTTTCGTTTTCCACCGTGAAGCTGGGTTTGGTCGTGTAGCCGAACAGCATCGCGGTGAGGTTGGACGGGAAGGCACGCACCGTGACGTTGTAGGCCTTGACCGCGTCGATGTACCGGTTGCGCGCGACGGTGATGCGGTTCTCGGTACCCTCCAGTTGCGCCTGCAGGTCGCGGAACAGGCCGTCCGCCTTCAGTTGCGGGTAATTCTCGGCGACCAGCAGGAGCCGGGAAATCGCGCCGGTCAGCTCACCCTGCGCGGCAATGAATTTCTGGAAGGCCGCCTCGTCATTGACCAGCTCCGGCGTCGCCTGCATGGCACCGACCCGCGCGCGCGCTTCGGTGACTTCCATGAACACCTTTTCCTCGTGCGCAGCGTAGCCCTTCACCACATTGACGAGGTTGGGGACGAGATCGGCACGGCGCTGGTACTGGTTCAGCACCTCCGCCCAGGTCGCCTTGATGTCCTCGTCGGTGGTCTGCAGGGTGTTGTAGCCGCAGCCGGACAGGGCCAGCGCCATGAAAACCGTCATCAGCCATTTCAGCATCGCACGTCTCCTGTATGAATTATCGCAACAGCATATCAGGGTGCCACGCCCCAGGTCGCAAACAGCGGATCCGATTCCGGCAGGCGGTCGGCATAGCGGTCGTCCTTCGGCCGCTTGAGACCGTGTTCGACGTAGGTCTTGATCTTGCCGAAGCCGGCCGCCGCAAGCAGGCTCGCGACCCAGGCCATGCGCTCCATCGGATGCAGTTGCGTCCACAGGCGAATCACCTTGGGCGGAAAGTAGCGATGCGACAGCGTCACCACGAACACGCCACCCGGCTTCAGCACGCGCCGGACTTCGTCGACCACCGCCTGCGGCTGCGTCAGATATTCGAACGAGAGACTGCATACCACGGCATCGAAGCTGGCGTCGGCAAACGGCAGACGCGGTTCGGTATTGAGGTCGTGCACGACGTGCTCGGCGAGTTGCGGATTGTCCGCCATTTCCTCGGCGTTCATGCCAAGGCCGACCGCCGGCGTCACGGTGTCGGGCAGGTGCGAGCGCCAGCCCGCCATGAGGTCGAGCACCCGCGCCTGCGGCGGCAACACGGTGCGGTACAGGGCCTGGATGCGGCGTGCGCACACCGCGTCGACGTGGGTCAGCCGGCGCGCTTCGGCATAGAACACGCTGTCCGGCGTCTCATCGTCGCGTGCGAACGCGTCCGGCGCGCTGAAATCCGCTGGTGTGTCGAGTGCGCCCTCCATGCCGGCCCATTGCAGCAGGTGTTCGAGCTTGCCCACCGGCTCGGTCGGCATGTCCGCCTTGCTGCTGTCGACGGTGAATACGCGCGCCTGCAGGGGGTGGCTGAAATCGGCGACGAAGCGCGTGGCGTCGCACTTCAGCACGCGGAACATCGGCGCCGGCGCATCGTCGAGCTTCAGCAGTTGCGATGGATAGAAACGGCCCACGCGCAACGGCGCGATGTCGCTGCGAAACGTTTCCACCGGCAGTTCGCGTTCGATACGCTCGCCGAGGTCGATCTGTGCCTCGCCGTGCGATACGTCACCGGGCAGCCAGAGCGCCAGTTGGTGATGGCCGAGCGGGGACATGTAGAGCAGGCGAACCTTGAGGGCGGGGTGCAGGAGTTTCATCGAAGGAGTCAGGGGTCAGGGGTCAGGGGTCATGGTCATCGTGCGCCGTGCCAGGCACAGGTCCTCCCATGCCCGCGCCTTGTCCGGCAGGTTGCGCAGGAGGTAGGCGGGATGATAGGTGACGATGAGGGGTATGCCCCGGAATGCGTGCACGCGGCCGCGCAGACGGGCGATGGTTTCGTCGGTTTCCAGCAGCGTCTGGGCGGCGACACGGCCGAGGGCGAGAATGATCTTCGGCCGGATGAGCGCGATCTGGTTCAACAGGTACGGCAGGCACGCGGCAATCTCGTCGGCTTCGGGCTGACGGTTGCCCGGCGGGCGCGATTTCAGGACATTGGCGATGTAGACGTTGGCGCCGCGCGCAAGGCCGATGGCCGCGAGCATGGCATCGAGCAGCTTGCCCGCCTGGCCGACGAAGGGCTCGCCCTGGGCGTCCTCATCGGCGCCGGGTGCCTCGCCGACGATGAGCCAGTCGGCGTTGCGGTCGCCGACACCGAGCACGCCCTGGGTGCGCGTGAGATGGAGCTTGCACGCCGTGCAGCGCGCCACGGCGTCGGCCAGCGCATCCCAGTCGATGACGGGCGCGGGGTGAGCGGTCGGCGGCGCGTCGGCCGCGGATGCGTCACGCAGACGCCAGACCGGGCCGATGCCGAGTTCCTCGAAGACCTCGGCGCGGCTCAGCATGTCAGGTCACGCCGCATGATGAGCGCATCCTCGCGCCCGTCGCGCGCGGGATAGTAGCCGCGCCGCACCGCCAGATCGACGAAGCCGCTGCTGCGGTAAAGGGCAATGGCGGCGGCATTGGAGAGGCGCACTTCGAGAAAGAGGTTTTCCGCGTGGTGTGTGCGTGCGCTAAGGACACTGTGTTCCAGCATTTCGCGCCCCAGACCGTGGCGGCGCCAAGTGGGTGCGATGGTGAGATTGAGCAGATGGGCTTCGCCCGCCCCGGCCATGAGGACATAGTAGCCGATGATCTCGCCGTCGGCCTCACGCACCCACATGCCGTAGCCGGCAACGAGCGAGTCGGAGAAATTGCGCGGTGTCCAGGGATGGGCATGGCTCGCCAGTTCGATATGGTGAACGCGCGGCAGGTCCGCCGCGTCCATCGGACGCACGCTGTGCCGGACTTCGAACACGGCGCTCATGCCGTCTGTCTCGCGCGGCGCTCATCCACCGTCAGCGCCACCTTGTCGCGCAAATAGAGGGGCGCGGCGAGTGCGGCGTCGACGGCTGCACCACGCTCCAGCGCACGCACCGCGAGTCGCGCCATCGCCGCGGCGTCCGGCACCAGCGTGTCATCGATGCGCACGAGTCGCGACACCAGGCGCGGAGGCAGGACGTCCGCCAGGGCCGCAAAACCGTTGCCCGCGCCGACCCAGGCGCCCTCTCCGGGAACGGTCACCGTATCCGGCACCGCCAGTTGCGGCGCGCATACGGTGCGCCAGCCCGCGCCGTCGCGGCGGTAGGCCGCCCAGTACACCTCGGCCATGCGCGCGTCGAGGACGGTCAGCACCTGTTCGGCACCGGCCTGCTCGGCGATCGATTCCAGCGTGGACACGCCGACCACCGGCAGCCCGGCGCCGAACGCCAGCCCCTGCGTCACCGCGCAGGCGATGCGCAAACCAGTGAACGAACCAGGCCCCGCGCCATAGGCGATGGCGTCGAGTTCGCGCAGCGCCACGCCCTGCTCGCGCAGCAGCGCATCGATCATCGGCAGCAGCAGGCTGCTGTGCCGCTGGCCGGCGTGCACGCGGCGCGCTTCGACGCGGCCGTCGAGCCATAGCGCGGCCGAGCACCATTCGGTGGAGGTGTCCAGAACGAGGAGCTTCATCGCGCACATTTTACCGGCTGCCGCGATAGACGATGCGATAGATCGCACCGGCATGATCGTCCGACACCAGGAGGCTGCCGTCGGGCAGCCCCAGTACGTCGGCAGGGCGCCCCCACGCAGTTTCGCCCTGCAGCCAGCCGGTGACGAAGGGCTCGTACGCGGTCACACGGTCGCCGTCGAGCCGCGCCACGCTGACACGGAAACCGCTTTTGCTGGCTCGGTTCCACGAGCCATGCTCGGCAATGAAAATGGCGCCGCGATAGCGCGCGGGAAACTGCCACCCGGTGTAGAAGCGCATCCCCAGCGCGGCGACGTGCGCACCGAGATTCTGCGCCGGCGCCTCGAAGGTCTCGCAGGACGCCTTGGCGCCGAACTCGGGGTCGGCCAGGGTGCCGCCATGGCAATACGGGTAGCCGAAGTGCAGTCCGGGCTGGCGCAGGCGATTCAGTTCGTCGGGCGGTGCATCGTCCCCCATCCAGTCGCGGCCGTTGTCGGTGAACCAGAGTTCGCCGGTACGCGGATGCCAGTCGAAGCCCACGGTGTTGCGCACGCCGCGCGCAACGACTTCCGGCATGCCACCCGCGACGTCGATGCGCGTGATGATCGCGTAACGCTCGGGGGCTGGCTCGCAGATGTTGCACGGCGCACCGACCGGCACGTAGAGCTTGCCGTCGGGGCCGAAGGCGATGAATTTCCAGCCGTGATGGGTGTCGCCGGGCCAGGCGCGGCTGACCACTTCCGCACGGGGTGGGCTGGCAAGGCGCGCTTCGATGCCGCGCAGGCGCAGCACGCGATCGACGGCGGAAACGTAGAGATCACCGTCACGGAACGCGACGCCGACCGGCAGGGCGAGTCCCTCGGCGATGACGCGCGGCGTGCGCGGGCCCGCGAGCGGAATCGCGTAGACCTTGCCGGCACGCATGCTGCCGACGAACAGCGTGCGCTCGCCGAGTGCCATCTGCCGCGCGTTGGGCACGCGCGCAAAGAGTTCCACCGCAAAGCCGGGCGGTACGGCGAGTTGCGCCAGCGGCAGCGTCTCCGCCACGACCGGCACACCCGACAGCAGCATCAACAACAGTGCGATCCATCGCGCCATGTGGATGACGTGCGGCAAGCGGGCACTCATCCGCCCAACCTGCCCGCGCGAGTGAAAACGGACATTGTAATGACAAATCCGCGTGCCGAAACCCGAGCAAAGGCCTCCACCGATTTTGTATGCGCAGCGCCACAAGCCGCCATCGCCTTGTTGTAGGATGAACGCACCTGCAACTTCGTGCCGCCAACATGCCGAGAAAATCCGCTGCCCAGACCAAGCTCTTCGTGCTGGATACCAACGTGCTTATGCACGACCCCACCAGCCTCGTGCGTTTCGAGGAACACGACATCTTTGTGCCGATCGCCACTCTGGAAGAGCTCGACCAGCACAAGCGCGGCATGAGCGAGGTGTCGCGCAACGCACGTCAGGCCAGCCGCTTCCTCGACGAAATCATCTGCAAGCTCGACAACATCGAGCAGGGCGTCCCGCTCGGCCCGTTCAGCCACAACGCGGCGACCGGCAGGCTGTTCCTGCAAACGCAGGTGATTACCGGCGACATTCCCCTCAGCCTGCCCACCTCCAAGGTCGACAACCAGATACTCGGCGTGGTGCTGTTCCTGTCACGCCTGCATCCCAAGCGCCAGGTCATCCTGGTGTCGAAGGACATCAACATGCGCATCAAGGCGCGTGCGCTGGGACTGCCGGCCGAGGACTACTTCAACGACAAGGTGCTGGAGGATACCGATCTCCTCTACAGCGGCCTGCGTGAGCTGCCGGGCGATTTCTGGGAGACCCACGGCAAGGGCATGGAATCCTGGCAGGGCAATGGCCACACCTATTACCGCATCAAGGGTCCGCTGGTACCCACGCTGCTGCCCAACGAATTCGTCTACCAGGAAGGGCCCAATCCTCTTTACGCCAAGGTACTGAAGGTGGAGGGCAAACAGGCGGAACTGGTGACGGTGAAGGATTACAGCCATCACAAGAACAACGTGTGGGGCATCACCGCACGCAACCGCGAGCAGAATTTCGCGCTCAACGTGCTGATGGATCCCGAGATCGATTTCGTCAGCCTGCTCGGCCAGGCCGGTACCGGCAAGACCCTGCTGACGCTGGCCGCCGGACTGGCGCAGGTGCTCGACAAGAAGCTCTACAGCGAGATCATCATGACGCGCGTCACCGTTCCGGTGGGCGAGGACATCGGCTTTCTGCCCGGCACCGAGGAGGAGAAAATGACGCCGTGGATGGGTGCGCTGGAGGACAACCTCGACGTGTTGAACAAGAGCGACGACGAGGCCGGCGACTGGGGACGCGCCGCGACGCAGGATCTGATCCGTTCGCGCATCAAGGTGAAATCGCTGAACTTCATGCGCGGCCGCACCTTCCTCAACAAGTTCCTCATCATCGACGAGGCGCAGAACCTCACCCCGAAGCAGATGAAGACGCTCATCACGCGCGCGGGGCCCGGCACCAAGGTGGTGTGCCTCGGCAACATCGCACAGATCGACACGCCCTACCTCACCGAGGGCAGTTCCGGCCTCACCTACGTCGTCGATCACTTCAAGGGGTGGCCGCACAACGGACACGTGACCCTGCAGCGGGGTGAGCGTTCGCGCCTCGCCGACTATGCTGCAGAAGTGCTGTAGCCTCCCCCGTCTCAGGAGATCATCATGCGCCCGCTGATTGCTTCGACCCTGCTTGCCGCCGGCCTTGCCCTGGCCGTGCCCGCCTACGCCTTCGACTGGGGCGAGATGCTCAAGGGTGTGATCAACAAGCCCGCCAGCCCGTCCACGGCGCCGGCTGCCAGCGGCGTCGACGCGCTGCCGGGCAGCGACATCAACGCGGGCTTGAAGGAGGCGCTGATGCGCGGCGCCGAGGCCGCGGTCGCTCAGCTCGGACAGAAGGACGGTTTCTTCGGCAACGCGGCGCTGAAGATCCCGCTGCCGCCCAGCCTGCAGAAGGCGGAAAAGGCGATGCGCATGGTTGGCCTGGGCCGGCAAGCCGACGAACTGGTGCTATCGATGAACCGCGCCGCGGAAGCCGCCGTGCCCGAAGCGAAGACGCTGCTGGTCGACGCAGTGAAGGAAATGACGCTGGAGGACGCGAAGGGCATCCTGACCGGCGGCAAGACCTCGGCAACCGATTTCTTCCGCGGCAAGACCGAGACGCAACTCACCGAGCGCTTCGGCCCCATCGTCAAGGCGACCACCGACCAGGTGGGCCTGGCGCGACAATACAACCAGTACGCTGGCATGGCCGCGCAGTTCAACCTCATCGACAGGGAACAGGCGAGTGTGGACCACTACGTCACGCGCGAGGCGCTCGACCGCCTCTACACCGTGATCGGCGAAAAGGAGGCCGCGCTGCGCGCGAACCCGATGCAGGCCGGCAGCGATCTGCTGAAGAAGGTGTTCGGCGCCATGCTGGGCAAGTAAGCGCACGGCTGCGGTATGCTTGCGGCACTTTTGCCCATTCAACACGCATGAAACGCCGAGCCGTCGCCCTCCTCGCCACCGCCCTGGTCACCCTGCCCGTTCACGCCTGGGAAGTCGGTGAATTCCGCAACGGCATGACGCGGGCCGAAGTCGAACAGGCGCTGAAGTCCTGGAGCTTCGACAAATCGATACCGGTGGGCAACGACGCCCTGTTCGTCTACGACGACGCCAACAACGCCGGACGCCGCTTCCTGTTCACCTTCTGCAACGACAAGCTGGTGGCGTTCGATCAGGAGATCGCGCCGGCGTTTCGCCATTTCATCGTCGTCGCCTCGAACTATTCCAACCTCTACGGCAACCCGCTGAAGGTCATCCCGCAGTCGAGCGTCGTCGCCAGCGGCGAGAAAAACCTGCTGGCGATGTTCTGGCGCAAGGGTTCGGACTACCTTGGCGTGAAATATGTCCTGTATCCCGGCAGCGAGCAGCTCTCGCTCACCTGGCAGATCAACAACAACTGCTGGCAGGCGCCGCGCTGACGCTCAGTGTCCGGCGATGACCCAGCGGTCGCGGCCGGCCTGCTTGCCCTGATAGAGGGCCGCGTCGGCACGCTCGACGACGGCTGTCAGCGTATCGTCTTCCCGCACCTCGGCCAGTCCTGCCGTCACCGTGAGCGGCAACATCCCGCCATCGGGTAGCGGGGCGGGAGCGGCACGCACTGCCGACACGATGCGCTCCGCGGTCTGGGCCGCCGCCTCGACCGTCCGGCACTGCGCCAGCACGAGGAATTCCTCGCCGCCGAAGCGGTACAACGGCTCGTTACCGCGCACGCTGCGGCGCAGGGTATCGGCCAGATGGCGCAATACCGTATCTCCCACGGGATGACCCCAGGTGTCGTTGACGCGCTTGAAACGATCGATGTCGATCATCACGACATACAGCCGCAAGCCATTGCGCGCGGCCTCTTTCCTGATCTGGCTGAAATCGTGCTCGATGCCGTGTCGCAGCGGCAGTCCGGTCAGCACGTCACGGCGCGCGGCGTGGGTGAGGATCAGCGTCTTGAAGCGCGCCAGCAGCGCAAGCAACTCGTCCTGCGCGAGCTCGAAGGCCTGCAGGTCGGTCAGGCGGCCCGGCTGGTCGGCCAGGACGGTGGCGCAGATACCTCGAATCGCCTCGTGCATGCTGAGGTGAACGATCTCTATGCGCTGCGTCGACAAGGGATCGAGCGCCTCGAAATGTTTGCGATGGCTGCGAAACCAGCCGCCGAAGCGGCACAGCGTGTGCGCCTCGGGCGCCATCACGTCGTCGCCGGGAGTCACCCGCAATACCGTGCAGCGCAGTACGCGGCGCGTCCAGTCCATGTGCGCCTCGACGGCGGCGTCCAGTTCGGCGACGAACTGGTCGATTTCAGGCGCGAACTCAGTCATGCAGGCTCCGTCCTTGCGCAATCGATACGGCCATTGTAAGCGCCCTTTGCACCGCGGTGTCCATCCCGCGGTTCACGCGATCAGCAAGCCCTGCCGTGCGAATTGCCAAAGCTGTCGCGCCGTCAGCGCGTCGACCTGCGTGCGCGCCAGTTCCAGCCCGCTGCCTCGCAGATTTGCGTGCATGTGCGCCGAGAGCGCGTCCTGCGTGAGCGTGCCGTCCAGGCGAGCGAGCAGCTCACGCCCCGCGGCGTCGAGATCCAGTGCCACATGACGCGTGCCGCTGACCACCCAGTCCGGCCGCACTGCCTGCAACCTGGCAAGCGCGTGCGCGACCGGCCGCTCGCCCGGCTCGCCGCCCGTCGCCCCCGTCCACACGGTGGGCATGACACCATGCACCATGACCAGACGAAACAGGGCGTCCTGCAGCACCATCGCATCGATCTCTCCGGCGGCGCCGAAATCGGCCATCACCCCGTGCGCTGCATCGAGCAGCGCCGCGTAGGTCAGCGCACGCGGATAAACCATCGACAACGCCATGACGGCGGCCTTCATCGCCGGTTCGGCGACCGCAAAGCGGTTGCCTGCCGGGTTGACGAAAACCTGCTCGTTCGCTGCGTCGAGATCGATTTCCTCGTCGCTCGCCAGGTCCGCGTAGAACGCCAGTGAAGCCAGGCGCTCCACCTGCGGGGGCTGCGCGCACTCGGCATCCGCGCGCGCGACCAAGACACGACGAAAGCGCGTGCCCAGCACCGCATCGAGCGCGCCCTCGGCATCGTGCCAGCGTCCCGTCATCCCCTCCGGCGCAAGGCCCCAGGCGTCCTCGAGTTCGACCACCGCGCGCCGTGGCCCCACTTCACCCACGTAACGCAGGTCGTGGCTGTCGAGGCGCGCGGCGAATGAGGCGAAGTCGATCGCCTCGTTGAACTCGGCGAGATATTCGTGGAACAGGTATGAAGGCGGGGCGCTCCGGAGGTAGGCGATTTCTTTTCGCAGTGCCGCATCGGACCACTCCCCCGCCAGCTCGTCCAGCACACGCAGTGCCTGACGGCAGCGTGCCGGCGCCGGCAGCGCCGCATCGGTGCGCTCGCGCAGCGCGGCACGCAGGGGCGCCAGAGGCGCCCAGCCGGCGGCAACGTTGAAGCTGACATAGGCAAGCCCCTGCGGCGACAGATGACGGCGGCACGCATCGAGCAGGGCCTGCTGCACGGCAGGGGGCACCCAGGAATACACGCCATGCGCGATGATGTAGTCGAATTCGCCGAGATCGCCCGGCAAGGCGGCAAGATCGCCGTGCAGGATGCGCACGTTCTGCAGCCCCAGGTGCGCGACGAAATCGGCACCGGCAGCCGCCTGCACCCGCGAAAGCTCGATGCCGATGCATTCGCATGCGGGCCAGCGCCACGCCAGCGGGATCAGGTTGCCACCCTGCGCGCAGCCCAGTTCGAGGATACGCGCGCGTGTCGGGTCCTGGGCGTCGAAGCCGTGCAGGCGCGCCACGGCAGCGATGACGTCCGGCTGCGTCTCCGGTAGCGGCAGACTGTCGTAGGGCAGTTCGTCGTAGCTTGCGAGCGTGTCCATGCAAAGAATTGTAGCTTCGGCCATACTTCGCGGCATGCGCCGTACCCGATTCCTGTCGCACTTTCCGCTCGCCGCCTGGGCGCTGCTCGTGTGCGCCCTGCTGATGCCGCGCGCCCACGCCGACACCCCCTGGATCGAACCCGGCACCGACGGCCAACCGGTCGTCCACCTGTATTTCTTCTGGTCGCTTGCCTGTCCGCATTGCCTGGAGGCTCGGCCGTTCATCGAGGCCATCCCCGAACAGCGACCATGGGTGAAGCTGCATTCGCTCGAACTCACCCGCCATGCCGAACATGCGCGCCATTACATCGCGCTTGCCGAGCAGGTCGGGCAGGCGGCGCAGTACGTGCCGGCGCTGCTGTACTGCGGCCACATGGAAACGGGCTGGGACGACGATGCGACAAGCGGGGCAGCGCTGCTCGCCGCGCTGGATACCTGCCGCGCCGCAGCACAAGGCGGCAGCACGCGCGAGGCGGCCGCTGCCCTGCCGGCACCCGCGTTCCAGGTGCCGTTTTTCGGCGAAATTGGGCTGGACACCTATTCGCTGCCGCTGTTGACGGTGCTGATCGCCGGCCTCGACGCCTTCAATCCCTGCGCCTTCTTCGTGCTGCTGTTCCTGCTCTCGATGCTGGTCCACCAGAAACGCCGGGGGCGCATGCTGGCGATCGGCGGCGTGTTCGTGCTGGTATCGGGGCTGATGTATTTCGCCTTCATGGCCGCCTGGCTCAATCTGTTCCAAGTGCTCGGCCATCTCGCCTGGGTCACGCTCACCGCCGGTGCGCTAGCGCTCGTCGTCGGCCTCGTCAACGTGAAGGATTTCCTCTGGTTTGGACGGGGCGTGTCGCTGTCGATTCCGGAGGCGCGCAAGCCGGCGATCTATCAGCGCACCCGCGCCATCCTGGCGGCCGGAAGTCTCCCCGCGATGCTCGCCGCGACGGTGCTGCTGGCGGTCGCGGTCAATTTCTACGAGCTCCTGTGCACCGCCGGCTTTCCCATGGTCTACACGCGGCTGCTGACGCTGCGCGACGTCGGCAGCGCGCAGCACTACCTTTACCTCGCGCTCTACAACCTGGTGTACGTGATTCCGCTCGCCGTCATCGTGACCGTCTTTGCATTCACGCTGGGGGCGCGCAAGCTCTCCGAACGCGAGGGCCGGCTGCTCAAGCTCGTCTCCGGCCTGATGATGCTGCAACTGGGCGCGCTGCTGGTGCTGGCGCCGGACGCGCTCAACCGGCTGGGCATGGCCTTCGCGCTGATTGCCGTCGCGGTCGGCCTGACCTGGCTGGCGGCGCGCCTGACGCGCCGCTGAGATCAGTGCCCGCGCGTGGCGGGCTTGGCCGAGAATAGCGCCGCCTGCGGACGCGGCTTGCGCGCATGCGATGCCGGCTGCGGGCCGGGCTTGGGCGCGGGCTTGGCAGCGCCCGCACGGGCCTGGCCGGACGGCGCTTTGCCCTGCGGCGCGCGGCCGCCAGGCTGACCTGGGCGACCGCCCTGCCCTGCTCGTGGCGCCGGTCGGCCCTGCGCGGGCCGCGGCGGACGCGCATCCGACATGAGCTCGACGCGTGCCGGCGGCACGAAGCCCGGCTCGATCTCGACGCGCACGATGCTGCACTTGATCAGTTTCTCGATGTCGCGCAGGTAGCCCATTTCCTCGTCGTCGACCAGCGACAGCGCCGCGCCCGTCGCGCCGGCGCGACCGGTACGGCCGATGCGGTGCACGTAGTCCTCGGGCACGTTGGGCAGTTCGAAGTTGACCACCTGCGGCAGCTGGTCGATGTCGATGCCGCGCGCGGCGATGTCGGTCGCCACCAGCACGCGCACGCTGCCGTCCTTGAAGCTCGCCAGCGCCTTCGTGCGCGCGCCCTGGCTCTTGTTGCCGTGGATCGCGGCGGCGGTGATGCCGTCCTTGATGAGCTTCTCCGCAAGCTTGTTGGCACCGTGCTTGGTGCGGGTGAAGACCAGCACCTGTTGCCAGTCGTGGTGCTTGATGAGATGCGCCAACAGATCACGCTTGTGCGCCTGCGGCACGCGGTGCAGCGACTGCTCGACGACGTCCACCGTGGTATTGCGGCGCGCGACTTCGACGCTCTTCGGGTTGTGCAGGAGGCCGTTGGCGAGCGCACGGATCTCGTCGGAGAAGGTCGCCGAGAACAACAGGTTCTGGCGCTGCTTCGGCAGCGCCGCGAGCACCTTCCTGATGTCGCGGATGAAGCCCATGTCGAGCATGCGGTCGGCCTCGTCGAGCACCAGGATCTCGACGCCCGAGAGATCGACGGTCTTCTGGCCGAGGTGGTCGAGCAGCCGCCCCGGCGTGGCGACGAGGATGTCGACGCGCGACTTCAGCGCCTTGAACTGCGGGTTGATGTTGACCCCGCCGAACATCACCATCGAGGTGAGCGGCAGATACTTGCCATAGGTTTTCACCGATTCCTCGACCTGCGCGGCGAGCTCGCGTGTCGGCACCAGGATCAGGCAGCGCGGACGGCCCGGCTTGGCCTGAGCGGCCTTGGTCGAGAGGTGATGCAGGATCGGCAGGGTGAAGCCGGCGGTTTTCCCCGTTCCTGTTTGCGCCGCGGCGAGCAGGTCGCCGCCCGCCAGCACCTGCGGGATGGCCTGCGCCTGGATCGGCGTGGGCGTGGTGTAGCCGGCGTCGGCGATGGCACGCAGAATGGGTTCGGCCAGCGCAAGGCTGGCAAAGGTGGTTTCAACAGTCATGTAGGGTTCCTGCGACGGCCTGTTGCGCATGTGGCAACACCAATCGAGGCAGACGGACGTGATCGGGATGATCGCTGCAAAACCCGGGTCGATTGGCAGACACGGGACACCCGGCGGGTCCGGGCGTGGGAATTCGGGTGGTGGGCAGTACAAGGTTCGAACTTGTGACCCCCGCCGTGTGAAGGCGATGCTCTACCGCTGAGCTAACTGCCCCGAAGCGGGCCGAATTAAAACACACACCGACCGCCGCGGTCAATTTTCGCGCGCGGCGATCCGGTAAAATGGCAGCTTTTTTCCAGTCGGCCCGAGTCATGATCCGCACCCGCTTCGCCCCCTCCCCCACCGGCTACCTGCACATCGGCGGCGCGCGCACCGCCCTGTTTTCGTGGGCATTCGCGCGGCATCACGGCGGCCAGTTCATTCTCAGGATCGAAGACACCGACATCGCGCGCTCGACCCCGGAGGCGGTGCAGGCCATCCTCGACGGCATGGCCTGGCTCGAGCTCAATCACGACGAGGGCCCGTTCTACCAGACCAAGCGCCTGTACCGCTACAAGGAAGTCATCGAGCAGATGCTTGCCAGCGGCGACGCTTACTACTGCTATTGCAGCACCGAGGAACTCGACGCCATGCGCGCGGCGCAGCGCGCGCGCAACGAAAAGCCGCGTTACGACGGCACCTGGCGCCCCGAGCCCGGCAAGACCCTGCCGGTCGCGCCGTCGGGCGTGCAGCCGGTGGTGCGGTTCCGCAATCCCACCGCGGGGACGGTGGCGTGGAAGGACCTGGTCAAGGGCACCATCGCGTTTGCCAACGCCGAGCTCGACGACCTCATCATCGCGCGCGCCGACGGCACGCCCACCTACAACTTCTGCGTGGTGGTCGACGACTGGGACATGCAGATCACCCACGTCATCCGCGGCGACGACCACGTCAACAACACCCCGCGCCAGATCAATATCCTGAAAGCGCTGGGCGCGACCGTGCCGCAGTATGCGCACCTGTCGATGATCCTCGGCGACGACGGCACCAAGCTGTCCAAGCGCCACGGCGCGGTTTCGGTCATGCAGTATTTCGAGGAAGGCTATCTTCCGGAAGCAGTGATCAACTATCTCGCACGGCTAGGCTGGTCGCACGGTGACGCGGAACTGTTCAGCCGTGAGCAGTTCGTGCAGTGGTTCGACCTCGACCACATCACCCCCTCGGCCGCGCAGTTCAACACGGAAAAATTGCGCTGGCTCAACCAGCAGTACATCAAGGCCACCGACAACGCGCGGCTGGCCGAGCTGGCCCGCCCCTTTCTGGTGCGCAACAATGCCGATCCCGACAACGGCCCTGACCTCGTCGCGGTCGTCGCCCTGGTGAAGGAGCGC
Source organism: Thiobacillus sp. 65-29 (assembly GCA_001899775.1). Classification (GTDB taxonomy): domain Bacteria; phylum Pseudomonadota; class Gammaproteobacteria; order Burkholderiales; family Thiobacillaceae; genus Thiobacillus. The sequence continues at coordinate 19,559 of MKWN01000050.1, forward strand.
GCCGTCACCATCGCGGACCTCGCCGACGTCGCCACCCTGTTTTATCGCACGCTGCATGCGACGCCCGAACTGCTTGCGCAGCACGTCACCGCGGACGTCCTGCCGGCCCTGGCCGGCCTGGTGGCCCGACTCGAAGGTATCGACTGGGAGCGCAGCGCGATCAGCGCCGCGTTCAAGGAAACGCTCGCCGCGCACGACCTCAAGATGCCGAAGCTGGCGATGCCGGTGCGCGTGCTCGTCACGGGCGAGCCGCAGACCCCGGCCATCGACGCCACGCTCGAACTCATCGGTCGGGAAAAAGTCCTCGGCCGGCTGAAGGCCGCCCTGTAAAACGGGCTGCGGATTCCGCTATAATGCGCGCTGCCTTACGCCGGCATAGCTCAGTTGGTAGAGCAGCGCATTCGTAAGTAGCACGTCCAGAGCCAGAAAAGCCAGTAACGGCGCGGGCTTACGGGGTTGCAGGGCAAGGCTAATAAAGGTTTAATAACGGTTTCAGGAGTGCGCCGCTTTAGCTCAGTTGGTAGAGCAACCGCTTCGTAAGCGGTAGGTCATCTGTTCGAGTCAGATAAGCGGCACCATCTTCAAGGCGAGCGGCCATCCTCCGGGGTGGCCGTTTTGCTATGGGGCGTCTGACCTCAGACGTACATCACCCGGTCCCCGGTATCGGGCAGGCGGCGCGGCGGCGAGAAGTCGCCCACGGCTACATGCCCAGAGGAGGCCCCGGCGATCAGGTAGGACGTAGCATCAAGGGCGTGATCGACCGCCCGTGTATCAACGTCCTCCGGGTTCCGCGGATCGCGGGGCAGCGCCGGGACGGTCTGCAACCAGAACCGGCAGCGCGAGGTGACAAAGAACTCGCCCTGAACCATCAAGGACTTCAGGGCCTCGAAGCGAGGCACCCGCGGCCCCTTCCGGGCGGGCGTCACCCTGACCCCGGCTTCCCGGAACAGGTCGCTGATACTCGCCTCCATCCGGCCCGCCGTCCGGGCTTCCGCGGCGGAGTCGATCACGCCCCGGGCGCGGATTCCGTTCCGGGCGCAGACGGCGTGAAGGGCGGGCGCAATCTGGCCCGGGGTCCGGCCCGTCCCACGGCTCAGGTTCCGGGGGTCGAACTCCGCGTGTTCGTCGTACAGGACCCAAGCCCCCTTGGGCAGTACCCGGTCGTCAGGCAGGCGCACGTCATAGGCGAGCTGTCCGCCCAACATGGCGACCATCGGGGCGGCGGAGCCCCAGTCAATGCCGAGCTTCAGCGAGGCGAACAGGTGCGGCGGTAGGTCGTGGTGGTCGATGACCATTTGATCGGCCCGCCACGTCCCGGCGAAGAAGTCCCCCGTGATCGCGGACCAGTCGCCCGTCCGCATCGCCTTGTACAGCGCCGGGTCCGTATGGCGCAGCACCTCGAAGTTCCGGCGGTAGGCGTCCGGGAGGTGCGGGTTGTCGTCAAGGACGCTGGGGCAATACACCCAAGAGTTCCCCCCGAACTCGAACGGCACGAAGGGCTCCCGGCCCGTGACGTACCGCTCCGCGAGGGCGGAGTGATTCGCCCCGCCCGGGTTCCCGGCAAGGATCATGCGCAGGGGGACGCCCGGGGCGCGGAGCGATAGCCCGAGCTGGTCAATCACCTCCATCCCCGGGCCTTCGCCCGCCTCATCCACGGCGATGAGCGAGAAGTTCATGCCCTGGGCTACGTCGCTGATGGAGCTGGAGGACTCGCAGTGCGTGAGCTGGATCGTCCCGCCGTTGGGCAGGCGGAAGATCGAATCATTCATGTTGAATTGGACGCCCGGCCCGAAGGCGGACCGGAGCAGCGCCCGCAACTCCTCCGCGAACTGGAGCAGCGACTTCAAGCGGCGGCGCGTCACGAGGACCCGGGCGCGGTTCTTGTACTGCTGGACGTGTCGCAGGATCAGGAGTTGTAGGCCGAAACTCTTGCCGCCCCCGCGGCCACCGCCAAGGAACAAGAAATGGTCCTCCGGGACCATCAGGACCTGAGCTTGGAACGGGGTCGGGCGGATTGTTTGGGTCATGTTGCCTCCCTCCATACGCCAACCCCTTCCCGCACCCGGCCCCACGTCATCGGCGGAGCCCGCACACCGCCCAAGACACCGGGCGCGGGAGGAGTTGAACAGGGGACAGCCCCGGAGCCTTCCGCCGCCCCGCGCCTCGTGAGGGGCGAGGCTGAGTGCGTGAGGTTGGACGGCTTCCGGCCCGGGGCTGAACTCGGTTGTTGTTAGATCGGGTCGCCGCCGCGGGTCATGCCCAAGAGGCTGACCACGTCGCCTTCGATCCAGACGGCGGTATCCGCGGGCAGCGTGCTCACGTCCCGGGCGGTCCAAGAGGCGGGAACCTCGGTGGAGCCGTTCGGGGCTTGGGCGTTGGCGACGGCGCGGGCGGTCGCCTCGTCAGCCGCGGTCACGATGACGGCCTGAAGGCCGCTGGGGTTCCGGTCCTCGGGGCGGGTACGGTAGAGCAGGAAAGTTGCCATGATTCAAAACTCCTTCAGTTGTTCAAAGTTCGCGGGCCTTCTCGATACAGGCCGCACACATTCGGTTTCCAGCGTGCGCGCTCCAGAAGTCGCCGCCACACATCAGGCAGCGGCGGACCTTCACGCGCGGGTCATCGTCACGGAAGAACCGGGCATTGGCCCCGGCCCGCGGACGGGCGGGGAGGCGGGAGGACTTCGCCTTCGCGTTCATCGCCGCCGGTCACTTGCCGAAGTAGTCCCGCAGGCCCACAAGGAACAGGGCCACGGAGCCGGTGATGAAGATGCTCAACAAGGTAAGCATCCCCTTGCTGCGCAGGTCCTCCCCGGCCCTCCGCCATTGGCGGAGGTGCTGGAAGTCCCGCTGCATCTCAATCGGGTTCGATGGGTCGGCCCCCATCTGCACGAGGGTTTCCCGGACGGCCTCCGCGATGAGCTTCTTCAGGTCGTCATGGGTCATGTTTTGGAGGCTCATGCTCAGGCCTCGCTTTCATCGTCGGCTTCGGCAATCGCCTGACGGGACAAGGCCAGCGACAGGTTCGTGATCCCGTCCGCCTTGCCGCGGACAAACTCGCGGTCAGCGGCGACGGCGGACTTGTAGGCGAGCTGGACGCCTTCGAGCTTCGCCGTCATGCGCTTCCAAACCTCGCCCAGCATCCGATCCGCGAAAGCCTGCACGGCGAACGGGCGGCGATCCTTCGGGCGGCGGTCGATCACGGTGGCGATGGCAGCGCCCAGCACGAGGTCCGCGGTCATGATCGCGGTCCGGGCGGCGGTTTCCATTTCAACCGGCCCGGCCCCTTCGAGCTGGAGCTGGTATTGGGTGCGCTTCGGATCGCCCAAGGCGACACGGCCCAGCATCGTCGCGGGCGAGGTGTACACGGCTTGGATGGCGGCGGCTTCCGCTGCGATGGTCTGGAGGCCCTTGAGCATCGCGGCGCGGTCCGCTTCGGAACTGGCGATGAGCTGGCGGTGGATGTTCGCGGCCTTGTTCGCGGCGTTCTTCTTGGCGAAGGCGCGAGCGGTGGCGCGATCCTCCGGGGAGGCGGAGGTGATGAATTCTTCGGCTTCCCGGGTGTAGTTGTTCCGGGCGTCCATGACCGTGTTTTGCAGCTTCTCAACCTTGCGGGAGAAGGCGGTGGCCGTTTCGGCGGCACGGTCGCTGAGGTATTGCGCGCGTTCCTCGTTCAGCGTCACGCCGGAGGGAACGGTGTTGAAGTCGATGGTTGCCATGTTTCGGGTTCCTCGGAAAAGTCATCACGACTAGGAAGGCCACCAAAACACGTCATCGGAGGGGCCATTCCCACCTACACGCCGGGCGCTGGTGCCCGGTCGCTTTCGAGGAACCATACTGGACGAATGTACAGCGCGGCAAGGACTATTTCTTGTATAACTCCTTGATCTACTTTACTTTTTCGGCTTCGAGTGGGGTGCAGACAATGGCCCGGTCCAGCGGTCGGCTGGGGTCCGGGCGGCAGTCCATGCGCTCGAACCGGGACGGCTCCGGCCTCCTGCTCAGGGGCTCCGCCGGTGCGACCCGGACGGGCGGAGCGAGGCGCGGCGAATGCGTGCCGACCTGCGCCCGGCGGACCGTATCCAAGGCGGAGTATGGGCGGGGCTCCTCCGGTGCCGCCTGCGTGGCGAGGGGCAGCAGGACGCCCAAGGCGAGGACGGCGAACCGCCGGGCGGCGCGGCTATGCGTCGCGGTCGTTGATGTTGATGACACGGCTGTACTCCTCCGCCGACAGGGCGGCGTTGATCTGGATGAGGACCCGGGGCTGGTCGTTGTTCCCGTCGCCCTTGTTGATCTGAAAGATGTTCGAGGCGAGCCATTCCGCGGCCTTGAAGTCCCCCTCATTCTTCATCTTGTCTTTCATGAAGGCGACAATCTCCCCGGCTCCGTCCGCCCGGCCCTCCTCAAGGGCGAGCTGTAGCGGGCTCAGGTCCCCGTCCTCGCCGTCCGCCTCCTTCAGGCGCTTCCACTGGCTCGGGGTGAGGGATAGCGCCCGCCGGATCGTGTGCTCACGGTTCCCCTCCGCGGCGAGCATCCGCACGAGTTCGAGGTGTCGCGGTTCGAGGTCGGGCAGCGCCAGCGCGCCCCCGGTCGGGTTCTTGGTCAGTTGGTTGTTGGACATGATTCCATTTCCTTCTTGATGCGATAGATGGCTGATACTCCGACCTGCGCGATGCGGCGGATGCGGTTGATGGGCGTCCCGGCCTTGAGCAAGGCGGCGATCTTCTGTTCCTTGCCCGGGGAGACGGTCGGACGGCCCAAGGTCTTGCCCTGCTTCTTCGCACGAGCAAGGCCCTCAAGCGTCCGCTCCCGGATCAGGTCCCGTTCGTACTCCGCGAGCACGCCCAGCATCCCGAACTGCATACGCCCGAACGGCGTGGAGGAGTCGAGGGCCTGCCGGTGCAAGAACAAATCGACGCCCAGCGCCTGTAGCTCGGTCCCGATCTGAACGAGGTGCGACAGCGAGCGGCCCAAGCGGGAGAGTTCCACCACGGCAACCATGTCGAACTTGCCCAGTACCGCGGCTTTCATCATGGCGTCCAGACCCGGGCGCTTGTCGCGGCCCTTGGCTCCGCTGATACCCTCATCGACAAACTCAGCGGCCAGCGAGTAACCCTTGGCGGCGATCCAGTCCGCGAGGACAAGCCGTTGGTTCTCCACAGTCTGGTCCTTGTGGGTGGATACACGGAGGTATGTGGCAACGCGGCGGGTCATGGTGCGGCCCTCCCCAGCGATGACCGGAGCCGGGTGACGGCTTCCCCGAACTGCGACAACAGGGCCGGGTCATGGTCGAGCCGGGTCATGGTGCGGGCCAGCTCCTCCCGGTTTTTCGCGTACCAGTCGTCAGGATCGAACCGCTCGCCACCCCGGCCAAGGTTGTGATTGAAGCCGGTCGGGTGCAGGGTATCGAAGGCCCAGATGTAGAAGGTTTCGCGGTCGTCCAGCTCCTCCGGGGCGCACAGCTCCACGATCTCAAACAGGAATGTGTCCGGGCCTTCTTCCCACACCGCCCGCGCAAGGTGGGCGTTCCCTTCGGTCCTGCGGTGATCGGCCCAGCGGCTGCGGATATTGACCGACTGGCCCACGTACCGCTTGCCCGTGGGGCGGTGCGTCAGGAGGTAGATGCCCGAAAGCGGGCCGGAGGCTTCGCCCAGCAGGCGGGCGGTCATCGTTGCGCGGTTCATGGTCAGACCTCCAAGCCTTCAATCTGTCCAAGGGCCTCAAGGGCTTCTTCGAGGCTCCCCGATTCGAGGGCGTCCGCGGCGCTGGACAGGTTGCACGCCGCTTCCTCCATCGCCTGCCCGCGGTCCCCGCCTTGGAGCCCTTCGGGCATGTTGTCGAACTTCTCCTGTTCCGCGTCCGCTAGCTCGCGGAGTTCGCCCGCCAGCGCCTCCGCTTGGGCCTTCAGGGCTTCGATCTGGCTGATGATGGCGTTCGCCTTCTTCCGGTCTGTCGCGTTCATGGCTGGGGCTCCTTTTCGTGTTGGCATGAATCTTGCATATGACGATAGTATAGCTGGAGCCTTACTGAAAACGAACCTATTCAGTGCGCGGGAAACGCGGGGTAGTGGCGCTGGAATCTATGGCGCTCCGCCGGTGTGGTTTCGGAGACGTTTTCGGAATTGTTGAATCAGGGCGCAGGGCGGCAGTGCGCGGGTGCCAACAGGCCCAAGCAGGGCGCTTCCTCCGGCTCCTTCTGTTCTTCTGCTTCCGGTAACAGGTAAGAGGTAACAGTAAGGGTTAGAAACTTAGGAAGGCCGGAACGGAAGAACGGAGGAAGGGGAGCGGCGGCACCCCGCCCCTCTGGGCGCCTCCTCCTCCGCTTCCGTCCTCCGCCCCCCGGCGTCTAAACGAACCCATAGTGTTACCCCTTACCCTGTTACCTCAGCCGTCCGGCCTTCGCGCCTCATCGGAAGGCCCCGACCCATCAACGGATGGACTCCCCGGCACCCTCCAGCCCAGCGAGGGCGCGGCACCTCCGCCCGCGGTGCCATTACCTTCGCCGTCCGACCCGGAGGGCCGGAAGAACGGCGGCGGGTCAGTGCCTCACTTCGGCGTAGTCGATCACGTCTAGCATCAGCCCGAGTTGGTCAGCGAGGCGCTGCATGTCGGCGTCGCGTTCGCCTGCACCCGTCCCAGCTTCCCGTGTCGCATCCCACAGGAGGTCTTGCAGCAGGACGCCCAGAGCGGCGCGGAGGGTGCCTGCGTCGTGCCGCTGCTCATCTTCTTCGAGGTCCAGCAGCCTGACGGCGAGGCTCTGCACGGCGCGGTGGCTGACATAGCGTTCGTCGGCCTCGTGGTGGGCAACGCGCAGGGCTTCGAGGGTTTCTTTCTCAGTCGTGTACATCGTCATTTCTCCTTTACATACAAGATTTGCCGGGTAAAAAGGGCCACCCGGCAGTGGCCCGTTAAAACTTGCGCAGTCAGAACGGCGGGCGGTGGCCGTCGCCTCCCGCGGTCGCGTCCTCGCTTTCGGGCTTGCCCGGTTCGCCTTCGCCTTCCCAGACGAAGATGTTGCTGGGCTTCCCATCCACCTTCACGGTCTGCGGGACCTTCTTCCAGCCCAGCGCCTGCATCGCGGTCTTGACCATCCGGGGGACCTTTCCCACCCGCTTGTCGCGGGTCAGTCCGAGGTGTCCATACACGGCGTCATTCGTCACGATCCACCGGCCCGCCCACTGCCCCGTTCCGCGCTGGAGGCAGGCGCTCAGGTCGTGGAGCGATTCCACGAAGCCCTCATCCACCACCCGGCGGCGGTCCTGCTCCTGCTTCGCCAGCGCCTCCGCCTCCGGGCTCAGGAGCAGGCGGTGCGAGTCGGAGCGGTAGCGGGCCAGCGCCTCCGCCACCAGTTGATCGCGCACGGCGGCGAGCCCTTCGAGGTTTCCACGGGCCACCCGGACGGGCCAGAAGCGGCGGTTGCCGGTCGGGTCGTGTAGATAGCGGTCCTCGTTGGTCGTGCCTGCCAATACAAACCGGCGGGGGACGGTAACGGCGGTGCGGGCGTAGGCGAGGCGTCCTTTGTCCTCTTGGCGGGTGATCGCGGCCTTGAGGGTTTCCACCTCCTTCCGGCTCATGCCGTCCAGCTCTGCGCATTCGAGAATCCAGACGCCCGCCGTGACCTCCAAGACCTCGCGCGCATCACGCGCCCCGAGGAAGGAGGCATCAGAGAAGCGGTCAGCGCAGGTCAGGTCCAAGGTGCCGGTGGCGAGGACGCGCAGGGCGGTCGATTTGCCCAAGCCGGTCGCGCCCTCAAGGACCAGCATCTGGTCGAACTTCGCCCCGGGCTCGAAGGCCCGCACGATGGCCGCGGTCAGCCAAGCGGCCCCCGCCTCCCGGGTGTAGGCGTTGTCCTCCGCTCCGAGGTAATCCACCAGCCAGGTATCGAGGCGCGGCGTTCCATCCCACGGGGGCAGCGCGTGGAGGTGGTCGAGCAGCGAGTCAAAGCGGTTTTCCGTGCAGAGCGACAAGACCGCGTTGCGTGGATTCACCTCGCCCGGGTCGAAGCCGAAGCGGCGGATGATCGCGTCACGCAAGATGCGCTCCGCGTGGTCGGAGAAGTCGCCCGCGTACTCGTCCAGCTCGTGCGAGCCGATGAGGTGCCGATCCCGGAACTTGTCATAGCGGCATTCCACGCCCATCAGCATCAGCGCGGTCCGGGTGTTCCAGTAGCTCGGCAGCGGTTCGCCGTTCTGGTTCATCCGATCCCACGTCAGGACCTCGCCGCCCGGCAGCGTCCCGGCGGTCCCGTCCCCCTTCGCCACTTCGGCAAAGGCGCGATTGACTTGGCGCTCAACGTACCGGCGCTTGTTCCCCTTCTGCGCGCTGACGTGCTCGTAGAAGGCGGCGTTGTTCGAGTCGAGCAACAGCCCGGCGACCAGCTCCTTGGGCGCGCCCACCCGGGCGAGGTGGCAGGTAACGGCAAACACCATGTCGCTGCGGTCGCCGTCATACTTCGAGGTGTCCCCGGTCGTCACCAGCGCCAGCGCCCAGTCGTCAATCGTCTTTCCGTTCGCATCGGCCCATGCGGTCAGCTCCGCCGTGCCCACGGTCGGCGGGATCGCGGCGTCAGCGATCTTCCACTTGTCCGCGGGGGGCTGCTTCGAGCGCGGCGCGACCTGTCCGGCGGTCGCCAGCGGCGCGGCCTCCTTGGGCTGGTCGGCGTATGCCTTCAGCTTGTCGAAGTCCTCCGCGGCGTAGCGGCGGGAGAAGTCCGCCCCCGGAACCAGCGAGGACAGGGCAGGCCCGCGGCCCTTCGCCGCCTTCTTCTTGTTGGGCACGTTGATAGTGCCCGGGAGGCGTAGGAGGCGCGTGCAGTCTTGGGTATTGTCCGCGCGGGCTTCGTCCTTGCTGTAGGCGTTCTGTAGGCCCCGGTTGATCGCCTCGCCCAACAGCAGCTCCGGCGGTTCGTTGCCTTCGCCCTTCCACTGCGGAATCATCAGCGGTTCGCTCAGCAGCCACACCGCCTGATACCCACCACCGCTCGAAACGATCAGCGAAGGCGACGGCACGCCGTCCCGCGGGGTCGTCAGCAGCTTGTAGATGCGCTCCTGCTCGCTGGCGAGTTCTTCCCCGGCCCGCGGATCAACATCAATATGGAAGGCGCGGAAACCGGCGATTTGCTCCTTGCTCGCTTTCTTGGTGAGGCGGGAGCGCACGAGGTTGATGTGGTAGTAGATTCCCCGCTTGCCCTGATGGCCTTCGATCCACGCGGCGGCGGCGTCCGCCTCGCTGGGCTTGAAGGTCCGCGTCTCGGCTCCGCCGTCCGGCTCGATTGCCGTGAGGCTCCAGCCGTGTTCCGGCGACAGGCGGCGCAGGAAGTCGATAGCGGCGGCGGTATCGTGTTTGAGTTGTTCCATCACACGCCCTCCGCGGTATGGTTTTGTTCGTTGGCGGTCAGCCACTCGTCAAGGGCGGCGCGGCGGTACAGGACCCGGCGGCTCAACTTCGCGTAGCGCGGGCCACCGCCCTTGACGCGCAGGCCTTCGAGGGTCTGGCGGGACAGGCGCAGGTAGATCGCGGCTTCCTCGGTCGTGAATACCGCGAGCTGCATCACCTGCTCGATGCTCAGAGGGTTACGCGCGTCCATCTTCGCGGCCCTCCTTCAGCAGGTACTCGATGAGCGACCGCCCAAAGCAGAGCGCGTGGGCTTCGTCCAGGTCATACAAGAGCTTCAGGAAGGGCTCGCTGTCGGTCAGCGCGGGGTCAGCTTCGATCCGCTGGCGCAGCTCCTTCTCGCGGCGCAGGACTTGGGCGACGGCCTGAATGAACAGCTCGCACACCTCATCGTCGGTGGCATCGCCGTGCTTCTCTGCCAGTTGCCGGACGCGCCCAGCCGGGAGGCCGGTTTCAGCGGTCAGCGCCTCAAGCGAGTCACCTCCGGCCAGCAGGAAGGCGGTGATGAAGGGGTGCGGGGCGTCGTCAGGGGTAGCGCGAACCTGATTGACCGCATCGGCGCAGTGCCATGCGAGGTTCAGGACCTCTTTGCGGAAGGTGCGGCGCTTCTCCTGCTTTTCCTCATAGGCGTCGATTTCGTCCTTGTACCAAAAGGACGCGCGCCGCCCGGGGACCTTGTGCGGCTTCGGGAAGGTGGGATCGTGTTTGACTTTCCAGTAGATGTTTGCAACGGACTTCTTCGTGTGGAAGGCCACTTCCGTCGCGTTGAGCTTGATGCGGTTGTTCTTCTCGGTCATGGTCGGGGACTCCGATCACGGCCCGCGCCACCAAAAAGAAAGGAGGCAGCGCAAGCCAATGTTTGGCTCACGACTGCCCCCTTGCATCACGCTCGGATTTGAGGTGGCTCCTGTCCGGCTATCGCATCACGCTCCGCCCCGGACTCTCGCCCACCTAGCAATCACTCAGGTCGCCCCGGATCACCCGGGGCTGATGGACTTATTCTAACCCTAAGAAAAACCGTTTTAGAAGCGGTTTTTCGTGTCAGATACACCTCTAAGGGATTGATCTATATACTTTTTACTTTACTTTTTCGGGTCCTTTTCTGGCACAACTGCTTGTCCCTTCTGGCTTTTCTTCGAGCCCTCGCACAGGAGGCGCAGCCGGTCGGAAATCTGCTGCATCGGCCCGCGCAGGTACTCTTGGTCAGGGGTGTAGTAGTTGCGCGTGATCTTCCGGCTGGACCGGGCCGACACGGCGTGGTTCACCAAGACTTGAATGACCGGCTCCGGGATGCCGAGCTGGTACGCCTGCGTGATGAACGTATGGCGCAGCCCGTGAATCGAGAAGGGGACGGACAGCTTCACCTTGGGCTCGCTGATGTGGCCGCTCGCGCTTTCCGCCGGGAACACATAGGGCGAGTTGGGGAAAGCCTTGTTGGTCAGCTCGCATTCCTGCCGCTTCTTCAACAAGTCAATGAGGTAGTCCGACAGGGGGAGGAAGAAGGCCCGATCCTTGCCGCCCTTCGGGTTGGGCACATACAGCGCGCGGTCGTCCCACTTCACATGATCCCATTCGACCTCCGCAGCGGAGCCCCGGCGCATCCCCGTGAATAGGACAAACAAGAGATAGTCCCGGCGGATCGGGTTGTCCAAGCCCAGCACCTCGGCAAACCAGCGGGGCAGGTCCTTGTCTGGGATGGCGGCGTCCCGCTCCTCCTCCCTGTACCAATCGACCGCGATGCAGGGGTTGTCGGGCATCCCTTCATACTGGCGGGCGGCGCGGTTGTAGATCGCCCGGAACACGCGCATGACGGAGTTGGCGGTGTAGCGGCCTGACTCCTCGGTGCGCTCTTTCTTGTAGGTTTTCCCGTTCTTCGGGGTCACGGTCGCGTACTTGCCCGCGGCGATGTCGGCCACGATCTGATGATGGCGGCTGTTCGCGTCCTCCCGGGTGATCGAGGCCAGCGGCTTGTTCAACCAGTCCTCAAGGTAGCGCGTCATCAGGTACTCATAGTCACCGATGGTCCGGGCGCTGCGGCCCTTCGCCTTCATCGTCTTGAGCGTCAGCTCAAGCCCCTCCTTGAGGCTGATGGTCTGGTTCTTCGGCGCGAGCCCGACCCGGGCGGAGGACGGCGGCGCGAGCCCTTGCAGTTCGAGTAGTGCCGCCTTCGCCTTCTCGCGGCCTTGGTCAAGGGTCAGCTCCCCGTAATGCCCAAGGGTGACGCGGCGGCTCCCCCTCTGGGCAAAGAATGTCTTGGTCCTCGCGCCCACGACAACCCCGAAGCCTGGCAAGGCGGTATCGAACAGGACCCGTTGCCGGTTCCCCTTCTCAGTCGTCACAGGTTCGGCGCTGTCCAGTGCCGTCTTGGTCAGCTTGATCTTCTCGCTGTAGGTGCCCATAATCCGCCTCATCTAATAAGGGTCTAATAAGCGACAGCGTAGAAGCCGGAGGGGTTTTGGACCTCCTAACCTGCTAACTTGCGCGCCGCAACTCCCCGTAGGATAAGGCTTTAGGCCATTATTAGGGAAGGGGCTGGGATTGGGGCTAGTCTTTCGTAATGCGAAGGTCGTAGGTTCGACTCCTATTGCCGGCACCATTCCAACGCCGCTCATCGAGCGGCGTTTCCATTTGGTTGATCCGCGCGGGGCGCAACACGGCAGCACGCCTTGTTCAGGCCGGCTTCGCCGGATTGATCAGCAACACATCACACGCCGTCGAGAACGCCACGTCCTTGCTCACGCTGCCGAGCATCCAGTCCTGCAGCCCGCCCCCGTAGCCATGCCGGCCGATGACAGCGAGATCGATGCCGTTGGCCTCGATATCCTGGCAGATCGCGGCGGAGGCAAGGCCCGGCAGGAAGCGGCGACCGGCAGCCGCTCCGCCTTCGACCGATGCGAGCAGCGCATCCATCTGGTGCGCCGCCTCGGTACGTCGACGATCGAGCCACTCATTGACATCGATACCGGCGAGTTTCGCCTTGCGCAGGCGACGCTCCACCTCGCTCCCAAGCACGTGCAGCACGTCCATCTGCGCACCGCCCGCGAGAGCAAGCGCATGGCGCACCACCTCGACCGACACCGGCGAAAAATCCACTGCGGCCAGAATCTTGCGGTAAGGTCCGTCGCCCGGTTTGCGTACCAGCAGCACGGGGTAGGTGGCCAGACGCACCAACCGCGACGCCGTCGAGCCTAGCAGCAGATCCAGCAGCGAATTCTCGCCACGCGCACCGGCCACCACGAGATCGGCCCCGGTCGCCATCGCATACTCGGCGATTTCATTGTGCGGACGACCGATCCGGCTCGCCGCTTCGACACGAATGTCGAACGTGCTCACGATCTCGTCCGCCTGGTCGTCGAGGCGGGTTTTCCCGGCTTCCTGCACCGACAGATCGTGGCGGCCCAGCGTCTCCGCATCCAGGGTGATGCCAGGGTAGAGGTCAAGCGGGCGCACCACATGCAACAGGTGCAGCACTGCATGCTGCTGCCGGGCAATGTGCGCCGCACGCCGGACCGCGCGGTCGGCCGCGGGCGAGAAATCGGTCGCGACGAGGACGCGCTGGATGCTCGACATGGCGATCTCCTGAAAATAATTCGCTTTTGTATCATAGTCGGCGCGCCGCCGGTGTGCAGCGCGTGCGCGCGACCGGACACTTCACTCGAACCAACCCTCGATTTTCCTTCGGTCCGGCAGGCCACCGGCGTGCACCAGCCTGCCGTCGACCACGACGCCGGGCGTCGACGTGACGCCGTAGCCGGGGATGATCGCCATGTCCTCGACCTTCTCCAGCCTGACCGCGACGCCACGCGCCTGCGCGACCGCCTCGATCAGCTCAGCGTGGCACGCAGTTGGCGCAACCGCTGCCGAGCGCCTTGATGTCCTTCATGGCGTTTCAGCGGGCGGGCCTGACGGCCTCGATCGTCGCCGATGCGATGTAGTCCTCGACGCCCCGCCCCGGCGCCCACTGGCGGATGAACTCGCGGCTGGCGTCCTTGGGCGCGATGCGGATGTCGGCGAAGCCGGCCGCCCCGAGCATCGCGGCGAGTTCGTCGACGCTCGCTGCGCCGGCGATACATGCGGTGTAGAGCGCGACCTCCTGCTGCATGTCGGGCGGCAGCGGGGCGGTCATGACGATGTCGGAAATCGCCAGACGGCCGCCCGGCTTCAGCACACGGAAGGCGTCACGGAATACCTGCGCCTTGTCCGGCGACAGGTTGATGACGCAGTTGGAAATGATCACGTCGACCGTCGCGTCGGCGACTGGGAGGTGCTCGATCTCGCCGAGGCGGAAATCCACGTTGGCGTAGCCGCCTTGGGCCGCGTTGGCGCGCGCCCTGGAGACCATGTCGGGGGTCATGTCGACGCCGATGACGGCGCCCTCCGCACCGACCTGGCGCGCGGCGAGGAAGGCATCGAAGCCGGCGCCGCTGCCGAGGTCGAGCACGGTTTCGCCGGGCTTCAATGCGGCGATCGCCTGCGGATTGCCGCAGCCGAGGCCGAGGTTGGCGCCTTCGGGGACGGCAGCCATCTCCTCGGCGCTGTAGCCGATGCCACGCGACAGCAATTCGGCAAGGTCCTTGTCGGCGGGGGTGCAGCAGCCGGCAGCCGGCGCGCAGCAGCCCCCGGGCGACTCGGCCCGCGCGACGGCGCCGTAGGCCTCGCGCACCTGCTGGCGGATCGGGTCGTGTTCGTTTGCGTTCATGTCAGACTCCTGGGTCGATGATGCCGCGTCCGCGGCGGAAACCTGCCTGCCCGCATCGCCTGCCGTCATGGCTGGGGCAGCGAGCGCGCCCCCTTCTCGTACCAGCCCTTGCTGCGGTTGGCGAGCTTCACCACCAGCAGCATCACCGGCACCTCGATCAGCACGCCGACCACGGTGGCGAGCGCCGCCCCCGACTGGAAGCCGAACAGCGCGATCGCCGCCGCCACCGCCAGCTCGAAGAAGTTGGACGCGCCGATCAGCGCCGACGGACAGGCGACGCTGTGCTTCTCGCCGACCTTGCGGTTGAGCCAGTAGGCGAGGCCCGAATTGAAGAACACCTGGATCAAGATCGGCACCGCCAAGAGCGCGATGATCAGCGGCTGCGCGATGATCGCCTCGCCCTGGAACGCGAACAGCAGCACCAGCGTCGCCAGGAGCGCGAGGACGGAAGCGTGGCCGAGCCGTGCCATCGTCGCATCGAACGCTGCCTGGCCGCGCCTGAGCAAAGCCTTGCGCCAGATCTGCGCGAGGATCACCGGGATGACGATGTACAGCACCACCGAGGCGAAGAGCGTGTCCCACGGCACCACGATCGCCGACAGCCCGAGCAGCAGGCCGACGATGGGCGCGAAGGCGACGATCATGATGGCGTCGTTCAACGCCACCTGAGACAGAGTGAAGTACGGGTCGCCGCCAGTCAGCCGGCTCCACACGAACACCATCGCGGTACACGGCGCGGCGGCCAGCAGGATCAGCCCGGCGACAAAGCTGTCGAGCTGTTCCGCCGGCAGATACGGTGCAAATAAATGCCTGATGAACAGCCACGCCAACAGCGCCATGGAAAACGGCTTCACCGCCCAATTGACGAACAGGGTGACGCCGATGCCCTTCCAGTGCGACTTCACCTGATGCAACGCGCCGAAGTCGATCTTCATCAGCATTGGGATGATCATCACCCAGATCAGCAGTCCGACCGGGAGGTTGACCTGCGCCACCTCCATGCGCCCAAGCGCCTGGAACGGCGCGGGGAACAACTGGCCCAGCAGCACCCCGGCGACGATGCACAGCGCCACCCACAGGCTGAGCCAGCGCTCGAACACGCTCATCGGCGTGGCGGCCGAGGTCTTGGTGATCACGTCACACTGTGCGCTCATACCTTCACCTCACCTGCTCAGGCCACGGTCTGAAGGCCGAGCTTCGCGCGCACCGCTGAAACCAGCCGGCTGCGGATGTCGTCGCGCACCGCGAGGAAGCTCTCCAGCGGCTCGCCGTGCGGATCGTGGAAAGGCAGATGAATCGCCGGGATCGGCCTGGGGAAGATCGGGCAGGTCCTTCGCGTTGTCGCACACCGTCACCACCAGGTCGATGGCCTCGCTCATCACCGCGTCGATATCCTTCGGGTGCAGGCCGTCGGTATTCAGGCCCGCATCCTTCAGCGCGGCGATCGCGCCGTCGGCCACCTTGGGCTGCGGCCGGATGCCGGCGGACAGCGCGCGCACCTGGCCGGCGAGATCGTGGTTCAGCAGCACTTCGGCCATCTGCGAACGGCAGGAATTGCCGGTGCACAGCACCAGCACGGTGTAAGGGTGGGTCACGGGAGTTCCTTTTCGGTGGTATCTGGTTCGCATGCCGGCGAACACACCGGCGAGCAGGGATTGCCGCCGCAGCAGTTGTCGGTGAGAAAGCCGAGCAGCGCATTCATGGTGCTGAAATTGGCGGTGTAGATGACGAAGCGCCCCGCCTGCTGCGAATCGGCCATGCCTGCGTGCGCAAGCTCCTTCAGGTGGAAGGACAGCGAGGACGGTGCGATGCCGGTGAGTTCGCCGATCCGCCCCGCCGCGAGCCCCGCCGGACCCGCCTGGACCAGGGCGCGGAATATCGCCAGACGGGAATCCTGGGCGAGTGCGGCGAGTGCGGCGAGTGCGGCTTTCGTTTCCATGTTTCAAACAATATTGAAACATTGAGCCCAAAGCAAATGAAATTTTTGTGACAGCCCGCGGAGCCGCGGGACTCACGAACGCACCTCAGTAGTCGCAGCCCGGCCCCGAACGGGCGCCGGACTTGGCCGCTTCGAGCCCCAGCATGTCGCGCGCCACCGCCTCGGCGACCTTGATGCCGTCCACACCCGCCGAAAGGATCCCGCCGGCATAGCCCGCGCCCTCGCCCGCCGG
>MKWN01000051.1 GCA_001899775.1 Thiobacillus sp. 65-29
CTTCATCGCTCGGAAACCGGCATCAAACATGGCTTACAGCGATTCATTCCTCAATTTAACCGGACAGTAGTGAGGGAAGTATGTTTTTCAACCATGAAGAAAGGACAACCATGTTGCATGAAGTGAGCGGCGATATCCTCCTGTCCCGGGCGGACGCGATTGCCCATGGCGTCGCGCCGAACGACGGCCACAATCAGGGCTTGGCGCTGGCCTTGCGTGAGAACTGGCCGGCCATGTACAAGGACTTCCGGCATTATTGCCAGACCACGCATCCCAAGGCCGGCGCCATCTGGGCATGGGCCGGTGCGGACGGCAAGCGCGTCGTGTCACTGTTCACCCAGGAGGCGGCTTACGAGCATGGCGCCAAGCCGGGGCGCGCTTCCGTCGAACATGTCAATCACGCGTTGAAGGCCCTGCGCAAATGGGTCGAGACGGAAGGCGTGCGCAGCCTTGCGTTGCCACGGGTGGCGACCGGTGTCGGCGGGATGGACTGGGCCACGGTGCAACCGCTGATCGAAAAGCATCTGGGCGATCTTGCGCTGCCGGTATACGTCTATGCGACCTACCACCCCGGGGTGACGGCAGCCGAGGCAGCGTGATCGGTCATGGGCCAGGAAATCGCCCGTACGGCCTTTTCGGAAGCCGACCACCGTGCGTGCGCGACGCGTCTCGCGGAGGAAACCACCCTGCTGCGCGCGCTCGCCGACGCGCAGGGTTTTGCGGCGGGGCCGTTCGTGGCGGGTTTCGAGCTCGAAGCCTGGCTGCTCGATCATGCCGGGCGCCCCAATCCTGTCAACGAGGCCTACCTGCGTGCGCTTGACGATCCCCTGGTGGTGCCCGAACTGTCACGCTTCAACGTGGAACTGAACGCGCCGCCGGTGGATATCGGGCCGGGGGTGCTGGCTGCGCTCGAGGAATCGTTGCTGGTCACGTGGGAGAAGTGCCAGCGCGTGGCGCACGGCATGGACACGGTGCTGGCGATGATCGGCATCCTGCCGACCATCCGCGATGTCGATCTCGATCTCGCCAACATGTCGGCGATGAAGCGCTTCGACGTCCTCAACGCGCAGGTGCTGCTGCAGCGCGACGGCGCCCCCATTGAGATCGACATCGCGGGCGAGGATGTGCTGTACCTGCGCCGTCACGACGTGATGCTGGAGGCCGCCACCACCTCGTTCCAGTTGCACCTGCAGGTGCCGTTCGACGCCGCGGTGCGCTATCACAATGCATCGCTCGCCTGCTGCGCGCCCTTGCTCGCTGCCGCAGCCAACTCGCCGTTGCTGTTCGGTCATCGCCTGTGGCAGGAGACACGCGTGCCGCTGTTCGAACAGGCGGTGGAGCTGGGTGGCCACCGCGGACTCGACGATCCGACCGTGCGTCGCGTCACCTTCGGGCGCGGATACGTGACCGACAGCCTGGTGGAAATCTTCGAGGAAAACCTCGAGCATTATCCGATGCTGCTGCCGATGCCGCAGACGGAAGAGCCGGCGCGCTTCCCTCACGTGCGCCTGCACAATGGCGCGATCTGGCGCTGGGTGCGGCCGCTGGTCGGTTTCGACGCGGCGGGCCGGCCGCACCTGCGGCTGGAGCAGCGCGTGCTGCCGGCGGGCCCCACGGCACTCGACATGATCGCCAACGCCGGGCTGTATTTCGGCCTGGTGCACACGCTCGCGCACCAGCGGGTCGAAGCGGACCTGCCGTTCGATGTCGCGCGCGCCAACTTCTACGCCGCTGCGCGTCATGGGCTCGACGCTGAACTGGTGTGGCTGGACGGCCGCCGTCAGCGGGCGCGCGACCTGCTGCTCGACGTGATCCTGTCGCAGGCGCGTGCGGGGCTCGCCGGATTTGGTCTATCCGCGGCCGAGATCGAACATTATCTCGGTGTGGTCGAGGCCCGCGTGCGCAGCGGGCAGACGGGAGCCGTGTGGCAGTTGCGGCGCCTGGCCCGGCTCGATGGCGACCTCGAACGCATGATGGACGACTATCTGGAGAACCAGCGCGCGGGCGCGCCGGTGCACGAATGGACCGTCTGACCCAACTCGACGCGCTGCCGTCCGGCCTGCTCGACCTGCCAGCCGCGCGCCTGCACGAAATTCTGCCGGGGCCTGCGCTCATCCACCTGCCGGGACGGCGTACGCCGCCGCTGTTTGTTTCGGTGCTGCTGCACGGCAACGAGGACACTGGCTGGCTCGCCGCCCGTGCGGTGCTGAAAAAATTTGCCGGCAGCGAACTGCCGCGTGCGCTGTCCCTGTTCGTCGGCAATGTCGCCGCGGCGCGCGCCGGGCTGCGACGGCTGGACGGCCAGCCCGACTACAACCGCGTGTGGCCGGGCGGCGAGGCGGCGCATGCCGTGGAGGCGGGGCTGATGCGGCAGGTGGTCGACGCCATGCGCGCGCGCGGCGTGTTCGCCAGTCTCGACATCCACAACAACACCGGCCTCAATCCGTACTATGCCTGCATCAATCGCCTGGAGCCGGATTTCCTGCACCTGGCGACGCTGTTCTCGCGCGTCGTCGTGTATTTCGTGCGCCCGCTCGGGGTGCAGTCGGCGGCGTTTGCCGAATTGTGCCCGGCGGTCACGGTGGAGTGCGGCAAGCCGGGTACTCCGGGCAGCGTCGAGCATGCCGCCGATTTCATCGAGGCCTGCCTGCATCTTGCCGAGTTCCCGGCGCACGCGGTGGCGCCGCAGGACATCGACCTGTTTCATACGGTCGCGACGGTCAAGGTACCGGACGCGGCGAGTTTCGGCTTTGGTGTGCCGGAGGTCGACATCGATTTCGTGCCGGAGCTCGACCATTACAACTTCCGCGAACTCGGTCACGGCGAGCTGTTCGGCCGGGTGCGGCCGGGCAGTGACGCCACCTTGCAGGTAACCGACGAAGCGGGTGCGGATGTCGGTGCGCGCGTGTTCGATTACCGCGACGGGCGTATCGTGCTGACGAAATGCCTGATGCCGGCGATGCTGACGCGCGACGAGCGCGTCATTCGCCAGGACTGCCTGTGCTACCTGATGGAGCGCCTCCCCTATCCGGGCTGATCAGCCGCGCGGATGATGCTGTGCGTGCAGTTGCTTCAAACGCTCGCGCGCGACGTGGGTGTAGATCTGCGTGGTGGAAATGTCGCTGTGGCCGAGCAGCATCTGCACCACGCGCAGGTCGGCGCCGTGGTTGAGGAGGTGGGTGGCGAAGGCGTGGCGCAGGGTGTGTGGCGAGAGCGCACGCTCGATGCCGGCGCCGCGTGCGCGGCGCTTGATGAGGTGCCAGAAGGCCTGGCGCGTCATGCCGGCACCGCGTGCGGTGACGAACACCGCGTCCGACAACTGTCCAGCCAGCAGCGCCGCGCGCGCGCCAGCGAGATAGCGGCGTAGCCAGACCACCGCCTCCTCGCCCAGCGGCACCAGACGATCCTTGCTGCCCTTGCCGGTGACACGCAGCACGCCGTCGTCGAGGTTGAGCGCGGCAAGCCGCAGCCCCACCAGCTCCGAGACCCTGAGCCCGGTGGCGTAGAGCGTTTCCAGCATCGCCCGGTCGCGTGTGTCGGCCGGTGCATCGCCCGCACACGCGGCGAGCAGGCGTTCGACGTCGGTTTCGGTCAGCGTCTTCGGCAGTGCGCGCGGCAGTTTCGGACTGTCGAGATTGAGCGTGGGATCGGCCGCGATGAGATTTTCGCGCAGGAGATAGCGATAGAAGCGCTTCAGGGTCGAGCTGTAGCGTGCCGCGCTGCGCGGCCGCGCCCGTTGCGCGAAGCGGTGCGCGAGCCAGGCCTCGACGTCGCCGGCCGCCGCCGTGGCGAGCGTGCGCGCGTGCGTTTGGGCGAGCCAGGCGGCGAAACCGCGCAGATCACGGCGATAGGCGGCGAGCGTGAGCTCGGCCAGACCGTCTTCCAGCCACAGGTGGTCGCAGAAGCGGTCGATCAGCGCGTCGTCAATCGGTGTCGGCACTACGGTTGCTCCCTCTCCCGCTTGCGGGAGAGGGTTGGGGAGAGGGAGCAGGCGGCTTGAACGGAGCTCGCCGCCCGCTCGTGCGCGAGCAGCCAGGTCTTGACTTCGAGCGGCGCTCCGCTCGATGCATGCATGAAGCCGCCGAGCGCGCCGTTCGCCGCGAGCACGCGGTGGCAGGGAATGATGATCGGCAGCGGATTGGCGGCGCAGGCCTGACCCACCGCGCGCGGCGCCGTGCCGAGCGCCCTGGCGAGTGCGCCGTAGGTGGTCGGCCGGCCGGGCGGAATCTGCAGCAGTGCGCGCCATACACGCAACTGGAACGGCGTGCCCTGGGGCACGTACAGGAGGTCGAAGACGTGCGCGGGGTCGTGCCAGTAGGCATCGAGTTCGCGGGCAAGTGCCTGCGCGCGGCTGTCGAGCCGGCGCGACACGGGCGTGTCCGCCGGCAGGAAGTCGAGCTCCGTCAGGGCGGCACCGGTGAAGTGCGCGCCGAGACGGCACGGCGGCGCGGCGAGAACGGCATCAAAATCCGCCATGGCCGGGCCTCGTTCAACCGACCTTGGGCAGCCGTTCCAGCGCCGCGCGGATGGCCTCCTCGGGGTAGACGAAGTCTTCCAGCGCGCCGCTGAAATAGCTGTCGTAGGCGGCCATGTCGAAGTGGCCGTGGCCGGACAGGTTGAAGAACAGCGTCTTCGCCTCGCCGCTTTCCTTGCAGCGCAGCGCCTCGTCGATGCACGCGGCGATGGCATGGTTGGACTCCGGCGCGGGAACGATGCCCTCGGTGCGCGCGAAGGTGACGCCCGCCTCGAAGGTGGCGAGCTGCGGCACCGCAATGGCCTCGATCAGTTTCTCATGGTAGAGCTGCGACACCAGCGCGGAATCGCCGTGGTAGCGCAGGCCGCCGGCGTGGATGCTGGGCGGCATGAAATCATGGCCGAGCGTATACATCAGCATCATCGGCGTGAGCTTGGCGGTGTCACCGAAGTCGTAGGCGTAATGACCGCGCGTGAGCGTCGGACACGAGGCCGGCTCGACCGCCACCAGACGCACCTCCTTGCCCGCCGCCTTGTCGGCGAAGAAGGGAAAGGCCGCGCCGCCGAAATTCGAGCCGCCGCCGCAGGGGGCGAATACCATGTCGGGATAGGCGCCGATCTTCGCGAACTGCTTCTTCGCTTCCAGGCCGATGACGGTCTGGTGCAGCAGCACATGGTTGAGCACCGAACCGAGGGCATAGTTGGTGTCGGCGTGGGTGGCGGCATCCTCCACCGCTTCCGAGATCGCCAGACCGAGCGAGCCGGGGTTGTTGGGGTCGGCCTCGAGGGCCGCGCGCCCGGCGTTGGTTTCCATGGAGGGGCTGGCGAACACCTCCGCGCCCCAGGTCTGCATCATCGAGCGGCGATAGGGCTTCTGGCCGTAGCTGACCTTGACCATGTACACGCGCACCTCGAGACCGAACATCTGGCCGGCCAGTGCCATCGAGCAGCCCCACTGGCCCGCGCCGGTCTCGGTGGCGATGCGCCGGATGCCGGCCTCTGCGTTGTAGTAGGCCTGCGCGACCGAGGTATTTACCTTGTGCGAGCCGGCCGGCGAGACGCCTTCGTACTTGTAGTAGATCTTCGCGGGCGTACCGAGCGCGGCCTCCAGGCGGTGCGCGCGGTACAGCGGGGAGGGGCGCCAGAGCTGATAGATTTCGCGCACTTTTTCCGGGATCGCGATCCAGCGCTCGGACGACACTTCCTGCTCGATGAGGCTCATCGGGAAGATCGGCGCCAGCGCCTCCGGGCCGATCGGCTTGCCGTCCGGGCCCAGGGGCGGCGCGGGCGGGTTCGGCATGTCGGCGACGACGTTGTACCAGTGGGTGGGAATCTCGGATTCGTCGAGCAGGATTTTCGTTTGTTGCATGGCGGTCGTCCTCCTTGTGGTGCC
This sequence comes from Thiobacillus sp. 65-29, assembly GCA_001899775.1. GTDB lineage: Bacteria > Pseudomonadota > Gammaproteobacteria > Burkholderiales > Thiobacillaceae > Thiobacillus. The sequence continues at coordinate 5,867 of MKWN01000051.1, forward strand.
GTGAATGTGCAATGCGGGATGCAACTGACAATGATTGACGAGGTCGGCGCCGACGTCAAATGCGGTGGGTAAAAGAAAACGCCCGCATACAGCGGGCGTTTTCTTGCGGCAGGACAAAGCGGCCTATTCGGCAGCCGTGCTGCCGGCACTCTTGCGCGCGGGCAGCTTCTCCTTGATGCGCGCGGACTTGCCGGAGCGCGCACGCAGGTAGTACAGCTTGGCACGGCGCACGTCGCCGCGACGCTTCACTTCAATGGCAGCGACCAGCGGCGAATAGGTCTGGAAGGTGCGCTCGACGCCTTCGCCGGCGGAGATCTTGCGCACGGTGAAGCCGGAGTTGAGGCCGCGGTTGCGCTTGGCGATGACCACGCCTTCGTAGGCCTGCAAACGCTCGCGGTTGCCTTCCTTCACCTTCACCTGGACGACGACGGTGTCGCCGGGGGCGAAGTCGGGAACGGTCTTGCCCAGTCGGGCGATTTCTTCCTGCTCGAGTTGCTCGATGATGTTCATGATGCTTCCTTACATCAAGGCGGGAGAGGTGCCTCCACGCGGAGGGACGTCACGCCGTTGCAAATTGGCCCGTGGCCGGTCAAGGCCTGGGGCCGTTCGTTTCCGGCCTGCCGCAGCAAACCGGTCAAATCTTCTTCTGCGCCGCCTGCAGCAGGTCGGGCCGCAGGGTGGCGGTGAGCCGCAGGCTCTCCTCGCGCCGCCATTGCGCGATCGCAGCATGGTTGCCGCGTGTCAGCACCGCCGGCACCGCCATGCCCTGCCACACCTCCGGCCGGGTGTAGTGCGGGCAGTCGAGCAACCCGTCGCTGAACGAGTCCTGCAACGCCGACTCCGCGTCGTTCAACGCGCCCGGCAACTGGCGGATGATCGCGTCCATCAACGCCAGCGCCGGCAACTCGCCACCCGACAGCACGAAGTCGCCCAGCGAGATTTCCTCGTCGACGCGACGTGCGAGCAAGCGCTCGTCGATGCCTTCGTAGCGTCCGCACAGCAGCACCAGCGCACGCTTCTGCTCGAGTGCGACATCCTTCAATTCCATCACCCGCCGCTGTGTCAGCGGACGGCCGCGCGGCGAGAAATGCAGCACCCACGGCGTCAGGTCCACGCCGGCCAGATCCTCCTGCACCGCATTCAATGCGCGATCCAGCGGCTCGGCGCGCATCAGCATTCCCGGTCCGCCGCCGTAGGGGCGGTCGTCCACCGTGCGATGCGGGTCGTCGGTGAAATCGCGCGGGTTCCACGCATGAAACCGGTACAGTCCGCGATCCAGCGCCCGCCGCGTGATGCCGTAATCCAGCACGGCATCGAACATCTCGGGGAAGAGCGTGACCGCCTCGAAACGCATCACCAGTCTTCGCCCCAGTCCACCTCGATCGTCCCGCCCGCCAGATCGATCTTGCCGACGAAGGCCGCGACGAAGGGGACCAGGTGTTCCCGCTGGCCTTTTACCACCAGCACGTCGTGCGCACCGGTTTCCAGCAGACCTGTCACCTTGCCCAGCTCGACGCCCTCGCGGTTGACCGCGACAAGCCCGATGAGATCGGACCAGTAAAACTCGTTCTCGTCCGGCGGCGGCAGGTCGCTGCGCGCCACCGATATTTCCTGCCCGCGCAGCGCGTACGCCGCATCGCGGTCGTCGATGCCGACCAGCTTGGCCACCAGGGCATTGCCGTGGTCCTGGATGGCTTCGACGGTGTATTGCACCTGCTGTGCGCCGCTGCCGACGCGCCAGGATGCGAAATCCATCAGCGCGTCCGGATCCTCGCTGTAGGGCTGGACCTTGACCCAGCCCTTGACGCCGAACGGGGCGGCGATGCGCCCCATCACGACCCGGTCGGCGGCGTCAGCCAAGTCAGGCCGTGGCAGCCTTGTTCTGCTTGAACAGACGGGCAACCGTGTCGGACAGCTGCGCACCGTGGCCGGTCCAGTAGTTGATGCGGTCCTGGTCCAGGCGCATGCCCTCGCCGCCTTCCGCCGCGACCGGGTTGTAGAAGCCGACACGCTCGATGAAGCGGCCGTCACGACGGCAGCGGGAGTCCGCGACCACCACGTTGTAGAACGGACGCTTCTTGGAACCGCCGCGGGAAAGACGAATAACGACCATGGTAATACCTGCCGGGAAACGGAGAAAACCGGGGATTATACCGGAATCCGCCGGCTTGGCCAGTGCTGTACTGTACTGCGCAGCGTGCGGGGCGCAGCGGGCGCGCTCAGCGCATCCCGGGGAGCATGCCCTTCATGCCGCGCATCATCTTGGACAGCCCGCCCTTGCCCATGCGCTTCATCATCTTCTGGGCCTGCTCGAACTGGTTCAGCAGCTTGTTGACCTCCTGGACCTGGACCCCGGCACCGGCGGCGATGCGCCGCTTGCGGCTGGCCTTGATGATCTCCGGCTTGCGCCGCTCCAGCGCGGTCATGCTGTTGATGATGCCCTCGACACGGTTCATCGCCTTTTCGTCGGCCCCGGCGGGGATCGCCATCTCCCCGGCGCCGGGCAATTTGTCGAGCAGGGCGGAAAGTCCGCCCATCTTGCGCATCTGCTGGATTTGCGACTTGAAATCCTCGAGGTCGAAGTTCTTGCCTTGCTTGACCTTGTCGGCGAGTTTTTTCGCTTCGGCAAGATCGACTGACGCCTGCGCCTGCTCGATGAGCGAGAGCACGTCGCCCATGCCGAGGATGCGCTGCGCCATGCGCTCGGGGTGGAAGGGCTCGAGGCCGTCGGGCTTCTCGCCGACGCCGATGAACTTGAGCGGCTTGCCGGTGATCTGGCGCACCGACAGCGCAGCGCCGCCGCGGGCGTCGCCGTCGAGCTTGGTCAGCACCACGCCGGTGAGCGGCAGCGCCTCGTTGAACGCCCGGGCGACGTTGACCGCGTCCTGGCCCTGCATGGCGTCGACCACGAACAGGGTCTCGACGGGCTTGACCGTGGCGTGCAGCGCCTGGATTTCCTTCATCATCGGCTCGTCGATCGCCAGCCGGCCGGCGGTGTCGACGATGAGCACGTCGTAGAACTGGCGGCGCGCGTGTTCCTGCGCGGCGCGCGCGATTGCCACGGGATCGCGCGTGTCGCCCGCCTCGAAGAAGTCGACGTCGAGCTGGTGACCGAGCTGGCGCAACTGGTCGATGGCGGCGGGACGGTAGACGTCGGCCGAGGCAAGCAACACCTTTTTCTTGCGCTGTTTCAGCAGGCGCGCCAGCTTGCCGCTGGTGGTGGTCTTGCCTGAACCCTGCAGGCCGGCCATGAGGATCACCGCCGGCGGCGCGGCAGCAAGGTCGAGCTCGGCGTTCGCCCCGCCCATCAGGCGGGTGAGTTCCTCGTGCACGATGCCGATCAGCGCCTGGCCCGGCGACAGGCTGGCGAGCACTTCCTGCCCCAGGGCGCGCGCCTTCACCGCGTCGATGAAACCCTTCACCACCGGCAGGGCGACGTCCGCTTCCAGCAGTGCCATGCGCACCTGGCGCAGCGTATCCTGCACGTTGGCTTCGGTGATGCGGGCCTGGCCGCGCAGGGATTTGACGACGCCGGCCAGGCGCCCGCTGAGGTTCTCTAGCATGGTTTCCTTGTTGCCGCCGCAGGCGGCGTGGATAATGGACCGTCTTGAACAGACCGGCTATTTTAACCAATGTCCCCGCTGCTGCTGCTTACCCTGTGCACAAGCGCGCTGTATGGCTGGAGTGCCTGGCGTCTGCGCCACGCGCCTGGCGACCCCTGGCTGCGCGGGCTGCTGCCGCTGGCGCTGCTGGCGCATGGCGCGCTCAACGCGCACGCGGTGCTGGGCGAGGGCAACATTCGTCTCGGGTTCGGCAGTTCGCTGTCGACGGTGGTGTGGCTGACCGCAGTGGTGTACTGGCTCGCCAGCCGCAGCGCGCCGCTGGCACGGGCGCAGGCGTGGGTGAGCGGGTTTGCCGCGGTTGCGGTGCTGGGCATGACGTTGTTCACCGCTACGCATGCGATTCCGAATTCGGAAGCGCTGGCGCTGCGCGCGCACCTGGTGGTGGCGTTTCTCGCCTATGCCCTGCTGGCGGTGGCGGCCTTGCACGCGGTATTGATGACGGTGCTGGAAAAGCGTCTGCATCGTGGCAGCCTGCTGCAGGACGGCGCGCCGCCGCTGCTCACGCTGGAAGCCATGCTGTTCCGGACGATCGGCGTCGGCTTCGCGCTGCTGACCCTGGCGCTGTTCAGCGGCGTGTTCTTCTCGGAAGAGCTGTTCGGTACGGCCCTGCAACTCACCCACAAGGTCGTGTTCGGCATCCTGTCGTGGCTGGTGTTCGGCGGCCTGCTGCTGGGGCGGTATTACCGGGGATGGCGGGGACGTACCGCGCTGGTGTGGACCATCACCGGCTTCACCCTGCTGCTGCTCGCCTATCTGGGCACCCAGTTCGTTCTGGAAGTCATGCTGCGACGTTGAGGCGAGACTGAGTGGACCACATTTCCACCGGTACGCTGTTTACGACGCTTGCCGTGTTGTTGCTGACATCGGCATTTTTTTCCGCGTCGGAGACAGCCATGATGGCGATCAACCGCTACCGGCTGCGTCATGCCGCGCAATCCGGTGTGCGTGGGGCCGTGCGGGCGCAGGCGCTGCTCAACCAGACCGACAAGCTGCTCGGCGTGATCCTGCTGGGCAACAACCTCGTGAATTCCGCGGCGGCGACGCTGTCGGCGGTGCTGGCGATCCGCCTGTTCGGTGACGGCGAGATGGTGCTCCTGGTGGCGACCGTGCTGCTCACCTTCCTCATCCTGGTGTTCAGCGAAGTGACGCCCAAGGTGATGGGGGCGTCCTTGCCGGAACGGATCGCCTACCCGGCCTCGTTCCTGCTGGGGCCGCTGCTGAGGCTGGCCTATCCGGCCGTCTGGTTCGTCAATCTTTTCGTGCAGGGTATTCTCCGGCTGCTGCGTATCAAGCCGCCGGAGCCGGGGCAGGGGGTCAGCCTCGGGCTCGAGGAGTTGCGCATCATCGTGCTGGAATCCTCGGGCCGCCTGCCGCGCGAGCATCATCGCATCCTGATGAACCTGATGGATCTCCAGGACCTCACCGTCGACGACGTCATGACGCCGCGCAGCCAGATCGAGATGATCGACATCGAGGACGACCCCGAACGCCTGCAGCAGCAGATCGCCACCAGCCATCACACACGGCTGGTGGTGGTCGAGGGCTCGGCGGACCATCTGCTGGGCGTGTTGCACATCCGGCGCGTGCTGCACACCCTGGCGGGCGAGACGCTGGATCCGGAGGAACTTCGGGAGAATCTCGAGAGCCCTTATTTTGTGCCGGCCGGCACGGCGCTGTTCACCCAGCTGCACAACTTCCAGAAGAGCCGCCGGCGGCTGGCGCTGGTGGTCGATGAATACGGCGAACTGCAGGGCCTGGTGACGCTGGAAGACCTGCTGGAGGAAATGGTCGGCGAGTTCACCACCCAGGCGCCCGCCGACATGGGCTATCTGCGGCAGGACGCGGACGGCAGCTGGCTGGTCGAGGGTTCGGTGGCGTTGCGCCAGCTCAACCGCAAGCTGGGCCTGGCCTTGCCGCTCGATGGGCCGAAGACGCTCAACGGCCTGCTGCTGGAGCAGTTCGAGGACATCCCCGAGGCGGGCGTGAGCCTCAAGCTGGGCGATGTTCCGGTGGAAATCGTGCAGACCCAGGACCGGGCGGTGAAGACCGCCCGCATCCATATTCCGGCGCCCGCCAGCGCGGTGGCGGGAGAAACCTCAACTTAGGCGAAATTTCGCCGTTAAGGGCTCTGATTGCCGCCCGGAATGTGGCGGCGGGAAGAGATCATCCGAAGCAGAACAAGGCTGGATCGAGCATGGCGGCAGTGACGAACATCAATTTGACGGGCCTGGCGCGTGCCATGGTCAACCGGGGCTGGCTTTCCGAGGATGACGCGGAAGGCGTGTGGAAGCGCGCCACGCAGGCGGGCGACTCATTTGTGACCGAGCTGTTGCGCGGACGGCGCTTCAAGGCCGACCAGATCGCGGAATTCGCGGCAAGCTCGTTCGGTTTCCCCTATCTGGATCTCGCGGCGATGGACCCGGAGAGCCTGCCGCAGGGACTGCTCGATGGCAAGCTGGTGCTGAAGCGGCGCGTCATCGCGCTGTTCCAGCGCGGCGGTAAGCTGTACGTGGGCACCTCCGACCCCACGCACCTGCAGGCGCTGGATGAGGTCAAGTTCCAGACCGGACAGGCAGTCGAGCCGGTCGTCGTCGAGGACGACAAGCTCGGCAAGCTGATCGAGAAAGTGGGCGAGGCGGCCGACAACACCCTCGCAGTGCTGAATGCGGAAGACCTCAATCTCGACTTCACGGACGAGGAATCCGCGGCGGCGCAGCCGGATACCGGCGGCATCGAGATCGACGACGCGCCGGTGGTGCGCTATCTGCAGAAGATCATGCTGGATGCGATCAACCAGGGCGCGTCCGACATCCATTTCGAGCCGTACGAGAAGTATTACCGCATCCGCTACCGCCGCGACGGCATTCTGTCCGAAGTGGCGCAGCCGCCGATGGCGATCAAGGACAAGGTGGCGTCGCGCATCAAGGTGCTGTCGCGTCTGGACATTTCGGAAAAGCGCGTGCCGCAGGACGGACGCATGAAGCTGGTGCTGTCGAAGAGCCGGGCCATCGACTTCCGGGTCAGCACCCTGCCCACGCTGTATGGCGAGAAGATCGTCATGCGTATTCTCGATCCCACCAGTGCCCAGCTGGGCATCGAGGCGCTGGGCTACGAGCCGTGGCAGAAGGAGCTGCTGATGAATGCGGTGCAGCGGCCCTATGGCATGGTGCTGGTGACGGGGCCGACCGGTTCCGGCAAGACGGTGTCGCTCTACACCTGCCTCAACATCCTCAACAAGCCCGACGTCAACATTTCGACGGCGGAAGACCCGGCGGAAATCCAGTTGCCCGGCATCAACCAGGTCAACGTCAACGACAAGGCGGGACTGACGTTCTCGGCCGCGCTGAAGTCCTTCCTGCGCCAGGATCCCGACGTCATCATGGTCGGCGAGATCCGCGACCTGGAGACGGCCGATATCGCCATCAAGGCGGCACAGACCGGCCACATGGTGATGTCCACGCTGCACACCAACGATGCGCCGGGCACGCTCACCCGCCTCTTGAACATGGGCGTCGCGCCGTTCAACGTCGCCTCCTCGGTCATTCTCATCACCGCGCAGCGCCTCGGCCGCCGGCTGTGTTCCTGCAAGCAGCCGGCCGACATCCCCGACGAGACGCTGCTGGCGGCGGGCTTCACCGCGGACCAGCTCGACGGCAGCTGGAAACCGTACAAGGCGGTCGGCTGCGACATCTGCAATGGCACCGGCTACAAGGGCCGGGTGGGTATCTACCAGGTCATGCCGATCACCGATGCGATGACACGCATCATCCTCAAGGGTGGCAACGAGGCGGATATCGCCGACCAGGCGCGGCGTGAAGGCGTGCTCGATCTGCGCCAGGCCGGCCTGTTGAAAGTGAAAGCCGGCCTCACCTCGCTGGAAGAGGTCGAGGCCGTCACCAACATGTAAGGGAAAATCCGTATGGCTACAGCGGCAAAGGCAGTCAAGGAGGCAACCTTCCTGTGGGAAGGGATGGACAAGCGCGGCAAGAAGGTGAAGGGGCAGATGAGCGCCGGCGGCGAGGCGGTGGTCAGCACCCAGTTGCGCCGCCAGGGCATCACCGTCACCAAGGTAAAGAAGCAGAGCAGCCTGTTCGGTGGCGCCAAGCGCATCACCGACAAGGACGTCACCCTGTTCACGCGCCAGCTCGCCACCATGATGAAGGCGGGCGTGCCGCTGTTGCAGTCCTTCGAGATCGTCGCGCGCGGGCACTCCAACCCGTCCATGCAGCGCCTGCTGCTGGAAATCAAGGCCGATATCGAGAAAGGCAGCAGTCTCACCCAGGCGTTCGGGCGCCATCCGCTGTATTTCGATACCCTGTTCTGCAACCTGGTCGGCGCGGGCGAAGCGGCGGGTATTCTCGAAGGCGTTCTCGAACGCCTGGCGGTCTACAAGGAAAAGATTCTCGGCATCAAGAGCAAGATCAAGTCGGCGCTGTTCTATCCGGTCTCGATCATCGTGGTGGCCTTCGTCATTACCGCGATCATCATGATTTTCGTGATTCCGGCGTTCAAGGATCTGTTCACCAGCTTCGGTGCCGACCTTCCCGGTCCGACCCTGGTGGTGATGGCGATCTCGGATTTCTTCGTCCAGTGGTGGTGGGCGATCTTCGGCGCCATCGGCGGCGGCCTCTATGCCTTCATGCAGGCGTGGAAGCGATCGAAGAAGATGCAGATGGTGATGGACCGGCTCATGCTCAAACTGCCGATCTTCGGGCCGGTCATCGAGAAGGCGACCATCGCGCGCTGGACGCGCACCCTGTCGACCATGTTCGCCGCGGGCGTGCCCCTGGTCGAAGCGCTCGATTCGGTCGGCGGCGCCTCGGGCAACCAGGTGTTCGTCGAAGCCACGGCGCGGATCCGCGGCGAGGTGTCGACCGGCACCGCGCTCACGGCGGCGATGCAGAATTGCGCACTGTTTCCCAACATGGTGCTGCAGATGACGGCGATCGGCGAGGAATCCGGTTCGCTCGATTCGATGCTGGGCAAGGTGGCGGATTTCTACGAGGCCGAGGTGGATGATGCGGTGGCGGCGCTGTCGAGCCTGATGGAACCGCTCATCATGGTCGTGCTGGGCACGCTCATCGGCGGCATGGTGATCGCCATGTACCTGCCGATCTTCAAGATGGGCTCGGTCGTTTGATCGCGCTGCTGCAAGCCGAGCCAGGCCTGTTCACGGGGCTGGTTTTCGTCCTCGGCCTGCTGATCGGCAGCTTTCTCAATGTCGTCATCCATCGCCTGCCCAAGATGATGGAGGCCGAGTGGCAGGCGCAGTGTGCCGAGTTGCGCGGCGAAACCGTGCCGGAAATCCCGCGCTACAACCTGTGGACTCCACGTTCGGCGTGCCCGCACTGCGGCCACGCGATCACGGCGCTGGAAAACATTCCGGTGCTGTCGTGGTTGTGGCTGCGCGGACGGTGTTCTGGCTGCGGCGCGCCGATCAGTGTGCGCTATCCGCTGGTGGAACTGCTGACGGCGGCGTTGTCCGCGGCGGTGGCGTGGAAATGGGGGGCGAGCGTCGAGACGGCCGGCGCGCTGCTGCTGGTCTGGACCCTGGTGGCGCTCGCCTTTATTGATCTCGACACCACTCTGTTGCCCGATTCGCTCACCCTGCCACTGGTGTGGCTGGGTCTCCTGTTCAACCTGGGCGGCCATTTTGCCAGCCTGCCCGATGCGGTCATTGGCGCCATCGCGGGTTATCTGGTGCTGTGGTCGGTGTACTGGCTGTTCAAGCTCGTCACCGGCAAGGAAGGCATGGGCTTCGGCGACTTCAAGCTGCTGGCCGCACTCGGCGCCTGGCTCGGCTGGCAATTGCTGCCGATCACCATCCTGTTGTCTTCGGTGGTCGGCGCGGCCGTCGGCATCGCCATGATCCTGCTGATCAAGCATGATCGCCGCGTGCCGATTCCCTTCGGCCCCTATCTTGCCGGGGGCGGTGTGGTCGCGCTGTTTTTCGGCGCCGACCTGACCCGGGCGTACCTCGCGCAGTTCTGATGTTTGTGGTCGGCCTCACCGGCGGCATCGGCACGGGCAAATCGACCGTCGCCGATCTTTTTGCCGAACGGGGCGCTGCGGTGATCGATACCGATGTCATCGCGCGCGCGCTCGTCGCGCCCGGCGAGGAGGCCCTGGCAGAAATCCATGCCGCATTCGGCGACGCGGTGATCGCGCCGGACGGCACCCTCGACCGTGCGCTTTTGCGCCGCAAGGTTTTTGCCGACGCGAACGCGCGCCACCGGCTCGAAGCGATCCTGCATCCGCGCATCCGTCGCGCGGTCGAAGCCGAACTTGGGCGCGTGCACAGCCCTTACGCGCTGGTGGTGATTCCCCTTCTGGTCGAGACGGGCGACTATCGTGACCTGCTCGACCGCGTGCTGGTGATCGACTGCCCCGAGACGATGCAACTGGCGCGCGTGATGGCGCGCAATGCGCTGACCCGCGACGAGGCGGCGGCGATTGTTGCCGCGCAGGCGGGCCGGGCCGAGCGCCTCGCGCTGGCGGATGACGTCATCGCGAACACCGGCGTGCCGGACGCCCTGGCGCCGCAGGTCGCCACGCTGCACCGCAAGTATCTCGAACTTTCCGCCGCAAAATGTTGATTTTCAGTCCGGATCGGCGACAATCGAGCGATCTTTGGCAGCCAGCGCAGCGTGATCCACTACGAATACCCCTTGAGTGAGCGCATCCGCACGCTGTTGCGGCTGGAGGCGCTGTTCGAGCGTTTCGATGCCTACGCGGGATCGGACGCGCCTCCCGCTCATCACGCAGCGCTGCTGACCTTGTTCGAGGTCGCCGAAGTCGCCGCGCGCGCCGACCTCAAGTCCGACCTCCTGCAGGAACTCGATCGCCAGAAGACCGCGCTGACCCTGCTGCGCGGCAATCCACATGTCGACGCCAGCACGCTGGAGCAGGTGCTGACGGCGATCGAGGCGGCGCACCATGGCATCCATCGGCTGACCGGCAAGGTCGGCCAGCATCTGCGCGACGACGAGTGGCTGATGGCGATCAAGCAGCGCGCGGCGATTCCGGGTGGCACCTGCGAATTCGACCTGCCCGCCTACCATCACTGGCTGCACCGCCCGCCCGATGAGCGTGCACGGCAGCTGCTCGCCTGGTTGCAGCCGTTCGGGCCGATCCGCGCGGCGGTCGGCATCGTCCTGGGGTTGCTGCGCGACAGCGGGCAGCCGGAAACGCAGCACACGACGAATGGCAACTACCAGCGCATGCTCGAATCGAGGAACCCGCTGCTGATCCGGGTGGCACTTGCCGGGGAGATCCCGTGCGTGCCGGAGATTTCGGCCAACAAGTACGCGCTCAACATTCGCTTCGTGCAGGCGAGCCCGGGTCACGCCCGCACCTGCACCGATCAGGCGATCGATTTTCAGTTGACGTTCTGCACGCTGTGAAATCCGTCGCGCCGCCCCCCGCCGTCCGCTGCCCGATTTGCGATGCCGCGGTACCGTGGACGGCGGAGAGCCGCTGGAAGCCGTTTTGCAGCGAGCGCTGCAAGCTCATCGACCTGGGGCAGTGGGCGGACGAGAAATACCGCGTGCCGGTGCAGGAGCAGGAACCCGAGGGCGAATCTCGGCAATGAGTCCTTGTCTATCCGCGAAGGACGCGAAGGGAAAAAAGGATTTCGCGTTTCTTCGCGGAGACGGTGCTTCGGCTCAGGCTGGTTTCTTGTAGGTCCGGACCCCGGATGCCGTGCCGAGCAGCAGCACGTCGGCGCCACGCCGCGCGAACAGCCCGTTGGTGACCACGCCGACGATCTGGTTGATGGCGGTCTCCAGCGAAACCGGGTCGACGATGGACAGGCCGTGCACGTCGAGAATGACATTGCCGTTGTCGGTGGTGAAACCCTCACGCAGGCGCGGTTGTCCGCCCAGTTTCACCAGCTCGCGCGCAACGTGGCCGCGCGCCATCGGGATCACTTCCACCGGCAGGGGAAACGTGCCGAGCACACCGACCAGCTTGCTTTCGTCGGCGATGCAGACGAACTGCCGGCTGCACGCGGCGACGATCTTCTCGCGCGTCAGCGCGCCGCCGCCACCCTTGATCATGGCGAAGTGTTCGGTGATTTCGTCGGCGCCGTCGACGTACACGTCCAGCTCGCCCACGCTGTTGAGGTCGAGCACGGGAATGCCGTGGCTTTTCAGGCGCGCGGCGGTGGCTTCCGAGCTGGCCACGGTGCCGTCGATGCGGCCCTTCACCCCGGCCAGCGCGTCGATGAAATGGTTGGCGGTCGAGCCGGTACCTACCCCGATGATGCCGCCCTTGGCATAATCCACCGCGGCACGCGCCACGGCTTGCTTCATTTCGTCCTGGGTCATGATCTTTGTCGTCGATTTCGGATGCAGCCGGCTAAGATAGCCGTATCGTTCCCTTTTTTCAAACCTTGCCATGAGCCGACCCGACGATTATCTCGAACGCATCCTCACCTCGCGCGTCTATGACGTCGCGGTGGAGTCGCCGCTCGACATCGCGCACAATCTATCGCAGCGGCTCGACAACCAGGTTCTGCTCAAGCGCGAAGACCTGCAGCCGGTGTTTTCCTTCAAGTGCCGGGGTGCCTACAATCGCATGGCCCTGCTGAAGCCGGCGCAACTGGCGCGCGGCGTCGTTGCGGCGTCGGCCGGCAACCATGCGCAGGGCGTCGCGCTGGCGGCGCAGCGGCTCGGCGTCGCCGCCACCATCGTGATGCCGGCGACCACGCCGAAGATCAAGGTCGACGCCGTGGCCGCGCGCGGCGCCCAGGTGATCCTGCACGGCGACAACTACGATGAAGCCTGCGTGCATGCGACCGAACTGGCGAAGGAGGCGAAGGCGACCTTCGTCCATCCCTACGACGACCCCGACGTGATCGCAGGCCAGGGGACCGTGGCGATGGAGTTGCTGCGCCAGCATCCCGGTCCGATCCATTCCGTTTACATCCCGGTCGGCGGCGGCGGGCTGATCGCCGGCATGGCCGCCTACATCAAGCGCTTGCGGCCCGATATCAAGGTGGTCGGTGTCGAACCGGAGGACGCTGACGCGATGGCGCGCTCGCTGTGCCGCGGCGAGCGCGTGACCCTGTCGCGCGTCGGCATCTTCGCCGACGGCGTTGCGGTGAAGAAGGTCGGCAAGGAAACCTTCCGCCTGGCGAAGCTTTACGTCGATGAAGTGATCCGTGTCAACAACGACGCCATCTGCGCCGCGATCAAGGACGTGTTCGAGGACACGCGCTCGATTCTCGAACCGGCCGGCGCGCTGTCGGTCGCGGGCCTCAAGGCGGCGGTGGCGGGCGACCGGCTACGCGGCAAGACGTTGATCGCCGTGGCCTCCGGCGCCAACATGAATTTCGACCGCCTGCGCCATATCGCCGAGCGCGCCGAGCTGGGCGAAAAGCGCGAGGCGGTGCTTGCGGTGACCATCCCCGAGACGCCGGGAAGTTTCAAGAATTTCTGCAGCCTGCTCGGCGCGCGCAACATCACCGAATTCAACTACCGCTATTCCGATCCGAAGGAGGCGCGCGTCTTCGTTGGCCTGTCGGTGCCCGGGGCCGGCGAAAGTGCGCGGGTGGTCGAACTGCTGCATCGCCACGGTCTCGACGCGATCGATCTCACCGACAACGAAATGGCCAAACTGCATGTCCGCCATCTCGTCGGCGGGCGCGCACCCGCGGCGGTCAACGAGGTGCTGTATCGCTTCGAATTTCCCGAGCGCCCCGGCGCGCTCATGCAGTTCCTGCAAAGCATGAGCCGCGGCTGGAATATCAGCCTGTTCCACTACCGCAACCATGGCGCCGACTACGGTCGTGTGCTGGTGGGCATCCAGGTACCGGAAAAGGAAAAACCTGCGTTCCAGAAATTCCTCGACGGCCTGGGTTACCGCTATTGGGACGAGTCGCGCAACCCGGCCTACAAACTCTTCCTCGGCTGAACGCGCTTCGCGCAGCAATGGTACCCTCGACACCATGAGGAGATGGATTGCTGCCTGCCTGCTGATCGGGGCGCTGTGGGAAGCACCGGTGGTCGCGGCTCCGGGCGACGACGCGGTGCGACAGGCGCAGGCGGCGTTTGCCGCACGCAAGCCGGCGGAACTGGCGCGCGCGGCGGCCGCGGTACCGGGCAACCACGCGCTCGCGCCCTACGTGAGCTACTGGCAATTGCTGCTGACGCTCCCTGCCGGACGTGACGAGCAGGTGGCGGATTTTCTTGCCGCGTATCCTGGCAGCTGGCCGGCCGAGCGGCTGCGTGCCGAATGGCTGAAGGACCTGGGCCGGCGCGAGATGTGGCCGGCCTACCGCGCCGAGTACGCGCGCCTGCGGCGTCCCGACGTCGCGCACCAGTGCTACGCGCGCCGCGCCGAGTGGGCAGCAGGCGATCGCAGCGAACTGCGCGCAGCCATCGCGCTGTGGTTCACCGGGCGCGATCAGCCCGCTGCCTGCGCACCGCTGTTCGACCAGCTGATTGCGGCGGGCCTGCTGCAGAGCGAAGACCTGTGGCGGCGCTACCGGCTCGCGCTGGCAGCCGGCAATCCGGGGGTGGCGAAAAGCGTTGCGGCCCTGCTGCCCGATGCGCAGCGCACGGCAGCCGCGCAGCTCGATTCGGCGACCCGCGACCCCGCACACTGGCTGGCAACCACGAAGAATCTCGACAGCCGTGGCAGCCGCGAAATCGCCCTGTATGCAGTGAACCTGCTGGCGAAACTGGATACCGTGCGCGCGCGCATGGCGCTGGAAAAACGGCTGGAGCAGTTCACGCAACTGGAGCAGCGCCATGCCTGGGGGCTTCTGGCGACATGGGCGGCGCGCCGCCATGAGGACAGCGCGCCCGGATTGTTCGAGCGCGCCGGCCCGATCGTGCTCGACGATACGCAGCGCGAATGGTGGGCGCGCAGCGCGCTGCGCGCCGGTGACTGGGATGCGGTGCGGCGTGCGATCGAAAGCATGGGTGAAGCGCGCAGCGAGCCCGCATGGCGCTACTGGTACGCGCGCGCACTGAAAGCCGGCGGGCAGGCGCTCGTCGCCAACCAGGGCTTCGTCGTGCTGGCGCGCGAGCACCACTATTACGGCCAGCTCGCGCAGGAAGAGCTGGGTCCGGTGCTGCAGGCCCCCGCCGTCAACATCAAGGTCGGCGGCGCCGACATTGACGCCGTCGCGCGCCATCCCGGCATCGCACGTGCAGTGGCGCTGTACGAACTGGGCCTGCGCAGCGAGGCGACGCAGGAATGGAACTGGAGCATCCAGGAGTTCAACGACGTGAACCTGCTCGCTGCGGCGGAGATTGCGCGCCGGCTGGGCTGGTACGACCGCGCGATTTACGCGGCCGAGCGCACCCGCGACCTGCACGATTTCGAACTGCGCTTCATCGCCCCCTACCGTGAACTGGCGCAGGAGGCGGCGCGCGCGCAACAGATCGACGAGGCGTGGGTATTTGGCCTCATGCGTCAGGAAAGCCGCTTCATCAACGTCGCGCGTTCGAACGTCGGCGCCGCCGGCCTGATGCAGATCATGCCCGATACCGCGCGCTGGATCGCGCGCCGCCTCGGTATTTCCCGCTTCAACCCGCGGGAGATGCAGGACCCGGCAAAGAATATCCGTTTCGGCACGTACTACCTGCGTCACGTGCTCGACAGCCTCGACGGCTCGCCGGTGCTCGCCACTGCCGCGTACAACGCCGGCCCCGGCCGGGCACAGCGCTGGCGTGCCGGCCAACCCATCGAGGGCGCGGTCTACGTGGAATCGATCCCGTTCGCCGAAACGCGCGATTACGTCAAGAAGGTGCTGAGCAATGCGATGTACTACGCGCAGCGCTTCAATCAGCCATCGGTGCTGCTGAAGGAGCGGCTCGGCAGCATTCCGGCGCGCCGCGGTGCGGTGCCGCCGCCGGCCACCGACGCGGAACCCGCAGGCGATGACGGGGCTGCGGGCTGAGCTAGAATCGAAGCCTCCGCGATTTGATTTGCAGACCATGCGTACTCAACATATCGGCATCCTGGGTGGTTCGGGTTTCGTCGGCACCCAGCTCGTCAGCCTGCTGGCGGCACGCGGCCATCATGTGCGGGTGCTGAGCCGGCGCCGCGAGGCGGCCAGGGAACTGATCCTCCTGCCCACCGTCGAGGTGGTCGAAGCCGACGTGCACAATCCGCAGACCCTGCTGCGCCAGTTCCGCGGGCTCGACGCGGTCATCAACCTCGTCGGCATCCTGCATGAAGGCAAGCGGGGGCGCGTCGACCGCCCTGCCGAGCGGCGTGGTGACTTCCAGCATGTTCATGTCGAACTGCCGCGCAAGGTCGTGCACGCCATGGGCGAAGCCGGCGTGCGCCGCCTGCTGCACATGAGCGCGCTGGGCGCCAATCCCAATGCGCGCTCTGCCTATCAGCGTTCCAAGGGCATCGGCGAGGCGCTGGTGCGCGAGGCCGGGCGACGCCACGTCGAGCACGAGAAGTGGTATCTCGACGGTCCCAAGTTCGTCCACGGCTACGGCCTCGACGTCACGGTGTTTCGCCCCTCGGTGATCTTCGGCCGCGGTGATTCCTTCCTGTCGATGTTCGCCGGCCTGCTCAAGCTGTCCCCCGTCGTGCCGCTTGCCGGCGCGCACGCGCGCTTCGCGCCGGTGCATGTCGAGGATGTCGCGCGTGCCTTCGCCGACAGCCTCGACAATCCCGCGACCCTCGGCGAGGCCTACGACCTGTGCGGTCCACGCGCCTATAGCCTGCATGAACTGGTGCACTACGTCGGGACGCTCACCGGCCGGCGCCGTCTCATCGTGCCGCTGGGCGACATGCTGTCCTACCTGCAGGCGTGGATACTGGAATTCAAGCCCGGCAAAAAGCTGATGACGCGCGACAACGTCTTCGCGATGACCGTCGACAACGTCTGCACCGGCGGCTGGCCGGCGGTGTTCGATTTCCAGCCCGCGGCCCTGGAAGCGGTCGCCCCCGAATATCTCGGCGCAAGGACGCCGCGGGCGCGCTACGAACAGTTCCGCGAACACGCGCATCGCTGATCCCGCGCGGCCGCCATGAAAACCTATATCGTCGGTGGCGCGGTGCGTGACCGGCTGCTGGGGCGGCCGGTAGCCGACCGTGATCACGTCGTCGTCGGCGCCACGCCCGACGACATGGTGGCCCTGGGCTTCCAGCCGGTGGGCAAGGACTTCCCGGTGTTCCTTCATCCCGACAGCCACGAGGAATATGCGCTTGCGCGCACCGAGCGCAAGTCGGGGCGGGGCTACCGGGGTTTCACCGTATATGCTTCACCCGAGGTGACGCTGGAGGATGATCTGCATCGGCGCGACCTCACCATCAACGCCATGGCCGAGGACGAGCAGGGCGCGCTGATCGACCCGTTCGGTGGCCGGCGCGATCTGGAGGCACGCGTGTTCCGCCACGTCAGCGAGGCCTTCGGCGAGGACCCGGTACGCATCCTCCGCGTCGCGCGCTTCGCCGCGCGTTTTGCCGGCTTCACCGTGGCGCCGGAAACGCTCGTCCTGATGCGGCGCATGGTCGACGACGGCGAGGTCGACGCGCTGGTGGCCGAGCGCGTGTGGCAGGAACTGGCGCGCGGATTGATGGAGCCGGTGCCGTCGCGCATGGTCGAGGTGTTGCGTGCATGTGGTGCGCTGGCGCGGTTGTTGCCGGAGCTCGATCGCCTGTTCGGCGTGCCGCAACCGCCCGAGCATCACCCGGAAATCGACACCGGTGTCCACGTCATGCGCGTCATCGACTGGGCGGCGCAGCAGGGCTATTCGCTGCCGGTGCGCTTTGCCGCACTCGTGCACGATCTCGGCAAGGGCGCCACGCCGCGTGAGGACTGGCCACGTCACGTCGGTCACGAGGCGAAGGGGGTGGAGCTGGTACGCGGCCTCTGCGAACGGTTGCGCGTGCCGAACGACTGCCGCGAACTCGGCGTCGCGGTCGCGCGCGAGCACGGTCTGGTTCATCGCGCACGCGAATTGCGCCCCGGCACGCTGGTCCAACTTCTCGAGCGGGTCGATGCCTTTCGCCGGCCGGAGCGCTTCGAGGAATTTCTGCGCGCCTGTGAATGCGACTTCCGCGGTCGTCCGGGCTATGAGACCCGTCCCTTTCCCGAAGCCGACCACTTGCGGCAGGCCTTGCGCGCCGCGCAGGCGGTCGATGCCGGCGCGGTGGCGCAGAGCGTTGCTCCGGCGCAGATCCGCGAGGCCGTATTCCAGGCGCGCGCGCAGGCGGTGGCGGTGGTACAAAGCGGCTGAAGCGGGAATGCGGTCGGCACCGTGCGGGGGATACGGCCCGCACAGGCCTGCATCGGGAGCGGTGTCCCGATACAGGTCCTGTCACGTCAGTAGCGGTGGGAATGGCGCCGGTCGTCGTGGCGATCATGCCGATCGTGGCGGTAATCGTCGCGCCAGCCGCGACGCTCGTCCCAGCCAGGGTAATGGCGCACGGCATGCGGAGGGACCGGGTACATGCGATACGCCGGTGGCATGACAATCATCGGCCCGGGGCGGTAGGGCGTGTGGGTCCAGTAACGCTGGCCGCCGCTCTCGAACAGCACGCGGAAACCATCGTAATAACCGGTGCCGAACGAGACCGACACGCGTGGTTCGACCTCGATGACGCGGCCGTAGCCATAATCACCGTGGGCGAGCGCCGCGCCCGAAAAACCGGCGCTGACGAAGGTGGCGGCGATGAGTAGTTTGCGGATCATGGCGGTGCTCCTTTCAGGGTTGCGGCGGAACTCAGTCGTCCCAGCCATTGCGGCCGTAATACCCGCGCGGGGCGCGCTGGTCTTCGGCGACGGAAAAACTCACGTTGAGGTTGAGCCAGGGGCCCGGATCGTAGGGCAGGCGCGTGGTGTATTCGCGGCCCTGGAAGCGGTAGCGGACGTCGTAGCCGCTGATCACCTGACGGAAATCGTCCTGCGTGCGGCAGCGCTCGACCTGCTGCGGGCGCGATTCGTAGCGCGTGCCGCCCGAATTCCAGCGGTCGCCGACCACGGCGCCGGTCGCGGCGCCGACCGCAGCGGCGGCGACCTTGCCGTCACCCTTGCCGACGGTGGAACCGAGCAGGCCGCCGGCGATGGCGCCGAGTACCGCACCGCCGGTGTTGTTGCCGCCGCGGTAGCTGCGGGTTTCGTAGCCCACGGTTTCGGTCCAGCACTCGCGGCGTGGCTCGTTGATCGTTTCGTAGACCGGCACGCTCGCCACGACCTTGGCGCGGGTGACGAAGCCGTCCGCCGCGTTGCGGCCGGGACCGGCCTGCACCGCGCCGCTGGCAGCAAGCAGGGCGGCGATGAGTGTGGTGTTGACGGTCAGCTTGTTCATGTTGCGCTCCTTTTCCGGTGTGTCGGGGTGGGTTTCAGCGACGGCCGCGTGGACGGCTGTCCTCTTCCTGCCGCGTCTGCTGGCGACGTTCGTAGCCGTAGCCGTAGCCGCGTTCGTTGTCGCGTCCGGCCTCGGTCTCGGCGTTACGGTCCTGGGCACGACGCTCGTCGCGGCGCGGCTCGCGGGCCGTACGGCGCGCGTCGCGCTCGTTGTCCTGCCGGGCCACGATGAACGCGCCGTCCAGGTAGCCATCGTGCGCGGCATGAACCGGGGACATCAGAACGAGTCCCAGGGCAGCCATGCCGAACGTCAGGGGGGTGCGTGCATTCATCGTCATCTCCGTTTCTGTGGTCGCGTGTTTCGCTTCCACGCTTTGCATTGTGGGCGGGAAAAGTAAGCGCACCGTTTCGCGCAAGGGGGATTTTGTAACAGTGTGTAACCGGATGGGACAGGGCGTGTGGGCGGGGCGGTTGGAGTTATAGTCTGCGCATGGAGAAGGAACTCGTTTACGTCACCGACGACGACGCCGGCATCCGCGAACTCGTCGCCGAATATCTCGCCGGCCAGGGCTACGCGGTGGAAACCGCGGCGGACGCGGTGGCCCTCGAACATCTGCTGGCGGCGAAGACGCCCGACCTCGTCGTGCTCGACTGGATGATGCCGGGAGAGGACGGCCTTTCGGTGGCGCGCCGCCTGCGCGCGCAGCCGGGGTTCCCGCCCATCATCATGCTGTCGGCCAAGGGCGAGGACATCGACCGCATCATCGGGCTTGAAGTCGGCGCCGACGACTATCTGCCCAAGCCGTTCAACCCGCGCGAACTCCTTGCGCGCATCCGTGCCGTGCTGCGGCGTGGTGCGGGTGCTACGCCTCCCGCCACGGATGGCGCTCGGCGGGTGGGTTTCGGCCCTTACAGCGTCAACCTCGACGCACGCACGCTGTCGCGCGACGGCGCGGAGATTGCGCTCACCGGCGGCGAATATGAACTGCTGGAAATCTTCGTCACCCATGCCAATCGTGCGCTGTCGCGCGACTGGTTGATGGACCAGTTGCGCGGTTTCGAGCGCGATCCCTTCGACCGCAGCATCGACGTACGCGTCAATCGGCTGCGCAAGAAGATCGAGGATGACCCGGCGAATCCGGCCTATATCCGCACCCAGCGCGGCCAGGGCTACATCTTCCTGCCGCAGGGCAAGGGCTGATTCCCGATGCGGGGGGTGGCCGGTTCGCTCTACGCGCGCACCGCGCTGACGCTGGCCTTCGCCTTCGTCGTGTTCCAGGCGCTGGCGACCTGGGTGGTGGTGCAGACGCTGATCCTGCCGGTGGCGGAGCGCTCGGCCGACGATCTTGCCGGTCTCATCGTGCTCTCCGCGCAGACCTGGGTGGAACTGCCGCCGGAGACGCGCGCGGCCTTCGAGCGTGAACTCGCCCGCCGCCACGGACTGCGCCTGACCACCGTCGATGTCGGCGCGACCACGCCGGCGCCGAGCTTCGCCTTCCGCCGGCAGATCGAGGATGCGCTCAGCCGGCGCACCGGTGACGTGGTGGCGCTGCACGGCGTACCTGGCACCGCCGCGGCCTGGCTGGAACTGCCGCTGAGCGGCCACGACCTGCGCGTCGGTTTTTATCCGCAGCGCTACGCGGTGCGGCCGCCGCTTGCCGCGGTGGCGGTCGTCGCTGTCGGTACCCTGCTCAGCCTGCTGACCGCGCTGTTCCTGGTGCGCCGCATCACCGTGCCGCTGGCGCGTGCAGCACAGGCCGCGCGCCAGGTCGGCGCCGGCGAACTGCCCGAGCCGCTGCCGGAGACCGGCCCCGCCGAACTCGCCGAACTGGCGCGGCGTTTCAACACCATGGCAACGGAAGTGCGCGACCTGCTCGACAATCGCACCACGCTCCTCGGTGGCATCTCACACGATCTGCGCACCCCGATGACGCGCCTGCGCCTGAATCTGGAACTGCTGCGTGACGATCCCGCCCCGGCGCGCATCGACCGGGCGCTCGCCGATCTCGACGACATGAACCGGCTCGTCGCGGGCTACCTCGATCTTGCCCGCGCCGCGCGCCCGGAAGCGCGCACCCGCTTCGACCTCGCGGTCCTGCTGGGCGAGCTGGCCGCAGAAGCCGGCGTGCCCTGGGAGGCCGCCCCGGCCTGTGAAATCGATGCCGGCCCGCTCGCCGTGCGGCAGATTCTCGCCAATCTCATGCAGAATGCGTTGCGCTATGGCGGGGCGCCGGTGGAACTTGCGCTGGATTGCGGCGCACGGCAGGCGCGTGTGCACGTGCGCGACAACGGCCCCGGCATTCCCGAAGCGCAACTGGAAAAGGTGTTCCGCCCCTTCTACCGGCTGGAGGATTCGCGCGCGCAGGCGACCGGCGGCACCGGACTCGGGCTCGCCATCGTCCGGCAGCTCGCCGCGATCAACGGCTGGACGGTCACGCTCAGAAACCGGCCCACCAGCGGCATCGAAGCCACGCTCGAATTGCCCCGCTCGGGGTGAGGCTTACGCCGCGCGCCCGCCGCAGGCGTGAAACCGCCGCACTGCGGACAGGAGATTGAGCCACAGGCTTGCCGCCGACAGGCACAGTACCAGCCCGCCGCCGATCGCGAGCGGCGGCCAGAAGGGCGCCGGGACGAGCAGCGCACAGGCCGCCAGATGCAGGCGCAGCTGCATGCGCTGGCGGCGCGGGTCGATCATGTCCTTCATCGTCGGGATGGTGCCGGCGCGCGCCTGCAACTGCGCCTGCAGGTGGAACCAGGCGAGGAAGGGCACGATCTTGTAGAGCATGCCGGAAACGACGCTGACAGCGAAACCGGCAAGAAACAGCACGCCCAGCAGCAGCGACAAGGCGTCGCGGGCCGCCCCCGCGGGAAGCAACCGCGCGGCGAGCCAGACGCCGACACAGGCAATGAGACTCGCCATGCCCAGACGCCAGAAATCGAGGGTGACGTCCGGCAGCTTGCGCCGGCGCCGCGTCTGCAGGCGCAGGGTGACGAGCGCGAACACCAGTACCACGGCGGCGATGCCCGCCTCGGCGGCGTACGTCAGCGGCGCGGGCAGCCACGGCGCGAAGGCGTAGAGGCCCAGCAACGCGGCGAGGACGAAGGCGAGCCAGCGCGCGATGCGCCGCGGATAGGGCGGGGTGATCTGGAACATCGGCACCACCTGGTAGGCGATGCCGATGACCAGGAGCAGCACCCAGCCGAGCAGGCCGAACGCGGCGTGCGCGTCGACGTGCGCCCAGACCGGAGGGCGGGGCAGCCAGCCGGCGCGCGGCAGGGCGAGCGCCACGCCGAAGGTGGCGGTCAGCGCGAGACCGGCGAGCGCCAGACGCATGCCGTTGACCGTGTCGCCCCGCGCTGCGCGCGCGAGGCTCGTCGCGGCGGCGATGCCGAACACCGCAAGGCCGGCACCCAGCAGCGCGATGGCGGCGGTGAATGCCGCGGCGCCGGCGCCGAGAAAAGCGGCGACCAAGAGCGCGCTGCCCAGGGTGAAGGGTGCGTGCGTGAGCCAGGCGACCGCGCGTGGCGCGGCGATGGGCACGCCGGCGAGCACCGGCAGCATCTGCGTGAGCGCGCCGAGCATGGTCATGCCCAGAAAACCGAGGGTGACCAGATGGGTGAGTGCGAAGGTGCGCAGCCCCCAGCGTGAACCCAGCGCATCGGGCGCCACGGCCAGCAGCACTCCGGCCGCGAGCAGGAACAGCGGCGCGCTGAGAAAGAAGCGCAGCGGCAGTGCGAACGGCGGCGCCTGCTCGAACGCGAGTCCGGCCTGCATGCGCATGCCGCGCCTCAGCTCGCCGCGCCGGGGCCGGCCCGGTAGATGCGGATCACGTAGTTGCCGTCCGCTTGCGCGACGGTCTCATGGCGCCAGCCGCGCTGGGCGAGCAGGGGATACAGCGGAAAAGGCTCGCGCGGCAACAGCAGCCGCAGCGTCTGGCCGGGGCGCGCGGCGTCCAGCGCGGCCAGTACGCGCAGCATGGGCTCCGGGGGTTCCAGGCCGTGTCCGTCGATGAGGATTTCGTTAATCGGTTTGGGCATTACGTTTGCTCCCTCCCCCGCTCGCGGGGGAGGGTTGGGGAGAGGGGGCGAAGCCGTCGGTTTGGGCATTACGTTTGCCCCCTCCCCCGCTTGCGGGGGAGGGTTGGGGAGAGGGGGGCGAAGCCGTCGGTTTGGGCATTACGTTTGCTCCCTCCCCCGAATCCCTCTCCCCGCCCTCCCGCAAGCGGGAGTGGGGGGCAAAGCCGGGCGGGGTGGAATGGGGGGTTGCGGCAAAACGTGTTCAGTCCGGCAGCCCCTGCATCGCCTGGAGCACGTCCTCGCGCTCGCCGGCGAGCGCCTGGTCGGTCATCGGATAGAGCACGTTTTCCTCCTTCATGTTGTGCTGCTGCATCAGCATGTTGAGGGTTTCGGCATGGCCAAGGTAGGCGTTCGCATCGCCGGCGTTCGCGGCGGCGGCCATCTGCTCCATGAGATCGCGCATCTGCACGTGCTCGCCGCGCATCACCTGGGTCGGTCCCATGCTCATGCCGGTGCGGGTCTCGAACGCGGGAAACAGCACGTCCTCCTCCATCCTGAAGTGATGCAGGGTGGCGTGCCGGAAGCGCTCGAACGCGTCGCGCGCGCGCGCCCAGTCGTTTTTCGCCACGGCCTCTTCGGCCGCCGCGAACAGTTCGTCGCACGCGCGATGCGCGTCACCCATGAAGTCTCGGATGCTGCTCATAGTGGTTCTCCAGTAAGCCTCGGAAAAATAAATTAATTCAGTTTATCAGGGTATCCTGATCTTCAATTCGTCTTGACTTTGCCACAAGATGTCGTAGTCTGCATCTTCGTTGGACACAAAATGTTGTTGATCAGGAGGAGACCCCCATGAACGCTGTAGTAGCCGTTTTGCCCCGTGAAGTCCTCAAGCGCGACGGCCGCCGGGCGCCGTTCGACGCCAACAAGATCCGTTCGGCCATTTTACGCGCCGGGCAGGCGACGGGCGAATTCGGCGAGGCCGAGGCCGATCTGCTGACTGCGCAGGCCGCCAAGGTGCTGATCCACAAATACCATGGCACGCCGCCCGGCATCGAGGGCATCCAGGACATCGTCGAACAGACCCTGATCGCCGCCAACCACCTGGAAACCGCGCGCGCCTACATCGTCTACCGCGAAAGCCACAAGAAGCTGCGCGAAGACCGCAAGACCGTGGTCGACGTCGAGGCCTCGATCAACGAATACCTGTCGCGCCAGGACTGGCGCGTCAACGCCAACGCCAACCAGGGCTACAGCCTGGGCGGCCTGATTCTCAACGTCTCCGGCAAGGTGGTGGCGAACTACTGGCTGAACCACGTCTATCCGCCCGAACTGGGCGAAGCGCACCGCGACGGCTCGATCCACATCCACGACCTCGACATGCTGGCAGGCTACTGCGCCGGCTGGTCGCTGCGCACCCTGCTGCACGAGGGCCTCAATGGCGTGCCGGGCAAGGTCGAGGCCGGCCCGCCCAAGCACATGTCCTCGGCGGTCGGCCAGATCGTCAACTTTCTCGGCACCCTGCAGAACGAGTGGGCCGGCGCGCAGGCGTTCAGTTCGTTCGACACCTACATGGCGCCCTTCATCCGCAAGGACAACCTGCCCTATACCCAGGTCAAGCAATACATCCAGGAACTGATCTACAACCTCAACGTGCCGTCGCGCTGGGGTACGCAGACGCCGTTCACCAACCTCACTTTCGACTGGGTGTGCCCGGAAGACCTGCGCGAGCAGGTGCCGGTGGTCGGCGGCGTGGAGATGCCGTTCACCTATGGCGAATTGCAGGCCGAGATGGACATGATCAACCGCGCCTACATCGAGGTGATGACCACCGGCGATGCCAAGGGTCGCGTGTTCACCTTCCCCATCCCGACCTACAACATGACGCCCGACTTCCCCTGGGAATCGGAAAACGCCGAGCGCCTGTTCGCCATGACCGCGCGCTACGGCCTGCCGTATTTCCAGAACTTCATCAATTCCGAGATGAAGCCCAACCACATCCGCTCGATGTGCTGCCGCCTGCAACTCGACCTGCGCGAACTGCTGAAGCGCGGCAACGGCCTGTTCGGCTCGGCCGAGCAGACCGGCTCGGTCGGCGTGGTGACGGTGAACTGCGCGCGCCTCGGCCACGAATACAAGGGCGACGAGGACGGCCTGCTGCGCCGTCTCGACGCGCTGCTCGACATGGCGCGCAACGGCCTCGAAATCAAGCGCAAGGAAATCCAGCGTCTGATGGACAGCGGGTTGTTCCCGTACACCAAGCGCTATCTTGGCACCCTGCGCAACCACTTCTCGACCATCGGCGTCAACGGCGTCAACGAGATGATCCGCAATTTCAGCGGCGACGAACACGACATCACCACGGTGTGGGGCCACGACTTCGCCGTGCGCCTGCTCGATCACATCCGCAGCCGCATCGCCGAATTCCAGGAGGAAACCGGCCACCTCTACAACCTGGAGGCGACCCCGGCCGAAGGCACCACCTACCGCTTCGCCAAGGAAGACGCCAAACGCTACCCCGGCATCCTGCAGGCAGGCACGCCCGACGCGCCGTACTACACCAACTCGACGCAACTGCCGGTCGGCTTCACCGACGACGCCTTCGAGGCGCTGGAGCGCCAGGACGACCTGCAGCGCAAGTACACCGGCGGCACCGTGCTGCACCTCTACATGTCGGAGAACATTTCCTCGACCGAGGCCTGCCGCAACCTGGTGCGCCGTTCGCTGGAGCGCTTCCGCCTGCCCTACATCACCATCACCCCGACCTTCTCGATCTGTCCCAAACATGGCTACCTCGCCGGCGAGCACGAGTTCTGTCCGAAATGCGACGAGGAAGCCCTGTCCCGCAAACGTGCTGTTGCAGCCTGACCCCCAAGGAGACCCGCATGAACGATATGACCCTTCCGACCCAGTTTCTCGACGCCGCCGCCGTCCTCAAGGACGAGGAGCGTACCCGCTGCGAAGTGTGGACCCGCGTCATGGGCTACCACCGCCCCACCAGCAGCTTCAACAAGGGCAAGCAGAGCGAGCATCGCGAGCGCCAGTTCTTCGTCGAGGGACGCTGCGCCGCCTGACCCCGTCAACCCTGCCACTCTGCAGAGCGGCGCTTGAGGCCTCGCCCCGTGCGGGGCCGTTTTTCTCCCGGGATCGACTGCATGTTGCGCGTCGGCGGCCTCACGCCGCTTTCCTCCACCGACTGGCCCGGCCAGTTGTCCGCCGTGGTGTTCTGCCAGGGCTGTCCGTGGCGCTGCGGCTATTGCCACAATCCCGGCCTCATCCCCGTGCAGGCCGACACGGAAATCGCCTGGGACGAGGTCATGGCGCTGCTGCGCCGCCGCCAGGGCCTGCTCGACGCGGTGGTGTTTTCCGGCGGCGAGCCGACCCTGCAGGTGGCCCTGCCGGACGCCATGCGCGAAGTGCGCGCGCTCGGTTTCAAGATCGGCCTGCACACCGGCGGCATGTATCCGCGGCGACTGGAAGCCGTGCTGCCGTGGGTCGATTGGGTCGGACTCGACGTCAAGGCGCCGTTCGAGGCCTATGCGGGCGTGACCGGCGTCGACGGCAGCGGCGCGCGCGCCCTCGAAAGCCTGCAACAGCTCCTCGCGTCGGGTGTCGATTACGAGGTGCGCACCACCGTGCATCCCGAACTGCTCGACGACGTTGCGCTGGCAACGCTCGCCCGCGATCTCGCCGCGCGCGGCGTCAAGCGTTACGTCGTGCAGGCCTTCCGTCCGCAGGGCTGCCAGGATGCGAAGCTGTGCGCCACCGCCACGCGCACCCGCTCCCTGCACGAAACCAGCAACGACTTCGCCGGGCTGTTCGACGATTTCAGCGTACGCGGCTGAGCGCTAGTTTCTCCCCGCCCGCGCCGCGATTTTCGGGCGGTGGAAACATCACGGCATCGGGCCGAGGGCGACCCTCCTACAACACCTCCCCTGTAGGAGCGGCGCCCTCGCCGCGATTTTCGGGCGCTGAAACCCTCACCCCATCGGCCCGCGGGCGCCCCGCCTGCAACCTCCCCTGTAGGAGCCGCGCCCTCGCCGCGATTTTCGGGCGGTGGGATCTTCACGGCATCGGGCCGCGGGCGCCCCGCCTGCAACCTCCCCTGTAGGAGCGGCGCCCTCGCCGCGATTTTCGGGCGGTGGAAACATCACGGCATCGGGCCGGGGGCGGCCCTCCTACAAGGGCGCGGTACCCCTGTAGGAGCACCCGCAAGGGGCAGGCCGTGGTTGTAATGCCAATAAATTGGCAACAACCACGCACCGGCGCCCTCGCCGCGATTTTCGGGCGCTGAAACCCTCACCCCATCGGCCCGCGGGCGCCCCGCCTTGTACCGGCGAATGGACACAATCCGGGTTCATCTATAATCGGCACTGAAGTGCGACCTACAGTTCAGCCATCGAATCGCCGTATCAATAGGCTCCTTCGCGGACAAAGGATTTGGACATGAACCCGGATTGTCCATTAGCCATTCAGGTATCGAAAAACCAATGAGTTGTAGGCCGGGCTTCAGCCCGACCTGCGCCCACATCCAGGATGAAATTCGCTGACACCCTCAAGACCCTCCCCGAATTCCCCGGCGCGCGAATCGTCTTGACCGACGCCGCCGGTGCCGAGGTGGCCACGATCGCCAACGCCCCCGGCAGCGCCGGCTCGTTCCGCGTATACGCCCATCTCCTGAAGCGATACGGCGCCATCAACGCCGAGGCCGCCGCCGAAGGGCTCGCCGTCTTCGCCGAGCACACCGAAGACGCCAGCCGCAACCCCGGCAAGCACCCCAACATCGACCGCCTCATTGGCATCCTCGCCACCGGCGAGACGCTCGACGCCCGTATCGAGTGAGCATTTACAAACTTCCGGTATCCGTTCTCGTCATCGTGTACACCGTCGACGGCGAGGTGCTGCTGATGGAACGCGCCGACGCCCCCGGCTTCTGGCAGTCCGTCACCGGCTCGCAAGACCCCGGCGAAACCCTGTTCGACACGGCCGTGCGCGAAGTGCGCGAGGAAACCGGCCTCGATGCCAAAAAGTACGCACTTACTGCCTGGGGTATCGAGACGCGCTATGAAATCTATCCGCGCTGGCGCCACCGTTACGCCCCCGGCGTCACCCACAACACGGAACATGTGTTCGGCCTGAAACTTCCCGCGCCGGAGCCGGTCTTTCTCGCGCCGGACGAACACGTCCGGCATGTGTGGCTGCCCTGGCAGGCTGCTGCCGGGCGCTGCTTTTCCCCCAGCAACGCCGCCGCTATCCGCCAGCTGTCCGCACGTTTATAATTCGCCAGGATAATATGACCGCTCCGCTCCAGATCGCTTCGTACAACATCCACAAGGGTTTGTCGCAATTCAACCGGCGACTGACGGTGCACGAACTGCGCGACCGCCTCGGCACCCTGGGCTCGGACATCGTCTTCCTGCAGGAAGTGCAGCACAGCCACGGCCTGCGCGCCGCCCGCTTCCAGCACTGGCCCAGCCGTCCGCAGCACGAATTCCTCGCCGGCCACGTCTACACCGACTTCGCCTACGGCAAGAACTGCGTCTACGACAGCGGCCACCACGGCAACGCCATCCTCTCCCGCCACAAGATCCTGGCGTGGGAAAACGAGGACATTTCCTCCCACGCCTTCGAAAGCCGTGGCATGCTGCATTGCGAGATCGAAATGCCCGGCGTCGCCACCCCGGTGCACTGCATCAACGTCCATCTCGCCCTGAACGAAAGCGGCCGCCGCCGCCAACTGGCGATGATCGTCGCGCGCGTGCGCGCCATGGTGCCGGACGATGCGCCGCTCATCCTCGCCGGCGACTTCAACGACTGGCGCGTGCGCGTCGGGCGCTATTTCGCCGACGAACTCGGCCTCATGGAAGTGTTCGAGACCCACCACGGCAAACCCGCGCGCAGCTACCCGTCCATCCTCCCCATGTTTTCGCTCGACCGCATCTACGTGCGGCGCTTCAACATCCAGACCGCGCAGGTGCACACCGGCAACGCCTGGCACCGCATCTCCGACCACGCCGCCCTGACCGCGAAGCTTCAATTGGCGGGATGATTCCTCGCCCGTGGCCCCGGCTGTTCGCGCATGACGCGGCGCTGGTGCCCGGCAACCATGTGCGACTGCTGCAAAGCGGCGGTGAATTTTTTCCCGCGCTGATCGCCGCCTGCGACGCCGCGCGCGCCGAAATCCACCTCGAAACCTACATCTTCAACGCCGACGCCAGCACCGTCCGCGTGCGCGATGCCCTGGTGCGCGCCGCCCGCCGGGGCGTCGCCGTGCGCCTGCTGGTCGACGGCGTCGGCGCGCGCGATTTTCCGCTCGACTGGCGCGCCGCGCTGGAGGCCGCCGGCGTCCAGGTGCGCGTCTACCGCCCGCTCGCCGGCCGCTGGCGCGCCAACCCCCGCAGCCTGCGCCGCCTGCACCGCAAACTCGCCGTCATCGACGCGCGCACCGCCATCCTCGGCGGCATGAATCTCATCGACGACTTCGAGCCCGTGCGCTTCGCCCTGCCGCGCCTCGACTTCAGCGTCGAAGTGCAGGGCCCCTTGCTCGCCGACATCCACGACAACGCACGCCGCCTGTGGCGCCTCGTCTGTTTCTCGCAGTTGCATCGGCGCGGACCGCGTCCCGCCGCCGAACCGTCCTGGCCCACCGACGGCCGCACCCGCGCCGCCTTCGTCGTGCGCGACAACTTCGCCCACCGCCGCGACATCGAGCGCGCCTACGTCACCGCGCTCGCGCACGCGCGCGAGGACATCCTCATCGCCAGCGCCTACTTCCTCCCCGGCCGCCGCTTCCGCCAGGTCCTCAAGCACGCCGCCGCACGCGGCGTGCGCGTGCGCCTGCTGGTGCAGGGGCACACCGACCACCCCTTCTTCCAGCTCGCCGCCCGCGCCCTCTACGGCAATCTCCTCGCCGCCGGCGTCGCCATCCACGAATATCACGAGAGCGAACTCCACGCCAAGGCCGCCGTCGTCGACGGCCGCTGGGCCACCGTCGGCTCCAGCAACATCGACCCCTTGAGCCTGCTCGCCGCGCGCGAGGCCAACCTCGTCATCGACGACCGCGCCTTCGCCGGCGACCTGCGCCAGCGTCTGCAGACCGCCATCAACCAGTCCCTCACCCTCGCTCCCGCCGACTGGCAGCGCCGCCGCTGGCACGTGCGCGTCCTGTCCTGGTTCGCCTACAGCGTCGTGCGCTGGATGACCGGCCTCGCCGGCGGCGGGCGCTGGGCGTAAAAGGGCAGGGCGCCCCGCATCAGCGCGGCGCCGCCCGTAGGCGGCCCGCTCGCGGGCCGAACCATCACTCCGGCGCGTCGCCATCTCGCGCGGCAGTCTGGATCGCCGGTTTGGCAAGCCTTGCGCGAACACGTATAATGATAGCGAATTGATACGTGCAGGGGGCGCCATGGCAACCAACAAACTCACGCTCAGCATCGATGCCGACACCGTCAGCAAAGCCAAACGCTACGTCGCCCGGCGCGGGACCAGCCTGTCGCGCCTGTTGACGCAATACCTGGCCAGCCTGCCCGATGACACCGGCGCGCCCTTGCCGCCCAGGGTCGCCCGTCTGGCCGGCGTGCTGCCGCCGCACACGGACATCGAGGAATACAAGGCACATCTTCGCGACAGGCACGGCTTGTGAAGCTCTTTGTCGATACCAACGTCGTGCTCGACGTGCTGGCGCAACGCGAGCCCTGGTTTGGCGACTCGGCGCGTCTGCTGGCGCATGTCGAAGAGGGTGCTGTCAGCGGACATATCGCCGCGCACACCTTCACCACCTTGCATTACCTGTTGGCGCGGCATCTCGGGCAACAGAAGACCGCGGCCGTCCTCATCGACCTCGCCGCCATTTTTTGCATCGAGCCGGTCGATCAGCAAATTCTCCAACAGGCGCTCGCCCTGGGCTGGCGCGACTTCGAAGACGCGGTCCAGGCGGTCACCGCCGCCCGCTGCGGCGCCGACTACCTCGTCACACGCAATCCGCGCGACTTCAGGCAAAGCCTGGTGCCGGTCGTCACGCCCGCCGAGTTCCTGGCCTTGTCGCCATGAATCTGTTGCACAAGTGCAACAAAACAACACTTTTATCTACCAGTGAAGAAAAAAACAACACTGTTTCCTTGCCTGCCCGCGGGGACTCTGGATAATCGGACCTGTCCCCCAAGCACCTTTTCGTGCAGGACAGCTCTGCAGAGCTCCGAACCTTGACTGGTTTCCACTTTTCTTTCTTAGGAGAAAGTAATGAAAAAATCCCTGATCGCTCTGGCCGTTGCCGGTGTCGTGTCGGCCCCCGCGTTTGCTGCGACCAGCAACGTCGACGTGTACGGCGTGTTGAACGTTGGTGTGTTCAGCGTCAACTCCGACGTCGCCGGTGAAGACCGCAGCACCAGCGTCAGCTCGCAGTCCAGCCGCATCGGCTTCAAGGGCAGCGAAGACGTCGGTGGCGGCCTGTCCGCCATCTGGCAGATCGAATCCTCGCTGAACGCCGAAGAAGGCGGCGGCACCTGGGCGGGCCGCAACACCTTCGTCGGCCTGAAGGGTGGCTTCGGTACCGTTCTGCTGGGCAAGCACGATACCCCGATGAAAATGCTCGGCCGCAAGGTCGACAACTTCGGCGACACCTACGCCGACTCGCGTAACCTGATGGGTGCGTCTGCCACGTCTGGCGCTTCCGTGTTCGATCTGCGTCCCGACAACGTCATCGCCTATGTTTCGCCGAACTTCAGCGGCCTGACCGTGACCGCGGCCTACTCCACGGACCACGGCGCGATCGGCGCTGGCGCGGGTTGTATCAGCCCGCTTGACTGTAACGACCGCAACGCCTACAGCCTGAGCGGCGACTACAGCAACGGCCCGCTGATGCTGGGTCTAGGCTATGAGCGCCAGAACGGTGTCGTGGCGGCGGCCGACGTCGATCGCAGCATGTGGCGCCTGGTGGGTGGCTACAGCTTCGGCGACCTCAAGCTGGGCGCCCAGTACGAGCGTGGCTCGGCTGACGCCGCGCTGGCTGTCGCCGATCGCAACGGCTGGGGCCTGTTCGCCAACTACGCGATGGGCAACATCGTGCTGAAGGCCAACTACCTCTCCGTCGGCGACTACAAGGGCGTGAACGACAGCGGTGCCAACCAGTACACCCTGGGTGCCGACTACAACCTGTCCAAGCGCACCACCGCCTACGCGCAGTACGCCAAGATCAAGAACGACACCAATGCCGCGTTTGACATTGGCCGCGCCCAGGGCATCACCGACATGACCTCCACGGTCGGTGGCAACGATCCCAGCGTCTTCGGCGTCGGTATCCGCCACGCCTTCTAATTCAACGCCGGGGTAACCCGGTTTGAAGGACGAAGCTGAAACGGGCTCCTGCGGGAGCCCGTTTTTTTGTGCGCCCGGCACGGGCGCACTCTTGGAGGCGAAAAATGGGGTCAGACTCGATTTTCGAAAGAGGGTGGAAAAATGGGGTCAGACTCGATTTTGAAAAAAAGAAAAATGCGCAAAAGAAAATGGAAAAGAAAATGGGGTCAGACTCGATTTCCGCGGCCTGCTTTACGCTCACCCGAATAATTGCTGAAGCAGTTCGTCGCGCGTGAGGCCATGGTGCGAGCGAAAAATGGGGTCACGCAAGAAAATGGGGTCAGACTCGATTTTCGGATTTTAAAACGAAAAATGGGGTAAAACGAAAAATGGGGTCAGACTCGATTTTCGAAAGAGAGACAGCGGGGTGAAAGGAAAGTGGGGTCAGACTCGATTTCCGCGGCCTGCTTTACGCTCATCTGAATAATTGCTGAAGCAGTTCGTCGCGCGTGAGGCCATGGTGCGCGGCGATGCTGGCCAGAATGGCGGCGAGCGTGCCGACCCGGAGAGGATCGTGGTTGGGAAGGGTGATATGGTGCTCGCCATGAGCCATGCTGGTCAGTCGAATATGGCTACCGGTCTGGCGGGTGGTGGTGTAGCCCCAGCCAGCAAGACGCTTGACCAGTTCCGCGCCGGAAAGGTCGCGCGGAATTTTCATGCTGCAAGGACTTCTTCCCGGGTGATGTGCAGGCGGATGATGCCGGGACGCTGTCCTTCGTCGAAATGGCAATGCACGGCATCCCTGACCTGGGCATGAAGAAACGACAGGTCGTCAGCCTCGGTAACAATATCTGCACCGACGGCCCGTGCGATGAACCCCCCTTCCGGTGCTTCTTCGACGATGAAATGAATTTCGGTCATGACGTAATTTCCCCGAAGCAATCAACAAATTTCAGTATCACCCAAATGGGCGTAGGAGCAAAGCAAGAACCCAGAGCAGGATATAGACAGGAAAAAATGGGAAAAAATGCAGGAAAAAATGGGGTCAGACTCGATTTTCGGGGTGTCATTCTTGAACCCGCAGGAGGTCATGGCGATGGCTCCCACGGATTGACGATGGCTACTCCCGTCGGCTTGAAATCGGCCACGTTGCGCGTGACCACCGCCATGCCGTGCACCAGTGCCGTCGCAGCGATAAGCGCGTCACGCTCACCGCGCTTGTCTGGCACATGCAGCCGGGCGCAGCGCTGAGCCACAGCGGTATCGATAGGCAACGTGCGCCCGGAGAGCTCGGGCAGTACGTGCTGCTCCAGCCACGAGCGCAGCATGGCCGCGTGGGTCGCGTCCCTGCGTTCAATCGACAAAACGCCAAGCTCCAGCTCCATGATGGTGATGGCCGATATGAAGAGGTCGGCGGCATCGACGCTTTCCGACCATGCCGCTACATTCGCATCGGCCTTGCCAAGCCGTACCTTGCGCAACTCGGACAGTACGTTGGTATCGAGCACGTACATCATGAGAGATCAGCCGGACGGGCTCCAATGGTCACTCGCGGCGGCTCGAACTCGATGTCCGCAACACCCGGCATCGCCAGCGCATCGGCAATGTTGCGTCGCTGCTTCGTCAGTCGCTGATAGTCCTCGAAGCTCAACAGCACGTGAGCAGGCTTGCCGCGATCCGTGATGAACACCGGGCCGCTCTTGGTGGCCTTCTTTGCTCGCGTCACGTCCTGGTTCAACTCTCGACTGGATAAGGTCGTGATGGCCATGGGATATCTCCTGCACCAGTTTCAATGTAGTAATGTTACTACGTCACAAACTTGATTGAACCCGGATTGTCCAATAGACCGTCGGGCTTTGGCCCGACATGCCGGGTCGAAACCCGACCGGGCTGTCTGCGTGGCCTCGTAGGTCGGGCTTCAGCCCGACTGGACCTCAACCGACCGTTGCGTCGGGTTGAAACCCGACCTACAACCCGTTGATTTGTCACGCACGGCTGTTCCAATGGATTTTTCGGGTTGAAAGGGAGCGGAAAATGGGAGCGGAAAATGGGGTCAGACTCGATTTGTCCCGCATTTTTTCGATATCCGGGCTATGCGGCAACCATCAGCGAGCCATCCACACGCACCACCACGTCGTCCCAGGGAACACATATCCGGCCGTGCTCGTCTTTTTCCACAAGGCCGAGATCGAGCAGGCGCATGACGTCAGAATGGATGTTGGAATAGTTGCGGCATAGTTTTTTCGCCAAGGCATAAATCGAAATGGGGCCGACTTTCCGTATGGTTCGCAGCGCTTCAAGCCTCTTGGGGGGCAATGCTTCCAGCAGCGCTACCGGACTGGCAAAATTCAACATGTAATCCGCTTCAGGCAACCGTTCACCCGCATCCACCCGACGCGCCAGCGCCGCGAGATTCGAACGGGTTTGCGTCCAGTCCGTAATTCCAATAATCGCCTTGGCCATATCAGCCCCCTTTTTCAATGTCCGCAAAGAAGTCGGCCACCAGTTTCGATAGCGACACGAAGCAGTACACTTCCTCTACACCGGCCTCGCCAAGATGCTTGTGGTCACCCTTGCCGCTCTCATTGTCGTAGCGCACAAGCCTCTTGCCATCCCGTCCGGCCCACAGCCGATATTTCAAGCCATGCGGCCGGTCCGGGGTAGGGGTTGGCAACTGCCAGATCACCATGTCCACCTTCACACCGTCGAGTCGGGTTTCATTCAGTCGGTAGATTGGCGTAGCTTTCCGCATCTATTGCATTCTACGCAATATATTGATCGTCGCAAATCCGGGAAAATGGGGTCCGCAAAATGGCGCAAAATGGGGTCTGGCGCAAAATGGGGTCAGACACGATATCGTGTATCCTGTGGCTTGCCCCCGATTTCAAGGTTAGCGATCCATGGCGCGCCTTCCTCGCTACGTTATTCCCGGCCAACCGCAGCACATCATCCAGCGCGGCAACAATCGCCAGGCGATTTTCGCCGCAGTGGCGGATTACCAGTTCTTTCGGGATGCACTCGTTGAAGCCGCGGCGGAGCATGGACTGGCGATCCACGCCTACGTGTGGATGACGAACCATGTGCACCTGCTTGCCACGCCGGAGCGCGAGAACACTCTTGGCAAGGTCCTGCAATCAGTCGGGCGGCGCTACGTGCAGTACTTTAATCCCAGATTGTCCATTAGCCATTTTTCGTGATTTTGATGCAAGCTATGATCCGTTGCTGCGGCGGCTGGGCGA
>MKWN01000052.1 GCA_001899775.1 Thiobacillus sp. 65-29
ACGAGATCGAGTCGATCCTGAAGATCCACTGCGCGCCGGTGACCTGGCCGATCGGCATGGGCAAACGCTTCCACGGTGTCTATCACCTCCTTCACGACGAGATCCTGCGCTTCAAGGCCGGCGAGGAAAATGCCAGCCAGGCGTTCGAATCGCTGCAAGGACTGGGCGAAGCCCGGCTGCGCGAGCTGTTTCCGCTCGAAGCCGATGCCTTGCTGTCCGAGATCGAACTCGTGCGCGGCGCCGGGGCCAGCTTCCAGCTCGACGACTTCCTCAAGGGCAAACAGACCCCCGTGTTCTTCGGCTCCGGTGTCAACAACTTCGGCGTGCGCGAAGTGCTGCGTGCGCTGGCCGACTGGGCGCCGCCGCCGCAGCCACGCGAGGCGGTCGAGCGCACGGTCGAGCCCGCCGAGCCGAAATTCACCGGCTTCGTGTTCAAGATCCAGGCCAACATGGATCCGCAGCACCGCGACCGCATTGCGTTCTTCCGCGTCTGCTCCGGCCGCTACAGTCCCGGCATGAAGGTACGCCACCGCCGCACCGGCAAGGACATGAAAATCGCCAACGCGGTGGTGTTCATGGCCAACGAGCGACAGCGCTCGGAGGACGCCGTGGCCGGCGACATCATCGGCATCCACAACCATGGCCAGTTGCAGATCGGCGACACCCTCACCGAGGGCGAGGCGCTGCAGTTCAAGGGCATCCCCTACTTCGCGCCGGAACTGTTCTCCAAGCCGCGCCTGAAGGATCCCCTGCGCGCCAAGCAACTCAACAAAGGCCTGCTGGAACTCGGCGAGGAAGGCGCGGTGCAGGTGTTCGAACCCTTCGCCGACAACACCCTGCTCATCGGCGCGGTGGGTCCACTACAGTTCGAGATCGTCGCGCATCGCCTGAAAAGCGAATATGGTGTCGACGCCGTGTTCGAGAACGCGGGCATCCACACCGCACGCTGGGTCACCTGCCCCGATGCCCCACATCTCGCCGAATTCACCAAGGCGAATTCATTGCGGCTGGCCAAGGACGTCGACGGCAATCTGGTGTATCTGGCCGACACGCGCGTCAACCTGCAACTCGCCCAGGAGCGCTGGCCCAAGGTCGCCTTCCACGACACGCGGGAGCACGGGCAACTGCTGGGATAACTTTTTTCACGCCCCCCCGGGGGGGTGCCACCCGCCCCTTCAGGTAATTCCCGGAAATTCCGCTATCCTGTCGACATGCGGGCGCAGACCCCGCAGCATGGGGGTAGGGATGAGACGATCGAGAAGACGCTTTCTGGGCGGCCTCGTGGCGCTGCCGCTGTCGAGCCTGCCCGGCGTGCACCGGGCGCACGCCGATGCGGTTCGGCACCCCATCCGCCTCAACATCCCGGGTCCGGGCAGCCTGCCCTTCACCCCACTCGAACTCGTCAATCCGCTGGGAATCGATCGCGCGCTGGGCGCTGAATTGTTGATCCGCTATTTCCCCAGCGGTGTCCAGGCTGCCGAGGACATGCTCGCTGGCAACGCAGACTTTGCCGGCCTCGGCTTCGTCGTGCTGCCCCGCATGCAGGCAAAAGGCGTCGAGATCGTGACGATCGCGCCGCTGAGCGGGGAGACGCCGCCTTTTTCCGTAGTGGTGCGCGCGGAACTGCGCGGCCGGATACGCGCGCTGGGCGACCTCAGGGGACGCAGCGTCGGCGTGCCCGTCGGCAGCATCAAATCGAAGACCTATCTGCAGAGCATGGCCGAAGTCGTGCTGGCGAGCGGCGGCGTCAAGCCGAATGAAGTCCGCTGGGTCGGCACCGGCCAGAACATCGATGGCCTCGTCGGTGCCCTCGCAGGGAACGTGGTCGACGCGGTGTTCTGCGAGGAGCCCTTCTCCAGCGCCCTGGTGCGACGCGGCACGGGTTTCCTGCTCGCCGATCTGCGCAATGCGAAGCTTGCCGCAAGCGTACCTGGCGCGGGGCACCTGCGCGCGATGATCGCCACGCGCCCCGCCCTCATTCGGCAGGACCCGGAACGCGTCGCGCTCATGGTGCAGATGCTGCGCAGGGCACTGGCCTGGATGCAGGAACAGACACCCGCAGCGATCGTCGCACGCCTGCGTGTCGCCGACGATGCGGACCAGGCCGACCGCGTCGCCGCGTTGAGAAACGCCGCATCGCTGTTCCCGCGCAATACCCGCTTCTCGCGCGCGCAGGTCGAGGCAACGCGCACCTTCCTGCGCGCCAGTGGCGACCCCGCCGCCGACACCTTCGACGCCGCGCGCCTGGTCGACGACACCTGGGCCGGCAGCCGACCGTGAGTGCGGACGGAAGCAACACGACACCGCGCACCTACGGCCTGCGCCGGCAGGCGACCTTCCGCCTCGCGCTGGTCATGCTGGCCACGACGCTGCTGGTTGGCACGGTCGCGCATCGGGTCTACCGTTCCATCCACGCCAACGAGCTGGCACACAACCGCGCCAATCTGCTCGAGTTCTATCAAACCCATCTCAAGCACGTCGAGAAGCTGTGGGCGAACGATGCCGAGCGCACGCGCGTGCGCATCGAGTTCAGTCGCATTCTGGAAGAGGGCGACCCGATACGTTGGCCCAAGCTCAATGCCTATCTCAACGCACAGTGGGAATTCACCCAGTTCTCCAATCTTTTCGTCACCTCGCGCGACAACCGCACTGTGTTCCGCTTCGGTACCATCGCACGCAATCTCGAAGACGCCGCTGCGCTCGGTGACAAGCACTGGTTCTACGACCCGGCCACGCGCGAGTTGCACCGCGTTTACCGGCTGCCGCTCTGGCTCGGCAGCGATGGCGAGGGTCGCCTCATCCTGATGAAGGCGGTCACGCCCTCGGTCCTGTCCGCCATCAGCGCACCGGATACCGACCTCACCCTTCTGCAGGGCGGCCAGTCCATCGTGCACGCGGTCGCACCCTCGCAAATGCCCTCCAGCGACAAAGACCTGGCGACCCTCGCCACCGTCAGTGTCGACGTGCCCTGGTCCGGCGAGGGCGCAACAGCCGTGGTGTTGCGTGCCCGCCAGCACTTGCAGGGCATGCTGCCCTGGCAGAATTTCCTGCTGCCACCGCTGCTCGGCGGACTGGCGCTGCTCGCCTTCGTCTGGCTCGGACTGGGCCGCTGGATGCGCCAAACCCTGCACCGCATCGCCGCGCTCAAGCGCGCCAGCCGCGTGTTTGCCGGCGGTGCCGGGGCGGCCGCGGCACGCGAGCAGCTTGCCTCGGCCACGCACGAGCACGACGAAGTGCGCGACGTCGCCGCGGCCATGGCCGACATGATGGAGACCGTGGAACAGCGTCAGCGGGAACAGAAGATCTATCTGGATACCCTGGCGCTGCTCGAAGAGGCCGTACTGGAACTCGACCCCGAATGCCGCATCCTGCGGGCAAGCCCGGGCTGGACCACACTCGCGCGCACCGAGGATTCCGTCGGCACGCCGCTGCAACGTTATTTCCACGAGGACGATGCCGACACCCTGCATCTGCAGTGCATGGCGATCAAGCGCGGGGAAAAAGACCAGACCAATCTGCGCCTGCGTCTGCGCAGTGCAAGCCCGAACGAGGTGCGCTGGACCGAGTGTCGCCTGATTCGTCAGCAGGATGCGCAGGGCACCACCATCGGTCTGCGCGGCGTGCTGCGCGACATCACGCAGACCTATCTGCACGAACGCCAGATTTCGCACATGGCGATGCACGACGCCCTGACCCAACTGCCGAACCGCATCCTGGTGGAAGACCGGCTCAAGGTGGCACTGCGCATGGCTTCGCGCACGGGTCGCCTGGTCGGCGTGTGCTTCATCGACCTCGATCATTTCAAGACGGTCAATGACGCCCTCGGCCACAAGGCCGGCGACAAGCTGTTGATCGCCTTCTCCGAGCGCCTGCGCGGCCAGTTGCGTGCCGGTGACACGCTGGCGCGCTGGGGGGGCGACGAATTCGTGCTGCTGCTGCCCGACATCGTCGAGGAAGCCGACGTGCGCGGCGTGGTGCACAAGATCGCCGACGCCATGTGCGCGCCTTTCCCGCTGGAGGACACCGCCTACGTCATGACCTTCAGCATGGGTATCGCGCTCTATCCCGTGGATGCAACCTCCCTCGACGACCTGCTGTCCGAGGCGGACCGCGCGATGTTCTATGCCAAGGCGCAGGGGCGCAACCAGATCGCCTTCTTCGGCGAAATCCTGCACAAGGCGGACGGCCGCAGGGATCTCTACATCCAGAACCATCTCGCCGTGGCGGTCCAGGAGCGGCGCATCGAAGCCTGGTACCAGCCGCTGGTCGATGCCGAAAGCGGGCACTGCATCGCGGTCGAGGTGCTGGCGCGCTGGCACGACCCGACCCTGGGCTGGATACCGCCCGACACCTTCATCCCGATGGCGGAGAACCTGGGCCTCATCCACCAGCTCGGCAGCCAGGTATGGCAGGCGGCCATCGAAGCCGTCGCCGCGTGGCGGCACGCGGGCCATGACCTGATGCTCTCGGTCAACATCTCCAAGCGCCAGCTCTTCAACGACCGCTTCACCCGTTCGCTGCTCGACGATCTTGCGCGGCATTCGCTGCCGCCGCAGCAGGTCATCCTGGAAGTGACCGAAAGCCTCGCGCTGATGGACGTGGAGAACGCCGTCGAACGCCTGCCCGAGCTCAAGCGCGCCGGCTTCCGCATCGCCATCGATGATTTCGGCACCGGCTATTCGTCGCTGTCGCAGCTTCACGAAATGCCGGTCGACGAGCTCAAGATCGACCTCTCCTTCGTGCGCCGTCTCGCCGACCCACGCGGCCTCAGCATGGTACAGGCCATCGTCAGCCTCGCCACCACGCTCGGCCTGAAGACCATCGCCGAGGGCGTGGAGGATGCCGCCACGGCGGACAGACTGCGCATGCTGGGCGTGAACACCCTGCAGGGCTTCCATTTCGCCAAGCCCATGCCGCGCGAGGAGTTCGAAACGTGGCTGGCCCGCTTCTGCCGCTGAACAGGGCTTTGCCAGCCCGGTTCGCGCAACGCATACTCAAATCCGGACAAGGGAGGGTTCCATGGTCTTCACCAACCGACAGCACGCCGCGGATCGTCTTGCCGAGGCACTCGCCGCCTACAAGGGTCGCAATCCGCTCATTCTCGCCATCCCGCGCGGCGCGGTCGCCATGGGACGGCATCTCGCGCACGAACTGGGCGGCGAACTCGACGTCGTGCTGGTGCGCAAGCTGCGTGCGCCGTTCAATCCGGAATTCGCGCTCGGCTCGATCGACGAATCGGGCTGGAGCTATATCGCCGACTACGCGGAATCGGCGGGCGGCACGGCGGCCTATCTGGAGCAGGAAAAACAGGTCCAGCTCGACCCCCTCCGCGCACGGCGCGCACAGTACACGCCGCTGCGGCCGCCGATCGACCCCGCGGACCGCATCGTCATCGTTGTCGATGACGGACTCGCCACCGGCGCAACCATGATCGCGGCACTGCACGGCCTGCGCCAGCGCAAGCCGGCGCGCCTCGTCTGTGCGGTGCCGGTGGCGCCGCCCGATACGCTGGCAAGAATCCGCCCCTATGCCGATGAAGTGGTCTGCCTGTCGGCCCCCGAAAATTTCCGGGCGGTCGGCCAGTTCTATGCGGATTTTCCGCAGGTGGAGGATGACGAGGTGATCGAGATTCTCAGGGGAGTGGGAGGGGGTAAGCGGTAAGCGGGGAGCGGTAAGCGGCATTCAGCGCGCCTTCACCCGGACGCCGTCACGCACGCTCTCGTCCGGGTGCGCCACCAGTTTTTCCCCGGCAGCCAACCCTGAAAGCACCTGCGTGGCGAGCCCCGCGCGCTGGCCGATCCCCACCGGCTTGCGATGCGCGCGTCCGCCATCGATGACGAACACCGCCCAGCCCTCGCCCTGACGGAACAGCGCGCTGGTCGGCACTTGCAGCACATCCTGGCCTTCCCACAGCACGAAGCGCGCCTCGACCCGATAGCCGTCGCCCAGCCGCGCCCACGCCGCGTGCGGCGACGTAAAATCGACGATCACCCGCACCCGCTGCTCTTCCACG
The DNA here is from genome assembly GCA_001899775.1 of Thiobacillus sp. 65-29. Classification (GTDB taxonomy): domain Bacteria; phylum Pseudomonadota; class Gammaproteobacteria; order Burkholderiales; family Thiobacillaceae; genus Thiobacillus. The sequence continues at coordinate 6,014 of MKWN01000052.1, forward strand.
CCCAACGCGGACACCTTGGTGAAGCCGCTCGGCTCGACCACGCGCACGCGGCCCGCGACGGCCTCGGCGCCGCCCCAGCGATCGAGAACCACCTTCGAACCGGGCATGATTTTCACCGCATGGGTGGAGAGCACTTCGACCTCGACCTCGAGGCTCGCCGGATCACCGATCTCCAGGAGCGGCTGCGCGGCGGCAACCGCACCCTCACTTTCGTGCAACACCTTCAGAACCCGGGCCGCGAGCGGCGCGCGAACCTCGACGCGATGCGCGACGCCATGCGCCTGCAACTGCGCTGCGCTGGCAAGCGCCGCGCGTGCCGTGTCCAGATCGAAGCGCGCCACGCGTACCGCCTGCTGCGCAGCGGCCGCAGCGGCCTGCGCGCGGGTCTCGGCGGTGCGCGCGCTGTCCTGCGCCTGTTCGGAGACGAAGCCGGAGCGACGCAGCGACTCCGCCCGCTCGCGTTCCTGGCGCGCCAGTTGCGCGGCGGCGGTCGCGGCTCGCGCATTGTCTTCGGCCAGCGCGAGCGCGGCGCTGGCCGCATGGGCCTGCGCCTCGGCCTGGGCACGGCTGCGCGGGTCGAGCGCGGCGGAACGCGCGGGATCGATCGCCGCGACGATCTCCCCGGCGGCCACCGCATCACCGGCCTTCAGGTCGATGCGCCGCTGGAAACCCGCGACCGGCGCCGACACGAGGTAACGCTCGCGCACCCGCGTCTTGCCCTCCTCCTCCACCGTGACGACGAGTGGTGCGCGCCGCACCTCGGCGACGTCGACCGGCACCGCGCGCGGCATGAAGCCATAGGCGAGCCCTGCCGCCACGACGGCGACGGTCGCCAGGATGCCGATTCTTGCACGCAGGTTCATGCGAGGGTTTCTGTCCTATTCACGTGTCTTCAACACCGCCACCAGATCGAGCCGCCCCAGCCGCAGCCACAGCAGCAGGCCCGACAGCAGGGCCGACACGATCACGACGCTTGCCCCCATCGCATAGTTCTCCGGAGTGAGAATGAGCGGCAGGCGATACAGCTCGCTCTGGAACGCCACCACCAGGATGCCGACGAGCGCCACGCCGACGATGAAGCCGATCGGAATCGCCGCCAGCGTCAGCAGCGCCAGTTCGCCGAGCAGGATATAGGCGATCTCGCCGTGGGTGAAGCCCAGCACGCGCAGGCTGGCGAGTTCGCGCCCGCGTTCGGACAGACTAATGCGCGCCGCATTGTAGACGACGCCGAAGCCGATCGCGCCGGCGAGCAGGGTGGCGACGAAATTGTAGAACAGGATGAATTCGCCGATGGTTGCGTAGAAGCTCTGAATCGCCGCCTTGTTGGCGACCATGCCGAGCACGCGCGGGCGGTCATGCAGGCGCGCGTAGAGTTCGGGCTCCGTACCCGGTTCGACCGCGAGATAGGCCCCCGATACGGTCGCGCCCTCGCGCATCAGCGCGTTGAGCGAGTCGTGCTGCATGTAGGCCGACACGCCGAGAAACTGCCTGGTGATGCCGAGCACCGGCACCTGCCGCACCGGCCGGCTGCCTTCGAGCACTTCCACCGTCAGCAGGTCACCCGGCTTCACGTGCAGGATTTTCTCCGCCAGGTGATCGGTGAGCACCACGCCGCCCGGCGGCACCGCCACCGGCCGCAGGCTGCGGTCGAGCGAGCGGTGCAACTCACCTTCCGGCTGGATGCCGAATACCGAGCCGCGGTGATGATACTGGCCGAAGCGCAGGATCGCCGGCACGTCGCGGAAGCCCTCGACGTGATCGACACCGGGCAATGCGGCGAGTTCGTGCAGCGCGCGTCCTGAAGTCGGCTCGATGAAGGACAGCGCGAGATCCTCGCGCGCCGCCTGGCGAAACTGCACGTCGACCATGAAATCGATGGCCCCGCGCTGGTAGTTGCCGACCATCATCAGGCCGCACGCGCACGCGATGCCGAGCGTGGTCAACAACGATTTCAGCGGCCGACGCTCGATGTGGCGCAGGATCATGCGTGAGGGCGCGGCGACCCAGCGTGCAAGCCCCAATCGCTCCACCAGCGTGGTGTGGTACACCTCCGGCATCTCCGCACGCATGCCCTCCGCGGGCGGCAGGCGCACCGCGCGCACGACGGCGAGCAGCGTGCCGCTCACCGCCGCCAGCGCGCCGACCGCAAACGCGATTGCGATCACACCGACGTTCAGTTCGTAGTCGAGATAGGGAAAGCGGAAGGTCGTCTCGCGATACACGTGCGCCAGGCCCTGGCCGAACCACGCACCCAGCGCCACGCCCGCCGCCACGCCGATACTCGCCATGATCAGTACCAGCTTGACGTAGTGCCAGCCGATCACTGCATAGCCGTAGCCGAAGGCCTTGAGGATGGCGATCTGTTCGCGCTGCAGGGCGATCAGCCGGCTCAGCACGATGTTCAACAGGAAGGCCGCAACGCCAAGGAAGATCGCGGGAAACACCGTCGCCATGGTGCGCAACTGTTTCAGTTCTTCCGTCAGGAAGCGGTTGGAGAACTGGTGTCGGCGCCCGTAGGCGCCGGTGCCGCCGTACGGTGCGAGGATCGCGTCGACGCGGTCGATGACGTCCTGCAGGTTCGCGCCGCGCGCCAGTGTGAGGCTGGCGTGATTGAACGCACCGTCCATGTCGTAGGCGGCGGCCAGCGCGCTGCGTCCCATCCACAGGACACCGTAGCGCTTGAAGTCGGGAAACATCGAGCCCGGCGCGATCTGGTACACGTATTCCGGCGACACCGCGACGCCGACCACCACCAGCCGCTTGCGCTTGCCGTGAATGATCGCCGCGAGCGTGTCGCCGGGCTGGAAGCCGTGCGCGTCGGCGAAGGTGTCCGACAGTACCACCTCGTCCGCACTCCACGGCTGCACCAGGCGCCCGCGCTTGATATGCAGCCGGTTCAGCCGGGCTTCGCCGACATCCGGCAGCGAGAGCAACTGGCCGGTGATGGGATCGGAAAACCCCGCGACCTCCAGCTTCACCCCCGCCCGCACCCGCGTCTCCATGCGCTCGACCCCGGGAATCGCGGCGAGGCGTTCGGCCAGCGGCTCCGGCGCGCGCTTGAGGACGGCGAACACGTCGGCGAAGCGGTATTCGGCATAGAAGCGGTCGCGCGTGCCCACCAGCGAATCGTAGGTGGACAGCGACATCACCATCGTCGCCACCCCGCCCATGATCACCGCGGCGATCGCCAGCACCTGCCCGCGCAGGTGCCACAGGTCACGGAAAAGCTTGCGATCGAGGGCGCGCACCTACCAGCTCAACTCATGCGCCGCACGCTTCTGCGCATTGAAGTGTACTTCGGCGATGCGCCCGTCCGACATGCGAATCACGCGATCGGCCATGTCGGCAATGCCGGCGTTGTGGGTGATCAGCACCGTCAGCGTACCGAGCTCGCGGTTCACTTTTTCCAGCACTTCCAGCACCACTACGCCGGTATGCGAATCAAGTGCGCCGGTCGGCTCGTCGCACAGCAGCACCGCGGGATTCTTCGCCACCGCGCGCGCGATCGCCACGCGCTGCTGCTCGCCACCGGAAAGCTGGGCCGGGAAATGATCGAGCCGGTTGCCCAGGCCGACCAGCGTCAGCGCGTCTTCGGGACGCATGGGCGCCCTGGCGATTTCTGTCACCGCCGCGACGTTCTCGCGCGCGGTCAGACTGGGAATGAGGTTGTAGAACTGGAACACGAAGCCGACGTGCTCGCGACGAAAGCGCGTAAGCTCGGCTTCGCTGGCCCCGGTCAGCGCCTGGTCGAGATAGCGCACTTCGCCGCCGCTCGGCGTGTCGAGCCCGCCGAGAATGTTGAGCAGCGTCGACTTGCCGCTGCCGGACGGTCCCAGCAGCACCACCAGTTCACCGCGATACAGCGTGAGGTCGATGCCGCGCAACGCATGCACGGCCACCTCGCCCATGCGATAGACCTTGGTCAGGCCGCGCGCGACGAAGACGGGTTGGGGGGCGTCGGCAGGCATACGGGAAATCATGCCACGCCGCCGCCGGTGCGGCCAGCCGTCAGCGTTCCGGCAAATGCCCGGCGAACCACCCCGCCGCACGTGCCGCGACGGCTTCAAGCGTGCCCGGCTCCTCGAACAGGTGGCTGGCACCGGGAACGATCACCAGTTCCTTCTTGCAGCGCAGTTGGTCGTAGGCCTGCTGGTTGAGTTCGATCACGCCGCTGTCGTAGCCGCCTACCAGCAGCAGGGTCGGCGCCGTCACCCGCGCCAGCGCCTGCGGGCTTGCCAGATCGGGACGGCCGCCGCGCGACACCACCGCACGCGCTGCGTCACCCAGCACCGCTGCGGCTTCGAGCGCGGCCGCCGCGCCCGTGCTGGCGCCGAAAAAGCCGAGCGGCAGCGTCCGCGTCGCATCTTCTGCCGTCACCCAGCGCGCGGCATCGAGCAGGCGTCGCGCCAGCAGGTCGACGTCGAAGCGGCGCGCATAATCGCGATCTTCCATCGGCGTCAGCAGGTCCATCAGCAGCGTGCCCACACCCGCCGCGCGCAACACGCCGGCGACGTGGTTGTTGCGCGGGGAATGGCGCGACGAGCCGCTGCCGTGGGCGAACAGCACGAGTCCGACCGCGCGGTGCGGAATCTCCAGCATGCCTTCCACCACGGCGCCCGCGGCCGGAATGCGAACCAGAATCGAGGTGCTCATGAGGCGTGCCTCCGATGCATGGATACCGGAATGCGGCGGTTGCCGAAGGGGTGACCGAACACGCCGAAGCGTCCGGCGATGGCCGTCCCGCAATGCGGGCAGTTACCCTCTTCGCTCAGCGTATAGGTATCGATGCGATACCAGTCGCGCACGATGAGCGGCGCATGGCAGGATGGACAGAATGTGGTGCCGCCGGTGAGGTCATGCACGTTGCCGGTGTAGACGTAGTGCAGTCCCGTCTTCAACGCGATGTCGCGCGCGCGGGTGAGCGTGGCCGGAGGCGTCGGCGGCACGTCGCGCATTTTCCAGTCCGGGTGGAAGGCGGAAAAATGCAGCGGCACCTCGGGACCGAGCTCCTGCAGAATCCACGTACTGAGGGCCTGGATTTCCGCGTCGGAATCGTTGTGGCCGGGAATCAGCAGCGTGGTGAGTTCGAGCCAGACGTCGGTCTCGCGTTTCAGATACAGGATGGTGTCGAGCACCGGCTGCAAGTGGGCGCCGGTGAGCTTGACGTAGAATTCGTCGGTAAAACCCTTGAGGTCGACGTTGGCGGCGTCGATCCTGGCGAAAAATTCGCGCCGCGGCTGATCGTGGATGTAGCCCGCGGTCACGGCGACCGTCTCGATGCCGCGCGCATGGCAGGCGTCGGCGACGTCCATCGCGTATTCGGCGAAGATCACCGGATCGTTGTAGGTGAAGGCGACACTCTTGCACCCCCCTTCCTGCGCCGCGCGCGCGATCTCGTCCGGGTCGGCGCGGTCGACCATGGTATCGGTTTCACGCGACTTGGAAATGTCCCAGTTCTGGCAGAACTTGCACGCGAGGTTGCAGCCCGCGGTGCCGAAGGAAAACACCGACGAGCCCGGATGGAAGTGATTGAGTGGCTTCTTCTCGATGGGATCGATGCAGAAACCGGACGATCGCCCCCAGGTGGTGAGCACCATCCTGCCGTTTTCCATCTTGCGCACGAAGCACAGGCCACGCTGACCTTCGTGCAGCTTGCAGTCGCGCGGACAGAGATCACACTGGATACGGCCGTCCGGCAGCGCATGCCACCAGCGTGCGGGAAAATCCGATTCGGGGATCATGCCGCCTCCTTCCACTTGCTCACGGTGTAGCGCGCCAGGCGTACGCCGTCTGCCCAGAAATCCATCGGCAGACCGGCCTTGCGTTTGAGCTGGGCAAGGAATTCGGCCGGCTCCGGGAGCTGTTCCCAGACCTGCGGCAGGAACGTGCCACGGTGCTGCCCGTATTCCAGCACCACGCCGTCGATGTGGGGGCGCAGGGCGGCAAGTGCGCTGCGCTCATCCGCCACGCTGATCGTCTGCGTCGGCGACAGCAGCGACACTTCGACGCGCACGCCACGAAACTCCCCGCGCGACAGTGGCGTGAAGCGCGGGTCGCGAAACGCGGCGGCCACCGCATTCTCGCGCACGTCGATCCCCAGCGCACGGTGCGCCTCCAGGGTGCCGATGCAGCCGCGCAGTTCGCCCGCGCGCGTGAGGGTGACAAAAGTCGCCCCGGGTTCGCGCAGCCAGGTTTTGTCGCCCGGTTGTGGCGCTTCCTCGCCGAGCCTGCCGGCGATTTCCGCGCGCGCAAGCTGCAGCAGGGTCGCGCCCTTTTCCGTTTCGTCCGGCTGCGCGGCCGCCGTCGGCTCGAACGCGAATGCGGCATAACCCACCACCCGCTGCGGATCGCCCGCCGTGTCGGCGGAATTGCGCAGGTCGAGTTCGATCGCGCGCAGCCCGTGGCGCCGCGCCGCCTGCAAGAGACCGTTGACCGGCGTGGCGCCGCACGCCTGCTCGTGGTCGAGGTGGGGATCGAGTGCCAGGATGGCATTGGCCGTGCCGCGATCGATTTGGCGCGCCTGTGCCGCCGGCAGGAAGTGCGACAGGTCCGAGCTGATGACGATCAGCGTTTCATCGCCCCCCCATACGCGCTCCAGTACCTCCGCGACCTCGTCCGCCGTCGCCTCGCCCACCGCCAGCGGCAGCAGGCTGAACTCCCCCAGCACCGTCTGCAGGAACGGCAGCTGCACTTCCAGCGCGTGCTCCATCCGGTGCGCCGCGGCACTCACTGTCACCTGTGGCAAATCCTGTAACGCGCGCATCCCGGTGCGATCAAGCGCCACCTCCCCAAGCGGCGTGGCGAAACGCCCGGCTTCCGGCAGCGCCAGACCGCGCACGTAGACGCGATGGGCGGGACCCAGCAGCACCACGCGGCGGATGCGATCGCGCAGGCCGGCGACCAGAGCATACGCACTCGCCGCCACCGGGCCCGAATAGACATAACCGGCGTGCGGCACGATGAGCGCCTTGATGTGCGCCGGGCGCGCCGCGGGGCGTGCCGTAGCCAGCATGTCGTCGATCGTGCGACGCAATACGGCCGGCGCATCGGGATAGAACATGCCGGCGACGGCGGCGGGGCGAACGGCATCCATGGACAGACCTCCTGCGGCTGGGAAAGCGGCCATACCGGACAACGACACCGGACGCGTCGCCGCATTCCTCGAAACCTTCCCCTTAAAATGGAGAAAATTCTCCGGATTTCAAGCCCGCGATACCCTTCATGAACACGGACGGAAAAACGGCGGGCCACGCCCGCCGTTTTATTGATTCGGCCATCTGAAGCTTGAAGTGGCGGGGTAGTCCGATTCGATATTGCAAGGTCGGGAAGGTGAGTGGGCCGAAGCAATAATCAATTAAAACAGCGCTCTATTGAGGCGGCTCAACGAATCTGTCCACCCCTGAAGCCCTTGCAAACCAATACGATTTCAAGCTTCTTCGTGCCGGCTCAATAGCCTTCACTCAGCGCCCGCACGCGCCTCAGGCCGCCTGCGCATACTGCGCCTTCACCTTGCGCGCGGCTTCGGCTTCCTCCGGTGCGTAGCCCTTGCCGGACCACAGCATCTGGTAGACGATCTCCTCGTTGCCGTTTTCGCAGAGTTCCAGCGTCTTGCGGAACAGCGGCTGGAAGGTCTCCGAGCGATGGGAGCGCTCATGGCTGTCGAAATCCGTCCAGAAGGTCACGATCAGGGCTTCCCGGCCTTTCAGCGGGCTCTCCACCGCCTGGCCGATGGTCGAACCCTCGTTGGAAATCCGGCCGGAATTGAGCGCGACATAGCCGCCGATGAAACCCGTATCGGAATGATAGGTCTTGACGTTCTCGCACAGGAAGGCGACACGCTCCTGCAGGTCGTCCACGCTGTATTCCGGCTTCAGGATCACGCGGTTGACCGTGACGATGCCGTTGGAAGGGAAATTGGCGATCAATCCACTCATGGCTCTCTCCTTGTTGACAGGGGTACTACGAGCCTTAGTCTAGATACCTGAGTAAATTAGTCAACCATGTTATTCTAATGGTTTATGCAGGCATCAATTAATTTGATTGATGCTTCGGGGTCAGAGGTAGCTTTTCTGCTCACTGCGCTTGCCAGGGCGCTTTTTCATGATGACCACACCCTTCGCGACGTCGACGCTGTCGACCGGGATGTTCTCGTACAACGGATTGAGCGGTTTCAGCATCCAGCCGTCGCCCCGCTTCACCAACTGGCGAAAAATGTACTCATCGTTGACGTAAGCCACGACGAAGGAACCATCCTTCACCAGCCCCGACGGTTCGACGACGATGATCTCGCCCTCCTCGAACTCGGGCATCATCGAATCGCCCAGCACCATCAGGGCGTAGGGCTCGGAACCGGCGCAGTTGCTGGCCTCGTTGACGTCCTGGATGGGAATGGTCTTGCGCGGTGCGGTTTCGCTCATGGCTGTCTCGTAATGCGTTTCAATCAGGCAAAGCTTATATACAAAACCGCCCGCTGCAAACTCTCCTAGCGCCCACGCATGAAGAGCGCGTCGAGTTCCTTCAGACTGAGCTGGCGCCAGGTGGGGCGGCCGTGGTTGCACTGCCCCGCACGCTCGGTCGCCTCCATTTCGCGCAGCAGGGCGTTCATCTCGGGCAGGGTGAGCGGCCGGTTGGCACGCACCGCGCCGTGACAGGCCAGCGTCGCCAGGAGTTCGTTGCGGCGCTCCGCCAGCAGGCGCGAAATTCCGAATTCGGCGGCCTCGGCGAGCACCGTACGGGTGAGCTCGACCGGGTCGGCGTCCTTCAGCAGCCAGGGCACGGCACGCACCGCCACCGAGATCGGCGAGGTAACCGAAACCTCGAAGCCGAGACCGGCAAGCGCGTCGAGATGCGGCGCGATCTCGCCAACCACCGCCGCGTCCAGCGTCAGCGCCACGGGGATCAGCAGGCGCTGCGCCGGCACCGCGCGGGTGTCGAGCGCCGCCTTGAGCTTCTCGTACACGACGCGCTCGTGCGCCGCGTGCATGTCGACCAGCACCAGCCCCTGCGCGTTCTGCGCCAGCACATAGATGCCGTGCAACTGCGCCAGCGCATAGCCGAGCGGCGGCACGGCCCCCTCATCCGTTTCGGCGATGAGCGGCGCCTGCGGCACACCATCGTCCTGGGCGCCGAATCCAGATTCCTGATTCCTGATTCCTGATTCCTGCCCCAGCGGCGCATAGAACGCCACCGCCTCGGCCACCTGCAGCGGCATCGGCACCTGGTGCGGCGCGCGCCAGGCGGACGCCGCCGCCTGTGACACCGGGATTGCTGACTCGCAGGCCACCGGTGCCGCGAACAGGCGCTCGACAGCATGAAACAGGAACTGATGCACCGCGCGACCGTCACGGAAGCGGATCTCGGTCTTGGCCGGATGCACGTTGACGTCGACCGCCTCGGGTGGCAGTTCGAGAAACAGGCAGTACGCAGGGCTCAACTGGTGGTGCAGGACGTCGCGATAGGCTTCCTTCAGCGCGTGCACGATCAGCTTGTCGCGCACGTAGCGCCCGTTAACGAATACATGCTGACCGTCGCGTGCGCCGCTGGCGCCGGTCGGCCGCATCACCCAGCCGGCAAGACGCAGCGGACCCGCGGCCGCATCCACCGCGATCGCGCCCTGCTCGAATGCCTCGCCCAGCACCTGGCGCATGCGTGCCGCGGGTGATCCCGCATTGAGGCGCAACTGCACGCGGCCATTGTGGGTGAGGGTGAAGGCGACCTGGGGGTGCGCCAGCGCGAGTCGCCGCACGGCTTCGGCACAATGCGCGTATTCGGTCGCCTCGGTCTTGAGGAACTTGCGCCGCGCCGGGGTGTTGAAGAACAGGTCGGCGATGTCGAGCGTGGTGCCGGGTCCGCGTGCGGCGGGCACGGGTTCGCCGAGCTGCCCGCCTTCGGCGCGGATCGCCCAGGCATGCGTCGCACCGGTGCTCCGGCTGAGAAGTTCAACGCGCGCGACCGCCGCGATCGACGCCAGCGCCTCGCCGCGGAAACCCAGACTCGCCACCTGTTCGAGGTCGGCCAGGCTCATGATCTTGCTGGTAGCATGGCGCGTCAATGCGAGCGCCAGTTCCTCGCGCGCGATGCCGCAGCCGTCGTCGGTGACCCGGATGCGCTTGACGCCGCCCTGCTCGAGCTCGACCTCGATCGCCGTGGCGCCGGCATCGAGGCTGTTTTCGAGGATTTCCTTGAGCGCGGCAGCGGGGCGTTCGACCACCTCGCCCGCGGCGATCTGCGAGATCAGGACATCGGGAAGGACGCGTATCGTCACCGGCGCCTCCCGCGAACGGCGCCGCGGGACGCCGTCATGGATTGCGCGTCAGCCGCGCCGGGGCCGTCTGCGGATACGCATCGAAATACTGCCGCACTCCGGTGACGATGGCGTCCACCAGGCTGTCCTGGTAGGCGGGATCGTTGAGACGCTTTTCTTCTTCCGGATTGGAGATGAAGGCCGTCTCGATCAGGATGGAAGGAATGTCCGGCGCCTTCAGCACCGCGAACCCCGCCTGCTCGACATGCGGCTTGTGCAGGGTGTTGACGCCCCCGATCTGCTTGAGCACCGCGCGCCCGAGCTTGAGACTGTCGTTGATGGTAGCGGTCTGCGACAGGTCGATGAGGGTGCGCTTGAGGAAGGGATCCTTGACGTCGATATTGATGCCACCCACGAGATCCGCCTCGTTCTCGCGCTTGGCGAGCCAGCGTGCCGCCGCCGAGGTGGCGCCGTTTTCCGACAGGGCGAACACCGAGGAACCGCGCGCGTGCGGCTTGATGAATGCGTCGGCGTGGATCGACAGGAACAGGTCGGCTTTGAGCGCGCGCGCCTTCACCACGCGCTCGGCCAGCGGCACGAAATAGTCGCCGTCGCGGATCAGCACCGCGCGCATGTTCTCCTGCGCATCGATCCTCTGCTTCAGCCGCTTCGCGACCGCCAGTGTGATGTCCTTTTCGTGCGAGCCGTTGGCGCCGAGCGCACCGGGATCCTCGCCACCGTGGCCGGCATCGATCGCCACCGTCACCAACCGCACGTACTGCGGAATCTCCGGCTTCGCCGGCGCGGCCACCACCGGCTGCGGCGCGGCTTCCGGCACCGCAGGCGCGGCCCGCTCCGGCCGTACGTCGATCACCAGGCGATGGCCGTACTGACCGTGCGGCGGCAGGACAAAGACCGAGGGCGTGGCGTCGGCCTTGAGGTCGAGCACGATGCGCATCACGCCGGGCCGGTTCAGGCCGACACGAATGGCGGCAACGTGCGGGTCCTCCGCCGTGAGTTGCGCGATGAGCCCGTCGAGTGCGGGCCCACGCTGGACACCCTCGAGATCGATCACCACGCGCGCCGGGTTGTCGAGCTTGAAATGCCGGAACGCGATGGGTTGCGGCGCCTCGAGCGCAAGGCGCGTGTATTCCGGCGACGGCCACAGCCGGCTCGCGGAAAGCTGCATCGCCTGGGCCAGGCCCGGCACCAGCACGCACAGCAGCAGCAACAGGTTCAGCAATCTGCGCAACATGCCTCCAGATAACGCGCGCCGCGCGGGCTCGCGGCCTCGCATTCGACATCCCGGCCGTCATCGGCGATCCGCAGGCGGATCGTCACGTCGGGTGCCGGCAGCCAGCCAGCGGCCTTCTGCGGCCATTCGATCACGCTCACCACGCTTCCATCATTGACCTCGCGAAAGCCCGCGTCAAGCCATTCGCGCGGATCGTGCATCCGATACAAATCAAAATGATACAACTGAAAGCTCGGAAATTCGTAAATTTCCGTCAGGGTATAGGTCGGGCTCTTCACCCGCCCCGCGTAACCCAGCGCGCGCAACAGCCCACGCACCAGCGTCGTCTTGCCCGCGCCGAGATCCCCTTCGAGGTGGAACGTCATGCCGGGCGCGAGCCCCCGCGCCAGCTGCGCGCCGAACGCCAGCGTCGCGGCTTCGTCCAGCAGATGCCGGCGGCAGCGCGCGGTATCATCGGTGTCATGCATGAGACGGATTCAAGCCGGCTGGCCGAACAAATCAAGCAATGGGGGCGCGAGCTCGGCTTCGCCGCCGTGGGTATCGGCGACGGCGATCTCGCGGCGGCCGAAGCCGGCATGCTGGCGTGGCTGGAACGCGGCTTTCATGGCGAGATGGATTATATGGCGGCACACGGCTTCAAGCGCAGCCGTCCCGCCGAACTGGTGCCCGGCACGGTCCGCATCATCAGCGTGCGGCTCGACTATTTCCCGCCTGACGCCGCCAATCCGCACGCCGTGCTCGATGATCCCTCTGCCGCCTACGTCTCGCGCTACGCGCTGGGGCGCGACTACCACAAGGTCCTGCGTGCCCGCCTGCAGACCCTGGCGGACCGGATCGGCGGCGCCGTCGGCGAGCACCATTACCGCGTTTTCAGCGACAGCGCACCGGTGCTCGAAGTCGCGCTCGCGACAAGGGCCGGCCTGGGCTGGCGCGGCAAGCACACCCTGCTCCTCAACCGCCAGCACGGCTCCTGGTTCTTCCTCGGCGAGATCTACACCGACCTGCCGCTGCCGGTCGATGCTCCCGAAGCCAGCCATTGCGGCACCTGTCGCGCCTGTCTCGACGTGTGTCCCACACAGGCCATCGTCGCCCCATACGAGCTCGACGCGCGGCGCTGCATTTCCTACCTCACCATCGAGCTCAAGGGCAACATTCCCGTCGAATTGCGCCCGCTCATCGGCAACCGCATCTACGGCTGTGACGACTGCCAGCTCGCGTGCCCGTGGAACCGCTTTGCGCAGACCACGGCGCTGCCGGATTTCGCGGTCAGGAACAGACTGGACAACACGCGTCTGGTGGAACTGTTCGCCTGGAACGAAACCGAATTCAGCGAGCGGCTGGCCGGCTCGCCGATCCGCCGCATCGGTCACGAGCGCTGGCTGCGCAACATCGCCGTCGCGCTCGGCAACGCGCCGCCCTCCCCGGAAATCGGGGCCGCGCTCGCTGCACGTGCCGATCATCCCTCCGCGCTGGTGCGCGAACACGTGGCGTGGGCGCTGGAACGGCAACGAAACAGCCGCTGACCCCCGGCCGGCCCTGCGGGTAGAATGAGCGGATTTTCCATCACCGCTTCCCACACCCATGTCCGCCAACGCAAGTTCCCCAATCGGCGTGTTCGATTCCGGCATCGGCGGGTTGACGGTGGTACGCGCGCTGATGGAGCGCCTGCCCTTTGAAAACATCGTCTATTTCGGCGACACCGCGCGCGTACCCTACGGCGTGAAGTCGGTCGAGACCATCGCCCACTTCACCACCCAGATCGCGCAGTTCCTGCTGGAAAAGGACGTCAAGCTGCTGGTCATCGCGTGCAACACCATGGCGGCGGTGGCGGCGCAGGTGGTGAAGGACCTGTCACCGGTACCGGTGCTCGACGTCATCGACGCCGGTGCGGTCGCGGCGCGGGGCGGCAAGCGCATCGGCGTCATCGGCACGCCCACCACCATCAACAGCAACGCCTACGCGCGCGCCATCCACGACCATGCCCCCGATTCACGCATTCATTCGCAGGCCTGTGCGCTGTTCGTGCCGCTGGTCGAGGAAGGCTGGCTCGACCACGAGGTGACACGACTCACCGCGCAGGAATACATGAAGCCGCTGCTTGCCGAGCATATCGACACCCTGGTGCTCGGTTGCACGCATTATCCCTTGTTGAAGCCGCTGCTGCGCGAAGTCGTCGGCAAGGATGTCGCGCTCGTCGACTCCGCCGAAGCGATGGCCGAGCAGGTCGCGGCCGTGCTGACGGACAGGCATCTGGCCAACCCCGGTCCCGCAGCCCCGCGCTACGATTTCTATGTCACCGATGTGCCGCTCAGGTTCCAGACCATCGGCGAGCGCTTCCTCGGGCGCACCCTCAACAACGTGCATGTAGTCAAGTGGTAACCGCGCCACACCGGACCGAACCCGCATGCCGTGTGTAGAATATAAAAATATTATTTTCAATTCGTGCCGGGAAGTCGTCCATGCGTACACGTCTAGTCACCGCCGTCATCGCGAGCGTCACCCTTTTGGGTGGCTGCGCGACCAAGGATTACGTCAACGAGCAGATCTCCGGTGTCAACAAGCGTCTGGATGGGCAGCAGGCCGAAACCCAGGACCGCTTTAGCCAGACGACCAGCTTCTATCAGGGCCTGGAAAACCGCGTCAACAGCCAGCAGACCGCGCTGGACGGTACCTCGCGCACTGCGCAGGAAGCGCTCGCGCGTGCCGAATCTGCCGGCAAGCTGGCCGCCGGCAAGTTCCTCTATGAAGTCTCGCTGTCGAGCCAGGTCGCCAACTTCCGGTCCGACGCCAGCGACCTGTCGCCGGAAATGAAGAAGGCACTCGACGACTTCGCCGCCCAGATCAAGGCTGCCAACCGCAACGTGTTCATCGAGATCCAGGGCCACACTGACAGCATCGGCACGCCGGAGGCCAACCTCAAGCTCGGCCAGGCCCGCGCCGAAGCGGTGCGCCGCTATCTGGCAATGAACAACGGCATCGCGCTACACCGTATGAACGTGATTTCCTACGGCGAGTCCGCCCCCGTCGCCGACAACCGCTATCGCCCCGGCCGCGCGGAGAACCGGCGCGTCACGCTCGTCGTGCTCGAGTAAACCGCCCGGGATCGAGTGCCGCCATCAGGTCTTTTTCCAGCGGCAACGGCGCACCCGTCATGGCATCGGCGAGCGCCTCACCCAGCAGGCCCGCCCACACCACGCCGCGCGACGCGTAAGCCGCCGCCACGTACAGCCCAGGCGCACCGTCCACCGCGCCCAGCAGTGGCAGACGGTCCGGCACGGTGGCACGCAGCGCCGCGCGGCCATTCACCCGGGCGATGGAGATTTGCGCCGTCGCCCCCGGCAGCATTGCCTCGAGTCGCGCGAGATTGGCCTGATCGCTCGCGGCGCGCGGTGCAAGCTCCAGATCGTCGTGCTCGTAGGTCGCCCCGACCAGGGGCTGCCCAATACCCGGCGCGAAATAGCCCTCGCGTGCAATGACCCGCTGCACACCCGGCAGGCTGCCCGGCGGCAAGCGTGTGATCTGACCGCGCACGGGATGCAGCGGCCACGCCGCGCCCGGCGCGAGCCGGCCGGCATCGTGCGCGTTCGCCAGCACCACCGCATCGACCGTATCGAGAACTGCGCCATGCGCGTCGAACAAGCGCCAGCCGTCGGAACCCACTTCCAGCCGGGCCACTTCGCAGCCCGTTCGCAGCGTAATCCCGGCATGCTCGAGCCACGCCCGGCACAGATCGCCGGGAACGACCCAACCCGCCTGCGCATAGAACACGCCCGGCGCCTCGACCGGCCAGTTCGCCAGCCTGCGCGCCTCGTCCACCTCGACCCAGCGCGCATACCCGCCCGGCGCTGTCATCACTGCAAGCGCCTGTCGCTGACGCTCGGTGGCAGCCGCATCGCGCGCCAGGTGCAGCACGCCGCAGCGCGCCCATTCCAGCCGCTCGCCGAGTTCGGGCCAGTGGCGCAGATCGTGCAGGAAGGCGGCGCGCGTCAGTCGGGTCGCCGCCGTGTCATCACGCGACAGCACCGGACGAAACACCGCGACCGGATTGCCCGACGCCGCCGTCGCCGGCGCCAGTGCGCGCTCCAGTACGCTCACCGAAACGCCACGCTGCGCCAGGGCGTGCGCGACCGCGCTGCCGGCCACGCCGGCGCCGACCACTGCGACACGCTGCGGCACCCTGCTTTCCTGTACGCGGCGACCCGAATGGGCAGCACGCAGGCAGTGGCGCTTGCGCCCATAGCCCGCACGCTTCTCGCACACGAAGCCCGCGCGCGACAGCGCGGCGCGCACCGGTGCCGCCACGCTGTAGGTGGCGGCGAGCGCACCCGGACGCGCCAGCCGCGCCAGCGTCTCGATAAGGCCAGGCCGCCACAGTTCGGGATTGCGATCCGGCGCAAAACCATCGAGATAGAAGGCATCCACGCCCGCCTCGACCTGCGGCAGACAAACCCCTGCGTCCCCCAGCATGAGGGTCAGTTGCACGCGCCCTCCATCGAGTACGATGCGATGGAATCCCGCCAGGGGAGACGGCCATTTCTCCAGCAGTTCGGCGGAAAGCGCGGCGAACTCTGGCCATCGCGCGTGCAGGTGCGCAAGATCCTCGCGCCCGAACGGGTGTTTCTCGACCGACAGGAAATGCAGGCGCGCGGGACGCCGCGGATCAGCACGCCACGCCGCCCAGGTGGCGAGAAAATTCATGCCCGTACCGAATCCCGTTTCGAGAATGACGAAATCCGTGCGCCCGGCCCAGCGTTCCGGCAGACCGCATCCGCCCAGAAAGACATGGCGTGCCTGTCCCATGCCGCCGTCGGCGGAATGGTAGACATCCCCGTAGGCGGCCGAAAAGGGCACGCCATCGAGAAATTCCAGCACGGCGGGAACGACCGGACCCATCATGCCTGGGTTCGGCGAACCTTACTTTTCGAAGCCTTCGCGATGCGTCGCGTTGATGATGCGCAACAGGTCGCGGAACGGAATGTCGCGCTCGTGCTTCTGGAACAGCGGCATGAAGGCAAGATCCTCACCCTGCCCCACGCCCGCGTAACGCCCCGTCGCCATCGACTCGTGCAGGTCGCGCAGCATCGTGTCGAGGCTGTCGAGATAAGGCATGTAGGTCGCGGCCTCGTCGTCATCGTGCTCGAGGCAGGCGCGCAGTTCATCGACCTCGTAGACGGCCTCGTGCACCAGATCGATCAGTTCTTCGAGAGTGTGGGCTTTTTTCATGATGAAAGCTCAATGCATACGAAACCATAAGGATAGCGCCGGACGCGGCATCTGCGATAGCCACTGCCATGGCATGCGGCGCCACCGGGCGCATTGGAAAAGGTAAAAAACTCTGCGAATCCGAAAAAACCGGTCTACCGCTTCTATACTGTCGCAACTTGCCGGCCGCCGGCAGTCTCGATACCCAATCCTATCCACACTGGGAGTCACATCATGCAAGGCAAACTCTATACCCGTCACGTCCTCACTATTGCACTCGTGACCGCCTGGTCCGCGACGGCGCAGGCCGCCGACGCCCCGTATTACAATCCCGCCAACGCGGCCAGCCCGAGCGGCTATACGACCGATTACCAGTTGTACAAGACGATCGGCTGCCCCGGCCGCGGCCTTCTGGACGCACCGTGCAAGGAGCCGATCGCTGCCAAACCGGAAGCCAAGCCGGCCGCCAAGCCGGCCGCGGTCGGCGATGCCGACAAGGATGGCGTCCCCGACGACAAGGACCGTTGCCCGGACACCCCGGCTGGCGCCAAGGTTGACGCCAACGGCTGCGAACTCGACAGCGACGGTGACGGCGTGGTCGATCGCCTCGACAAGTGTCCGGGCACCCCCGCCGGCGCCAGGGTCGATGCCAAGGGCTGCGAACTCGATAGCGATGGCGACGGCGTGGTCGACCGCCTCGACAAGTGCCCCGACACGCCTGCGGGCCGCAAGGTGAATGCCCAGGGCTGCGAGCTCGACAGTGACGGCGACGGTGTGGTCGATGCGCTCGACCAGTGTCCCGACACACCTGCCGGCGACAAGGTCGACAACAAGGGCTGCACCCTGCCCAGCACCATCGTCCTGAAGGGTGTCAATTTCGACAACGACTCCGCCGTACTGAAGGCCGAAGCCCGCGCGATTCTCGACGACAGCGCAAAAACGCTGAAGCGTTATCCCGGCGTCAAAGCGGAAGTCGCCGGCCATACCGACGCCCGTGCGTCCGACAGCCACAACCAGGCCCTGTCGCAGCGCCGCGCGCAGGCGGTGGTCGATTATCTGATCGCTGCCGGGGTTCCCGCCGACGCGCTGAGCGCCAAGGGTTATGGCGAAGCTGAACCCGTGGCCGACAACGCCACGGCAGAGGGCCGCGCGCAGAACCGTCGCGTCGAACTGCGCATCCGCTGAGGTCGCGCCCGGAACATCGGGGCCCGTCGTTCAAGCGCGAGCCGGAACCCGGTGGAGTCAAGCATCCGGGCCCCGGCTCTTGCCGGGGCGGCGACTTCCGCAGCGTTTTCTCAGGGACGCATCCATTCAACCATCACGCCGGCGAAAGCCGGCGTGATGGTATCTTTCCTTCGACCGTGGCGGACCCCCTCTACCACAGCGCCTGCACGCGACCATCCGCCACGCGCGTCTCGAACACCTCGAGCGGGTGCTTGCCCTTCCCGATGCAGGCACCGCTGGTGATATCGAATTTCCAGCCATGGCGCGGACAGGTTAGCGTGCAGCCGTCCAACGCCTCGGCCGGCATGTCGGCACGCTGATGCGGACAGTGCGAGTCGTACACCCGGTACGCATCACCCTCACGATAGATGAACACGCTGCGCGTGCCGCAGTCCACCCGCTTCGCTTCACCGTCGGCGATGTCGGAAACTGCCATGACGTCGCGCCATTGCGGCAGGCCGTTGATGAGTTCGGGCTTGAATTCCGGCAAATCCATTTCCAGCAGGATTTCCGCGGCCCACACGATTTTTGCCAGACCCAGCGCCGGGAACGCCATCAACAGCGCGTCGATGATTTCCATCGGCGTGCAGCCCTCGCGCAATGCGCGCAGCAGATATTGCTTGAAGCCACCCTCGGTCTGCACATAGACCTTGGTGATGACGGAAATCAGGTTCCGCGTCTTGGGGTCGAGATGCTTGCCGGTGTCCTTGAGGAACTTGAAGTAGTGACCCAGGGCGTCGCCACGTACTGCAACCAGATAATCGAGCGCATCGCTCATTGAATGCTCCTGCCTTGACCGCGAATAAACATTGGAATCGGCAGCATAACAAAAACGCTGCCCAGCGCGCCGGTCCTGTTCGCCGCGATGCGCGCCTGCGGGGGTTTCACGCTGACGCTACGCGAGTTTCACGCTAAATTTCCTGTTTACATTGTCGTTATATTTCCGGAATCTCGCGTTCGAAGGGAGGCTGGATGGACATCAGGGGTGACGTCGAGCACGCAATTTTTTCACACGGGCAATGGAAAGCGCGCTTCCGGGATTTTCTGAATGGCAAGGCCGGACTCGATCTTTCCATGGTCGGCGAGACCCACGACTGCGTACTCGGCCAATGGCTGGACGACGGCGGGCGACGTATGCTGTCTGCCGCCGATCATGCCGAGGCATGCCGGCTGCACGCACGCTTTCACCATGTAGCAGGCGAGATCGTGCATAACATCAAGCAGAAGGATTACCAGGCCGCACGGGCCGCGATCGCACCGGCGGGTAGTTTCGACCAGGCGAGCCACGCGCTCGCAGCCTTCCTTCACAAGGTCGTTCAGCGCACGGTCCCGCGCGGGGCAGACAAGGCCTCAGCCGCTGCCGACCGGCCAGGTGAAGCGCCCGCTTCACCACCCACCGCCTGACTTCGCCGACGACGCGGCGCAACCTGGGAGTTCGTCGCCAGACGCCCACGAAAACGGGGGCACATGGCCCCCGTTTTCGTCTCCCCTGTCACCGCTCAGCGCTTCACGGGTTTGGCGGCGATCTCCTCCAGTTTGCGTGCCTTGATCACCTGGCCGTTGAGCGCGGCGTCCTTCGCGCTGCCACCATAGGCGACGACCATCAACTGGCTGTAGTACAGCACCGGGATGTTGAACTTGGTGCCGTAACGCTGGTTGATCTGGCCCTGGTAGATCTCGACGTTGGCCTGGCACAGCGGGCAAGGCGTGACGATCATCTCGGCGCCGTGGTCATAGGCGGATTCGATGATGTCCTTGATCTGCGCCTGTGCCTTCTCCGGTTCGGAGAACGCCAGCGCGCCGCCGCAGCAGGTCACCTTCATGTCGTATTCGGGAATCGCCTCGGCACCCACCATGTCGACGAGCTTGTCGAGATACATCGGGTTCTCGAACGACTCGCCGGCGACACCGAACGGACGGTTGGTCTGGCAGCCGACGTAACCGGCGATCTTCACGCCTTCGAGCGGGCGCACGACGTGCTTGGCCATCTCGTCGAAGCCGAGATCCTCGATCAGCACCTCGACCATGTGGCGGATTTCCGGCATTTCGTTGATCTGTAAACCGGCTTCCTTGAGCGCTTCGCGGGTGTCCGCCATGAGCGTGTCGGAATGGGTCAGGCGCTCGCGCGTCTCGCGTGCACCCAGCCAGCAGGCGGCGCAGGTGGCGACCATTTCCTGACCCGGAAGGTGCTGCTCGGACAGCGCGAAGTTGCGCGCGTTCATGACGTGGCGCGGCAGTTCTCCCGCCTCGGCGTAGCCGATGGAAGCGCCGCAGCAGTTCCAGTCGGGAATCTCGGTGAGCTTGACGTCGAGCGTCTTGCACATCGACTCGACCGAGGTCAGGTAGTTGGATGCGGACGCGCCTTTCTGCGACGAGCATCCGGGGTAAAACGCGTATTCTCTCTTGGCCATCTCTATGTTTCTCCTCAGCCTGCCACAGGCTCAACCCGCCATTTTGGCGGCCTTGCGGCTGCGCTCGATTTCGTAGGCTTTTTTCAGCATCGCCTGAATGCCCTTCTGGTCCTTGCACTTGTGGCCGCCCAGGAGTTCCATGGGATTCAAGCGCTTGGCCTTGATGAGGCCGAGGGCGACATCCTTCATCTTCATGCCTTCCTTCACGCCGGCGCCGAAACCGTCCTTGAAGTACAGGCCCATCGACAATTTGAGCTCGTTGACGCGGCCGGTCTTCGTCGCGTTCTTCCAGAACAGGCCGGAGAAGAAACGGGTCGGCTGCATCTTCGGCGCGATGCCGAGGCGGTGCGCGTACTCGGCCAGGCCGTGCATGATGTGGGTGATCGGCAGCTTGCGCGGACAGCGCACGATGCAGTTGTAGCACGAGGTGCAGTTCCACATCGAGGGGCTGGTCAGCACTTCCTCGCGCTTGCCGGCGCGGATCATCATGAAGATTTCCTGCGGCGGATGCTCCCAGGCGCTCTGGAAGTTGACCGGGCAGGAACCGGCGCAGACGCCGCATTGCATGCACATCTTCACCCAGTCGCCCATCTCGACCTGCTCTTCAACCTCCTTGAGGAAGCTGTTGCGGTACTTGGTGGCCATCGCGGTGTTGGCGCTCATGAAGCTCTCCTGTTAGAAGCCTTTGAACGGGCTGGGGCCAATGGCGACCAGCTCCTCGGCGTACTTGTTGATCATCTCGGGCACGCGCTTGATGTCGGTGATGGCCACTTCCAGGTCGCGCACGCGCTCCGACTCGAGGTTCAGCGTCTTCAGCGTGTCGTCGATCTTGGACATGCGCACACGGCCGAGTTCGGAGCCCTTCACGAAGTGGCACTGGTACTGCTCGCCGGACTTGCAGCCCATCATCATCACGCCGTCGTAGCCGGCGTTCAGCGCGTCGGTTACCCAGATGGTGTTGACCGAGCCGAGGCAGCGGATCGGGATGATGCGCACGAAAGCCGAATACTCGTTGTGGTTCATGCCCGCCATGTCGAGCGCCGGGTAGGCGTCGTTCTCGCACGCCAGGATGAGGATGCGCGGCTTCTCGCTGAACTCGTCGGGAATGTCGACCGCCTTGATCTGCGCGCCGACGGTGTTGACCGAGTAGTTCTCGAACGAGATCACGCGCACCGGGCAGGCGCCCATGCAGGTGCCGCAGCGGCGGCAGCGCGATTCGTTGAATACGGGGAAGCGCTTTTCGTCTTCGTCGATGGCGCCGAACGGGCATTCCACGGTGCAGCGCTTGCACTGGGTGCAGCCTTCCAGGCGCACTTTCGGGAACGACAGGTCGCCCGAGCGCGGGTGCGCGGCGCGGCCGAGTTCGGCGTTCTCCAGTGCCTGGATCGCCTTCAGCGCGGCGCCGGTGGCGTCCTCGCGCGCCTGCGCCATGTCCATGGGACGGCGCACCGGGCCGGCGGTGTAGATGCCGGTGCGGCGGGTTTCGTAGGGGAAGCAGATGAAGTGGGAGTCGGTGAACCCCTGCGTCAACTGCGGCACGTCCGGACCCTGACGGTAGGTCAGGTTGAGGATGGAAATCGGCTTGACCTCGACCGCCTCGCCTTCGGCCGGCGCTTCGCCTTCCTCGCCGGCAACCTGCGGCTTGGCGAGCGCCTCGATGTTCACGCCCGAATTCGGCACCTGGCCGGTGGCGAGCACCACCAGGTCGACGTCGGCGATGGTCGCGTCGGTGTCGTCGAGAATCAGGTCGTGGAATTTCACCGTGCTGGTGTTCCCGCTCGGCAGCACCTGCGAGACCTTGCCCTTGGTGAAAATGACGCCCTTTTCCTGCGCGCTGCGATAAAAATCCTCGCCGTTGCCGGGGGTGCGCAGGTCGGTGTAGACGACGACGGTCTCGACCGACGGGTTGGCGTCCTTGAAGTACATCGCCTGCTTGACGCTGGTGTTGCAGCAGTAGCCCGAGCAGTAGGAAAGATGTGTGCCCGTCGTGTCGCGCTGGCCGGCACACTGCACGAACACCACCGACGTCACCGGCTGGCCATCCGAAGGACGGCGGATCACGCCGTCCTTCGCCGCTGCTTCGCTGGCGAGCGCCTCGAGACCCGCCTGGTCGACCACGTTGGGCGACTTGCCGGCACCGAGTTCCGGCAGCTTGTTCATGTCGTACAGGGTGAAGCCGGTCGCCTGCAGGATCGCGCCGATGTCCTCGGTATGCGTGGCGCCCGATTCTGTGGCGACGTCGACGACGAAGCGGCCCGGCGCGCCCTCCGTCTTGGCGATGGTGGCGTTGAGGTACACCTTGATGTTGCTGTCGCCCATCACCTGCGAGACGAGATCGGCAACGCCTGTGTCGGCGGGCGACTTGAACGGCTCATGGATAGGGATGCGCTTGAAGAGCCTCGCGCCCCAGCCGCCG
This sequence comes from Thiobacillus sp. 65-29, assembly GCA_001899775.1. Classification (GTDB taxonomy): domain Bacteria; phylum Pseudomonadota; class Gammaproteobacteria; order Burkholderiales; family Thiobacillaceae; genus Thiobacillus. The sequence goes on from MKWN01000052.1 coordinate 28,765, forward strand.
AGCGCACTACTCTTCTCGACCAGCACCACCGGATAACCGGCCTTGGACGCCTCGACCGCCGCAGTCATGCCGGTGACGCCACCACCCACGACCAGCAGTGTCTTGTTGCTGCCGGTGTTGGGGTTGCCGCCGGGCGCGGTCATCGCCTTGACTTCGGCGCAACCCATGCGGATGTAGTCTTCCGCCATGTCCTGCGTGGTCTCGCGCGCCTCTTCCGTGTCGGGACGGATCCAGATCACGCCCTCGCGCAGGTTGGCGCGGGCGACCGCGTTCTCCGGAAAGAAAAAAGCTTCGGTCTTGGCGCGGCGCGAGCACGCGCCGATCATGATGTGGGTGACGCCCTCGTTGGCGACGTCGTTCCGGATCATCGCCACGCCATCGGCGTTGCACAGGAAATCGTGCGACTTGACGAGCGGAACCTTGCCATCCTTCTGCGCGACCTTGACCAGCGCGTCCGTATCGAGACGCTCGCCCAGCCCGCAGCCTTTGCAGATGTACGCTGCGACTTTGATGTCAGCCATTTATGCCTCCGCCTTTGCTACCTTGTTGACGACCTGAATCGCGCGCAGCGCGGCCGCCGTGGCCGATTGCACCGCGCGGTTCACGTCGAGCGCGTTGGTCGCGCAGCCCGCGCCGAACACCGCACCATTTGCCGGGTCGGCCTCGATGAAGCCGCTCGAGTCGGCGACGATGTGGCCGGGGATGTCCATGCCCTTGACCGACGGCTCCATGCCGACCGCCAGCACGACCAGATCGTGCGGCGTGGAATAGCGCTTGTAGCCTTCGGTGTTCACGCCCCACACCACGGGGTTGCCGTCCTTGTCTTCCGAAATGCGCGCAACCTTGGACTTGATGAAGGTGACCGAGGCATCGTCCCTGACCTTCTGGTAGAAATCCTCGAAACGGTCGATGGCGCGGATGTCGATGTAGTAGATCGTCGACTTGCCGTCCTGCGGGTAATTCTCGCGCACGTAGTGGGTCTGCTTGAGCGAGGCCATGCAACAGAAGCGGGAACAGTGGCGCAGGTGGTTCTCGTCACGCGAGCCCGCACACTGGATGAAGGCGACGTTCTTCGCTTCCTTGCCATCGGACGGCCGCAGGATCTTGCCGCCGGTCGGGCCGTGCACGTCGGCCAGACGCTCGAATTCGACGCTGGTGATGACGTTCTTGAAGCGCCCGTAGCCATAGGGCTGGATCTTAGCCGCGTCGTAGGGCTTCCAGCCGGTCGCCCAGATCACCGCGCCCGCCCGCACCTGGATGGTCTCTTCCTGCATGTCGAGGTCGATCGCGCCGTATTTGCAGGCTGCCTTGGCCTTGTCCGCGTCGGGCGTGCCGATGATCGCCGGATCGAGCACGTAGCGCTGCGGGTAGGCCATCGCGTTCGGCAGATACGCGGCCTTGTGCTTGCCCAGGTTGTAGTTGAACGGATCGTCGACCTCGAGTTCGACCGCGCGTGCGCAGTCGCCGCAGGCGGTGCAGTTCGCGTTGACGTAGCGCGGGCTGACCTTGACCGTCGCCGTGTAGTCGCCCGCAACACCGTCGATGCCGGTGACCTCGGCCAGCGTCAGCACGCGCACGCGCGGGTTGCTCTTCAGGCGGCGCAGGTTGATCTCCAGCCCGCACACCGGGTGGCACATCTTGGGGAAGTACCGGTAAAGCTGGGAGGTGCGACCGCCCAGTGCCGGATTCTTCTCAACCAGAACGACGTTCTTGCCGGTTTCCGCCGCCTCAAGCGCAGCGGTCATGCCGGAAATTCCGCCGCCCACCACGAGTATGGTCTCGTTGGTCGCAACATGCTCCGTCATTGTTTCCTCCATCCAAAGGATGCAAAGCCAAAAAATCGAGTCGATCCGGTCGGTTCCGGGCCCCCGTAAACGGGCCGCTCGAACGCCGGAAATGGAATCGGGGAATGGTACTCCGAAGCCCGCGTCCGCCGCCAGACGCAAGCATGCATTCTCAATCGAAGTTTTCTATGTACGAATAAGCGAAATGTTCCACCCGGCGGCGCACAAGCCCGCCCACGCCGCATTCCGCAGACCCCGCAGGCAGGAACGCGGTATGTTCCCGCGGCGGACCCGAAGCGGCAGACGCGAAGGCCTACAGTCCGATCACCTGCGCGTGCAGCCCGCGCTCCTGGAAATTGTGCAGCAGCCCGGATGCGCGGGTGGCGTCCGAATCGTAAACCACCATGATCATGTGGGCATTGTCGGCACGGTGCCCCACCGACACCACGCCCGGCTCGCGGCGCACCTCGTCTTCGAGCCGCAACAGCGCCGTGTCGTCCAGGGTTTCATCGACGTGTAGCATCACTTCGTTCAGGTTCGCACTCATCATCGCTCCTTTTTCGGGTCTGGCAATACGGGTGTTATAGCTCGGTCCGTCGGGAATGACAGCACAAAAAACCCCGACAGCGCCGCGTCTGGAACCTTGCGGCAAACAGGGGCAGGGCCATCCCCATGGACCCATGGCCGGAGCCGTCTCGCGGGCGTGCCCGCAATGGCCGCTTATCGCCGCCCGGGCAGCATGTGTGTCATGGTGTTGTCGTGCAGGATACGGTGATGGTAGACGGCGGCCACGACATGCAGGCCGATCAGGAAATAACCCGCGTTGCCGAGCGTTTCATGCACTTCCTTCAACTGCTTGGACAGTTCCTTGTTCTCGCCGATCAAGGCCGGGAGTTCGAGCCCGAAGAACGGGATGGGCTTGCCGGCCGCGCTCAGAATCAGCCAGCCAAGCAGCGGCATCCCGATCATCAGCGCATACAGTGCCAAATGTCCCAGTCTGGCTGCCCATTGCATCCAGGCGGGGGGTTCGGGCCGGATTGCGGGAGCCGGGCCGGACAGGCGGGCGACAAGCCGCAGCCACACCAGTACGAAGACCAGCATGCCGAACATGAAATGCCAGGTCTTCATCGCTTCGCGTGCCTCGCTCCCCTTGGGGTAGATTCCATGCAACTCGATGGATGCGTAGACCGCGATGAAAAGCAGCAGCATCAACCAGTGGATGCCGATCAGGAGCGAGCCATAGCGTTCGGGGGTGTCTTTCCGGTTCATGTGGGCTGCCTCGGCTCAGGAAAATCCGTCTTTTTCATTCTATCCCCGCAAGGCACTGACGATACGCTCAAAAGTCAAATCCAATTTGCTGTTGAAGTGCGTGGTCATCGGTATTCTCCTTGGCTGGGGCTCCGTTGCCTGCCGATCGTTTGGCGCGCTTGTCGGCAGCACTTCTATTGGTCTTGACCCGCGGGTCGATGGGCTTGCTTGCGTCGGGGGTGGCCGCCGATTCAGCGACGTGCAGTTCGTGCAGAGAGACATCCAACTGGTCCCGGCGCCCTTCCCATAACTGTCGGTACTGTTCGATCCAGTCGACGGCTTGCCTGAGCTGCTCGCCATCGATCCTGCAGGGGCGCTGCTGCGCATGGCGGGTCTTGGTCAGCAAGCCCGCTTTTTCCAGTTTCTTGATGTGCTTCGAGACGGCGGGCAGGCTCATCCGGAACGGCGCGGCGAGCTCGCTGACCGAGGCCTCGCCTTGCGCCAGACGCACCAGCATCGCCCGCCGCGTGGGGTCTGACAGCGCGGCAAACGTCGTATTCAGGGTGTCGCTTACTGTATTCATCTTTATTTATTTTCCTATCAGGTTAATTAACCTTTCGATTAACAATAGACGGTAATCCGGCAATCGGCAAGCCCGTCAGCCCCCAGGCTGTGGGCTGACTCAGGCAGCCCTCTCCACAACGTGGCTGAGATTGGGGGGAATACGGTTCCATCGCACGCCCACATCAACCACACCAGTCACCTTGCCTGCACGGGCACGTCCACCTACAATCTGGTTAACCAGTTCGGGAAGCCGCCCATGCATACTGTCGGCGCCTTCGAGGCCAAAGCCAAAATCGCGGAACTGCTCGACAAGGTCGCGGCGGGCGAAACCGTGCTCATCACGCGGCGCGGCGAGGCCGCCGCACTCCTGGTTCCCCCCACGCAGATCGCGCAGAACAGATCGCGCGCGCTCAGCGAAATCCGGCGCTTCCGCAAATCCTGCAAAACCGGCAAGGTGGATATCGAAGCGCTGATCAACGAGGATCGGCCTTGAGCTTCGTGGTGGATTGCTCGGTGGGAGCACGCTGGTTGTTGCCGGACGAAGCCACGCCCTACACTGAAGCGGTATTCGATTTGCTGGCTACACGGGATGTGGTCGTGCCCGGGCTGTTTATATCCGAGTTCGGCAACGTGTTCCTGAAACTAGCCCGACAACGCAAGCTCTCCGCCGATCAGGCGGCGGGCGCGGTGCAGCGGTTTGCCCAGCTCGGTCTGGAAGTGGATCGCCAGACACCCGATCCCGTAAGGCTGTTTTCGCTAGCCATGCAATACGGCCTGTCGGCCTACGACGCAACCTATCTTGAACTTGCGCTCCGGCGCGGGGTACCGCTGGCGTGTTGGGATGGCGGGCTCAGGGCCGGCGCGGAAAAAGCCGGGCTGTACCTCGCCGTCTGAATTCATCCCTCCGCCACCACCGTCAGCACGTCCTCGCCATAGGCTTCCAGCTTCTTCGTTCCCAGCCCCGATATTTCGCCCAGTTCCGCCAGCGTCGCGGGACGGCGCGCAGCGATCTCGCGCAGGGTGGCGTCGTGCAGGATGACGTAGGCGGGCACGCCCTTTTCGTTGGCGGTTTCGCGGCGCCAGGCGCGCAGGGACAGGAACAGGGGATCTTCGTCGTCGTGGACGCCGGCGCCGGAGCTGGGGGCGAGGCGTGATTTCTTGCGCGCCGGGCGCGCTTCGATGGCGCGCAGCATCACGGTTTCCTCGCCTTTCAGCACGGGCTTTGCGGCCTGGGTGAGCTTCAACGCCCCCCACGCGCTGTGATCCGCCTCCAGCAGCCCGCGCACGACGAGCTGGCGCAGCACGGCGCGCCAGACCTTGTCGCTCTGGCTCGCGCCGATGCCGAACACGGAGAGCTGGCTGTGGCCGAACTTGTCGACCTTGTCGGTGGCATTACCGAGCAGCACGTCGATGACGTGGCCGGCGCCGAAGCGCTGGCCGGTGCGGTAGACCGCCGACAGGGCTTTCCGCGTGGCCTCGGTAGCGTCCCACAACACCGGCGGGTCGAGGCAGACGTCGCAGTTGCCGCAGGGCTGGCTGGCTTCGCCGAAGTAGGCGAGCAGCGCGACGCGCCGGCAACTGGCCGCTTCGCACAGGCCGACCAGAGCGTCGAGCTTGGCGTGGCCGATGCGCTTGTGCGCGTCCTCGGCCTCGCCTTCGTCGATGAAACGTCTTTGCGTCACGACGTCCTGCAGGCCCCACGCCATCCACGCCTCGGCGGGTTCGCCGTCGCGGCCGGCGCGGCCGGTTTCCTGGTAGTAGCCCTCGACCGAGCGCGGCAGGTCGAGGTGAGCGACGAAGCGCACGTCGGGTTTGTCGATGCCCATGCCGAAAGCGAGGGTGGCGACCATGATCACGCCGTCCTCACGCAGGAATTTTTCCTGGTGGCGGCGGCGCGTGTCGGTGTCCATGCCGCCGTGATACGCCAGCGCGGCAAGGCCAGCCTGTTTCAGTGCCTCGGCGGTTTCCTCGACCTTCTTGCGCGTGCTGCAGTAGACGATGCCCGCCTCGCCGGCGTGTTCGCTGAGGAAATCCAGCAACTGACGGCGCGGCTCGGTCTTTTCGCTGATGCGATAGCGGATGTTGGGACGGTCGAAACTGGCGGCGAAGATTGCCGCTGCATGAAGGTCGAGCCGTTCGACAATCTCGGCACGGGTGGCTGCGTCGGCGGTGGCGGTCAGCGCGATGCGCGGCACGTCGGGAAAGCGCTCGTGCAGGGCCGACAGGCCGAGATATTCCGGACGGAAGTCGTGCCCCCACTGCGACACGCAATGCGCTTCGTCGATCGCGAACAGGGCGAGCTTCGCCTGTTCGAGCAGGCTCTGGAAACGCGGCGTCAACAAACGTTCCGGCGCCACGTAGAGCAACTTCAGTTTCCCCGTCACGAACTCGCGCTCGACCTGCATCGCGGCGGCTCCATCGAGGCTGGAATTCAGGTAGGCCGCGGCGATGCCGAGCTCCCGCAGCGCCGCGACCTGGTCGTGCATCAGCGCGATCAGCGGCGACACCACCACGGCGCAGCCGTCGCGCAGCAGCGCCGGGATCTGGTAGCACAGCGACTTGCCGCCGCCGGTCGGCATCAGCACCAGCGCGTCGCCGCCCGCCGTCACGGTGTCGATGATGGCTTCCTGCTCGCCGCGGAAGACGGAATAGCCGAAAACGCGGTTGAGGAGGCTTAAGGGGGTGTCGGGCATGGGGAAAAGCAAAAAATTCGGGCTGGCGGAGGATGTGTCACATTGACTATAATTGTGTCACGTTTTGCCGCCAACTTTGAGTAAACCCGGAGGCTGCCATGAAAACCCTGACCATCCGCGAAGCCCGCGAAGGCCTGTCGCACCCCGACCAGATGTTCGCCGACGCCGACGAAGTGCTGGTGGTCAAGCATGGTGAGCCGGTGGCGCGCATCCTGCCGGTCACACCCACCGTGCCTGCGCGGAAGTTGCCTTCGCTCAAATGGCTGCGCGACCAGTTGCCGCCACAGGATATTCCGAGCGAAGTGCTGATCCGCGAAGATCGGGACGCGCGCGGCTGAGCAACATGGCGGAGGCGTATCTCGACACCAGCGTCCTCATCAAGCTCTATGTGGCGGAGACGTTTTCCACCGAGGTGGAACACTTTGTCGGCGAAGCGAGCGGCATCGTCATCAGCCGCCTGAGCACGCTGGAATGGCATTGCGCGATGGCGCGTCGCGCACGCACCGGCCAGATCACACAGGATTATCTGAATCTGGCACGCACCGAATTCACCCGTCATCTGGCTGAGGGGTATTTCCGCATCGTGCCGTATGACGATCCCCTGTTGAGCGATGCCTTGCGCGTGCTCGACAGCGCAAACCCGGTCCCGCTGCGCACGCTCGACGCCATTCATCTGACCGCCGTGCGCAACGCAGACGTGACGCGCATCGCCACCGCAGACGATGTGATGCGCCGCGCCGCTTTACAACTCCAACTCGAAGTCGCCTATTTCGGCGAATAACTCCCCGCTCATCATGACCACAGAAAACGCACCCCCGACACTCGACGAGAACCAGATCATCGCGGAGCGCCGCGCCAAGCTCGCCGCGATCCGCGAGCAGGGCGTCGCCTTCCCCAACGATTTCGAGCGCCGCGACTACGCCGGCAAACTCGCCGCCGAACACGGCGACAAGAGCAAGGAAGCGCTGGAAGCCGAAGGCGTGCAGGTGCAACTGGCCGGGCGCATGATGTTGAAGCGCGTGATGGGCAAGGCGAGCTTTGCCACCCTGCAGGACATGAGCGGGCGCATCCAGGTCTATGTATCGAACGACCTCACCGGTGCCGAATCGCATGAGGCATTCAAGCACTGGGATCTGGGCGATTTCCTCGGTGTGACGGGGACGCTGTTCAAGACCAACAAGGGTGAGCTGACCATCCAGGCGAAAACGATCCGCCTGCTCTCCAAGGCGCTGCGCCCGTTGCCGGAAAAGTTCCATGGGCTTGCCGACCAGGAGCAGAAATACCGCCAGCGCTACCTCGATCTCATCACCAGCGACACCGCGCGCGAAACCTTCGTGCGTCGCAGCCGGATCATCCAGTCGCTCCGTGAATTCATGACGAGTCACGGCTTTCTGGAAGTCGAGACACCGATGATGCATCCCATTCCCGGTGGCGCTGCGGCCAAGCCCTTCGTCACCCATCACAACGCACTCGACATGGAACTGTTCCTGCGCATTGCGCCGGAGCTTTATCTGAAGCGTCTGGTGGTTGGCGGCCTCGAGAAGGTGTTCGAGATCAACCGCAGCTTCCGCAACGAAGGCATTTCCACGCGGCACAATCCCGAGTTCACCATGATGGAATTCTACGAGGCCTACCGCGAATACCGCTATCTGATGGACTTCACCGAGGCGCTGATCCGCCATACCGCGGTCGCCGCGACCGGCTCGACCACGATCGATTACCAGGGCGACACCATCGAGCTCGGCAAACCTTTCGACCGGCTCACCATCGTCGAAGCCATTCGCAAATACCATCCGGAATACAGCATCGAACAGCTCAACGACCGTAACTGGCTGCTTGGCCAGTTCGCCACGATGAAGGCGAAGTATCGCGAGCATGACGGTCTGGGCGGTCTGCAACTGACCTTCTTTGAGGAGACCACCGAGGCTCTGCTGGTACAGCCGACCTTCATCATCGACTATCCCGCGGAAGTGTCGCCGCTGGCGCGGCGTTCGGATGCCCATCCGGACATCACCGAGCGCTTCGAACTCTTCATCACGGGACGTGAAATGGCGAACGGCTTTTCCGAACTCAATGACGCCGAGGATCAGGCCGAGCGCTTCATGGAGCAGGTGCGGCAGAAGGAGGCGGGCGACGAGGAGGCGATGCACTACGACGCCGACTTCATCCGCGCGCTCGAACATGGCCTGCCGCCCACCGGCGGCTGCGGCGTCGGCATCGACCGTCTGGTGATGCTGCTGACCGATTCGCCCTCAATCCGCGACGTCATCCTCTTCCCGCAGATGCGACGCGAAGCCTGAACGCGACCCGTACCTGAGGCGCGCGGGCCGTGAGGCAAAGTCAATCGCGGCGCCCGGCGCGTTCCGGTAAAATCGGACCTTTCGCCTTTTGCCGGACCCCCATCATGACCGACGCCTTCAACACCCACGACACGTTCTCGACCGGCAGCGGCAAGCACCGCTTCGCTTCGCTGAAGAAACTCGAATCCGCGCTCAACGTGTCGGTGGCGCGCCTGCCGGTGTCGATCCGCATCGTGCTCGAATCCGTGTTGCGGAACTGCGACGGCGTCAAAGTCACCCCCGAACACGTGAAGCAACTGGCGGCATGGAAACCCAATGCCGAACGCAGCGAGGAAATCCCCTTCACCGTGGCGCGCGTGATCCTGCAGGACTTCACCGGCGTGCCGCTTCTGGCCGACCTTGCCGCGATGCGCTCCGCCGCCGCACGCGCCGGCCGCGATCCCCGCAAGATCGAACCACTGGTGCCGGTCGACATGGTGGTCGACCACTCGATCCAGGTCGATGCCTTCGGCACGCCGGACGCGCTCGATCTCAACATGAAGATCGAATTCGAGCGCAACCGCGAACGCTACCAGTTCCTCAAGTGGGGCATGCAGGCCTTCGACACCTTCAAGGTCGTCCCGCCGGGTGTCGGCATCGTGCACCAGGTCAACCTGGAATATCTCGCGCGCGGCGTGATGGAAAAGGACGGCATGGCCTACCCCGACACGCTGGTCGGCACGGATTCGCACACCACCATGATCAACGGCCTCGGCATCGTCGCCTGGGGCGTGGGCGGCATCGAGGCGGAAGCGGCGATGCTGGGCCAGCCGGTGTATTTCCTCACCCCCGACGTCGTCGGCGTGAACCTCAAGGGCGCGGCCAGACCGGGCGTCACCGCGACCGACATCGTGCTGACCATCACCGAAATGCTGCGGCGCGCCAAGGTGGTCGGCAAATTCGTCGAATTCTTCGGTGAAGGCGCGGCGGCGCTGCCGGTCACCGACCGTGCGACGATCGCCAACATGGCGCCGGAATACGGCGCGACCATGGGCTTCTTCCCGGTCGACGAGGCGACCTGCCAGTATTTCGCCGCCACCGGCCGCTCGCCGGCGCAGGTCGACCTGATCCGTGCCTACTACCAGGCGCAGGGCCTGTTCGGCATTCCACAGACGGGCGCCATCGATTACTCGCAGGTGCTCGAACTCGACCTCGCCACCGTCGAGCCCAGCGTCGCCGGCCCGAAGCGCCCGCAGGACCGCATCCCGCTGTCGCAGATCGAACCGACGTTCGAACGCTTGCTGCAACAACCTAAGGAAGAAGGCGGCTACGGCAAGACCGCGGAAGACCTGCGCCGTACCTTCAGCGTCGAGGGGGGACATGAACTGCGTCACGGCCACGTCGTCATCGCCGCGATCACCTCGTGTACCAACACTTCCAACCCCGGCGTGATGATTGCTGCCGGCCTGCTGGCGAAGAAGGCGGTCGAACTCGGGCTCTACACCCCGTCGCACGTCAAGACCAGTCTTGGTCCCGGCTCACGCGCAGTCACCGAATATCTGAAGGCGGCAGGGCTGCTGCCCTACCTGGAAAAGCTCGGCTTTTCCGTGGTCGGCTACGGCTGCACCACCTGCATCGGCAACTCCGGCCCGCTGCCGGAAGCGATCGAAAAATCCATTCTCGACAACGACCTGGTCGCCTGCTCGGTGCTCTCGGGCAACCGCAACTTCGAGGCGCGCGTACACCAGAACGTCAAGGCCAACTTCCTCATGAGCCCACCGCTGGTCGTCGCCTTCGCGCTCGCCGGCCGCGTACCCTTCGACGTCGACAGGGAACCCATCGGCGCCGGCAGGAACGGGCCCGTGTACCTCAAGGATATCTGGCCCTCCAACGAGGACGTCGCGGCGCTGCTGCACTTCTCCACCGACGCCTCGGCCTACCGGAGCTACGCCAACGTCGGCGCCGACAACCCGCTGTGGGACAAGGTGCCGGCACCGGGCGGGGCAGTCTACGAATGGGACGCGCAATCGACCTACATCCAGGAGCCGCCATTCTTCGCGAGCAGCCGCCCGGCAAGCCCGACCATCCAGGGCGCACGCGCGCTGGCGATCTTCGGCGACTCGGTCACCACCGACCACATCAGCCCCGCAGGTGGGATCAAGCCCAGTTCACCCGCCGGACTCTACCTCACCGAACACGGCGTCACGCAGGCGGATTTCAACAGCTACGGCGCGCGCCGCGGCAACCATGAAGTGATGATGCGCGGCACCTTTGCCAACGTGCGCATCAAGAACCTGATGGTGCCCGGCTCTGAAGGCGGCGTCACGACGAAGGGCGGTGAACGCTTGCCGATCTACGACGCCGCGATGCAATACCAGCGGGAAGGCACGCCGCTGATGATCTTCGCCGGCGAGGAATACGGCACCGGCTCATCGCGCGACTGGGCCGCCAAGGGCACCAACCTCCTCGGCGTGAAGGCCGTGGTGGCGAAGAGCTTCGAGCGCATCCATCGCGCGAACCTCGCCGGCATGGGCGTGCTGCCCTGCCAGTTCAAGGAAGGCGTCGACGCCGCCACACTCCGTCTCGACGGCTCGGAAACTTTCGGTCTCGAAGGCATCGAAAACGGCATCGTGCCGCAGCAGGACGTCACTTTGGTGATCCACCGCACCGACGGCGCCGTCGAGCGCGTCGCCCTGCGGCTGCGCATCGACACGCCGATCGAGGTCGAGTACTACAATAAGGGTGGCATTCTGCCCTTCGTGCTCGGCCAGTTGATCGGCTGAACCCGCCGCCGCCGCACGATTCGCGACACGCCGCGACGCGGCGGGTCGCGCCGCCACGCGTCCACAGGAGCCGACATGTCCCAAGCCCACATCGTCATCATCGGATCGGGGTTCGCCGCACTGACCGCCGTGCGCGAACTGCGCAAGCGCGACCGCACGGTCCGCATCACGCTCGTCGCGCCGCGCGCGGAGTTGATGTATTACCCCAGCCTGATCTGGGTGCCGGCCGGCCTGCGCCGCAGCGCCGATCTCGCCGTCGACGTCTCGGGCTTTCTCGCCCGCCACGACGTCCGCTTCCACGCGGGGCGCGTCACCGGCCTCGCCGAGGGCGGGCGCAGTGTGCTCACCGATAACGGCGCCATCGCCAACGATGCGCTGCTGATCGCCAGCGGCGGGCGTTTTCTCAAGGGCCTGCCGGGCATCGAACATGCGCTGACGATCTGCGAGGGCGCCGCGCCCGCCGACGCGATCCGCGAGCGTCTCGCCAATATGGATGGCGGCACGATCGCGTTCGGCTTCGGCACCAACCCCAAGGAGCAGGGCGCGATGCGCGGCGGACCGATGTTCGAGCTATTGTTCGGCATCGACACCCTGCTGAAGAAACAGGGCCGCCGCGAGCGCTTCAAACTGGTGTTCTTCAACGCCGCGCAGGAACCGGGCAAACGCCTCGGCGCGAAGGCGGTCTCCGGGCTGCTGCGCGAAATGAAAAAACGCGGCATCGACACCCATCTCGGCCACAAGATCACCGGCTTCGAGGCCGACCGCGTCAGGACCGAAGGCGGCGAGATTCCTGCCGACCTTATCCTGTTCATGCCCGGCATGACCGGACCGGCGTGGGCGGGCGAAGCCGGCCTGCCGCTGTCCGCAGGTGGATTTTTCACGGCCGATGCACACTGCCGCGTCGCCGGGGCCGACCAGGTGTTCGTTGCCGGCGATTCCGGCAGCTACCCCGGCCCCGACTGGCTGCCCAAGCAGGCGCACATCGCCGACCTGCAGGCGAAGGCCGCGGCGGAGAACCTGCTGCTCGCGCTTGCTGGCAAACCGCCGGTCGCACGCTTCAAGGCAGAACTCATCTGCATCGTCGACACCCTCGATCGCGGCATCATGGTCTATCGCAACGAACGGCGCGCGCTACTCTTGCCGCCCTGCCGGCTCATGCACTGGGCGAAACGCTTTTTCGAATGGCAGTATCTGCGGACTTTCCGCAAGGCGTGACGCGCACGCGGGCGCTCAGGATTCGCCGAACTCGAATACCTGCGCGAACAGGGCGCTCACCTTGTCCGGTGGCAACGGCTTGCTGACGAGGAAGCCCTGGATTTCGTCGCAGCCGTTCTCTTTCAGGAAGGCCAACTGGCCGGCCGACTCGACGCCCTCGGCGACGACGCGCAGCTTCAGGGCGTGCGACAGGCGGATGATGGCATTGACGATTTCCGCGTCGTCGCTGTCGGTCAGCACGTCCTTCACCAGACTCATGTCGATCTTCAAGGCGTCGATCGGCATGCGCTTCAACTGGCTCAGGTTGGAGTGGCCGGTACCGAAGTCGTCGATGTAGACATGCAGGCCGCGCTGTCGCAGGGCGTCGAGCATCCCGGAGGTACTTTCTGGATTTTCCATCGCCGCGCTCTCGGTGATCTCGATCTGCAGGTGGGCGATGTCCATGCCCGTCTCCTGAAGGATCGCGTCGATATCGTCCATCAGGTGCACGTCCGAAAACTGCCGCGGCGACAGGTTCACCGCCACCGGGGGCGGATCGAGGCCGGCCTCACGCCAGGCGATCCACTGCACGCATGCGGCACGCACCACCCAGCGACCGATGGGCACGATGAGCCCGGTTTCCTCGGCAACCGGGATGAACTGGCTCGGGCCGACGATGGTGCCTGAACGCGTGAGCCAGCGCACCAGCGCTTCCAGACCGACCAGCCGCCCGCTGGCGAGATCGACCTTGGGCTGGTAGGCGAGCACCAGTTCGTTGCGCTCCAGCGCCTGGCGCAGGCCGGACTCGAGTGTCAGTTGCTGCTGCGCAATGGTGTTGAGCTCGTCGCTGTAGTATTCGAAACCGCTGCGCCGCTGCTTGGCCTGGTACATCGCCAGGTCCGCCTGGCGCAGCAGCGTGTTGCCGTCGCGCCCGTCATCCGGATACACGCTGATGCCGATGCTCGCGCCGATCGCATAGCGGCGCTGACCGATCCTGAATGGCTCGGCCAGCGCCTTGCCGAGCTTGCGCGCCACCCGGCTGGCGGCGCGCGACGCCGGCGGATGATTGAGGATCACCGCGAATTCGTCGCCGCCCAGCCGCGCGACGAAATCGTCGCTGCGCAGCTGTTCGTCGAGCCGGTTGCCGACGATGCGCAGCACCTGGTCACCCACTTCGTGTCCCTGCGAGTCGTTGATGTGCTTGAAGCGGTCGAGGTCGATGAAGAGCAGCGAAACCTGCGCGCGTTCGCGCTGTGCACGCGCCAGGGCATGGTTGAGGAAATCCTGGAAATACGAGCGGTTGGGCAGCCCCGTCAGCGGGTCGTGATTCGCCAGCATGTCGAGCCGCATTTCGGAATAACGCCGCTCGGCCAGCGCAGCGGACACGAACATGCCGCCCAGCGCCATGGTCAGCATGCTGATCTGCAAGGCGAACACCTCGCGTGACGGTGTGGTCACATGGACGCCGCCGGACGAAACGACCACGACGCTGAGGATGACGATTCCCGCAAGGAAAATCGCCAGGCTCGCCCCCATCACCGAGAAGCGCAGTGCCGCCCACAGCACGGCCGGCAGCAATACGAACAACACGATCTCGGCCGGACGCAACGGCACCAGATAGCGCATCATCAGCAGCGTCAGCACCAGCATGGTGAGTACCAGCGCCAGTCCCTCGACACGCGCCCCCAGGCCACTGGGCAGCAGATCCCAGCGCATCGCCGTGAGCATCAGGGGGGCAACGAGATAGATGCCCAGCAGATGCCCCAGCCAGTCGACCCAGAACCCCTCCAGCAGGGCGTGGTCGGCGAGCACACCGGCACCGTACAGGCTGAGAATGTCGGTCATCGCACCCGCCGCACTGCCCAGCGGCGCCGCCAGCAGGGCGAACTTGGCGACGCTGCCGACGAAATCGAGTGTCGGGCTGAAAGGCTGCATCGTCCGCGGCAGGAAACCGACGATGAACGCGCCGATGGCCGCACCCAGCGCGCGCTGCCAAGCGAAAAATTCCGGCAGGAGCCAATAGTTGAGCAACAGCGCGCCGAGCAGAACGCCGAACACCCCGGCCATGCCAAAACGGATGGCCACCGTCGCCCCGACTCCGGCCGCCAGCCACACGGCAGTCAGGATCTCGGCCCCCCAGGCCGTGACCCTGACGCTCAGGGCGCCGGCTGCCGCGTAGGCGAGCGCCGCCAGCCCGGCGATCAGCAAAAAACGTCCGATCCGCGCGGGATCGGGGATCGGCGGGCGTATCAAGATGGCAAGAACGCTTTACTCGGCCGGATCGAGCTCCGCGCGCACCGATTCGAGTGCATCTCTGAGCGTCTCCTCGGAAAGGCTGTTGAGCTGCTCCGCAAGGAGTTCGGCCGCGTCGATCGTGCCGATTTCATCCGGCAGGCTGTCCACGTCGAGATTGGCCACCAGCACGGCCGCGGCACCCGTCACCTGCAGCAACTGGCGGCGCTCCGCCATCAGCATTTCGATTTCTTCGCGAAGCAGCCTGGCTTCATCTTCCTTCATGGCTTGCAGGGTCATGATTTCTCCTTGAATCCGAGTCGTTGTCGTTGTCGGTGCGGCAACCGGCGATCCGGCGCGCGGGGTCAGTAACCGGTTCGGGCGCTGTACGGCAGTTCGCCCTCACCAAAGAAATTCCATAAAAGATGCGCGACGACTTCCGGTGCGATCACCGTGTGCCGGTTGTGCGACGCCTGCAGGGCCTCGCGCAGATTCCTGCGCACGTCCGGATCGCCGGTCAGGTCGAAGATCCCGTCGACCCGCGGGCCCAGCGACACCACCTCCATCGCATCCTCGAACACCGGTACCCGGCTGTGGCGAAAGCCCATCGCCACCGGCGAATCGGGGTTGCGGTGTGCCACCGCGACGATTTCGACCCTGGCGCGATCTTCCTGGATCTTCTCCAGGAAGTGCTCGGCAAACCGCTCCCCGACTTCGCCCAGGCCCAGCAGGGCGACCCTGACGGGATGACTCATGTTTTTCTCCTCGCCGCAGCGCGAACCGGACCACACGGCACCCTCGCACCATCGCGTGGGCCGGATCAAGCATACGTCGCCGCCGTGCACCTGTCGATAGCATGCGGTCAGTCTCGCCCGCGGCGGTTTCTGGCGCTACTATCGCTACTTGACCCGTCTTCTGCGCCATGACCGACACGACCCCGCTCTACCCCGACATCCAGCCGTACGCCAGCGGCATGCTGCCAACACCGGGCGTCCACCGCATCTACTGGGAGACCTCGGGCAATCCCGACGGCATCCCGGTGCTGTTCGTGCATGGCGGCCCCGGTTCGGGCACCGCGGCGGCACAACGACGCTTCTTCGATCCCGCACGCTACCGCATCGTCGTGTTCGACCAGCGTGGCTGCGGCCGCTCGACGCCGCACGGTGAACTCGCCGACAACACCACGCCGCACCTCATCGACGACATGGAAGCGCTGCGCGAGGAACTCGGCATCGAGCGCTGGCTGATCTTCGGTGGCTCGTGGGGCTCGACCCTCGCCCTCGCCTATGCCGAGGCCCATCCGGAGCCCTGTCTCGGCCTGGTCCTGCGCGGCATCTTCCTCTGCCGCAAGAGCGAGATCGACTGGTTTCTTTACGGCATCCGCGCCTTCTTTCCGGAGGCGCAGCGCGCGCTGGCCGAATTCATTCCGGAAGCCGAGCGGGCTGATCTGCTCGCCGCCTACCATCGCCGCCTCATCGATCCCGATCCGGCGGTGCACCTGCCCGCCGCGCACCGCTGGGCGGTATTCGAAGCATCGTGCTCGACCCTGCGCCCGAATCCGGAACTGGTCGCCGCCTTTGGCAGCGAAAAGACCGCGCTTTCGCTCGCGCGCATCGAGGCGCACTATTTCACCAACGACATCTTCCTGCCGGAAAACAGCCTGCTTGCCGGCATCGACCGCGTGCGCGGTATTCCCGGCATCATCGTACAGGGACGCTACGACGCCGTGTGTCCGATCGTCACCGCCGACACGCTGACGCGCGCGTGGCCCGAAGCGCGCTACGTGATCGTCCCCGATGCTGGCCATTCGGCATTCGAGCCCGGCATTGCCAGGGAACTCGTCGCCGCGTGCGACCGCTTCGCTGCCTGTGGAGGTTTCGCCTGATGGCCCTGTCACCCTACGTCTTCGACGCCAGTGCCGAGAATTTCAACCGCCTGGTGCTGGAAAACTCGCACAAGGGACCGGTGCTGGTGCATTTCTGGATTCCCAAGGCCGGCCCGTGCTACGTCCTCATGCCGCGCCTGGTCAAGCTCGCTACCGAATACGGCGGCAAGTTCCTGCTGGTGATGCTCAACGCCGATGAATTGCCGGAACTGGCACGCCGCTTCAACGTGACGTCGGTGCCGACCGTGAAGTTCTTCTGGCGCGGCGACGTGGCCCACACCATCCACGGTGCCGAACCGGACAGCAGTTTCCGCGAAGTGCTCGATCGTTTTATTGCGGGTGACGCCAACCGCGCCCACGCCCTCGGTGTCGCCGCCTGGCAGGCCGGCAAGGTCGACCAGGCGCGCATGCTGCTGGCCAACGCCGCCATGGCGGAACCCGACAACCTCGCCATCCCGCGCGATCTCGCCAAACTGCTGTGGGCCGAAGGCGACAGCGGGCAGGCCTTGGCACTGCTCGACGCCCTGCCGCCGGAAGCGCGCCATACCCCCGAAATCGCACCCCTGCTCGCCCACCTGCGCCTCACCGAGACGGCGCGCGCGGCACCGCCCCTGGCGACCCTCGACGAACGCATCGCACGCGACCCGGTCGATCTCGACGCCCATTACCAGCGTGCCGCCCGCCTGCTCGCGGATGACGACTTCGACGGCGCCATGGCGGCCCTGCTGCACATCGCCGCCACCGATCGCGGCTTTCGCGACGACCTCGGCCGCACCAGTCTGCTCGCCCTGTTCGACCTGCTCGGCAGCGCACATGCACTGACGCAGCGCTATCGCCGCGCGCTGGCCGAAGCCTTGCATTGAACCTCTCTCATCCGGCCTTCGAGCCGTATCGCGAACTGGTCGACACGCTTCGGTTCGCGCACGGCATCCCGCCGGTCGAGGCACTCAACGCCCTGGCGGCACAGCGTGGCATCCACCAGTCGCGCGGCCTGCCACTGCGCTTCGTTGCCCCGGCTGGCCGCCTGGCCGCGCGCGACTACGAGCGCGCCATCCTGCGCACCGGTGCAGTGCCCACGCGTGCCGACAACCTCCACGACGCCCTCAACGCCCTGGTGTGGCTGCGCTTCCCACGCTTCAAGGCCGCGCTCAACGCCGCGCACGGCGCAGCGATCGCCACCGAACACACCACCGAACGCGGCCGCCGGCGTGACGCACTGACCGTGCTCGACGAATCGGGCGTGTGGGTGGCAAGCCGCGATCCCGCGCTGCCCACCCTGCTGCGCGCCCATGCCTGGCAGGCATTGTTCGTGGAAGCGCGGGCCCGAGTGGAACGCGACATGCACTTCGTCGTGGTGGGCCATGCGCTGCTGGAAAAGACGCTGGATCCGTATCCGGAAATGACCGGGAAATGCCTCGTGCTGGATCCGGCCGCGTGCGCCGGCGACGTCGAAACCTGCGCGGTCAACACCCTGGCCGCGATCGACACACCACGCCAGCTGCCACCGTTACCGATACAGGGCATCCCGGGGTGGGATGCCGCGAACAGGACGCCCGCCTACTATGCCAACCCCGTGGTGTTCCGGCCGGCGCGCGCGCCGGCCTCATGAACCGCACAGCTTGCGCGCCAGCGCATCGCCCGGCGCGAGCGGCTGCCACGGCAATGCCCCGCCACGCACCGCCTGATGGTCGATCAGCGCATCGTCGACATCGAACACCGCGCGCGAGCGCGTCGCCACCCGACGCTTGCGGCAATCGAGCAGCCGTTTCTCCAATACCTCGCGCAGCGGACGCTGCGTGTTCGCATCGATCTGCCCTCCGAGCAGCGTGCGGCGCTGCCGGAAGCTGACGACATCACCCTGGCGTTCGAGGCTGGCGAGATTGACTTCGACCCGTTCGGCCGCACTTTCCCCGACGACGAACCAGGCGCTGTCCGCCCACGCGACCGCCACCAGCCCGCATGCGGCAATCCCGGCAAGGACACGCCTCACCCGGCAGCGGCCGGCAATTCCGCGCCCGCGACCCATGCCTGCGCCAGCTCCAGTTCGTCGAACAGGCGAATGTCCGCGCTCATGAACAGGCGGTTGATCCACATGCTCCACGCCACCCATTCATCTCCCGTGAGGATAGCGATACGGCCGAAATCGTTACGGTGCTCGCGCGAGAACTTCAGTTCCTCCCACGCCACGTCGACGCTGTACGACAGCATGTCGCGCAGGTCGAACAGCACGTTGAGCGTCCCCTTGAACTGCACACCGTAGTCCACCGCCTGTTCGAATTCACGGTAGTCGTCCACGGTGAATTGCCCCATCACCGTGACAGCGATCTGGTTGTCCTTGACGTTCAGGCTGATCATGCCGGGCTCCTTTTCAAGATGTCCTTACTATAGCGAATCGGAACGCACCGGGGCCGACGCACGCACCGCCCACACGCCGGCTACCGCGACCACGGCCATCCCCGCCCACGCCAGCCACGGCAGGCGCTCGCCGAACAGCAGCACGCCGTACAGCGCGGAAAATCCCACCGTCGCGTAGGCAAGCGAGCCCACGGTGAGTGTATGTCCGCGATGGTACGCACGCGTCAGCGCCAACTGCCCCAGGGTCGCGCTCGCGCCGATGCCGACCAGCCAGGGCCAGTCCTGCCCCTGCGGGCGGTGCCAGCCCGCCAGCGCCATCCACATCGCTCCACCCAGGGTCGACAGCAGGGTGAAATAAAACACCACCCGCCACTCCGGCTCGCCCATACTACCGAGCTGCTTGACGTGGACGTAGGCCACCGCCGCCAGCAAGCCCGAAGCCAGACCCGCCAGCGCGGGCAGCCATGCCTGGCCCTCCACCTGCGGGCGCAGCAGCAGGACAATGCCGACGAAACCCAGCAGCACCGCGCCGATCACGCTGCGCCCATGACGCTCGCGCAGCCACCAGGCGGACAGCGCGGCAAGGAACAACGGCGCCGTGTAGTTGAGCGTCACCGCGGTGGCCAGCGGCAGCCGCGCCAGCGCGTAGAAAAACAGAACCAGCGCGGCGAAGCCCGCCAGGCCGCGCTGGACGTGGGCGCGCCAGTGCGCCGTGGCGAGCGGCGCGATCACGCTGCGCCGGCCAAGGGCAATCACCACCCAGATCGTCGCCAGACCGAAGGCCGAGCGATAGAACACCAGTTCGGCTGGCGAAAACGTCGACGAGGCGTGTTTCACCAGCACGCTCATCAGCGCGAACAGCGCTGCCGCGACGAGCATCCAGCTCGACGTCATGCGCGCACTCCCCGACCGCGCCGCAAAAAAAGGGCGGCGCCTGCCGCCCCGCTCATGCCTGCGCACATTCTCATTTCAGATGCCGCTCCAGCTGGCGCCGCAGGAAGGCATGGAAATGCATCATGCCGTCCTCCATCGGCGACTGGTAGGGTCCGGTCTGCGAGACCCCCTGCTCGTACAGCGCGCGCCGCCCGGCCTGCATGCGCAGGCAGATGTCCTCGTCCTCCACCGCGGTCTCGCGGTAGGCCGCCTGTTCGGCTTCGACGAACGCGCGCTCGAACAGCACGATGTCCTCCGGATAATAGAACTCCACCACGTTGCGGCACGAACCGACGCCGGTCGGCACGATCGAGGAAACCACCAGCACGTGGGGGTACCACTCGACCATGAGACCGGGATAGTAGGTCAGCCAGATCGCGCCGTGCGCAGGGGTGTTTCCCTGTTCATAGGCGAGCAATTGCGCGTGCCATGTCGCATATGCCGGCGAGCCCGGCTTCGCGAGCCCCTGGTTCAGACCCACCGTCTGCACCGACCACCATTCGCCGTACTCCCACGTCAGATCGTCGCAGGTGACGAAGTGGGCGAGCCCCGGATGGTAGGGCGCGACGTGATAGTCCTCCAGATACACCTCGATGAAGGTCTTCCAGTTGCAGGCGTAATCGGTGACTTCGACGCGGTCGAGCATGAAGCCGGTGAAATCCAGTTCACGCGCCGCCTGCATGCCGGCGAGATCGGCGCCGACGTCACGCTCGCCGGCGAACAAGAGACCCTGCCATGCCTGCAAACCGGTGCGGCCCAGATTCAGACAGGGGTTGCCGGGAAACTCCGGCGCGCCGATGAGAGTACCCTGGCTGTCATAGGTCCAGCGATGGATCGGACAGACGATGTTGCCCGCGGGCAGTTTGCCGCGCCCCCGCAACATGATCGCCTGGCGGTGGCGACAGACGTTCGACAGCAGCTCGATACCCGCGGCGCTGTGCACCAGCATCTTCGCGCCGTCGAACATCTCCAGCGCGTGATAGTCGCCCGCTTCCGGCACCATGAGCCGATGGCCGGCATAGCCGGGCCCGCGCCGAAACAGATGTTCCAGCTCCAGCGCGTAAATGGAGGGATCGAAATACCAGGAAACCGGCAACTGGGGCGAAGTCAGCGACAAGGCGCTGGATTCGGCGAGATCGCTCATGACGTACCTTGCTGAAAACGCGATCCCGCACGGGGACCGCAACACACCTTCCCCGGATCATCCTGCGGGGACCGCGAAGATTAGCACAGCCCAGGCACATCCCGAGGCGCCCCGGCGCCGATTTTGCTAAAATGCCGGACCTTGTTCCCCGCCGGGTCCCCCGCATGCCCAAGCCCCGCGCCTTCGCTGCACCGAAGGACTACGAATCCGCGCTCGCCGAGCTCAACGCCCTCGTCGCCGACATGGAAGCCGGCCAGCTGCCGCTGGAAGCCTCGCTTGCCGCCTACCGGCGCGGTGCCGAGCTGCTCGCCTTCTGCCGCCAGCAGCTGGCCGCCGCCGAACAGCAGATCCAGATCCTGGAAAACGGCAGCCTGCAGCCGTTTCAAACCGAAACCCGTGCCGATGACTGATTTTGCCGCCTGGATGCAGGCCTGTCAGGCGCGCATGGAACGCGTGCTGGCCGACTGTCTGCCCGCCGCCACCCTCGCACCGCAGCGCCTGCACGAGGCGATGCGTTACGCCGTGCTCGACGGCGGCAAGCGCGTGCGCCCGCTGCTCGCCCTGGCTGCCGGCGAAGTGACCGGTGCCGCCGCGGAGCGCGTGCAGCACGCCGCTGCCGCGGTCGAACTGATCCACGTCTACTCGCTGGTGCACGACGACCTGCCGGCGATGGACGACGATGCGCTGCGGCGCGGCAAGCCGACCGTGCACGTCGAATTCGACGAGGCCACCGCGCTGCTCGTCGGTGACGCCCTGCAAAGCCTCGCCTTCGAGCTCCTCGCCTCGCACAAGCTTGCCGCCGATGCCGCCACGCAACTGGCGATGGTGCACGTGCTCGCGCAGGCATCCGGCTCGCGTGGCATGGCGGGCGGCCAGGCGATCGATCTGGCGAGCGTCGGCCAGCCGCTCGAACTTACCGAACTCGAATTCATGCACATCCACAAAACGGGCGCGCTGATCCGCGCCGCGGTTTTGCTCGGCGCACACTGCGGCATCCTCACCGAGGCCGCCGCAACGTCGCTCGACCGTTATGCCAAGTGCATCGGCCTGGCCTTCCAGGTGGTCGACGACATCCTCGACGCGGAAGCCTCGACCGCGACCCTGGGGAAGACCGCCGGCAAGGATGCCGCGCGCAACAAGCCCACCTACGTGAGCCTGCTCGGCGCGGCACGTGCCCGCGAGCTCGCGCAGGAACTGCGTGCCGACGCCCATGCCGCACTCGACACGTTATCTGGTTCGACGACACGCCTGCGCCAGCTCGCGGATTTCATCATCGAGCGGAGCTACTGACATGCCTGGTGCCCTGCTCGACCGCATCGACTCGCCCGACGACCTGAGGAAACTCGCACCGGCGGACCTGCCGAAACTCGCCGCCGAACTGCGCGACTTTCTCGTCGCCTCGGTCGCACAGACCGGCGGCCACCTCGCCTCCAACCTCGGCACCGTCGAACTCACCCTCGCACTGCACTACGTGTTCGACACGCCGCGCGACCGCATCGTCTGGGACGTCGGCCATCAGACCTATTCGCACAAGATCCTCACCGGCCGCCGCGCCGCCATGGCCAGCCTGCGCCAGGGCGGCGGCATCGCGGGCTTTCCGCGGCGCGCGGAGAACGCCCACGACGCCTTCGGCACCGGCCATTCCAGCACCTCGATCTCCGCCGCGCTCGGCATGGCCGAAGCCTTCCGGCAGACCGGCTCCAGCCAGCGCGCGGTCGCGGTGATCGGCGATGGCGCGATGACCGCCGGCATGGCGTTCGAGGCGCTGAACAACGCCGGCGCCACCGAACTGCCGCTGCTGGTGGTGCTGAACGACAACGAGATGTCGATCTCGCCCAACGTCGGCGCCCTGAACAACTACCTGGCACGCTTGATGTCCGGCAAGTTCTACGCCGCCGCCCGGCGCGCGAGCGAAAAAGTTCTCTCGGCGGTGCCGCCGATCAAGGAACTCGCCCGCCGCGCCGAGGAACACATGAAGGGCATGGTCACGCCCGGCACGCTGTTCGAGGAATTCGGCTTCAACTACATCGGCCCCATCGACGGCCACGACCTCGACGTGCTGATCGACACGCTGCGCAACATCCGGCAATTGTCCGGGCCGCAGTTCCTCCATATCGTCACCCGCAAGGGCAAGGGTTATCCACCGGCCGAGAGCAATCCCTGCCTGTATCACGGCGTCGGCCGCTTCGATCCCGCTACGGGTGTGGCCGAGGCGTCGGGCGGCAAGCCCACCTACACCCAGGTGTTCGGCGACTGGCTGTGCGACATGGCCGGCGCCGATCCCCGTCTGGTCGGCATCACCCCGGCCATGCGCGAGGGCTCCGGCCTGGTGCGTTTCTCCGAGGAATTCCCCGGTCGCTATTTCGACGTCGGCATTGCCGAGCAGCACGCCGTCACCTTCGCCGCCGGACTCGCCTGCGAGGGCCTCAAGCCGGTCGTGGCGATCTACTCGACCTTCCTGCAGCGCGCCTACGATCAGTGGATCCACGACGTCGCCCTGCAGAACCTGCCGGTCTTGCTCGCCATCGACCGCGCCGGCCTGGTCGGCGCCGACGGCCCCACCCATGCAGGCAGCTTCGACATTTCCTTCCTGCGCTGTGTGCCGAACATGCTGATCGCCGCGCCGTCCGACGAGAACGAATGCCGGCGTCTGCTCACTACCGCTTTCCTGCACGACGGCCCCGCGGCGGTGCGCTACCCGCGCGGCAGCGGAACCGGTGCAGCACTCGACGCCGGCCTCGAACCCGTCGCCATCGGCAAGGGCGTCGTGCGCCGGCGCGGCCATGACGTTGCCCTTATCGCCTTCGGCAGCCTTGTCGCACCGGCCCTCGAGGCGGCGACAGCGCTCGATGCGACGGTCGCCGACATGCGCTTCGTGAAGCCACTCGACCTCGACCTGCTGCGCGAACTGGCAGAGCAGCATCGCCTGCTGGTCACCCTCGAAGAAAACGTCATCGCCGGCGGGGCCGGTGCGGGTGTTGCCGAAGCGCTCAGTGCGCTCGGCATTTCACTGCCGCTGTTGCACCTCGGCCTGCCCGACCGCTTCATCGAACATGGCGATGTACGCAGCCTGCTCGCCGCCTGCGGTCTCGACGCCGCGGGGATCGAAGCGGCGGTGCGGGCCCGGATGAAACCATTCCCGAGCAGTTTACTCAAGTATTCGAACAGTTTATACTGAGTCTAAACTGTGATTCAGAAGGAGCCTGTCATGAACCAGATTTGCGACCCGGTCTGCACGCCGGACATGCCGGACGTGCAAAGCTCGGCCGATACGCGGCAGATCGCCATCAACAAGGTCGGCATCAAGAGCATCCGCCACCCCGTGCGCGTCGCCGACAAGAGCGACGGCGTGCAGCACACCATCGCCACCTTCAACATGTACGTGTTCCTGCCGCACGACTTCAAGGGTACCCACATGTCGCGCTTCATCGAGATCCTCAATACGCGCGAGCGCGAGATCTCGGTCGAAAACTTCGAGGACATGCTGCGCCAGATGGCCGAGCGCCTGGAGGCGGAATCGGGCTACATCGAGATGAGCTTCCCCTACTTCATCAACAAGTCCGCGCCGGTCTCCGGCGTGCAGAGCCTGCTCGACTACGAAGTCACCCTGATCGGTGCGATCGAAAACGGACGCTATACCCACACCACCAAGGTCGTCGTTCCGGTCACCAGCCTGTGTCCGTGCTCGAAGAAAATCTCCGACTACGGCGCGCATAACCAGCGCTCGCACGTCACCGTCACCGCGCGCACCAACGGCTTCCTGTGGATCGAGGACATCGTGCGCAAGGTCGAGGACCAGGCCTCGTGTGAACTCTACGGCCTGTTGAAGCGCCCCGACGAGAAATACGTCACCGAGCGCGCCTACGACAATCCCAAGTTCGTCGAGGACATCGTGCGCGACGTCGCCGCCGCGATGAACGCCGAACCGCTGATCGACGCCTACGTCGTCGAGGCGGAGAACTTCGAGTCGATTCACAACCACTCGGCCTACGCGCTCATCGAACGCGACAAAACCTGCCAATAAGCGACGACTCGAAGTCTTGGCCGCTACGCTGCCCGATCCCCGAAGGGGCCCCTCGGGCAACGCTGCGGCCATACGCCTCGTCGATCCGCAACCACACGCCTTGCACACCGATCGAGCACAACAACATCGCATCCGTACCGTCTGGTTTTGACTTTTTTCCCCTTACAGCCCCGCCGGAAAGCGGCGCGGGCGGACGGATCAGCGGCGAAGGTGTCTGAGCCCCGCCCACAAGAAACCAATTGAAAACAGCCAGGCGGGGCGAGTTCTTCGCCGTCCGTTCGGCCGGGCCGGTTTCCGGGAATTCGGGGCTGTCGGGGTCGCCTTTCTTTGGTCACTTTCTTTGGCGAGACAAAGAAAGTGACTTGCTGCCGGGCAACCCCCGGCCAACGGGCACGTCATCCGCGCATGCGCCGGCTACCAGCAGGCGACGGTGACCGTAAACCTTCAGTACCGCTGCGTCAGCGTCATGATCTGCCCGTCGCGCTTCATTTCCATGCGGTTGAGGAAGCTCATCCCAAGCAGCGGCGTGCCGAGATTCGTTTCCAGCACCATGCCTTCGACCTGATGCACGGTGATGTCGCCGACCTTGACGGTATTGAAGGTCACCCGCCATGCCGGCACCACCCCTGCGGCGGTGCCCACGCCGGCCCGCTGGCCCGCCTTGTAATCCAGCCCGATACGCCGGGCATCCGCCGCGCCGATGGCGATGGAGGTGGCGCCGGTATCGACCAGGAAATTGACGGGATAGCCATTCAGCGAACCCTGGGCGGCGAAATGGCCCTTGACGTCGGCGGTGAGCGACACGGTCGGCCGCGCACCCGTCGCCGGGCCACCGGCGAACGACTGCCCCATGCCCAGATTCCTGCGGCTGCCGTCGATGTCGAACTGGGCACCGCCGGAATCCGCCGCAAGAAGCTTCACGCCCCCTGCGCTCTGGCCGACCGACAGGGTACGCGGCTTGCCACCGTCGATGCTGACGATGGCCTTGTCCTTGAACAGGCCGACGACGGTCACGCCGGTGGCCCACGCCGGAGTGCACAAAAGCGAGGCCACGGTTATGATGGCCATGCCCATACTGAATTTGTCGGTTTTCATGTCGTCCGTCCTGATCCTCCAGTTTGCCGCCCACGTGCCGCCCGGCCATTTTGCCGCAAGCCTGACGCGCCTGGGGGTACCCTGGCGGGTCGTGCGGATCGACGCCGGCGAAGCGCTTCCCGAAGCCCTTAACGGCATATCCGGCCTCGGCTTGATGGGCGGGCCAATGAGCGCGAACGACGATCTGCCCTGGATCGCCTCGGTGCTGGCGCTCGTCCGCCGTGCCGTTGCAGCCGGCGTGCCGGTGATCGGCCACTGCCTGGGCGGCCAGTTGCTGGCCCGTGCACTGGGCGGCACGGTCGGCCCGAGCCCCGCGCGCGAAATCGGCTGGGGCCGCCTCGACGTGGTCGACCCGGCTGCCGCCGCGCCCTGGCTGGGTAGCCTGCAGGAGCCACTCGACACCTTCCAGTGGCACAGCGAAGCATTCAGCATCCCGCAGGGTGCCACACGCATCCTGTCCAGCGCGTACAGCCCGAACCAGGCTTTCGTCCATGCCGGTCGTCACCTCGCCATGCAGTTCCATGCCGAAATGACACCCGCGACCATCGCCGACTGGTGCGCACGCGAGGGTGCTGCGATCGCCTCCGGAGATGGCCGTGGCGTGCAGGCCGTCCGTGACATTCTGGCCGAGATGCCGCAGCGGATCATCCGTCTGCACCGTCTCGCCGAGGCCCTTTACACACGCTGGACGCGAAACCTCGTCGGTCATGCCACCGTTCGCGCACCCGTTCCCACTCTGTAACCCGAGGAGTAGCCATGTCTGCCATCGATCTGACCCAATATGATTTCGGCGCGCGCCTGAACGGCTTCATCGAGGAAGTCATGAACTACGGCGGCGCCCCGCGCACCGAGGCCGACCTCACCGAAGGCCAGAAGGTGTTCGTGCGGGCGGTGCGCCGCGAACTCGTCAAATACGCCGACCCCGGCCGCAAGGGCTACCCCGGCAATCTGCTGGAACAGATGGAATCCTTCACCCGCACCGTCGGCGACCTGCACAACTCCTACTTCGACGCCGGCATGCGCAAGGTCAGCGACTGCCTCTACAACCGCTGGAAGATGCTCTACGAGGAAACGCGCAAACTCGCCGCCGCCGGCGCCGCCGCCCAGCCCGCCTGGGTCGGCGTGGTGCAGAGCGAGGCGACCGACATGCCGGCCTTCTTCGACGCCTAAGGCGCCCGCGGGGCCAGAACGCCACGGCCGGACCACGCCAACGGCGGCAGATCCCGCCAAGGGAAGCGCCGGGCAAAACCTGCCCACAGCGCAGACCAGCGCCAAGTGATCGATTTCACGGAATTCCGGCATGCGCCGGAACGGCGCTCGTGGTTTTGCCCAGCGCCTCCCGGGGCTTCCATAAGATATTGATTGATATATACTTGCTGTTTTACTGTCCGGGCACGAACGGGCTGTATCAGTAATATCAAACCTGCTTATCCTGAAATAAAAGAAAAGGATTTATCAGGTCCGGGCCCCGGTGCTATGCTCCGCGGACTCCAAACATCCCCCCCTAGAGTCCAAGGAGACAGCATGTCCAAACTGGTACGTCCGCACGGCGGCGGCGAACTCAAACCCCTGCTGCTGACCGGCGATGCGCTGGCAGCCGAAAAGGCCCGCGCCGCTTCGCTTCCCAAGCTGAAAATGAGCTCGCGCGAAACCGGCGACCTGATCATGATGGGAATCGGCGGCTTCACCCCCCTGGACGGCTTCATGACCAAGTCCGACTGGCAGGGCGTGTGTGACGGCTTCAAGATGGCCAACGGCCTGTTCTGGCCCATTCCTGTCACCCTCTCCACCGATGACGAAGGCATCAAGGTCGGCGACGAGATCGCGCTGATCAACAGCGATTCCGACGAGATCATGGGCACCATCAAGGTGACCGAAAAATACACCATCGACAAGGCGCACGAGTGCATGCAGGTCTACAAGACCACCGATCTCGAGCACCCTGGCGTCAAGATGGTCATGGGCCAGGGCAAATACAACCTGGCCGGCGCGGTCAAGGTCCTGTCCGACGGCGGCTTCAAGGCCCAGTACGGCGACCAGTTCATGACGCCTGCCGAGACCCGCGCCGCTTTCGAGAAGATGGGCTGGTCCAAGGTCGCCGCGTTCCAGACACGCAATCCCATGCACCGCTCGCACGAGTACCTGGCGAAGATCGCCGTCGAGACCATGGACGGCGTGATGATCCACTCGTTGCTGGGCAAGCTGAAGCCGGGCGACATCCCTGCCGAAGTGCGTTCCGAAGCGATCGGCACCCTGATCGAAAACTACTTCGCCCCGAACACCGTGATCCAGGCCGGCTACCCGCTCGACATGCGCTACGCCGGCCCGCGCGAGGCCCTGCTGCACGCCCTGTTCCGCCAGAACTACGGCTGCTCGCACCTGATCGTCGGCCGCGACCACGCCGGCGTGGGTGACTACTACGGCCCGTTCGACGCGCAAAAGATCTTCGACGAGATCCCCAAGGGCTCGCTGGAAACCCAGAACCTGAACATCGACTGGACCTTCTGGTGCAACAAGTGCGGCGGCATGGCCTCGCAGCGCACCTGCCCGCACACCAAGGAAGAGCATCCTGCTGTCCGGCACCAAGGTTCGCGCCATGCTCTCCGAAGGCCAGGATCTGCCGGTCGAATTCAGCCGGCCGGAAGTGGCGGCCGTGTTGAAGAAATACTATGCTGGCCTTTCCGCCGAGCAGAACGTCAAGGTCGAACTGAAGGGCCACTCGGCCGCTTGACGCAAGTTTCAGGACTTTGCCTACCGGAAGCGGATTCGCGATACGCCCCGGCCAAGGACAGGTTGAAGTTCGAAATCGGACCGCGACGATCGCGGAGTTAGCTAACCTGGAGACTTAAGTAATGCCTACCTATGTTCGTACCGACAAGTGCGACGGCTGCAAGGGTCAGGACAAGACCGCCTGCATGTACATCTGCCCGCACGACCTGATGAAGCTGGACAAGGACGGTTCCGAGACCGGCCACGCCATGCGTGCCTTCAACCAAGAGCCCGAGCAGTGCTGGGAGTGCTACTCCTGCGTGAAGATCTGCCCGCAGCAGGCGATCGAAGCCCGTCACTACGCCGACGTCGTGCCGCTGGGCGGCATGGTGCAACCGCTGCGTGGTTCCGATTCCATCATGTGGACCATCAAGTTCCGCAACGGCACGCTCAAGCGCTTCAAGTTCCCGATCCGCACCACCCCCGAGGGTTCGATCGACCCGTACGGTGGCAAGCCGATGCCCAAGATGGCCGACATCACCGCCGTGGGCTCGTTCACCCGGGACGTCATGGGTGGCTACCGTGCCGGCAACCCCGCCGAACTGATTCGCAAGTAATTTAGAGAGGTATATGAAATGGCTGGAGAATTTGGTAATCCCGAAGTTATCCAGGAGGACCTCGATATCCTCCTGATCGGCGGCGGCATGGCTT
>MKWN01000053.1 GCA_001899775.1 Thiobacillus sp. 65-29
CGACGACGTGGTCAAGGCCTACCTCAACAAGCAGTTCGACGACCTCAAGCGGCGCTACATGTCGCTCGACCTGCTGCTGGTCGACGACATCCAGTTCCTCGCCAAGAAGGACCGCACCCAGGAAGAATTCTTCTACGTCTTCAACTCTCTCATCGAGAACAAGAAGCAGATCGTCATCACCTGCGACACCTTCCCCAAGGAAATCACCGGTCTGGACGACCGGCTGAAATCGCGTTTCGCCTGGGGCCTCACCGTAGCGGTCGAACCCCCCGAGCTCGAGATGCGCGTCGCCATCCTGCTCGCCAAGGCGCAGGCGGAGAACGTGCGTCTGGAGGAAAGCGTCGCCTTCTTCATCGCCAAGCAGGTGCGTTCCAACGTGCGCGAACTCGAAGGCGCGTTGAAACGCGTGATCGCCTTCTCGCGCTTCCACGAAAAACCGATCACGCTGGAACTCGTCAAGGAAGCGCTGCGCGACCTCATCGCCGCGACTTCGCGCATCGTCTCCATCGAGAACATCCAGAAAACCGTCGCCGACTACTACAAGATCAAGGTCGCCGACATGTATTCGAAGAAGCGCACCCGCAACCTCGCGCGGCCGCGCCAGATCGCCATGGCACTCGCCAAGGAACTCACCAACCAGAGCCTGCCGGAAATCGGCGAGTCCTTCGGCGGCCGCGATCACACCACGGTCATCCACGCCTGCCGCAAGGTCGCCGAACTGCGCGAAAGCGAAGTCGACATCGGACGTGACTACCTGGTGTTGCTGCAAACGCTGACAGGCTGAGGACGAAATGTGGACAACTCGCGAAGTCTCGCCGTGCCCTCCGGAACCATCCACGGCTCTCCCGTCTTGCCCCGGGGTTACCCACAGGTCGATAATGACGCAAGCCCATGATCTGACAGAACAACGGAACTTGTACACCGATTCGGGCCCCCTTAATTACGATTTCCAGGTATAGATCAATGCTATTGGTACAAAGCGAACGCAACGCACTGCTGGCAGCCATCTCGAGCGTGGTGGGTGTCGTCGAACGGCGCCAGACTCTGCCCATCCTTTCCAACATTCTCATCGAGCGCAAGGGCGGCAAACTCCGTTTCCTTGCCACCGATCTCGAATTACAGGTCAGCACGCAGCTCGACGTCGAAGCCGGAGGGGAGGACTTCGCCATCACCATCGCCGCGCGCAAGCTGTTCGACATCGTGCGTGCCCTGCCCGAAGGCGTGCGCGTCAAGCTCGACAGCAAGGACAGCCAGGTCGTGCTGAGCGCCGGCAAGTCGCGCTTCACCCTGCAGACGCTGCCCGCGGCGGATTATCCGCGCGTGGAGACCGGTGCCGGGCTCGGGCCTTCGCTGAGACTTCCGCAGAAGACCCTGCGTCGCCTGATTCATCTGGTGCAGTTCGCCATGGCGAGCCAGGACATCCGCTATTACCTGAACGGCATGCTGCTGGTGCTCGATGGCAAAGCGCTGCGCGTCGTGGCCACCGACGGCCACCGCCTGAGCTATGCCGAAACCGCACTCGACGAAGAAGCCGAAGCACGCGAGATCATCGTTCCGCGCAAGACCGTGCTCGAACTCAACAAGCTTCTCGGCGACGTCGACGATCCGGTCGAGCTGCGCATCGGCACGAATCAGGTAACATTCACCCTGCCGCACACGGAACTCGTGTCCAAGGTCGTCGACGGCAAGTTCCCCGACTATCAGCGCGTGATTCCCGCCGAGCAGCCGCGCCGCCTCGAAGGCAACCGGCAAAGCGTGATGCAGGCGCTGCAGCGCGCCGCCATCCTGGCGAATGAGAAATTCCGCGGCGTGCGCCTGGTGCTCAGCGAGAACACGCTCGGCATCGTGTGCAACAACAACGAACAGGAAGAAGCGGCCGACGAAATCGAGGTGCAGTATCAGGGCGATCCGCTCGATGTCGGCTTCAACGTCAATTACCTGCTCGAAGGCATGGGTGCGGCGGCCAGCGAAACCGTCACCCTGTCGCTGGGTGACGCCAACAGCAGCATGCTCATCACGAGTGCCGGCGAGCCCGGCTTCAAGTACGTCGTGATGCCGATGCGCATCTGAGCCGTCGGTACGATCGACACGAACCCCAACAGGAATGCGCCCCCGCGGGCGCCACAGCATGAGCAAGAAGTCCGACAAAGCCACACCCGATTCCGCCAACGGCGGGTACGATGAAGACAGCATCCAGCAACTGGAAGGCCTCGAGGCGGTGCGCAAGCGCCCCGGCATGTACATCGGCGACACGTCGGACGGCACCGGCCTGCACCACATGGTGTTCGAGGTGCTCGACAACGCCATCGACGAGGCGCTCGCCGGCTACTGCGACGACATCAAGGTCATCATCCATCCCGACAATTCGATTTCGATTTCGGATAATGGCCGCGGCATTCCGGTCGGCGTAAAGCTCGACGACAAGCACGAGCCCAAGCGCAGCGCCGCCGAAATCGTGCTGACCGTGCTGCACGCCGGCGGCAAGTTCAACCAGAACAGCTACAAGGTGTCGGGCGGCCTGCACGGCGTCGGCGTATCCTGCGTCAACGGCCTGTCGAAGTGGATGAAGATCGTGGTGCGCCGCGACGGCAAGAAACACGCGCTCGAATTCCATCGCGGCAAGGTCGTCGACCGTGTCATCGAGGTGCAGAATGGCGTCGAGGTGTCGCCGATGCGCATCGTCGGCGAGACGCAGGGCCGTGGCACCGAAGTGCACTTCCTTGCCGACGACGAGATCTTCGGCAATGTCGAATATCACTTCGACATCCTTGCCAAGCGCATCCGCGAGCTCTCCTTCCTCAACAACGGCGTCAAGATCGAACTCATCGACCACCGCGACGGCAAGAGCGAGAACTTCGCGCATTCCGGCGGCGTCAAGGGCTTCGTCGAGTACATGAACCGCGTCAAGACCGTGCTGCATCCCAAGGTGTTCCATGCGGTCGGCGAGAAGGACGGCATGATCGTCGAGGTCGCCATGCAGTGGAACGACAGCTATTCGGAAACGGTGCAGTGCTTCACCAACAACATCCCGCAGCGCGACGGCGGCACCCACCTCACCGGCCTGCGCATGGCGATGACGCGCGTGCTGAACAAGTACATCGAGGAAAACGAGCTGGCGAAAAAGGCCAAGGTCGAAACCACCGGTGACGACATGCGCGAAGGCCTCACCTGCGTGCTGTCGGTGAAAGTGCCCGAGCCCAAGTTCTCCAGCCAGACCAAGGACAAGCTGGTGTCGTCCGAAGTGCAGCCCGTTGTGCAGGAAATCGTCGGCCAGAAGCTCGCCGAGTTCCTGCTGGAAAATCCCACCGACGCCAAGCTCCTGTGCGGCAAGATCGTCGAGGCCGCACGCGCCCGCGAGGCCGCGCGCAAGGCGCGTGAAATCACGCGACGCAAGGGCGTGATGGACGGTCTTGGGCTGCCCGGCAAGCTTGCCGACTGCCAGGAAAAGGATCCCGCGCTGTCCGAGCTGTATCTGGTCGAGGGCGATTCTGCCGGCGGTTCCGCCAAGCAGGGCCGCGACCGCAAGTTCCAGGCGATCCTGCCCCTGAAGGGCAAGATCCTCAACGTCGAACGCGCGCGGTTCGACAAGGTCATCGGCAGCCAGGAAATCGCCACCCTCATCACCGCACTCGGCACCAGCATCGGCAAGGAAGACTACAACCCGGACAAGCTCCGGTATCACCGCATCATCATCATGACCGACGCCGACGTCGACGGCGCCCACATCCGCACCCTGTTGCTGACCTTCTTCTACCGGCAGATGCCTGAACTCGTCGAGCGCGGCCACATCTACATCGCCCAGCCGCCCCTGTACAAGGTCAAGCACGGCCGTTCCGAACGGTATCTGAAGGACGAGCACGCGCTGAAGGAGCACCTCATGGCCGAAGCCATGAAGGATGCCGAACTCACGCCCATGGAAGGCGCCATGCCGATCGCCGGCGAAGCGCTGGAAAGCCTCGCGCGCGAGTACTTTCTCGCCGAAGCGGTGTCCGAACGCCTCGGACGCCTGCTGCCCGACGACGTGCTGCAGGCGCTGATGAAGATCCCGCGTCTGTCGCTCGCCGACAGCGGCGCGGCGATGCTCGCCGAGGCGAGCCTGGGCGCCGCGCTCGACGCGAACAAATTCGAGGTCGCCGCCGAATACATCGCCGAGACCGACAGCCATCGCCTGCGCATCACCCGCCACGCGCACGGCAACATCCACGTCAGCTTCCTCGAAGCCGACCTGCTTGATTCCGGCGACTACGCCCAGCTCGTCAAGGTCGGCGACCTGCTGCGCGACCTCATCGGCCCCGGCGCCCGCGCCCGTCGCGGCGAGAAGGAAAACCCCGTCATCAGCTTCCGTGAAGCCATGGACTGGTTCCTCGGTGAAGTCAAGCGCGGCATGAGCATCCAGCGCTACAAGGGCCTGGGCGAAATGAACCCGGAACAGCTATGGGAAACCACCATGGACCCGAAAGTGCGCCGCCTGATGAAAGTGCAGATCGAGGACGCCATCGCGGCCGACCAGATCTTCACCACACTCATGGGCGACGACGTCGAGCCACGGCGGAATTTCATTGAGAGCAATGCGCTGGGGGTGCGGAACTTGGACGTTTGACCATTTTAAGTTCTCAGAATTGTTGAGAAAAACTGAACTCGGAAATCCCGACCAGTCCGGTTGGCTTTTTTATGTGCGCTCGGCACGGGCGTACTCTTGCGAAAACGTGGTCTGTCCCCTGTTGTTCTGCTGTTGTTCTGTCCCTGTTGTTCTGTTGTTAAAAATCGCGACACTGGAAACCGGAATTGCCGTCAAGGACGTCGGAAAGAAACCCGCGCCCTACGTCACCTGCCTGGTACGCGGAAACCCGACTACGCAAAGACCGGGTTGCCGGTGGTGAATTCCAAACATGTCATGAACGGCGATGTCCGCATCGATTTGGATAACCGCAGCGCAGTGGCCGAAGTGGGCGGCCTACAAATTCAGCGGGGAGATGTCCTCATCAACGGAACGGGGGTCGGGAGGGGGCAGAACCATGCATGCCCCCGCTGGTTGCTGCCATGCCGCCGCCGCAAGTTGATGCATACTTGTCGGATGCGTAGAAACTTACAAGAAATGGGAGCCAGGGATGGAGCAGAAACTCACTGAGATTCTTGAGGTAGCCAAGGAAATCCTGAAGTCAGCAGGACTGAAGGGAATGCATGTAAACGCAATCGCGGAAGAGGCGGCGCGCCATAACAAGACTAATACTCTTCAGGCGGCACAAATAGCCAAGGCTGTCACTACAACCACAAAACCGGCGTGTATCACTGCCACTAATCTGCCGCCACACTCCATGAACCTGCCCATTCCAGCATGTCTCGCGCTCCTATTCGCCGCCCTGCCGTTGGTCGCGCACGCACTCACCCCCAGCCAGGTGTTCGACAAAGTCAAAAGCAGTGTCGTCGTCATCAAAACGCTGGACGCCAAAGGCGAAGAGACAACTTTTGGCAGCGGTGTAGTGTTGCCGTCCGGCAAAATCGCCACCAACTGCCATGTGGTGAAAGACGGCGTCAGCTTTCAGGCCGGACACGGAAAAAGTTTCGTGCCCGCAACCCTCTATGCAGGCGACGCAGACAAAGACCTGTGCCTGTTGCAAGCCAATAAACTTGGGGGTTCCCCGGTGCAACTCGGCAAAGCCGCCATGCTAAAAGTCGGCGAGGCTGTGTACGCTGTCGGCGCGCCAAGGGGGCTGGAGCTTTCCCTTTCTGACGGCATCGTCTCGCAACTGCGTGGCAGTTCACCCCCGATGATCCAGACCACGGCTGCAATCAGTCCCGGCTCCAGCGGCGGCGGGCTGTTTGATAGTACTGGCCGACTGGTGGGGATCACCACGCTGTACCTTGTTGAAGCTCAAAACCTCAACTTTGCCATGCCTGTGGAATGGCTGGCCGTCCTCAAACCCGGCAAAAAATCCGCCAGCAAGCAGCGCAGCCAGATCGACTGGCTTACCCGCGCCGAGGCGCTGAAAGAAAAAAAGGACTGGCCGAAGCTGCTCGCCTCGGGCAAGCAATGGGTCAAAACTGAACCTGATAATGCGCTTGCCTGGTCTTTTATTGGCGAAGCTCACCAAGGCTTGTACCAGTGGGATCCCTCCATCGACGCTTACCGCCAGGCGTTGCGCATCAACCCGGAACATGCCTCTGCCTGGGAGAGCCTGGGACTCGCCTACCACATCCTCAAACGCTACGATGACGCCATTTTCGCCTCTCGCCAGGCGCTGCGCATCAAGCCGGAACTCGCCAAGGCCTGGGGCAACTTGGGGAAAACCTACGCCGCCCTCAAGCGCCATGACGACGCCATCGATGCCTCTCGCCAGGCGTTGCGCATCAACCCAGAAGTTGCCGAGGTTTGGTACGACTTGGGAGACGCATATGATGCCCTCAAACGCTATGATGACGCCATCGACGCTTACCGCCAGTCGTTGCGCATCGACCCGGAATCTGCCTATGCCTGGTCTAAACTAGGTGTCATTTACGCCCAACTAGAACGCTACGACGACGCCATCACCGCCTCTCGACAGGCGCTGCGCATCAACCCGGCAGATGCAGCTGTCTTGTACCTCATGGGGTCCTCCTATCATATGACTGGCAACTCCTTCGCCGCGTTGCAGACATTAAAAACGCTGCGAGCACTCGACCCGGTCTGGGCTGAAAATCTGTTTGAACTGATCGTACCGCGCTGAGGCGTGCCTCATATCTCGCTCACCCCCAGCAATCACGACCAAGCACGCACAACACGGGGTCAGGTCTTTCCTTTTGCCTTCTCCGGCTGATTACAGATAACGAAGGAAAAAGGAAAGACCCTTTAGCGAGAAAATGGGGTCAGACTCGATTTCTCTTTCTGTTCACCCCATGTCTGTGACCCCATTTCTGACCCCTCTCTTCGGTCACGTTCAGCGTGAAATCGCGGTCACGCTTCGGCGAAATCACCGGTCACGTTGGCGCGAAATACGCATATGACCGTTAACTTGTGTCATCGGATGACCTTCCTCGCATCCTTGAGTAGCAGCAGCAATTGCTGCTCACGCAGTGGCGAAGCGATGAATCCGAACCGGGTGTAGAACCTCGCCGCTTCTTCATTGATGGGGTGAGTCAGCATCGCCCGGATGCCGGCTTGCTCGGCAATCAGCATCGTGCGCCGGATGGCATCCTGCAACAGACCGAAGCCAATGCCGCGCCCCTGATCCTGCTGCGACACAGCCAGCCTTGCCAGGATCACAACCGGAACCGGGTATTGCCCCATCCCTTTGCGGATGCGATCTGGAGCTTCCAGGGTGTCGACCTGGCCGACGGTCAAACTGAAATAGCCCGCCACGCGACCATCATCTTGGGAAACGACAAAAGTCTTGGCCGATCCACTGCCTTGGGCTTGCCGAGCGTGGCGCAGTAGCCAGTCGTTGAGCGCGGGCTTGCCGCAATCAAAACCTTCCAGCCGATGCTGCGCAGCCAGTGGCTCCGGTGCGCGCAACGTCACTTCGTGTCCCAGGGTGCCTTGCGGGCAAACAAATCACGCAAACCGTCGTTGGCCTGTTCGGGGCGATCCAGCAGATCCATCAGTGCCTGGTACTGACTGTCCGAAACCATGAACAGGCGCTGATCCAGCAGGGTTTGCTCGGCAGCCAGGCAGGCGCTATCGAGGATGAAGTCGGTCAGCGACTTGTGGGCGACCTCAGCGGCGCGACGCAACACCACCTCCTGCTCGGGGGTGGCGCGCAGCCCGAGGCGGGCGGACCGTGCGGAAGGCGACGATGCAACGGCAGTCATGGCAGCACCTGTTTTGTTAGATCAATGGCTGCGATGTTAGTACACGAGACGCACATTGTCTAGTTGCGATGGCGACCGGTGGCCTTGGTTGACAACGAACAGCTGCACGCAAGTTGTTGATTTGTATAGACCACTATCTGCGCCTACCCGCAGGCCAAACAGAGAATAGAGACGGCTCTGGCCGAGAAAGCGGCCGATTTCGGGCATTTCGGCTGGTGGTCACCACCCGCAGCACTGGTGGCCAGAAGCCCGCGTGGCGCGGGGAATCGCGCAAAGAAAAAGGGCCCGGAGACTATCCGAGCCCTTGTGATTGGTGGTGCGTAGTTTACTACCGAACAACTCGCTATTGGGGCCAATGAGCACTGCTGCGGGTTGCTGCGGCTTGCGGGTGGGTCGGGGATTCCAGCAGGCGCTACCGCCAGAGTGCGTGTCCAGTCAGCATTCTGATGGCTACAAGAATTCGGCATCAATCAGTGCCTGACATCGAGGGCATGAAAATCGACCGTCGCCCATATCGACGAAGCGCAGCCCGGTATCCTTGAAATCCTGTGAGTCCTTCTCAATGGTCATCAGTCGACCATCCGACTGAATGTCCTCCTGCAGGCCGCATTGCGGACAAATCAGGAGCTCACGGTCGTTGGTGAAAATGCCGAGTGCCTCCGCTTGATGCTTGATGCGATGAAGTTCCTTGCAGAGATCAGTCAGGTCGTCGTCCATCGGCACGCCACCACCTTTGCTCTGCCGATCAGTTCGCAAGCGTTTCACGACTGCAGCAACCGGCTTGACCTTACCCTGTGCTACCGCGTCATCACCTTGCTTAAGAAGGGTGATCAATGCTTCGGCCTCGCTGCTCTGGCACACTTCAGTGAAAGCAGAACCCCTGGCGCAAAGAATACGTTCGGCGGCGCGCATAGCTGCATCGACAACAAACCGCGACATAGAAACTCCGGCAATCGCGGCACCCAGTTGGATGGTTGCACGCTCTTCAGCCGATACGGCCATCGAGATCCGCTTCGTTTTGCTTGCTGTCATGGCATCGAGGTATCGCGATCCAAATGTAATCTGGTCCGATGTTGCCATGGTTCTGGCGAGCGCATCCCCAAAACTTCGGAGATTGGTATTGCACAGGGCGAATAGTGCAAGTGTGCTTGCACTATTGCCGGCGCAGAGTGAAAGCAGCCGGCAGCGTGAGACCTTATTACCCTCTCTATTACCCTTACTAAAGGGTAATTACCCTTTCTTCCGCCACTTCGCCGCCGGCCCGCGCCCTTGGCACTCGATCTTGCCAACCGCCTGCTGTTCGCGCAGCACCCGGCGCACCATGTCACGACTGACGCCCGGGCAGCGCAGTTCCAGTTGCGCGACGGAAAACTCTCCGGCGAACTGCTCGATGGCCGCGTTCACCTGATCGGTCTTTGCGCCACGCGGTGCCTTGGTTTCGCCCACCCGCTCGGCAAATTCCTTGTAGGCCGTCTTCAGGATGAACAGAACGTAGTTGATATAGGGCCAGGGATCGTGCTTGCCCTCGTGCCAGCCCTGCGAGCTCTTCTCCAGCGTCTCGTAGTAGCGATCCTTGTTCTGCTCGACCAGGCGCTCCAGACTGATGTACCGGCCCACCTCGTAACCCAGTTGGTAGCTCTGCAGCAACCAGAGCAGGCGCGACACCCGGCCGTTGCCATCGCGGAAGGGATGGATGCACAGGAAGTCGAGATTGAAGGCCGCCAACGCAATCAGCGGCGGCACCCAGCCTTCGTCCAGGCAGCGGCGCCAATCAAGCACTAGATCAGCCATGCGCGCCGGAGTCTCCAATGCCGGTACGGTGCGAAATCTTACCCGCTCTCGACCATCCGGATAGCGCTCAATGATATCGCCATCCTTTTCCTTGTACTGCCCGGCATCCCAAATCTGCCCACGGGTCAGTGCGTGCAGTCGCTTGATCGACTGCTCGTCGAGCGGAATGCCCGCTGCCTCGGCGTGAATCCAGGCCAGCGCATCACGATAGCCGCGCACCTCTTCCTCGTCGCGGTCGCGGAATAAGGGCTTCGGCGAAACAAGAATATCGCGCACCCTTGCAGGATCGACCGACACGCCCTCAATGCGGTTCGATGACACGGCGCTTTCGATCATCGCGTGCTCGCGCAAAGCCTTCAGGCGTTGTGGCGACTGGTGCGTGTAAAGCTCCTGCTTGCCGCGAAACTCGCCGAGATCGGAGAGGTACCACGCTGTCGCAGGCGGTATCGCTGCCTGACCGGAAGCAAATTGGCGCAGTGTCTTCATGGCCGGTTCAATACGACGCCCTCAGTTTGGCCAGCAGTTCATCGTGCCGAGACTGAACAGAGGCAAGCGAAAATTCGGGCAAGATCAGCACGCGGGCAGAGTTGGGTAGTGTTTCGACGCTGTTTGCGAAGTAACGCGCTTTCTTTGCCACGAAGTCCAGATTCCCCAACGACGTGTTCTTGCGCCGGCTCAGCATCATTAAATTGCCGAGCTTGTGCAACCACTGCGCTCTTTCGGCATTTGTAAAATCCGACATCCATTTGCTCGTAGCAGCCGGATTCTGCGGGAGGATGTGTTCGACGCTCAACGCGTCGGGCAGGTTCAGCACCGATGAGTGATTGAAGAAGAGATATTCCAGACGCAGGAGAACGTACTTGGCAAACCGTCGGCCATAGATGTCACCGGCGAGAATCCCCATCAATGCCTGTTTGTCGTAATCAAACACGCCTGGATTGAGTAGTGCATCCAGCTCATCACCCGACTTGGCTTTGAACACGTCTGCCGGCGTCTGTGCCTGCTCGATTTTCTTGAGCACATCATTCATGTTCTGGATGCGCTGAGTCGGCGTCAGCTGCAATATCCAGTCGGCCGAAAACTTGTTGTCGAGCTTCTTCAGGAAGGGAAGAAGCTCATTCGCCTTGAATTTCCG
Source organism: Thiobacillus sp. 65-29 (assembly GCA_001899775.1). Classification (GTDB taxonomy): domain Bacteria; phylum Pseudomonadota; class Gammaproteobacteria; order Burkholderiales; family Thiobacillaceae; genus Thiobacillus. The sequence goes on from MKWN01000053.1 coordinate 10,712, forward strand.
ATACCACGCGAGGACAGCCGGAATCCAGTCGGTCGCCGGCAGGGTGCGCAGCATCATCGTGATCAGGTTGCGATAATCGTTACCCAGACTGTCAGGCAGGGGATTGAAGAGAACCGCCTCATCGTAGGCCATCTTGTAGTCCTGCACTGCCTTGAATGTGGCCGTCCCCAGCGTCAGCAGCGGAGGTTTGGTCCCGTAGATGCGTTCGTCAAACTCCTTGAGCAGACCCTCCCGAGCCTTGTCCTTCACATAAATCGTGCGAACGAAGGACAAAAATCGGTCGAACTCATCACGGCCGAGCTCGCCTTCGATGTCCTCCCAGAATTCTGCCCACTTAGCATTTTCCTTTGGCTCCTTGACCTCGCCGAGATTGCGGGCCTTGAGGATGTCGCTGTTCGACAGGGGAATGCCACGGTCGTTGAGAATAGTGAACAACCGGAACGCATCGTCCAGATCTTCTGTGGCGACATAGATGAATAGCGCATTGTTGAACAGGTACTTGGTGAATCGTCCAAACTCCTCTGGCTGCCATCCCGTGAAACGCTCGCGCATGGTCCGAATTGCCCGTGCCATGTTCGATAGGGACAAGTTGTTCTCGCGTTCGTACCCACCAAGATCGTCCTTCAGCAAGGTTCCGCCATCGGGCTTAACAAAATGCTCGATGAATTCGCCAACGTTATCCCGAATCTGATAGACGATCCGGTTTCGGCCTGGGGTGTTGTCCCAGCTGTTCTCTTCCTGGAACAGCATCTCGCGGCACTTCTTCCGGAGCTTCTCCTCGCCGGTCAAATCTCGAATTACGGCAGTCATCAGAAACAATGTCGTCAAGCGCTGCTGACCATCAAGCAGATGATGCACGTCATAGGAGACCTGCTGGCCGCCTGCTTGCTCATCGATTGAGTCCTTCTGGAGCACCATCGATCCAAGGAAATACTGGCCATCCGGCGAATGCTGACTGGCGTAATTGACGTCGTCGATCAGCTCCGAAATCTCGTCCTTGCCCCAGACATAGGAGCGCTGGTAGGCCGGGATGCTGAACCAGAAGTTGGAGAACACCTCCCGGATCACAACCTTGGCGCTCTCGATCTGCCCCTTTTTCTGATGGTTCATTGCCGCCCCTTTTTATTCGTTGGCCCGGATTGCTACGTCACGTTCCCAGCTTGGCAAACAGATCGTCCAGTTGCGGGTTGCTGGTGATGAGCAATAGCTGCTTAATCGTCGCCGCCTTGTTGATTTCCAGGCGAACAAAATGCTCGCCGCCGGCCGGTGAGGCCTGTTTGCGGATCAACTGGATGTGCCCGAATAGCGCGCCGTGGCGTTCAGCAAATCGCGCAAGGCCGATAGCCTTCTCGAAGTTGTCGGCGAGCGACGGATCGTGCGGTTCCAGGATATCAACCGTGATGTCAGCGCCGACTCTCCCCACGATCACCAGATCGGGGAACATCGGACGAATGTCGCCGCCAGTCTCGTAGGGGATTTCCAGCGACCACGGCTTGCGGTCGAGATTGCGCAACCAGCCGATTACTTCCGGCTTCGCCAATTCTTCCTTCAGTACCCCCGCCTCCCATGCGCCCAGCCCGGCACGGAATTGCCCGTCGCTCTCCACATAGAGATGGCGATCCCATTGCGGATCGGTGGGCAAACGGTTGAAGTCGATAGATTCCGGCAGATGCCACGGCACCTCGGCGGGCTTGGCCGTGGCCAGCCGCAGCTTCTCGTAGTGGCTGCGCCGTTGTTCCTTGAGCTTGGCGATGGCTTTCTTGTGCGTATCGTAGAGCGCGTCGAATGCCTTCTCGGCAGTCGATTCCATCGCTGACATGGCTGAATGCTGGCGCGCCAGGACGATCACTTCGACCTTCACATCCAACGCATCGCGGTCGGCATTCGCCTGCCAGTAGGTCATGTGTAGTCCGTGGCTCAGCACCCGGCCGGCTTCCTCAAACAAACGGTCGATGTCCACATCCGAGGCATCGATGTGATAGTCCGCCTCCGGTTCGGCCACGCCCGTGCCGTTCTTGACGGCCAGGGTCTTGAGTCCGACGCGGGTAATGGCCTGCGCCGCCGCGTCGTATTGGCCAGCCGATTTCATGGCCGCAATCTGCGCCGCCATCCACTCGACGATCTGGCGTTTGGCCCCGTCCCAGGCATCGTCGTCAATCTCGTCCATCGTCAAATTGCGCGAAATCGCCATGAAGCGCCGGAAGTGGCTCTGCGCCCGCGTGGCATTGACGCGGTAGGTGATCAACTCGCCCAGCGCCGCAAAGACATCTTCCATCCCAGCACGGCGCCCAAGCACCACCAGATTGCGGCTGGAACCGGTTTCAGAAGGCGGCACATCCTCGACGTTGTGCAGCGATTCGACCACGCTGGTCACTGCCTGCGTGTCGAAATAGGGCAGGAACAGGTGCACATCGTTCAGCGCCGCATCGCGCTCGATGCGCCGCGCCAACGGGGTGCGCACCATCCGGCCCAGCAACTGGGCGATGTAGGTGTGATCCTCGGCGCGGCGGAACGACATCATCACTTCCGCCCGCGGGCAGTCCCAGCCGGTGGAGAGGCTGGTCTTGAAAAACACCACCCCGATGTTCTTGTCGGCATCGATGCGCGAGGCATCGACCTTGCGCACCTTGCGCCCACCTACATCCATGTCGCCGGTATCGTGCATCGCGTGCGCCACCTCGCCTTCGTTGAGGCGGCGGCCAATGGCGCTCTCGATGACGTTCAAGGCATCGGTCAGGCTGGTCTTCGTTACCGCATTGGCCGTGGCGTTGTCGACCTGCACCACCAGCACGGGCCAGATCGGCTGCTCGCCTTCTTCCTTGCAGTAGTTGGCCCAGGCGGTTGTCATCTGCGCCCAGCGGCGCGCCGCCTCTTCGAGCAGCGCCATCTCGGCGGTCGTGGCCGATTCGGGGTGATGAATCAGGATGCGGTCTTTGAGCAGTCCGGACAGCCTTACCGCGTCGGGCGGAATGGCGACCTTGTGCACGGTGTGCGGCGCGTGCTCCAGCAAATCCATGAAGCGCTTGGGCGTGGCCGAGATGCCGATGACCAGCGGCATCTTGATCAGGCCCGCCTCGGCGAAACCGAGCAGGAAGCGCTGCATCAGGGTTTGCGCCTCTTTTGCACCCTTGCCGCCCGCCATGCCCCGGTGCGCCTCGTCGATCACCACATAGAACCGATCCGGGACCGCCTTCGCCGTATTGGTCAACGTGGTCCAGATCGACCAGTTGCGGCCATCGCCCACCTTGGTCAGCAGCTTGTCGTTGCCCAGCTTCTGGGTGTTGATGAAATACACCTTGCCGCCCGCCAGGTGTTCGGCATCGAAACTGGAATCGATGGGGATGAGTTGATTCACCCGATAGACGCGATCGGACTTGCCCTCGATCTTGAGTTTGGTCTGCTCGTTCAGTTCGGGCATGTCGGAAACCCACAGGATCACGGCATCCGGCTGCGGCTGCCAGTCCAGCGGCCACTCCAGTTGATCGTCCGGTTCGTCGAGGATCGCCTCGAACAGTGCCGTCATCACGATGGTCTTGCCGCTGCCGGTAGGCGCCGAGAAGGCAATCGCCTGGGGATTGTCGCTGCTCGCGAAATTGCGCGCGGCCATGAGCCTGTCGCGCAGCTGGTGCAGCGCGTCCTTCTGGAAATCGAACAGGGTGACCTTCATGCGTGCGCTCCCGGCATTGCTTCAAGGCCACCGCGGCCGGCAACGTCCTGCCGTTTGTTGATCATGAAATTGACGAGATAGTCGCGGTAAAGCTGAACGACTTGCAGATCAGGATTTGCCCGTCCTACCGCTTCCCGTACCTCGGCCGCCATCGCCTTGAACGACTCGTCGGAGTCGGTGACGATGAATACGTGCGAAAGGCTTGTGCGACCCTTCAACGCCTTCAGCAGCCGCGCCAGCCGGCTTTCCTCCAGTAGCACGACGAAGTTGCTGCCCGCTGGCGCAAACACGACAGGCTCCGGTTCCCCTCGTGCCAATTCCGGTCGTGGCCCGACTGCGCCCGCCTTCAACCACAGGAGTGGCAGGATTTCACGGAAGGCACGCTTGAGGGTGACACGATCCTTGTCGAGAAAATCAAGCTTGAAATAGGCCAGATTCGCCGGAAAGCCTTCGCTCATCGGGCGCTTCTCGTCCTCCGGCACCAGGATGGGGCCCAGTAAATCGTTGATCTGCGTCTTCAGGCCGTCGAATACCCGCTTGGTCGGGGTGACGATGTAGAAGTCGGTGATGTGCTCCTGCCCGTCAAGCGCCTCCAGCCAGTCGTCGGCCGCCGCCGGGTCGAACAGGATGCTGGCCTTGTATTCTTCGGAGACAATGAACGGGCACGGGTCCTTCACCAGGGTTTGCGGCAGCCCGTCGATCAGCGCCACCACCTGCTTCTTCTTCGCGGGCGTGTCGACCGAGGCCGGATCGACGAAGCCGATCTGCGTGAAAGCGCGGGCCTTTTCCTTCTCGACCACCTTGCCGGTCAAGTACTCGCCGGAGAGCAGCGTGCCGTCGTCGCGCCGGCCCAGGATGGTGAATTTGCTGCGCGGCCAGGTCACCGAGCGGCAGATACCCTGTGCCTCCCACTCGTCGTCGCCCGCTTGCAGACCGCGGGCGCTCAGGGCGCTGGCTTCTTCAGCCGAGACCTCGTTGTTGGTGACCAGGATGCAGCGGCGCCTGCCGCCGTCGGCAGCGTTGAGCAGATTGACGGCATTGAGCGTGGTGCCGCTGCCGGCGAAGAAATCGACCACCAACGCGTGTGGACGATTCAGAATCACCGTAGAAATACAGTCCCTTACCGCATATACCGATTTTGGGTACGAGAAGAGTGAGTTATCGCCCAAGACTTTGGTAAGCAACTCACTACCGTATGTGCTGGCATCGAGCAAGGGTCGACTCCAGACAGTCTTGTAACGCTTGGAAGTTTTCTCCTTCAGCGTGTAGTAGATGTGTATCCCATATGACTGTTTGCGCGCAAATGCCTTACCAGCCTTGTACTCCTCCATCAGTCGATCTGGCCCGTAGTACCAGTTACGCTCGATTCCTTGCTTATCAACTGGCCAAATTGGGATTAAGCCCTCAACCTCAACTTCACTTCTAGTTTCACTCAGTCCTATCGAGGGGCCGGCCCGAACAATTTCAAGGGTTTCTGGATTTACCCAAACAGGGTAGAACTGATTTGGTCGATCAGTCCGAAGGGAATTGTTCCCAGTACGGCGTAAGTTTCTGGTCTCACCGCCTATCACTTCATGCGTTGGCTCTTCCCCAATTGCAATCCCAGAATCCGGGCAAACGACGAGGGCGTACTCGTGGGTCTTAGCAAACTCTTCACCTTGTCGGCCTCGTTTATTGTGCTCAATTACTACAGAAAACACGTTGTCAGAAGGAAAAACTTCCTCGATGAGGCAACGCAGATGATGAGCTTCGTTGTCATCAATCGTCGCAATGAGGACGCCAATATTCGGTTTGAGCAGGCGCTTGGCGAGCTTCAGCCGCTTCTCCATGAACGCCAGCCACTTGCTGTGCCGCCAGCTGTCGTTGCCGTCCACGTAGTCGTTGTTGTACTTCCAGTCCCGCGCGCCGGTGTTGTAGGGCGGATCGATGTAGATGCAATCCACCTTGCCGGCATAGAGGTAGTCCAGCAGTTGCAGCGCGTGGTAGTTGTCGGCCTCGATCAGGGTGTGCCAGGGCGCGTCGGCAGGGCCGTTGGCCACGGCATCCACCGGCACCAGGGAAGGAAAAATCGGCTCGCCGAATTCGCGCACGACCATCACCTCGTCCACCGCGAAGTTCACTGTTTCCGCCATGGCGCGCGTCGGCTCGGAGGGATGGGTTTTGTCCTGCGGCTTGACGCAGGTCACCATGCCATCCTTCACCGACTTGACCTGCCAGACATCCTTCAGGGCACCCTGCCGCCGGCAGACCAGATCGCCCCGGCGTGGCTTGGCCTTAGGCAGCGGCAGCAACTCCGGCAAATGGTCCTCGAACACCAGTCCGAACTTCTTGCCTGTCGAGGCGGCTTTCCATTCAGCAGCCAGCCGGTCGCGCAAACGCGGGTCGCTGATTTGGCCGATCAGATCGTGAATGGCTGACAACGTGTTCCCCCTGTTGAATTCATTGTTTGCCTATTCCGGGTTCCGGGCTCACCAGGCTGACGCCGGAGAAATACGAAGCGTGTCGCTTCGTGTCACGGGTCAGCACGGTGTAGCCTGCCACGGCGGCATGTGCGCCGATGAAGAAATCGGCCAGCACGTTGTTCTTCTTTCCACCCTGCCGGCGATAGCGCACGAAGGCCTTGCCGGCCAGGAACAGCGCAGGGCGAGGAATCTCGATCATCGTCAGGCCCAGATCATCGACGGTGCGATCCAGGGCCTCGACCGTCGAGAACGTCAGCGACAGCTCCGAGTAGATGACCGGGTTGATGGCGAGGCGGTGAATCTTGGACTGCGCCCGCAGCTGGCCGATGGACCAGTCCGCCCATTCCGGATCGTCTTCCAGAACGTCGACCAGCACATTGGTATCGACCAGAAGCATCAGTCATTCACCGCGCAGCAGGGCCATCAGTTCATCGGTACGCCACTTCACATCGGCCTTGCCGCGCGCCGCCTCGAAGCGGTCTGGCTTGCGGCTGGGACGGGCGCCGACCTTGTGGATGACCACGTCGCCCTCCTTGTTCACGGCGAACTCCACCGAGGATCCGGGCGCCAGATTGAGCGCATCGCGGATCTGTTTCGGAATGGTGACCTGCCCCTTGCTGGTGAGAGTCGTTGCCATGACGCCTCCTTCGTATTACGACAGAGTTGATTGTAATACCCTGGGCCGACGCATGCAAATTAGGCAGATCAGATTCCGCTTGGCTTCCTGATCGAACAGCACGTTCATGGCTTCGTCATCAACCAAATCACGGAGCCAACAATGAACGCCAAGCCAACCGCCCTCGACGCATACCTCGCCCGCACCGCCGCCATCCACGCCAAGCTGGAACGGCTGCAACAACTCGCCGACGACCACTTCGGCCACGATCCCGACGCCATCCACTGGGGCCACGTCGGCGACCTCGGGCGGGTAGAGGTCGGGCTGGACGAGCTGCTGGCGATCTTACTAGAGACGACACAGCCATGAGCCCGAGGGAACTCAAAGTCGGGCATCTGGTTCAGCTCAACCCGGAAACCTGCCGCAACCTGATGTTCGGCGCGTGCTTCCTGGTGGTGACTGACCCAAGGCCGTGGGGTGCTCAAGGGTACATCCAGGTCATCGGAACTGACGATCAGCCGCGTGGACTGGCCTACTACCGCGCACGATGGGAAGAAATGGAACTGGTCGGCGCCGCCGAATGGATCGCCGGCTCTCTCGAAGGGGAAACAGATGAATACTGACAGCAAACCGACCACTGCTCAGATGTCGATTCTCATGGCGGCTGCGCGTCGAGCAGATGGTGATATTGAGCCCCTGCCGGATAATTTTCGCGGAGGCGCCCGGGCTCAGGTCATCAAAAGCTTACTTGCCAAGGGCTTCATTGTTGGATCCAACGGCCATCACGTACTTACCGATGCCGGATACGCTGCCGTCGGCAAACATCGCCCCATCAACAGGGGTGTCCGGAAAATGAATGCCCACGACGGTGTCGCAAAACACGACGCCCCGGATGCCCTCCAGGAACTGGAGGGCAGAGTACGCGCCATCCGTCCCGGTACCAAAATCCTGACGCTCGTCGAATTGCTCCAAGAACCCGGCGGCGCCTCCATCGTCACCCTGCTGCAGGCAACCGGCTGGCCGACATCGATGCCGGCAAGGTCGATATCGTCGTGGTGTACAAGATTGATCGCCTCACCCGCAACCTGGCGGACTTTGCCAAGATGGTCGAACTGTTCGATCAGCGCGGCGTGAGTTTCAGCGCCGTCACCCAGCAAATCAACTCGGCCACGTCGATGGGGCGGTTGATGCTCAACATCCTGCTGTTGTTTGCGCAGTTCGAACGCGAGGTAACTGGCGAGCGGATTCGGGACAAGATCGCCGCCAGCAAGGCCAAGGGGATGTGGATGACTGGAATGAACAGCGGGACGTGATCGGTGGGCTGGCCGGTTGACCTTGAAAGTGCGTTCGAAACCCCACCGCTATGCGTTATGTGGTGCAAACCACTGCCCGGAAACCCGCATGGTTACAGGGTGCTATCCCTTGACCGGGCTAGACAAAAACAGAGAAAAGAGAGGAATTCGGGTGGCCGGCAGGGCGAAATCAGGGCCTGATGGCAATCAACGAAATTCGCACCACCTGCGAAACCCCGCCACGGCTGGCCCTTAGCGGGCGTGAAAAAGGCCAGAGCAAAGTCTGGCCTTCTGGAAATGGTGGAGCGGAGGAGGATCGAACTCCCGACCTTCGCATTGCGAACGCGACGCTCTCCCAGCTGAGCTACCGCCCCAAATGTGAGGGCGGATTATAGCGTCAGCGGCGCAAAGCGGGAAGTGCGGCGATACGGCCAGGCAGGTTGGGTAGGAATCGCGCGACGAGCCAGCCGAGCAGGACGCCGGCGCTGTTGGCGAGGGCGTCGAGGGTGTCGGGTTCGCGGTTGGGGGTGAGACTCTGCAGGAACTCGATCGCGACGCCGAAGAGGATCACTGCGGCGGCGAGCCGCCAGCGTTGGCGGGTGATGAGCTGCGCCCACCAGAACATGAGTACGGCGTAGCCTGCGAGGTGGGTGAGCTTGTCGCCTTGGTGCAGATCGGTATGGAACGCTGGCGGCCCGAGCGAGAGGACGAGAGTGAGTGCGACGCCAAGCCAACCGGCGATGCGCCACAGGCGTTCGATCATCGCGGGCGCTGCGCCCAGCGCAGCATGACGATGCCGGCGACGACCATCGGCAGCGAAAGCCATTGGCCCATCGACAGGCCAAGGCCCAGGAGGCCGAGGAAGGCGTCGGGCTCGCGGGTGAATTCGGCGAGGAAACGCAAGGCACCGTAGCCGATGAGAAAGACGGCGGACACAGCGCCGAGCGGGCGCGGCCTTGCGGCGTACAGCCACAGGATGAGGAACAGCAGCAGGCCCTCGCCGGCGAACTGGTAGAGCTGGGAAGGGTGGCGCGCGATGCCGTCGGCCGACTGCGGAAAGACCATGGCCCACGGCAGCGCCGGGTCGGCGGGACGTCCCCACAACTCGCCGTTGATGAAGTTGCCGAGCCGACCGGCCGCGAGCCCCAGCGGCACCAGCGGCGCGATGAAGTCGGTGACGGCGAGCCAGCGCAGTCGATGGCGATGCGCGAACAGCATCATTGCGATGAGCACGCCGAGGAAGCCGCCGTGGAAGCTCATGCCGCCCTCCCACACCTTGAAAACGTCGAGTGGGTGCGCAAGGTATTCGGCCGGCTTGTAGAAGAGGATATAGCCGAGCCGCCCGCCGAGGATGACGCCGAGCACCCCGTAGAACAGCACGTCGTCCAGCATCTTCACGTTCCAGTCGCTCCATGGCCGGTGGGCGATGCACCAGCGCCCGAGCAGGATCACCTGGACGAAGGCGACCAGATACATGAGGCCGTACCAGTGGATGGCGACGGGGCCGAGTTGCACGGCGACGGGATCGAATTGTGGGTGGACGAGCATGTTTCAGGGGCTAGGGACCAGGAGTCAGGGGCTAGGGATTTGGCCAAGCGCCCGGGTAAAATGGCCCGCTGATTATAGTTCGCCCGAGTGACCATCATGCCCAACTACCGTTCCTGGACCACCACCCGCGGCCGCAACATGGCCGGAGCCCGCGCGCTGTGGCGCGCCACCGGCATGAAGGACGGCGATTTTTCCAAGCCCATCATCGCCATCGCCAATTCTTTCACCCAGTTCGTGCCGGGGCATGTGCACCTGAAGGACATGGGCCAGCTGGTGGCGCGCGAGATCGAAGCGGCGGGCGGGGTCGCCAAGGAATTCAACACCATCGCGGTCGACGACGGCATCGCCATGGGTCATGGCGGCATGCTGTATTCACTGCCCTCGCGCGACCTCATCGCCGATTCGGTCGAATACATGGTCAACGCGCATTGCGCCGACGCACTGGTGTGCATTTCCAACTGCGACAAGATCACCCCCGGCATGCTCAACGCCGCGCTGCGCCTCAACATCCCAACCGTATTCGTTTCCGGTGGGCCGATGGAGGCGGGCAAGGTGGTGTGGGAAAAACAAACCATCAAGCTGGACCTGGTCGACGCCATGGTGTCGGCGGCGGACGCCGCGTTCAGCGATGAGAAGGTGAACGAGCTCGAACGCTCCGCCTGTCCGACCTGTGGTTCGTGCTCGGGCATGTTCACCGCCAACTCGATGAACTGCCTGACCGAGGCGCTGGGGCTTTCGCTGCCCGGAAACGGTTCGCTGCTGGCGACCCATGCCGACCGCAGGAATCTCTTCCTCGCCGCCGCGCGCCTCATCGTCAGGAACACGCGGCGCTACTACGAGGAGGGCGACACGCGCGTGCTCCCGCGCGCGATCGCCAGCTTCGACGCCTTTGAAAATGCCATCGCGCTCGACATCGCCATGGGGGGCTCGACCAATACCGTGCTGCACCTGCTGGCCGCCGCGCATGAGGCCGGCGTCGATTTCACCATGGCCGACATCGATCGCATGAGCCGCCGCGTGCCGCATCTGTCCAAGGTCGCGCCGTCGATCCAGACCTACCACATGGAAGACGTGCATCGCGCCGGCGGCGTGATGGCGATTCTCGGCGAACTGGACCGCGGCGGGCTGGTGCATCGCGAGGTGCCGACCGTGCTGATGAAGACACTCGGCGAGCAGATCGACGTCTACGACATCCGTCGCACCCGGGACAAGGATGTGAAGGATTATTTCCGCGCCGCGCCGGGTGGCGTGCCGACGCAGACCGCGTTCTCGCAGGATCGCCGTTTCGCGAAGCTGGACGACGATCGTGCCCATGGCTGCATCCGCGACCTCGCCCACGCCTACTCGCACGACGGCGGACTGGCGGTGCTGTACGGCAACCTCGCCGAGGACGGCTGCATCGTCAAGACCGCGGGCGTGGACGAGAGCATCTGGAAATTCTCTGGCCCGGCGCGCGTGTTCGAATCGCAGGACGCCGCGGTCGGCGCCATTCTCGGCGACCACATCAAGCCCGGCGATGTGGTAGTGATCCGCTACGAAGGTCCGCGCGGCGGCCCCGGCATGCAGGAGATGCTCTATCCCACGAGCTACCTGAAGTCGAAGGGACTGGGTGCGGCCTGTGCCCTCATCACCGACGGTCGCTTCTCCGGCGGCACCTCTGGCCTGTCGATCGGCCACGCCTCGCCGGAAGCGGCCGAAGGCGGCACCATCGGTCTGGTCGAGGAAGGCGACATCATCGACATCGACATTCCCGCGCGCCGCATCGCCGTGCGCGTCGACGACGCCACTCTGGCGCGGCGCCGTGCCGCGATGGACACGCGCGGCGCGCAGGCGTGGAAGCCGGTGAACCGCGCGCGCACGGTGTCGGCCGCGTTGCGCGCCTATGCGGCGATGACGACCTCGGCCGCGTTCGGCGCGGTGCGCGACGTTTCCCAGGTCGAGCATCCGACCGAGGCGCAGATTCATGCCGACCCGCTGGCGCGCTTCGCCATCCCCGGCCAGCTCGCCTTCCGCCAGGGCGCGGGCGGACTCACCTACATCGACATCGACAACCATGGCGGGCGCGCCACCTTGTGCCTGCAGGGCGCGCACGTGGTGAGCTATCGCCCGAAGTCGCAGCAGGCTCCCGTGGTATGGGTGTCCGACGCGGCGAAATTCGCCCCCGGCAAGTCGATCCGCGGCGGCGTACCGGTGTGCTGGCCGTGGTTCGGCGCGCACGCCAGCGAGCCGGGCTACCCCGCCCATGGTTTCGCCCGCACCGTCGCCTGGGAGGTGACCGGCACGCGCCGCCGCAACGATGCGCGCACCGAAATCACCCTGCAACTCGTCGACAGCGAAGAGACCCGCGCGCAGTGGCCGCATGCCACGCGGCTGGCGCTGACCGTCGTCGTTGGCGAGAAGCTCGAACTTGCCCTCGCCACCACCAACACCGGCGAAGCGCCGGTGACGATCGGCGAGGCGCTTCATACCTATTTCCATATCAGCGACATCGGCGCCGTGGAGGTGGCAGGGCTCGAAGGCTGCGACTACCACGACAAGGTCGAAAATTTCGCGCGCAGGACGCAGGCCGGCCGCGTCGGCTTCGCCGGCGAGGTCGATCGCGTCTACGTCAACACCGCGAGCGACTGCATCATCGTCGACCCCGGTCTCAAGCGTCGCATCCGCATCGCCAAGCGCGGCTCGCAATCGACTGTGGTGTGGACGCCATGGACGGAGAAGGCTGAGAAAATGGGCGACATGGGGCGCGGCAAATCCGGCGCCGGCTGGCGTGAGATGGTGTGCGTCGAATCCGCCAACGCGATGGACAACGTCGTCAGCATCGCGCCGGGTGAAACGCACACGCTGGCGGTGACGTACAGCGTGGAGCCTTTGTGATTTGTTGATCCGCGAAGGACGCGAAGGGGCGCAAAGAAAAACGCCGTTCCGGCACATGCTCGAACCCGGATCGTCCATACGCCGCAAAAGCGGCCGCCCTCGGCCCGATGCCGTGGTGTGTCCATCGCCCCAATCGCGGCGAGGGCGCCGCTCCTGCAGGGGGGTCGGCTTTTGCAGGAGGGTCGCCCCCGGCCCGACGCCGTGGTGTGTCCATCGCCCCAATCGCGGCGAGGGCGCCGCTCCTGCAGGGGGGTCGGCTTTTGCAGGAGGGTCGCCCCCGGCCCGACGCCGTGGTGTGTCCATCGCCCCAATCGCGGCGAGGGCGCCGCTCCTGCAGGGGGATCGGCTTTTGCAGGAGGGTCGCCCCCGGCCCGACGCCGTGATGTGTCCATCGCCCCAATCGCGGCGAGGGCGCCGCTCCTACAGGGGGGGCGTGGTGTTGTAGGAGGGCCGCCCTCGGCCCGATGGGGTGGCGGTTCGGCCGTCCGGTTCGCACCGCAAGCGGTGCTCCTACCAGGCCGCACGCATGCCAAGGGTCAATTCAGATTGGCGTTTGAAGATTTTCTTCGCGCCCCTTCGCACCCTTTGCGGATAAAGGTTTCAGGTCGCCCAGCGCAAGCGCCGGGTTGGGTGGTCAGTGAGCCGCCGGCTTCATCAGGTTGACCACGTGCGGCTTCACCACGCTCCGGGTGGAAGAACAGGCCCCTTCCTCGGTGACACCCAGTTGGCTTTCGGCCTCATTCAGCAGATTGATGACGTCGACGTAGAACTTGTCGTTGGCCATCATGCGCGCGGTGCGCCCGCCCTCGTTGCTCGCGAGCACGTCGGCGCCATGGTTGATCAGCCATTCCACCACCGCGGCGTCGCCACCGCCCGCCGCCAGCATCAAGGGGGTGATACCGAAGAAGATGCGCTCGTCGAGTCCTGCACCCGCCAGGTGCAGAACTTCAATCACCTCGACGTAGCCGTGCTCGGTCTCGCCGTTGTAGGCGGCGCGGGCGAGGGCCGTCCAGCCCTGTGGCGACCTGGCATTGACATCGGCGCCGGCGGCGACGAGCGCTTCGACGGCAGCGACGTGACCGCGCTGCGCGGCGTGCATCAGCGCCGTCTCGCCTTGTTCGTCGACGCCATGTGCATCGGCACCGGCTTCGACAAGATACTTGATGCGGGCCGCATCGCCGGCGCGGGCCGCGGCAAACAATTCCTGGGACATGGATTTCTCCTGCATGCTGACTGGAGATCAGGCTACAATTGTTGACGGATTTGGTCAACTATTATTTTGCGGCTTGGCGTGGCTACAACACACTTTTACCTCGCCTGGTAGCAAAAACCCAAGCCACCATCTTGCCACGCCCGGGTTTTTCCTTAAGATGGCAACCGAGACAAGCCGGCCTTGCGCTCAACCGATTCCCCTACGGAGATTCCAGACATGAAAGCTTTGATTGCAATGAGCGCGGGCGCCGCCCTCCTCACCTTCGCCGGCGCCGCGTCGGCCAACCAGGCACTGGCCCAGAAGAACGCCTGCATGGCCTGCCACGCCATCGACAAGAAAGTCGTCGGCCCCGCCTACAAGGACGTCGCGAAGAAATACGCAGGCGACAAGGGCGCACACGCCAAGCTGATGGCCAAGGTCAAGGCCGGCGGCAAGGGCGTGTGGGGCGACGTGCCGATGCCGCCCAACCCGCAGGTGAAGGACGACGATCTGTCGAAGATCATCGACTGGGTACTCTCGCAGAAGTAATTCGCCCCACAGTCGAATGCGGGCCGGCCATGTGCCGGCCCTTTGTTTTTGGCACGTCCGCCCCCGTTTGCGCGACAAGTTTGTTATCGTTGCGGCCTACAAGAAACAGACTGGGGAGCCGACACCGTGAACCGCCCAACCGCTGCGGCGCTTGCCGCAGGACTCCTTCCGCAGGCCGCGCACGCGGCCGAACCCGGCGCCATCGATGCCTTCTTCGGCGTCCTCAACGGCCATCTCGCCAGCGTGATTTTCTACGATGTCTTTCCCGGCGAGCCGGCGGTGCCGTTCATCGTGGCCTGGCTGATCATTGGCGCGGTGTTCCTCACCCTGCGCCTGAGCTTCGTCAACCTGCGCATGATGGGGCACGCGTTCGCCGTACTGCGCGGCAAATACCGCACCGCGGACGACCGCGGCGAGGTCAGCCCGTTCCAGGCGCTCACCACGGCACTCTCGGCCACCGTCGGCCTCGGCAACATCGCCGGCGTGGCGATCGCGATTTCCATCGGCGGGCCGGGTGCCACGTTCTGGATGATCGTCGCCGGCTTCCTCGGCATGACCACCAAGTTCACCGAGGCGACGCTGGCGCAACGCTATCGCGAGGTGCGCCCGGACGGCCACATCATGGGTGGCGCGATGGAGTATCTGTCGAAAGGCTTTGCGGAATTCAGCATGCCACGTACCGGCAAGACGCTTGCCGTCATGTTCGCGGTGTTCACCATCCTGGGTTCGTTCGGCGCCGGCAGCGCGTTCCAGGTCAGCCAGTCGCTCGGCGCCGTGCAGGAACAGTTGCCCTTCTTCAACGAGACACCCATCGCCTATGGCCTCATCGTCGCGCTGCTGGTGGGCGTGGTGATCATCGGCGGTCTGCGCCGCATCGCCCACGTCGCCGAAGCGGTGGTGCCGAGCATGATCGTGATCTATCTCGGTGCCTGCCTCTGGATCATCCTCGGCAATGTCGAGCAGCTCCCGCAGGCGCTCTCCAGGATCGTCACCGAGGCGTTCGCCCCGATCGCCGTGGCGGGCGGCATGGTTGGCGTGCTGGTGCAGGGTTTCAAGCGCGCGGTATTCTCCAGCGAGGCGGGCCTCGGCTCCGCGGCCATCGTGCACTCGACTGCGTCGGTCAAGTATCCGATCCGCCAAGGGATGGTCGCGCTGTACGAACCGTTCATCGACACCATCGTCATCTGCACCATGACCGCACTGGTCATCGTCATCACCGGCGTCTACAACGACCCCGCCACGCTGGCGCTGCGCGAGGCGAGCAAGGGCGCCGCGCTGACCTCGGTGGCCTTCGCCACGGTGTCGGACTGGTTCCCCATCATCCTCACCCTCTCGGTGGTCTTGTTCGCCTACAGCACCATGATCTCGTGGTCCTACTATGGCGAACGCTGCTGGGCCTACCTGTTCGGCGAGCGCACCTCCATCGTCTATCGCGTGCTGTTTCTCGTGTTCATCGTCATCGCCTCGGTGGCGAGTGCCGCCAACATGCTCGACTTCACCGACCTGCTGGTGCTGGCGATGGCCTTTCCCAACTTCCTCGGCTTGTATTTGTTAAGCGGCAAGGTGCGGTCTATGCTGAACGAGTATGAAACCCGTCTGCGCGAGGGCGTGCTCGACCGGGAAGCAGGCCGCAACCGCTGAAAGAGCGGGCATCACGGGCGGGTGAAACGTACGGAGGCCGGGTGGTATTTTCGGCTGGCGCTGCGTTTTATTCATCAGAAAGCGCTAATATTCGATCCCGCTGCGCATCCCTGGTTGTGGCTACGCAGCCTGGCGTCTTCGACGACGCCTTCATCCCCCCGTCATTTACCAGGAGTCCGCTCATGAAACTCATCCCTCTCGCCGCCGCGCTGATCGCTGTCGCCGCCACCCCGTTCGCCTTCGCCGCCGACCCCGCGCCCGCCGGCACCCCCGCCACGCCCGAAGCCTGGGCAGGCAAGATGCTCGACCCGACGCAGAACGCCTCCGCGTTCAAGGACCCCAAGGCATTCGTGCCCTGGATGAACGCCGTGGTCGACCCCGCCACCGCGATGGCGATGAGCCAGGCGATGATGAACCCCAACACCAGCGTGCGCATGATGAGCGGCATGATGTCGCCGGCCGCGTACCAGAACTACATGCAGTTCCTCGACCCGGCCGTGTCGATGAAGTGGATGGGCGCGATGATGGATCCGAACTTCTACACCGCCGCGATGATGCCCTTCATGAATCCCAACCTCTACATGAAGTGGATGATGGCGCCCATGGATCCGCGCATGATGAACCTCGGCATGCAGATGATGAACCCCGGCCTCTACGCGAACTGGATGATGGCGCCGATGTCGCCGCAGGCGATGAACACCATGATGATGCCGATGAATCCCGCCACCTACACCAACATGATGGGTGCGGCGATGAATCCGCAGACCTACGGCATGATGGGCGGCTTCATGGACCCCAACGCGTACAACGCGATGCTGCAGGGCTTCAACCCCATGATGTTCATGGCGCCGATGACCGCTCCGGGCGCACCCGCCGCGCAGGCCCCGGCGGCTCCGGCGGCTCCGGCGGCTCCGGCTCCCGCAGCGAAGTGATCTTTTCGGCGCGCTACGCCAGCGATGGCGGCGCGCCGAAGCGGTGCAGGCCAGCTTCGGTCAGCACCGCGTCGAGCGGCATGTCCCACGGGTCGTGCGGCAACGCCTCCACACGCTGGCAGGCATAGGCGACTCCCACCAGGCGCGGCTTGCGCCACAGCCGGCGATGACGCATGAAGGACAGCGTCGCGTCGTAGAAACCTCCCCCCATTCCCAGCCGGTAGCCCCGGTCGTCGAACCCCACCAGCGGCATCAAGAGCAGGTCGAGCTGGCGCGCGCGCAAGGCCTTCGCGTCGGCGGGCTCGGGGATGCCGTAACGGTTCCTGCGCATGCGCGCCCCCGCGACGGCACGCCCGAAGCGCATCACCCGCCCGCGCTTCGCCAGCACCGGCAGATAGCACGCGACACCCATGCACTGCGCCTGCTGCAGCAAGGGGCGCACGTCGAATTCGCCGCCCTGCGGCAGATAGAAGCCGATGCGCTGCGCGCGCAGCAACAGGCCGTGGCGCAAGGCGTGGCGGAGCGCCGCGCGCGCGGCGCGGTGGCGGGCAGGCAGCGGAATCGCGTTGCGCGCCGCCTTCAGCTGGCGCCGCAGGGCGTGTTTATCCATCAGGTGTAGTGTACCGGCTCGCCAGGGGGTAGAGCGCCTGCGCCATGCAACAAGACGCACGAACCGGAAAAAAGAAAGGCTCCCCGCCTGTGCCGTGACCTGCCGCGGAATCTTGAACCGGGGTTCAAGATGGCCGCAATCAGAGGCGCTTCGGGCACATGAGACGGGTCACGCGCACACCCGCACCGGGGTAGACCGCAGCCGTGCACGCATGCATTGGTTCAGAAATCGCAACCGGCCTCGAACACCGCAGGGAGCATGTCCAGTGTACCCGATCCGCGCGATAAGGAAAGCGCGCAGCGGGGACGCTTCAGAACAGGCGGTCCTGTTCTTCCAGAACCGTGTCGAGCAGCGCGTTGCACTGCGTGAGACGCGCACGCGCCTCCTCGATGAGACTGCCGCCGCCCTGGGTAAGAAGATCGTGCGCAAGATTGAGGCCCGCCATGATGGCGATGCGCTCGGCACCGATCACCTTGCTGCTGTCGCGGATCTCGCGCATTTTTTCGTCGAGATAGTCGGCGGCGGCGATGAGTGCAGATTCCTCGTCGCGCGCGCAGGCGACCTTGTAGCTGCGGCCGAGGATGTTGATTTCGATCGAGCGCGGGCCGGCCATTAACCTGGAAACCTCAGTTGGACGCGCCCGACGGGACGTCGGGTCGCGTGCCTGCCGCGAAGCGACGACGCCGCAGGCGCGCAGCGGGCCCATCCGGCCGACGAGGGCAAGCGAGAATACGAAATCCGGTATTCATGCGATGTTGATGCGAGCATGGAGCGGCTGACCGAGGTTCCCAGCTTAACGTTCATGGCGATTCACCACTCCAGAGTATGCAACGACGAATCGCCATGAACGTTTCCCTCTCCCCGCCCTCTCCCGCAAGCGGAAGAGGGGGACGAAGTCTCGCTGCGCGAGTTTCACGCTAAACATCCTGCGGCAGCGTGTCGAGCAGCGCCTGCAGGCGCTCTTTCGCGGCGTCGAGGCGCGTATTGAGCTGCTTGTTGTCATGCTGCGCCGCGACCAGTTGCTGGCGCAGCGCGACGTTGTCGCGCCGCAGCGACTGGCACAACTCCGCCACCTGGCGCAGCTTGGCTTCGAGAGTGTCGAGTTCGGCTCGCATGACGCGACTATAGAAGGCGGCGCGCACAGGGTCAATCGCCTTATATAATGGCCGCCTTCAGGTGCCGACGCGGCGTTCCGCCGCCGAGGATAAACGGGAAACAGGTGCGCGATTCGTCGCCAGGCCTGTGCTGCCCCCGCAACGGTCAGCGCTAAACGGTGCATCACACACGCCACTGGGTCCGCCCGGGAAGGCGATGCACTTGAGGCGCGAGCCCGGATACCGGCCTGAGCCCTGCCGCACGCGGCAGCGGATCGTGCAACGCGCCCGCGGGGATCCGGGCGCCCAACCGGACCTTCATCATGCGTCAAACCGCACTCGCGCTCGCCCTGGGCGCCGTATTCATCGCTTCCGCGCGCGCGGAAATCCTGCCGGAATTCGTCGGCGAAACCATCGTCGTCACGGCCACGCGTACGCCACAGCCGCTCGCGTCACCCCTGCAGCACACCAGCGTGATCACCCGCGCCGACGTCGACGCGTCGACCGCGTCCGACCTGCCCACCCTGCTGCGTCGGGAGTCCGGCGTCGAGATCACCTCGACGGGCGGCCTCGGCGCGCAGAGTGCATTGCGCATCCGCGGCTCGGAGGCCGACCAGGTGCTGGTGCTCATCGACGGCGTGCGCGTCAGTTCGGCCAGCGCCGGCACGACGGCGATCGACCAGATCCTGCTCGACGAGGTCGAACGCATCGAGATCGTGCGCGGCAACGTGTCGAGCGTGTACGGCTCGGAGGCGATCGGCGGCGTGGTACAGATTTTTACCCGGCGCGGCGCGGGGAAGACGAAGGTATCGGCCACGGCCGGGTACGGCAGCGACGACACCAGAAAACTCGCACTGTCCCTGGGCGGCGAGGCCGGCGCCACGCGCTTTCATTTCGGTGCCGCGCACACGCGCACCGATGGCTTTTCCAGCGCCGATCCGGCGTTCGTGCCCACACCCTGGACGTTCGCACCGGCCGATATCGACGACGACGCCTACCGCAACACCACGCTGAACCTGAACCTGTCGCACCGCCTAGCGGGTGGCCACGAATTCGGTCTGAGCGCATACCGCACGCGCGGCGACATCGAGTTCGACGGCAGCATGCAGAACGCCAGCGAACAGACGCTGACCGCGGTGAGTGCCTACAGCGAGAACCGCTGGCATCCGGATTGGCTGAGCCGCGTCCAGCTCTCACAAGGCAGCGACGACCTCAGCGCCAGCCTCGACGGCGTGCCGACGGACCGTTTCCGTACACGCAACCGCCAGATCGACTGGGACAACACCGTGAACACCGGCCCGGGCACGCTTCGCATCGGCCTGGCAGGCCTGTGGCAGCGCCTGGAGAGCGACGCCGCCTTTGCCAGGGATGCGCGCAGGGTCGCGAGTCTGGCCGCGGGGTACACGGCAGCGCTGGGCGCACACGACGTCCAGCTCAACCTGCGCCGCGACGACTACAGCGACTTCGGCGGCGCGACGACCGCGCTCGCCGGCTACGGTTACCGCATGACCCCACGCACGCGGGTGTCGGCCAGCGTGTCCAATGCGTTCCGCGCGCCCAGCTTCAACGATCTTTACGGGCCCTACGGCGGCAATCCGGACCTCGACCCGGAGCGCGCGACGAGCGCCGAGTTCGGCCTCACCTACAGTGGGCCGCTGGGCCTCGCGCGCCTCACCGCCTTCGCGACGCGCACCCGCGACCTGATCAACTTCGATCCGCTCACCTGGCTGCCGGTCAACGTCGACGAGGCGGAAAACCGTGGGGTCGAACTCTCCTGGCGCGGCACACTGGCGGGATTCGACACGCGCGCGGCGGCAACCGTACAGAACCCCGAGGATCGCACCACCGGACTCGGCTTGCTGCGCCGTGCCGATCACTTCGGCAGCGTTTCGCTGGGCCGCGCCCACGGCGCCTTCGACTGGCAGGCGGAAGTGCTGGCCGCCGGTCCGCGCCCCGACATCCACGTCGCGACCTATCAGCGCATCATCCTGCCCGGCTATGCGGTGCTCAACCTCAATCTTGGCTGGAAACCCGCGCGGGACTGGCGGCTCAGCACCAAACTGAGCAATCTGCTGGACAAGGACTATGCGCTCGTGCACGGTTACGCCACACAGGGCCGCGCAGCCTTCGTCGAACTGGCCTACGTGCCGAAGTAAGGGCGGCGCTGCGCGTCACGTTCACCGAGAGGGTTCCACACATGAGCCAGGCCGACCGCAACGCCCGCCACACCGCGCGCATGGCGAGAAAAAAGGCCCATGTCGATGCCGCCATCGCTGCCGCACAGGAGGAACGCGGCGTGCTCGTCGTCCTCACCGGCAACGGCAAGGGCAAGAGCACCTCGGCGTTCGGCATGGTGGCGCGTGCGCTCGGCCACGGCATGAAGGTTGGCGTGGTGCAGTTCATCAAGAGTCGTACCGACACCGGCGAGGAGGCTTTTCTCGGCAAGTTCGCCGAATGGCACGTCACCGGCGACGGCTTCACCTGGGACACGCAGAACCGTGCACAGGACATCGCCACGGCCCGGCGCGGCTGGACGATCGCCGCGCGCATGCTCGCCGATCCGGCTTATCGGCTGGTGGTGCTCGACGAGCTGACCTATCTGCTCACCTACGCTTATCTGGACGCCGACGCCGTGCTCGACGCGCTCGCGCACCGTCCCGCCATGCAACATGTCGTCGTCACCGGACGTGCCGCGCCGGCGGCGCTGATCGAACTGGCCGACACGGTATCGGTGATCACCGACGAGAAGCACGCCTTTCGCGCCGGCGTGAAGGCGCAGCCGGGTATCGATTTCTAGTTCCTCGCGGGCGAGAACGGCATAATCGCGGGGTGACTCCCGCTCCCTGTGTCGGGCGCTTTGCGCCGTCCCCTACCGGTCCATTGCATCTCGGTTCGCTGGTCGCTGCTCTGGCGAGCTGGCTCGACGCACGTGCGGCGCATGGGCGCTGGCTGGTGCGCATGGAAGACCTCGACCGTCCGCGCTGCACGCAGGAAGCGGCCGACACCATCCTGCGCCAACTCGAAGCCTACGGACTGGCCTGGGATGGGACAGTGCTCTACCAGTCGCGGCGCGACGACGCCTATACCGCAGCGCTCGACGCGCTCCGGTCGCAGGGCGCGGCGTTCGCCTGCACCTGCACACGCAGCCAGCTTGCGCACGCGCCGCGCAACGCCGAGGGGGAAATCGTCTATCCGGGCACCTGCCGCCTACAAACCGTGCCGCGCGACGAGGCTTACGCCTGGCGCGTGCGTGTCGCGGAAGTGACTATTCACTTCGATGATCGCATCCACGGCGCCTTGCAGCAGGATCTGGCGCACGAGGTCGGCGACTTCGTCGTCCGGCGCGCCGACGGCCTGTTCGCCTACCAGCTCGCGGTCGTGGTCGACGACGCCTTCCAGGGCGTCACCCACGTCGTGCGCGGTGCGGACCTGTTGTGGAACACCCCGCGCCAGATTTACCTCCAGCGCCTGCTCGGCCTACCGACCCCGATTTATGCCCACGTGCCGCTCGTCACCAACGCCGCCGGCCAGAAACTGTCCAAGCAGACCCTCGCCCCCGCGCTGCCCGAGCGCGGGCGGCGCGCGGTGCTGGCGGAGGCGCTCGCCGCACTCGGCCATCCACCGCCGGCCGAGCTGGTCGGCGCACGTCCCGACGCGCTTCTGGCGTGGGCAAGCACTCACTGGCGCCTCGACAAGGTGCCCCGCATCCCCGTGGTTGCCAAGCTCGCCCAAGCCCCCGACAATTTACCCTAGCCCCTAGCCCCTAGCCCCTAGCCCCTAGCCCCTAGCCCCTAGCCCCTAGCCCCTAGCCCCCCGCACCATGGCCCAACTCCCCCCCGCCGTCGACCAGGTCCTGCGCGTCCACGCGTCCTTCATCCACACCGTGGTCAACGCGCTGCGCGACCGCAGCCAATTGCCCGACCTGATGAAGCAGCTCGACGCCGCCGAGCAGGCGGGCTGGGCGCGGCTGGTCGGCGCGCTCAAGAACGTCATCAACGGACGCCGCGATCCCTCGATCAAGCTGGGTCTCGACGAGGAGGACGGCATCCTGCTCGACGCCATCCTGCGCGGCCTCGACAACCCGGCGACGCTGCCCGCGCTCGACGCCCAGCCCGATGGCAGCGCCGCCGCGCCCGGTCTCGCTGCGCTGATCGACGCCTCGGCGCGGGGCGACGTACAGGCGATGTCAGTACTCGCCAACATGGCCGAACAGATGATGAAGGCGGGCGGTGACATGGCGCACCTGGGCGGGGTGATGCGGCGGCTCGTCAACGGCGAGCGCGACGCCGACCAGCTCGGCCGCGGCATGGGACCGCTGGGACGCGAACTGCTGATCAGCCTGCTCGATGAATTGGCCAGGCTGCGGCCGCAGTGAGCGCGTTCTTTCTTTTGACAGATGGGCGCCGCCTCGGCTAGAATGCCCGGCTTTCCGCCGCCACACGCGCGGAAAAAGGTGATGTAGCTCAGTCGGTTAGAGCATCGGATTCATAATCCGGGGGTCGGCAGTTCAAGTCTGCCCATCACCACCAGATTCCCGCCTGCCGCCGTTTTCGCGCGGCAGTCTTCGCCCCCAGTCTATTCACTGCCCCGGCGCCATGAAAAAGCTGTACATCAAGACCTTCGGCTGTCAGATGAACGAGTACGACTCGGACAAGATGGCCGACGTGCTCGGCGTCGCCGAGGGCCTGACCCCGACGGCCACACCGGAAGACGCCGACGTGATCCTGTTCAACACCTGCTCGGTGCGCGAGAAGGCGCAGGAGAAGGTGTTCCACGACCTTGGCCGGGTGCGCCATCTGAAGCAGGCGAACCCCGACCTCATCATCGGCGTCGGCGGCTGCGTCGCGAGCCAGGAAGGCGCGGCCATCGTCGCGCGCGCGCCCTTCGTCGACGTGGTGTTCGGCCCGCAGACGCTGCACCGCCTGCCGGAGTTGATCGCGAAGAAACGCGAGACCGGACGCGCCCAGGTCGACATCAGCTTTCCCGAGATCGAGAAATTCGACCACCTGCCGCCGCCGCGGGTGGAAGGTGGCGCGGCCTTCGTCTCGATCATGGAGGGTTGCTCCAAGTACTGCACCTTCTGCGTGGTGCCCTATACACGCGGCGAGGAAGTGTCGCGCCCGTTCGACGACGTCATCGCCGAGGTGGCGAACCTCGCGGCCAACGGCGTCAAGGAGATCACCCTGCTGGGGCAGAACGTCAACGCCTACCGCGGCGCCTTGCACGATGGCGGCGTCGCCGATTTCGCCTTTCTGCTGGAGATGGTGCACGAGATTCCCGGCGTCGAGCGCATCCGCTACACGACCAGCCATCCGCGCGAAATGACGCAGCGCCTGATCGACTGCTACGGCAAGCTGCCCAAGCTGGTGTCGCACCTGCACCTGCCCGTGCAATCCGGCTCCGACCGCATCCTCGCGGCGATGAAACGCGGCCACAGTGTGCTGGAGTACAAGTCGATCGTTCGGAAGTTGAGGGAACAGCGCCCGGACCTGTGCCTGTCGTCGGACTTCATCGTCGGCTTCCCCGGCGAGACCGAGGCCGATTTCGAGGCGACCATGAAGCTGGTCAAGGAACTCAATTTTGACGCCAGCTTCTCCTTCATCTACAGCAAGCGCCCCGGCACGCCGGCGGCGGACTATCCTGACGATGTGAGTGCGGAGCGCAAGACGCAGCGCCTCATGCAGTTGCAGGCGCGCATCGAGGCGCAGGCGCAGGCGGTCAACCGCGCCATGGTCGGCAGCGTGCAGCGCGTGCTGGTCGAAGGGCACGCGCGCAAGAACGCAGCCGAGCTTGCCGGTCGCACCGACAACAACCGCATCGTCAATTTCCCCGGCAATCCGCGCCTGATCGGGCAGTTCATCGACGTCACCATCACCGACGCCTACCCGCACAGCCTGCGCGGCGAAGCCGTCACCACCGAAACGGAATCCATTTGAAGACCGACATCGTCGAACTGCGCCTTGCCCCCGAAGACAACCGCCGGCTCGCCAACCTGTGCGGGCCGCTGGACGAGAACCTGCGCCAGATCGAGGCGGCGTTCGACGTCGCCATCGGCCGGCGCGGCGCGAGTTTCCGCGTGACGGGCGAGGCGGCGCAGGCGGAAAAGGGCGCGCAGGCGATCGAGCATTTCTACAATCGCGCGCACGACGAACTTTCGCTCGACGACATCCAGTTGGGACTGGTCGAGCTCACGCGCGGGCGCGCCGACGACGAAGGCCCGGCGCTGCGCACGCGGCGCGCCGACCTGCGCGCCCGCACGCCGCGCCAGGGCGGCTACATCGAGAACATCCGCAGCCACGACATCACTTTCGGCATCGGTCCGGCCGGCACCGGCAAGACCTATCTCGCGGTCGCCTGCGCGGTCGACGCGCTGGAGCGCGAGCAGGTGAAAAGGCTGGTGCTGACGCGCCCCGCGGTCGAGGCCGGCGAACGGCTCGGTTTCCTGCCGGGCGATCTGACGCAGAAGGTCGACCCCTACCTGCGCCCGCTGTACGACGCGCTCTACGATCTGATGGGTTTCGACAAGGTGACGCGCCTCATCGAGCGCCACGCCATCGAGGTCGCGCCGCTGGCATTCATGCGCGGGCGCACGCTGAACCACGCCTTCATCATCCTCGACGAGGCGCAGAACACCACGCCCGAACAGATGCAGATGTTCCTGACGCGCATCGGCTTCGGGGCGCGCGCCGTCGTCACCGGCGACCCCACGCAGATCGACCTGCCCAAGCACGTCAAGTCAGGCCTGCTCGATGCGGTGGAGGTGCTGGCGGACGTGCGCGGTATCGCCTTCACCCACTTCCAGTCCGAGGATGTGGTGCGCCACCCGCTGGTCGGTCGTATCGTCGACGCCTACGCCGCGCGCCGCGCACAAGCGAACGCGTGAACCCGTCACTCAATCTGTCGGTGCAGTTCGCCAGTGACGCCAGCGACCTGCCGCACCGCGCGCAGATCCGTCGCTGGGTCGCCGCCGCGCTGGAACGCGACGTCGCGATCACCGTGCGCATCGTCGACGCCGACGAGGCGCGCGCGCTCAATCAGGACTACCGCAAGAAAGGCTACGTGCCCAACGTGCTGACCTTCGAATACGGCGAGATCGCTCCCGGCGTACTGGGCGGCGACGTGGTCATCTGCGCACCGGTGGTGGCGCGCGAGGCGCGCGCGCAGGGCAAGCCGCTGAACGACCATTACGCGCACATGACCGTGCATGGCGTGCTGCACCTGCAGGGTTACGATCACCTCGACCCGGGGGAGGCCGGCATCATGGAAGCGCGCGAAATCGCTATACTGAGACGCTTCCGCATTCCGAATCCCTATTCGTCCTGACATCACATGGACCCAGACAGTAGTCACAAGCCCAGCCTGCTCGAGCGCATCTCCCACTGGCTGATGCGCGAACCCGAAGACCGTGAACAGCTGATCGAACTGCTGCACGGCGCCTATGAAAACAGCCTGATGGATGCCGATGCCCTGGCGATGATCGAGGGCGTGCTGCAGGTGTCCGAGATGCGTGTCGGCGAGATCATGATCCCGCGCGCGCAGATGGACGTCGTCGACATCAACGACCCCCCCGAACGATTCGTCCCCTTCGTCATCGAGACCGCGCACTCGCGCTTCCCGGTGATCGACAAGGACCGCGACGACGTCATCGGCATCCTGCTGGCGAAGGATCTGCTGCGTCATTATGCCGAATCCGATGACGACATCCGCGGCATGCTGCGTCCGGCCGTGTTCATTCCGGAGTCGAAACGGCTCAACGTGCTGTTGAAGGAATTTCGCTCCAATCGCAATCACATCGCCATCGTCGTCGACGAATATGGCGGCGTCGCGGGGCTGGTCACCATCGAGGACGTGCTCGAACAGATCGTCGGCGACATCGAGGATGAATACGACTTCGACGAACCCGAGGACAACATCCTCCACGAAAAGGACGATGTATTCCGCGTCAAGGCGACCACCGAGATCGCCGACTTCAACCAGACCGTCGGCGCGAATTTTTCCGACGAGGAATTCGACACCGTCGGCGGGCTGGTGGTGTCACGCTTCGGCCATTTGCCCAAGCGCGGCGAATCGGTAGCCTTCGACGGCTTCCTGTTCAGCGTGTTGCGGGCCGACAGCCGGCGCCTGCACGCCATCCGCGTGACGCGTCTGCCGCCGCAGGACGACGCGCAGCACCCGCCGGCCTGAGGACCAAAAAAAGTCCCGCCGAGGAGGCGGGACAGGTCTTGGGGTCGATGCGCAGACATGCGCCATCCCACTCTAGTCAGGCGCGCCGCCGCGTTCAATCGGACAAATTGTCGCACCCCGCCGCGTGGTGCCCCGCGGCGTGCGCATTACAATGCGGGCATGTCGCCCGCCACCGACGCCACCCTGCTGTCCACCCTGCCCGCTCGTGCCATGCTGGGGCGGCTGCTGGCCGTGCGCGTGGCGCTGCTCGCCGGCTGGATCGCGGGCACCGCATGGCTGCACTGGGGCATGAAAGTGGCCATGCCGCTCGCGCCGATCGGTGCGGTCCTCGGACTGATGGGCGGGTTCGCCCTCGCCACCGCGTGGCGCCTGCGCCAGGACCTGCCGGCGACGCAGATGGAGTTCATCGCGCATCTCTTCGCCGACCTCACCGCATTCGCCGTGCTCGGCTATTTCAGCGGCGGCGCGACCAATCCTTTCGTCTCGCTGATGCTGGTGCCGGTGGTCATCGCCGCGATCAGCCTGCGTCCGCGCTGGGTGTGGCTGCTCGCAGGCGTGGCGGCGACCTACTACGCGATACTGCTGTTCGTGTACCAGCCCCTCACGGTGGTCGATCCGGTCACCGCCACCGGCATGCACCTGGGCGGCATGTGGTTCAATTTTCTGGTCAGCGCGGGGCTGATCGCCTTGTTCGTCACGCGCATGCAGGCCGCACTGCGCACGCGCGACCGCGCACTCGCCGACCTGCGCGAACGACAGCTGCGCGACGAACGCATCGTCGCGCTCGGCACGCAGGCGGCGCTGGCGGCACACGAGCTCGCCACACCGCTCGCCACCATCCAGACCACCGCGCACGAACTGGCCACGGAATTCGCCAACGACCCGGACATCGGCGAGGACTGCCGCCTGCTCGAACGCCAGGCGCAGGCCTGCAAGGGCATCCTTACCCGTCTGGCGGCGCGTGCGCAGGATACGCCGGAGACCTCGCAGCCGCTCGATGCGTGGCTGGCAGCCGTGGCCGAACGCTGGCAGGTGCTGCGCCCCGACGCGCGGCTGACGCTGGGGCCCACGCTGGACACGCGGGCCTTTGCCGCGCCCGACGGCCTGGAGCAGGCACTGCTCAATGTACTGAACAACGCCGCCGATGTTTCGCCCGACGGCGTCGCGCTACGTGCGAACGCCGAGGGTGACCGCCTCGTCATCGAGGTCGCCGATCGCGGCCCCGGCTTCACCCCCGAACAGAAGGCGCGCGCCGGGCGCGTCCTGTTCAGCGGCAAGCCGGGGCAGGGCTGGGGCGTCGGCCTCGCTCTCACCCACGCCACGCTGGAACGTCTCGGCGGCACGCTCTCGCTCACCGAACGCCCGGGGGGCGGCACCTGCGTGCATCTTTCCCTTCCCTGGAATCCGACGCCATGAATCCTGTCGCGAAAAAACTCCTGATCGTCGAGGACGACGCCGACTTTGCCGCCGCCGTCGCGCGCGCCATGCACAAACGTGGCTTCGAAGTCACCGTCGCGCATGACGCTACCGAAGCGGGTGCCATCGCCGGAACCTTCGCCCCCAGCCACGCCCTGGTCGACCTCAAGCTGCCCGGCGAATCCGGCCTCAAGGTGGTGGAAATGCTCGCCGCCCGTGAGCCTGTCCCGGCCATCGTCGTACTGACCGGCTACGCCAGCATCGCCACCGCGGTGGCGGCGGTGCGCCTGGGCGCGCGGCATTACCTGGCGAAGCCCGCCGACGCCGACGAGATCCTCGCCGCGCTGCTGCGCGACGCCCCCGACGCGGCACTGGAGGTGAGCCCCGAACCGCTGTCCGTGGCGCGCCTGGAATGGGAACACATCCAGAAAGTGCTGAACGAGCATGACGGCAACATTTCCGCCACCGCGCGCGCGCTGAAAATGCACCGCCGTACCCTGCAAAGAAAACTCGACAAGCGTCCGCCACGCACCGGCTGAACCGGCGGCGTCTCAGTGCGAGAGGCCCCAGTCGACCACGCCGAAATACGCCGTCGCCAGGACCACGCCGCCGAACAGAATGCGATACCACGCGAACAGCGTGTAGTCGTGACGGCTGACGAACTTGATCAGGGTACGCACTGCGAGCAGCGCGCTGGCGAACGAGGCGACACCGCCGAGGGCAAACAGCGGAATGTCGCCGGCGTCGAACAGGTGCCAGTTCTTGTAGAGGTCGTACGCGGTCGCGGCGCACATGGTCGGGATGGCGAGGAAGAACGAGAACTCTGCCGCCGTTTTTCTCGACAGCCCGAGGAACAGGCCGCCGATGATGGTCGCGCCGGAACGCGAGGTGCCGGGCACCATCGCCAGTGCCTGCGCGAAGCCCACCGCCAGCGCACGGCGCCAGTCGAGGTCGTCGAGGGTCGGCGTGCTGACGACATGGCGGCGCCGTTCCGCCCACAGGATCAGCACGCCGCCGATCACCAGCGCGGACGCCACCACGATGGGGTTGAACAGATAGCCCTTGATCTGTTTGTAGAACAGGAAGCCCAGCACCGCCGCCGGCAGGAAGCCCGCCATGAGATTCACCGCCAGGCGCTGTGACAGCGGGTCGCGGGTGAGCGTCGTCGCCACGTGCGCGAGACGCACACGGTATTCCCATACCACCGCCAGGATCGCCGCGAGCTGGATCGCGATCATGAATACCTTGGCTTTCTCGCCGTTGAAGCCGAGCAACTGCCCCGCGACGATCAGGTGACCGGTGCTGGAGATGGGCAGGAATTCGGTGAAGCCCTCGACGAAGCCGAGGATGAGCGCGTGCAGGATCAGGGTCGGGTCGGCCATGGGATCGTCGGCTACAAAAAAGGCGCGCCAACCGGGCGCGCCCCCCCAATTATACGCGGCGCCCCTCAGACCTTGCGGTAGACCTCGGCGCCCTGCTGCACGAACTCGACCGCCTTCACCTCCATGCCCTTCGCCAGTGCGTCGGTTTCGGACAGGCCTTCCTTCGCGGCGAACTCGCGCACGTCCTGCGAAATCTTCATCGAGCAGAACTGCGGGCCGCACATCGAGCAGAAGTGCGCGACCTTGGCCGATTCCTTGGGCAGGGTCTCGTCGTGGAAGGACTTGGCCTTGTCGGGGTCGAGGCCGAGGTTGAACTGATCTTCCCAGCGGAACTCGAAGCGCGCCTTGGACAGCGCGTTGTCACGGATCTGCGCGCCGGGGTGGCCCTTGGCGAGGTCCGCGGCGTGCGCGGCGAGCTTGTAGGTGATGATGCCTTCCTTGACGTCGTCCTTGTCGGGCAGGCCGAGGTGCTCCTTCGGGGTGACGTAGCACAGCATCGCCGTGCCGTACCAGCCGATCATCGCCGCGCCGATGCCCGAGGTGATGTGATCGTAGCCGGGGGCGATGTCGGTGGTCAATGGGCCGAGGGTGTAGAACGGTGCCTCGGAGCAGGACTCGAGCTGAATGTCCATGTTCTCCTTGATGAGCTGCATCGGCACGTGGCCGGGGCCCTCGATCATCACCTGCACATCGTGCTTCCACGCCACCTGGGTCAGCTCGCCGAGCGTTTTCAGCTCGGAAAGCTGCGCCTCGTCGTTGGCGTCGTAGATCGAGCCAGGACGCAGGCCGTCGCCGAGCGAGAAAGCCACGTCGTAGGCCTTCATGATCTCGCAGATGTCCTCGAAGTGGGTGTAGAGGAAGCTTTCCTTGTGGTGCGCGAGACACCACTTGGCCATGATCGAGCCGCCGCGCGAGACGATGCCGGTCATGCGGCTGGCGGTCATCGGCACGTAGCGCAGCAGCACGCCGGCGTGGATGGTGAAGTAGTCGACACCTTGTTCCGCTTGTTCAATGAGCGTGTCGCGGAACATTTCCCAGGTGAGTTCCTCCGCGCGGCCATCGACCTTTTCCAGCGCCTGATAGATCGGCACCGTGCCGATGGGAACCGGCGAGTTGCGGATGATCCACTCCCGCGTCTCGTGGATGTGCTTGCCGGTGGACAGGTCCATCACCGTGTCGCCACCCCAGCGGATCGCCCAGGTCATCTTCTCGACCTCTTCCTGGATGCTGGAGCCGAGTGCCGAGTTGCCGATGTTGGCGTTGATCTTCACCAGGAAATTGCGACCGATGATCATCGGCTCGGTTTCCGGATGGTTGATGTTGGCGGGGATGATGGCGCGGCCGCGCGCGACCTCGTCGCGCACGAATTCGGGCGTGATCTCGTTCTGTAGGCGGGCCCCGAAGTTCTGCCCCGGATGCTGGCGGTTCATCAGCGCGGCGAGCTTTGCGCCCTGCGGACCGGAAGCCTTCAGCGATTCCAGGTAGGCGGCGCGGTTGTTGTTCTCGCGGATGGCGATGAACTCCATTTCCGGTGTGATGATGCCCTGGCGCGCGTAGTGCATCTGCGTTACGTTCATGCCGGTCCTGGCGCGGCGCGGGTGGCGCTGCAGACCGGGAAAACGCATCGCGGCGAGCGCCGGGTTGGCGGCCTGCTGGCGGCCATATTCGGAGCTCAGGCCGGCGAGCGTCTCGCTGTCGCCGCGCGCCTCGATCCAGCCCGCGCGCAGCGCCGGCAGGCCCTGGCGGATGTCGATTTTCGCCTTCGGGTCGGTGTACGGTCCCGAACAGTCGTAGACGAAAATGGGCGGATTTTTTTCGCCGCCGAACGCGGTGGGCGTGTCGGCCTGGCTGATCTCGCGCATCGGCACGCGGATGTCGGGCGTGCTGCCTTCGACGTGGATCTTGCGTGAATTGGGCAGCGGTTGCACCGCGGCTTCATCGACGTGCGCCGTGGCGGCGAGAAACTGGGGATTGGCGTTCATGGTGGCGGGCACTCCGGCGAAGGGACGACGGCCGCCGCGGGCCTCGTCCGGTGAATGTTCAAGCATGGGGAGGCCGGCGTAGTCTGCCTCCCTACGGCGGTATCGACCGCGTCAGGTTCGAAGGGTATCTCTCACTCCGCGGGCGATGATGCCTCCGGAGACCCCTGGCGAGCAAATCAAAGTAGCTGAAATGTGGAATAATTGCAAGGCAAGACCCCGACTAACTTATTGATATTCAAGGGCACGACATGAACATCGAGCACGCGCGCTTCAACATGGTCGAACAGCAGATCCGCCCCTGGGACGTTCTCGACCAGAGCGTGCTCGATCTGCTGTTCAAGGTGCGCCGCGAGGATTTCGTGCCGGCCGCTTACCGCGCGCTGGCCTTCGTCGACATGGAAATCCCGCTCGGCCACGGCCAGCGCATGTGGACGCCCAAGCTTGAAGCGCGCGTGTTGCAGGAACTCGCCATCCGCCCGACCGATCGCGTGCTGGAGATCGGCACGGGCAGCGGCTATTTCGCCGCCCTGCTGGCGGCGCAGGCCGCCGAGGTGGCGAGCGTCGAGATCGTCCCCGAACTCGCGGAGGCCGCGCGGCAAAAGCTGCGCGCACACGGCATCCACAACGTCGAGACGCACATCGGTGACGCCGCGCGCGACTGGTTCGATCCTTCCGGCTTCGATGTCATCGTGCTCACCGGCTCGACGCCGCTCCTGTCGGAAGCCTGGCGCGAGCGCCTGCGCGAAGGCGGGCGCCTGTTCGCCATCGTCGGCGAGGCACCGGTGATGCAGGCGCAGCTCGTCACCCGCGCCGCAGCGGGCGCCGCCGCACGCAGCGTCACCCTGTTCGAAACCTGCGTTGACCCGCTGGTCAACGCGCCGCAGCCCGCCGCGTTCGTATTCTGAGGCGCCGTCCATGCGCAGCATGCGTCCTGCCGAACTCGCAGCCCGCCTCCAGACGGGTCACACGGCGGTGCTGCTCGACGTGCGCGAACCGTGGGAATGGGGCGTATGCCGCGTGCCCGGCGCCGTTCTCATCCCGATGGGCGAGTTGCCGGCGCGCGCGCAGGAACTGAACAAGCAGGCGGAAACCGTGGTCATCTGTCATCACGGCGTGCGCAGTTTTCACGCCGCACGCTATCTTGAGACCCTTGGCTTCGACGATGTCGTCAACCTGTCAGGCGGCGTCGCCGCGTGGGCGGACGAGGTCGACCCCGCGATGCCGCGTTACTGAATTTATCCTAGGATCGGTCTGACCATGCTGCCGAAACCCCTGTTTCTCGCCCTGACGCTTGCCCTGGCCCCTGCTGCGCACGCGGCCAACCTGTCCGACACCTTCCGCGACGCGCAGGCCTACGACGCACAGTACGCCGGCGCGCGCGCGGCGTGGCAGGCCGGCCAGGAAAAAGCAGCGCAAGGCCGCGCCGGCCTGCTGCCACAGGTGAACCTGTCCGGCAATGTGCGCTACAACGAGGTCGATACCGACTTCGGCAATTCAGATTTTTCGTCGAACACTCTCGCCATCCAGGCCGCGCAGCCGCTCTTCCGCCGGCAAAATACGGTCCAGTACGAACAGGCGAAAAACCAGGTGAAGATCGCCGAGCTACAGTTCAGGGCCGCCGAGCAGGACCTTGTCCTGCGCGTCGCGCAGGCCTACTTCGACGTGCTGCAATCCCAGGACAACCTTGCTTTCATCGCCGCGCAGAAGGCGGCGATCAGCGAACAGCTCGCCGCCGCCAAGCGCAATTTCGAGGTCGGCACCGCCACCATCACCGACACCCACGAAGCGCAGGCGCGCTTCGACCTCACGGTGGCGCAGGAGATCGCCGAGCAGAACAGCTTCAACATCCGTCTGCGCGCGCTGGAAAAGCTCATCGGCAAGCCCGCCGGCGGCCTCGACGTACTCGCCGAAAACAGGATTCTGAAGACCGAGGCCGGCGCCATCGACGACTGGGCACAGCGCGCCGCGACGGGCAACCTCGCCGCCGAAATCCAGCGTCTGGCGAAAGCCATCGCCGACCAGGACGTCGAACGCAACCGCGCCGGCCACTATCCCACGCTCGACGCGGTCGCGGGCTACTCGGTCAACAACAATCTGAGCGCAGGCACCCTGCGTTATGACGCCAACGTCGCACAGATCGGCCTCGAACTGAACCTGCCGATCTACCAGGGGGGGCTCACCAGCTCACGCGTGCGCGAAGCCATCGCCAACCAGGAAAAGGCGCGCCAGGATCTGGAAAACGCCAGCCGCGAGGCCAGCCTGCAGGCACGCCAGGCGTGGTTGAACGTCAACAGCGGCGCCGCCCGCGTGCGGGCGCTGGAGCAGGCACTCATTTCCTCGCAGGCGCAGCTCGACTCCACCAAGCTCGGCCTGCAGGTCGGCGTGCGCACCAGCCTCGACGTGCTCGACGCCGAGCAGCAGGTACTCTCCGCCCGCCGCGACCTGGCCGGCGCCCGCTACGCCTATCTGCTGGCGGGCCTTTCCTTGAAAGCCGCCGGCGGCACACTGAGCCCCGCCGACCTCGCCGAAATCGACCAGCACCTGAAGCCCGCACCGTAGGAGGGCCGCCCCCGGCCCGGTGCCGTGGTGGTTCCATCGCCCCAATCGCAGCGAGGGCGCCGCGCCTACATGAGGGTGCGCTGCGCGCGATCGCCGTTGCGGGCGGCGGCCGCGGTCATCGCGCCATTGTAGGAGGGCCGCCCCCGGCCCGATGCCGTGGTGGTTCCATCGCCCCAATCGCGGCGAGGGCGCCGCTCCTACAGGAGGTGCGCTGCGCGCGATCGCCGTTGCGGGCGGCGGTCGTGGGTCATTGCGCTGTTGTAGGAGGGCCGCCCCCGGCCCGATGCCGTGATGTTTCCACCGCCCAAATTGCGGCGAGGGCGCCGCGCCTGCACGGGACGCCGTCGTAGGAAGCCCCCCGGCCCGAAGGCGCAGACCGCAGCTACCCCTTCGCGAGCAGGGGTGCGATCAGCCCGGCCATTTGCGCCGCCGCACCGCGATGCGCTGCGGCGAACGTCCGCCCGGCCTCGCCCATGCGCGCACGCGCCGGCGCATCGTCGAGCAGCTTCAGCGCGCTGTCGATCAGCGCATCGGCATCGTCGACCCGCAACACCGCGCCCGCCTCGATCGCCCGCCGCGTCGCCTCATCGAAATTGAAGGTATGCGGCCCCACCAGCACGGGACGCCCCACGCTGGCCGGCTCGATCAGATTCTGCCCGCCCAGGGGCAGCAGGCTGCCACCGACAAAGGCGACGTCGCACGCCGCGTAATACGCGAACATCTCGCCCAGGCTGTCGCCGAGCAGCACCCGCGTCTGCAGGTTCAGCGGCGCGCCGCCAAGGGTGCTGCGGCGCGCGCTGCGCAGGCCTGTCGCCGCGATCAGGTCGGCCACCGCATCGAAGCGCTGCGGATGGCGCGGCACCAGCACCAGCAGCACGTTGGCCGGCGCGCGCGCGGCGAAGGCGCGCAGGATCGGCGCTTCCTCGCCCTCGCGCGTGCTTGCCGCGAGCAATACCGGACGGCGACCCCACTGTGCGCGCCACGCCGCACCGCGTTCGAGCAGCGGCGCCGGGGGTGCGATATCGAACTTCAGGTTGCCGGTGACGTGCACGGACGATGCGCCGAGGCTGAGCAGCCGCGCCGCATCCGCCTCGCTCTGCGCGGCGACCGCCGCGATCCGCCGCAGGCAGGCGTGCGTCAGCGCCGGCAGGCGTGCGTAACCGCGGGCCGAGCGCTGCGACAGGCGCGCATTCGCCAGCACCAGCGGAACGTTCGCCTGCGCCGCCGCGTGGATCAGATTGGGCCACAGCTCGGTCTCCATCAGGATGCCGGCGCGCGGCTGCGCGCGGTGCAGGAAGCGCCGCATCGCGCTGGCGGTGTCGTAGGGCAGATAGACCACCTGCGCGAAAGCCCCAAACAGCGCCTCCGCCGTGGCACGCCCGGTCGGCGTCATGCAGGTGAAGAGCAGCGGCAGCTCCGGATGCGCGGCACGCAACGCGGCCACGAGCGGCTGCGCGGCGCGCATTTCCCCCACCGACACGGCGTGGATCCACAGCGCACCGGTCACCGGCGCCGGCCCGCGGGCCACGCGCTCGCGCCAGTGGCGCAGATAGCCGCGCTCGCGCCGCCCGCGCCACAGCAGACGCAAGGGGATCAGCGGCGCAGCCAGCAGGAGGGCGAAGCGATAGAGCGTCCAGTCGATGGCAAGGCGTAGGCCGGGCATGCACGAATTGTAAGCGCGCCAATGCTAAACTCGACGCCACCCGTGGAGGTCCCATCATGAAAATCCTGCTCACCGGCGCCGCCGGGTTCATCGGCATGCACGTCGCGCAAATCCTCTTGAAACGCGGCGACGAGGTCATCGGCATCGACAATCTCAACGACTATTACGACCCCGCACTGAAGCTCGCGCGGCTGGAGCAGTTGAAGCCCTTTCCCAACTTCCGCTTCGTCAGGGACGACATCGCCGACCGCATGGTGATGGAGGACCTGTTCGAGAAAGGCCACTTCGACGCCGTCATCAACCTCGCCGCGCAGGCCGGCGTGCGCTACTCGCTGAAGAATCCGCATGCCTACGTGCAGTCGAATCTGGTCGGCTTCGCCAACCTGCTCGAAGGCTGCCGCCATCACGGCATCAAGCATTTCGTCTACGCCAGTTCGTCGTCCGTCTACGGCGCCAACACCAAGATCCCGTTTTCGGTGCACGACCCGGTCAACCACCCGGTCAGCCTGTACGCGGCGAGCAAGAAGGCCAACGAGCTGATGGCGCATACCTACTCGCACCTCTACGGCCTGCCGACCACGGGGCTGCGCTACTTCACCGTCTACGGCCCCTGGGGCCGGCCCGACATGTCGCCGTGGCTGTTCACCTCCGCCATCCTTGAAGGCCGCACCATCGACGTCTTCAACCACGGCGACATGATGCGCGACTTCACCTACATCGATGACATCGCCGACGGCACCGTCAAAGTTCTCGACCGTATCCCGCAGGGCAACCCGGACTTCGACCACGCCAACCCCGACCCGGCCACCAGCCACGCCCCCTACCGCATCTACAACATTGGCAACCACACCCCGGTGCAGCTCATGGACTTCATCGGCACCATCGAGCGCGCGCTCGGGCAGGAGGCGAAAAAGAGCTTCCTGCCGATGCAGGACGGCGACGTGAAGGCCACTTACGCCGACGTCGACGACCTCATCCGCGACACCGGCTTCAAGCCGGCGACGACGCTGGAATACGGGATCGGAAAGTGGGTGGAGTGGTATCGGGGATATACGTCCAGCGCAAGCCGCTGACGCCGAGGAAAGTCCCGCCGGCACGCGCACAGGGGAAGCCCGTGCGGACCTGTCCCGGATTTCGCTGCGCTGCACCCGGCCTTGCGCATGTTTCCGGGCATCGACGGGTCTTGTCTTGGCGACTGTCGCCAAACGACGACAGCGCCCTGCTTTCCAAGTTTTTGTTTTGACACGACATCTTCCCGCGGGCCTTGATTCCTGTCGCCACGGCGTGACATTTGCCCCGCCTTTCTCGCGGTCCTCGCGCGGTTTGTTTCGTTATCTCGTTGTTTGACAGAGCGTTTCCAGTACTGGCACGGCGGTTGCGTTAAGGCGCTTTGCCCGGTTGCGGGCACAGCCTCATCGCAATGTTTCAACCCAGTTACCGAGAGAGAGACAGGTCCATGCTGAAGAACCTCATGCATTCCAGCCACGCAAGAACCGAAACAGGCCGTCCGGCCAGCCCGCCGTATGCGTCGGCGAAACCCGACGCGCGCACGGCGGCGGCGAAGCCGGAACCCGTCGACGAGGGCAGCAAGCTCATCGTCGGTCCGAACATCAAGCTCAAGGGCGCGGAAATCACCGACTGCGAGATTCTGGTGGTGGAAGGCCGGGTGGAGGCGTCCATGAACAGTCGCGACATCCGCATCGCCGAGGGCGGCGTGTTTTCCGGGAAAGCGGAGATCGACGTCGCGGAAATTCGCGGCACGTTCGAGGGCGAATTGACCGCGCGCAAGCGTCTGGTGATCTACGCCACGGGGCGGGTGAGTGGCGTGATCCACTACGGTGCGCTGATGGTGGAGGAGGGCGGCACGCTTTACGGCAACGTCGCCTATCACACTGCCGGTGCCAGCGTGGTGAAGCTGCCGGAGTCGGCAACAAGTACGTCGGCTGACGAGTCCGCCGACGAAGCCGAGGCCATGCAGGGCGGTGCCACGCTGGTGCGCAGCCTCGGCAAGCGTCACGGCTGAGCCGCCGTCACCGCGCAACGACGGGGCATCGAGCGGCGATTTCAGCCGGCCTGGGCGACGAGGCGCTGCGCCTGGTCGGTTCGCTCCCAGGTGAACTCCGGCTCGGCGCGTCCGAAATGACCGTAGGCCGCGGTCTTGCGGTAGATCGGCCGGCGCAGGTCGAGGCTTTCGATGATGCCGCGCGGCGTGAGCTTGAAGCTACAGCGCACGATGTCCTCGAGTCTTTCGTCGGGCACGGTGCCGGTGCCGAAGGTGTCGATGAGGAGCGAAACCGGCTCGGCCACGCCGATCGCGTAGGCGAGCTGCACCAGGCAGCGCCGGGCCAGACCGGCGGCGACCAGGTTCTTGGCGATGTAGCGCGCCATGTACGCCGCGGAGCGGTCGACCTTGGTGGGATCCTTGCCGGAAAACGCGCCGCCGCCGTGCGGACACGCGCCGCCGTAGGTGTCGACGATGATCTTGCGCCCGGTGAGCCCGGTGTCGCCGTTGGGACCGCCGATCTCGAACGGGCCTGCCGGATTGACCCACAGTCTGAAGGTCGGCGTGCGCGTCGCATGCGGCAGCAGCGGATCGACGATCTCGCGCGCGACCTGCTGCGTCACCCAGGCCGGATCGAGGTCGCGTGCGATCTGCGTGGAAAGGATCACGGTCTCGACGCCGGCCACTTTCTGCCCTTCGTAGGCGACGGTGACCTGGCTTTTGGCGTCCGGGCGCAGCCACGGCAGGGCGCCGGACTTGCGCAGCTCGGCCTGCCGCTGCACCAGCCGGTGCGCGAGCCACAGCGGGTAGGGCATGAGGTCGGGGGTTTCGTCGCAGGCGTAGCCGAACATCAGCCCCTGGTCGCCGGCGCCGATTTCGCCGTCGGGAAGTGTGATGCCCTTGTGGATCTGGATCGACTGGTGGTTGAAGCGCACCTGCACTTCGCAGGCATCGGGGTCGATACCGGTCTCGGCGTCACGGTAGCCGATGTCGCGCAGCACCTGGCGCGCGATGGCTTCCGCGCGGTCGCGCACCTCGTCGAACAGGTCCTTGCGCGCGGTCCTGAATTCACCGGTAATGACGACCAGATTGTCGGCGACGAGCGTCTCGCACGCCACCTTCGCCGCAGGTTCCTCGGCGAGGAAGGCGTCGAGGATGGCATCGGAAATCTGGTCGGCGATCTTGTCGGGATGGCCTTCCGACACCGATTCGGAGGTGAACAGATAACGGCGGGGTTTCATGGGGTGCTTCCTTCGCTGAGTGAATGGGTCATGCCGTGCGCGCGGTCAGCCGCCACAGGGAGGTGACCTCGGCCGCGCGCGCGGCGTGGAGCGGATCGCTGGCGTCCGTGGTGCGCGGATGGCCCGGGCGCGTATCGAGGCGACCGGCGACGTGAAGTCCGGCCGCCTCGATCATGGCGAGCAGGGTGTCGCGGCTGCGCAGGCCGAGGTGTTCGGCGAGATCGGAGAGAATCAGCCAGCCTTCGCCGCCCGGCGCGAGATGCGCGGCGAGTCCGTCGAGAAAGCCGCGCAGCATGGCGCTGTCGGGATCGTAGACGGCGTGTTCGAGTGGCGTGTGCGCGCCGCCGGGGAGCCAGGGCGGGTTGCACACCACGAGCGGCGCGCGCCCCTCGGGAAACAGGTCGGCCGCGATGACCTCCACCTGCCCGGCGAGACCGAGCCGGGCGATGTTGTCGCGCGCGCAGGCGAGCGCACGCGGGTCGCGGTCGGTGGCGATGACGCGCCGCACGCCGCGGCGCGCCAGCACCGCCGCGAGCACACCGGTGCCCGTGCCGATGTCGAATGCAAGCGCGTCGGCGGGCAGCGGCGCCTGCGCCACCAGCGCGACGTATTCGCCGCGCACCGGCGAGAACACGCCATAGTGCGGATGGATGCGCGCACCGAGCGCGGGAATCTCCACGCCCTTCTTGCGCCATTCGTGCGCGCCGATCACGCCGAGCAGCTCGCGCAAGGACACCAGC
This sequence comes from Thiobacillus sp. 65-29, assembly GCA_001899775.1. Classification (GTDB taxonomy): domain Bacteria; phylum Pseudomonadota; class Gammaproteobacteria; order Burkholderiales; family Thiobacillaceae; genus Thiobacillus. The sequence goes on from MKWN01000053.1 coordinate 50,358, forward strand.
GACGGCGCATCGCCCGGCCCCCAGGCTTCGCTGCACGCCTGCCTCACGTCGGGCGCGCGGCGCAGCGGAATGGTGTAGTCCGCGTCGAGCGGCAACAGCAGCATGCCCAGCGTGCGCGCGCGCTGGGACTGCGCCAGGCGGTACAGATTGAAGGCTTCCGTCGCGGTCGCGGCGGACTTGCGCCGCGTGCGCTCGACGCGCCGCGTCATCGCCTGCAGCAGTTGGCGCGCGTTCTGGAAGTCGCCGCGCCACAGCAGCGCGGTGCCTTCGCTCGCCGCGTGAAAGGCCGCGTCCGCACTGATGCGGTCGTCCACCACCTCCACCTGGCGCGGCGGCGGCGCGGCGCGTTCGGAGCGCCAGCGTGCCGAGCGGGCCTCCCCGGCTTCGCTCCAGCTCACGCGCGCCATTTGTGGATCGGACATGCGGCGGTGTCAGAGCTTCGCGCTGCGCCCACCGTCCACGGCGAGGATCTGGCCGGTGACGTAATGCGTGTCCATGGCGAAGAAGCGCACCGCCAGCGCGATGTCGTGCGGATCGCCGGCGCGCTTCAGCATGGTGTGCGAGATGATGCGCTGGCGCGAGACCTCGTCGAAGTTCGCATCGCCGTCGGGCCACATGACCGGCCCCGGCGCGATGCCGTTGACGCGCACCTCCGGCGCAAGTTCGCGCGCCAGCGATTTGGTCAGCCCGACCAGGCCGGCCTTGGCGACGGAATACACGACGTAGCTCTTCATCGGCCGCTCGGCATGAATGTCGGTGATGTTGATGATGCAGCCACGGCGCTTCTTCAGCTCGGGTGCCGCGGCCTGCGACAGGAACATCGGCGCCTTGAGGTTGCTGCCCATGAGATCCGCCCAGTCCTTTTCCGTGATGCTGCCGACCAGCGTCGGATAGAAGCTCGACGCGTTGTTGAGCAGCACGTCCAGTCCGCCGAATGTGGCCACCGTCTGGCTCACCAGCGCGGGCAGGCCATGGGTGTCGTGCAGGTCGGCCTGGATCAACGCCACCGAGTCGGCGCGAATGGCGTTGAGCTCGTCCTGCAGCGCGCGCGCCTCCGTCGCCGAACTGCGGTAATGGATCATGATCTGCGCCCCGGCGGCGTGCAGCACGCGCGCCGACGCCGCGCCCACCCGCCTGGCCCCGCCGGTGATCAGTACGACTTTGCCATGCATCGCGATTCGCCCTTATAGTCGGTGAATTGCGCATTATCCCCGAAGCCGATGCTGCCCGCGCCCTCCGCCGACGCCCTCGCGCACAGCCAGCGCGTGACCGCCCATCTTGCCGCGCTGATCGCCGCAGCCGGCGGCTGGATCCCGTTCTCGCGCTTCATGGACGCCGCGCTGTACGCACCCGGCCTCGGCTACTACAGCGCCGGTGCGATGAAATTCGGCGCCGCCGGCGACTTCGTCACCGCGCCGGAACTGACGCCGCTGTTCGGCCGCACGCTCGCCCGCGCCATCGCCCCGGCGCTGCTGCAAACCGGCGGCGACGTGCTGGAACTCGGCGCCGGCAGCGGCCGGCTGGCGGTGGACATGCTCGGCGAACTCGCCCGGCTCGATGCGCTGCCGACGCGCTACGCGATCCTGGAACTCAGCGCCGAGCTGCGCGCGCGCCAGCGTCAAACGCTCGAACGCGAAAGCCCGCAACTCGCCGCGCGCGTGCAGTGGCTCGACACCTTGCCGGCGCAGTTTCGCGGCGTCGTGCTCGGCAACGAGGTGCTCGACGCCCTGCCGGTCGAACTCGTGCACTGGACCGACGCCGGCCCGCGGGTACGCGGCGTGAGCATCGAGGACAAACGCTTCGTCTGGCAGGATCGCTCCATCGACGACGCCCGCCTGCGCGCGCGGGCCGAGGCACTCGCCCTGGCGCCGGGCTACGTTTCCGAGATCAGCCTCGCCGCCGATGGCTTGCTCGCCTCGCTCGCTGCAAGCCTTGAGCACGGCCTCGTTCTCTTGATCGACTACGGCTTCGGCGCCTCCGAGTATTACCATCCGCAGCGCCACATGGGCACCCTGCGCGCGCACTATCGCCACCATGCGCTCGACGACCCGTTTCACCTGCCCGGTCTCACCGATCTCACCGCGCACGTCGACTTCAGCGCCGTCGCCCGCGCCGGGCGCGCCGGTGGGCTGGAACTCATGGGCTACACGTCGCAGGCGGCCTTTCTTCTCGGCAGCGAGCTCACCGAGTTGCTCATGCAGACCGCGCCCGACGACGTGGCCGCCTACCTGCCGCAGACCAACGCGGTGCAGCGGTTGGTGTCCCCCGCCGAGATGGGCGAGCTGTTCAAGGTCATTGCTTTCGTCCGTGGCGAACTCGCCCCGCTCGCCGGTTTCATCCGCGGCGATCGCCGGCATACGCTGTAGGCGGCGCTGCGCGCGTCTTGCACCGAGCGAGAGGCGCAACGCCATGGCGATCCAGAAGGGGTTGGTCCCGGATCATCCGTTCGCCGGCAGGAGCGCCGCTTGCGGTGAGAATCGGGCGACCGCACCGTCACCCCATCGGGCCGGGGGCGGCCCTCCTACAGCAGCGCGATGACCCGCGGCCGCCGCCCGCGACGGCGGTCGAGCGCAGCGCACCTCCTGTAGGAGCGGCGCCCTCGCCGCGATTTGGGCGA
>MKWN01000054.1 GCA_001899775.1 Thiobacillus sp. 65-29
CAACGGGTGCTGACCATTGCCTACTTCGATAAACTCGGCCTACCCCGACTCTCATGACCTCAACTTCTCGAACCGTCCGGTGCGGACCCGCATGCCGGGTGGTGTGGGAGGGGATCGGTCAGATAAACTGACCGCCCCTATCCCGATCGCCTGCAGCCCGGAACTGCGTGCTTTTCTTGACCGCCACGGGGCAAAACGATTACCCTCACAGGTTCACCAACGAATTGATTTATTGCCAGTTTATGGAAGCCACCGGCGCCGAGATCGTCGTACGTTGCCTGGCCGAGGAAGGGGTCGAATTCGTGTTCGGCTATCCCGGCGGGGCCGTGCTCAACATTTATGACGAGATCTTCAAGCAGAACAAGTTCAAGCACGTGCTGGTGCGTCATGAGCAGGCCGCGGTGCACGCCGCCGACGCCTATGCCCGTTCGACCGGCCGTGTCGGCGTGGCGCTGGTGACCTCCGGGCCGGGCGTGACCAACGCGCTCACCGGCATCGCCACCGCCTACATGGATTCGATTCCCATCGTGGTCGTCACCGGCCAGGTGCCGACGCCGGCGATCGGCATGGATGCCTTCCAGGAAGTCGATACCGTCGGCATCACCCGCCCGTGCGTGAAGCACAACTTCCTCGTCAAGGATGTCAAGGACCTGGCATCGACGATGAAGAAGGCCTTCCATATTGCCGCCACCGGTCGCCCCGGCCCGGTGGTGGTGGACGTGCCCAAGGACGTGACGGCGCACCGCACTGAATTCGCGTATCCGGCGACGATCGAGATGCGTTCCTACAACCCGGTGGTGAAGGGCCATAGCGGCCAGTTGAAGCGCGCGGTGCAGATGCTGCTGGAAGCCAAACGGCCGATGATCTACACCGGCGGCGGCGTGATCCTCGGCAATGCGGCCGAGCAGCTCGCCGAACTGACGCGCCTGCTCGGCTTCCCCTGCACCAGCACGCTGATGGGCCTGGGCGGCTATCCCGGTACCGACCGCCAGTTTCTCGGCATGCTCGGCATGCACGGCACCTACGAAGCCAACATGGCGATGCAGCACTGCGACGTGCTGCTCGCCATCGGCGCGCGCTTCGACGACCGCGTGATCGGCAACCCCGCGCATTTCGCGCGCGAGCAACGCCGCATCATCCACGTCGATGTCGATCCATCGTCGATCTCCAAGCGTGTCAGGGTCGATCTGCCCATTGTCGGCGACGTCGGCAATGTCCTTGCCGAGATGCTGTCGCTGCTCAGGCAGGCGAAGGAGCGACCCGATGCGACCGCGCTCAACGCGTGGTGGACGCAGATCGAGCTGTGGCGTTCCAGGAACTGCCTCAATTACAACCGCAACAGCACGATCATCAAGCCGCAATACGTGGTCGAGAAACTCTGGGAAGTGACTGGCGGCGACGCCTTCGTCACCTCCGACGTCGGCCAGCACCAGATGTGGGCGGCGCAGTACTACAAGTTCGACAAGCCGCGACGCTGGATGAATTCCGGGGGGCTTGGCACCATGGGCGTCGGCCTGCCCTATGCGATGGGTGTGCAGCTTGCGCATCCGGACGCGCAGGTGGCGTGCATCACCGGTGAGTCGAGCGTGCAGATGAACATCCAGGAACTGTCCACCTGCAAGCAATACCGCATCCCGATCAAGGTGGTGACGCTCAACAACCGCTACATGGGCATGGTGCGGCAGTGGCAGGAGTTCTTTTACGGCAGCCGCTACGCGGAATCCTACATGGAATCGCTGCCTGATTTTGTCAGGCTGGCGGAAAGCTACGGCCATGTCGGCATGCGCATCGACAAACCCGAGGATGTCGAGGGCGCATTGAAGGAGGCGTTCTCGCCGGCATTGAAGGAGCGCCTGGTGTTCATGGATTTCCAGACCGACCAGACCGAGAACGTCTATCCCATGGTCGAGGGCGGCAAGGGCCTGTCCGAGATGATCCTGGCGGAGGAGCTATGAGACGCATCATTTCGCTCCTCATGGAAAACGAGGCGGGCGCGCTGTCGCGTGTCGCCGGGCTGTTTTCCGCACGCGGCTACAACATTGAATCGCTCACCGTGGCGCCCACCGAGGACGCCACGCTGTCGCGCATGACCATCGTCACCACCGGCTCGGACGAAATTCTCGAGCAGATCACCAAGCAGCTGAACAAGCTGGTCGACGTCATCAAGGTGATGGACCTCACCGAGGGCCGCCACATCGAGCGCGAGCTGATGCTGGTCAAGGTGAAGGCGGTGGGCAGCGGACGCGAAGAGATGAAACGCACCGCCGACATCTTTCGCGGCCGCATCATCGACGTCACCGACGCCACCTACACCATCGAACTCACCGGCACCGGATCCAAGCTCGATGCTTTTCTCGAGGCGATCGATCCGGCCGTCATCATCGAAACCGTGCGCACGGGCGCATCCGGCATCGGGCGCGGCGAGCGCAGCCTCAAGCTCTGATTTTTCATTTTTGACCCATTTCAGGAACCGACATGAAAGTCTATTACGACAAGGACGCCGACATTTCCCTCATCAAGAAGCGCAAGGTGGCGATCATCGGCTATGGCTCGCAGGGGCACGCCCATGCCAACAACCTGAAGGATTCCGGTGTCAAGGTGACGATCGGCCTGCGTCCCGGTTCGGCTTCCGCGAAGAAGGCCGAGAACGCCGGTCTCAAGGTCAAGAGCGTGCCCGAGGCCGTCGCCGGCGCGGACCTGGTGATGATCCTCACCCCGGACGAGTTCCAGTCGCGCCTGTATCGTGAAGAAGTCGAGCCCAACCTGAAGAAGGGTGCGACCCTGGCGTTCGCCCACGGCTTCTCCATCCACTACAACCAGATCGTGCCACGCGAAGACCTCGACGTGATCATGGTCGCGCCCAAGGCGCCGGGGCATACCGTACGCTCCGAGTTCGTCAAGGGCGGCGGCATCCCCGACCTCATCGCCATATTCCAGGACGCGTCCGGCAAGGCGCGCGATCTCGCGCTGTCCTACGCCTCCGCCATCGGCGGCGGGCGCACCGGCATCATCGAGACCACCTTCAAGGACGAAACCGAGACCGACCTGTTCGGCGAGCAGGCCGTGCTGTGCGGCGGCGCAGTGGAACTGGTCAAGGCCGGTTTCGAGACCCTGGTCGAGGCGGGCTACGCGCCGGAGATGGCGTATTTCGAGTGTCTGCACGAGCTCAAGCTGATCGTCGACCTGATGTACGAGGGCGGCATCGCCAACATGAACTACTCCATCTCCAACAATGCGGAGTACGGCGAATACGTCACCGGGCCGCAGGTCATCAATGCCGAGTCGCGTGCGGCGATGAAACAGGCGCTTGCCAACATCCAGAACGGCGCCTACGCCAAGCGCTTCATCCTCGAAGGCCAGGCCAACTATCCCGAGATGACGGCCTGGCGCCGCAACAACGCGGCCCATCCGATCGAGGTCGTCGGCGCCAGGCTGCGCGCGATGATGCCCTGGATCGCCGCGAACAAGCTGGTCGACAAGTCGAAGAACTGATAAGGGATCAGGGGTCGGGATTCAGGGGTCAGGGGGCTTGTGCGGCTGCGCCGCGCCTCTCGTGTTCTCTGAATCCTGACCCCTGAATCCCGACCCCTATGGACAAACAACCTCTCATCGCCCGCGAAGGCTGGCTCGTTCTCATTGCCGCATTCGCGGCTGCGCTCGTCGCGACCTGGATGGTCGGCTGGTGGTCGACGCCGTTCTGGATCTGGGCGGTGTTCGCCCTGCAGTTCTTCCGCGACCCGGTGCGGGTACCGCCGACCGACGCTGACGCGGTGATCGCGCCCGCCGATGGTCGCATCGTCGCCGTGGAAAAGGTCGCCGATCCCTACCTGGAACGCGATGCGCTGAAAATCAGCGTGTTCATGAACGTGTTCAACGTGCATTCGAACAAGAGCCCGGTCGACGGCGAGGTGAAGGGACGCTGGTACAGCCCGGGCAGTTTCGTCAACGCCGACCTCGACAAGGCGTCCACCGAGAACGAGCGCAACGCGATCTGGATCCACAGCGCGCGCGGCGATGTGACTTGCGTGCAGATCGCCGGCCTGATCGCGCGTCGCATCCTCTGTTATGTCGCCACCGGCGACAAACTGGTGCGCGGGCAGCGCTACGGCTTCATCCGCTTTGGCTCGCGGGTCGACGTGTATCTGCCGACCACGACGCGTGCCGAAGTCTCGATTGGCCAGAAAGTCACAGGCGGGCGTACCATACTGGCTCGCTGGTAACCCGAGCCCGGCCCATGCCTGATTTCATCGACCGCAAGAGCAACCGGCAACGGTTGCGGATGCGCGACCGCGGCATCTACCTGCTGCCCAACCTGTTCACCACCGGTGCGCTGTTCGCCGGCTTCTACGCCGTCGTGCAGGCGATGAACGGACGCTTCGAGCACGCCGCGGTGGCGATCTTCATCGCCATGGTGCTCGACGGCCTGGACGGTCGCGTCGCGCGCCTGACGCACACGCAGAGCGCGTTCGGTGCGGAATACGACAGTCTCTCCGACATGGTCTCATTCGGCGTCGCCCCGGCGCTGGTGATCTACGAGTTCGCCCTGCAGGGCCTCGGCAAGTTCGGCTGGATCGCCGCCTTCGTCTACTGTGCCGGCGCGGCGCTGCGGCTGGCGCGCTTCAACACCCAGCTCGATGCCGTCACCGACAAGCGCTTTTTCCAGGGGCTGCCCAGCCCGTCGGCCGCCGCGCTCGTCGCCGGTTTCGTCTGGGTCATGGTCGAATACGGAATTGCCGGCAGCGACGTGCGAGGGCTTGCAGCCGCCATCGCCCTGTTCGGGGGGCTGACCATGGTCAGCAACTTCCGCTTCTACAGCGGCAAGGAAATCAACCTGCGGAAGAGCGTACCCTTCTTCGTCATCCTGCTGGTGGTGCTCGCCTTCATTCTCATCTCCACCAGTCCGCCCGAAGTGCTGTTCGGCGGTTTCGTTCTGTACGGGCTGTCCGGGTATGCGGATGCCCTGTGGCGCGTGACGCGCCGCGGCAGGTCAGCCAAACCGACGGCCGGATAACTCAGCCTAAAAACCGCAGTTGGACGCATCCGATGGTGCGTTGGATCGCGTGCCTGCCGCGAAGCAACGACGCCGCAGGCCGGGGCCTGCAAGGAGGCGCGCCAAAGGCAGGTGCGTGAGCCGGCGTGCCAGCGGGTGCGTAGCGGACTCACCTGACAGGTGAAGGCAAACGGAGGCGCACTTTTCAGTATTCATGCGGCGTTGGTGAACGTATCAAGCGGTCAACTGCGGTTTTTAGGCTCAGTTCTTCCATGCGTGAGCGCCGGGTCAGGCGGCTCGCGCGGCGTTCCTGCCGATGCGGAACCACAGGGCATACAGCGCCGGGACGAACAACAGGGTGATGAGCGTGCCGATGGCGATGCCGCCGATGAGGACGTAGGCCAGCGGGCCCCAGAAGCCGTCGAGGGTGAGCGGCACGAAGGCGAAAATGGCAGCGAGCGCGGTAAGCACGACGGGGCGCGCGCGCCGCACGGCGGCCTCGACGACCGCCGCGGCGGCCGGCATGCCTTCGTTGAAGTTGTCGGATACCTGCTGGGTCAGGATGAGGGTGTTGCGCATGAGGATGCCGGCCAGGCCGATGAGGCCCAGCAGCGCGACGAAGCCGAACGGCTGGCGGAACAGCAGCAGTGCGGCGACGGCACCGATGATGCCCAGCGGCGCGGTGGCGACCACGACGAAGCTGCCGCTGAACGAGCGCATCTGCAGCATGACAAAAATCAGAGTCAGCGCCAGCATCACCGGCATCAGGCGGTTGATCGACGCATCCGCCTTGCCCGATTGTTCGACCGATCCGCCGATGTCGATGCGGTAGTCGGGCGGCAGCGAGGCACGCAGTTTCGCAAGCCTGGCCCACACCGCGGCGCTGACGTCGTTGGGCTGGGCGCCGTGGATGTCGGCGTGGACGGCGACGAAGGGCTCGCGGTTGTAGCGACGGATGACGGGATCTTCGAAGCCGACTTGCAGGGTTCCGAGCTGAGCGAGCGGCACCGTGCGTCCGTCGAGCGTGCGCAATTCGATCGCCTGTGGGCGGCCGGTATCGACCGCACCGCCGCGTGCGTGCACCTCGACGCTGCGCAAACCCTGGCGCACGGTGGTGACGGCGGTGCCGTCGAGCTGGAACTGCAACTGCCGCGCGACTTCGTTCGGGGTGAGACCGACCAGACGCAGGCGCTCGGGGTCGGTCGTCAGACGCAGCACCGGTACGCGCTCGTCCCATTCCAGATGCGCGTCGCGGATGTGCGGGTTCGCGCTCATCACGTCACGCACCGCATGACCGATGCGGCGCAGTTCGACGAGGTCGGGGCCGATGACGCGGAAGCTCACCGGCCAGATCACCGGCGGACCATAGAACAGCCGCGTGACGCGCACACGCGCCTCGGGGAAATCGCCGTCGGCGATGTGCTGCTCCAGCGTCGCCATGACGCGATCGCGCGCGGCGACGTCCTGCGTGACCGCGATGATTTTCGCAAAGGCCGGGTCGGGCTGTTCCGGGTTCGCGGAAATGAAGAAGCGTGGTGCACCCGCTCCGATGTAGGCCGACAGGGTGCGCACCTCCGGCATGCTCGCAAGGATCGCTTCGAGCTTGCGCGTGGTCGCGTCGGTGGCCGCGATGGCGCTGCCCTGCGGCAGGTAGACGCTCACCAGCACTTCGGTGCGGTCGGAGCCGGGGAAGAACTGCTTTTCCACCGGGCCGGCCATGCCGGCGATGGCGAGTGCCAGGAGCCCCAGCGTGCCCGCCACGACGGTCTTGCGGTGCGTGACGCACCACTCGATCAGCGCGCGCAGGCGCCGGTATACCGGGGTCTGGTACAGACTGGCATCGGTGTGGGTCCCTTTTTTGAAATCGGGAAGAAGCTTGATGCCGAGATAGGGGGTGAAGGTGACCGCGACCAGCCACGATACCAGGAGCGCGATACCCAGCACCCAGAAGATATTGCCGGCGTATTCGCCGACGCCGGATTGCGCGAAGCCGATCGGCACGAAGCCCGCCACCGTGACCAGAGTGCCGAACAGCATCGGCGCGGCGGTCACGTTCCAGGCGTGCGAGGCCGCACGCACGCGGTCCCAGCCTTCCTCCATTTTCACGATCATCATCTCGATGGCGATGATGGCGTCGTCGACCAGGAGGCCCAGCGCGATGATGAGCGCCCCCAATGTGATGCGGTCGAGGTTGATGCCGCGCAGCTTCATCACCAGGAAGGTGAGGCCGATCGTCACCGGGATGGCGATGCCCACCACCAACCCGGCACGCAGGCCGATGGCGAGTACGCTGACGCCGATGACGACAGCGACGGCGACGAGGAACTTGAGCTGGAACAGGTTCACTGCGCCCGAGATGGCCTCCGCCTGGTTGGTGAGTGGGGTGAGCGTGATACCCAGTGGCAGGTGCGCGCGCTCCGATGCGAAGAACGCGTCGAGACGTTCGCCGAGGTGTAGACCGTTTTCACCTTGTCGCATCACCACACCGAGCAGGATCGCGTCCTCGCCGCGCGCGCGTACCAGATAGGTCGGCGGTGTCTCATAGCCGCGCCGCACCGTTGCGATGTCCGACAGGCGCAGCAGGCGGTCGCCGATGCGCAGCGGCACGGCGGCGAGCGCCGCCGGGTCGGCGAGATCGGCGTCCAGGCGCAGGTATACGCGCGGGCCGGCGGTCTCGATGCGGCCTGCGGGCAGCAGGCGGTTGTGCGCATCGATCGCATCGAATACCGCCTGCGGTGAAAGGTTCAGGCTGTGCAGTCTCGCCATGTCGAAATCGACGAACACGCGCTCGCTGCGTTCGCCCAGCAGCAGCGCCTTGTGCACGCCTTCGACGAGCTGCAGGCGGTTGCGCACCGATTCGGCCTCGCGCACCAGATCACGCATCGGCATGCCTGGGGCGCTCAGCGCGATGAGACTGAAATACACGTCGGAAAAATCGTCGTTGACGAGCGGTCCGATGACGCCGGGCGGCAGTCTGGGCGCCTCGTCCTGCATGCGCTTGCGTACTTCGTAAAAGAGGTCGGGAATGATGCGGTTGGGGGCGTAGTCGTGGAATTCGATCTGCAGGTCGGCACGACCCGGACGCACCACGGTTTCGATGCGATACAGATAGTCGATCTCCTGGATGCGTTTTTCCAGCCGGTCCACCACCTGCTGCTGAAGCGTGTCCGGCGTTGCGCCGGGCCAGATCACCGATACCGCAACGATGCGCACGGTGAAGGCGGGATCCTCGGCACGGCCGAGCGAGAGGAAGGCGTAGATGCCGGCGACAATCGAGAGCAGCAGGAAGAACAGCGTGGTCGAACGCTCGCGTACCGCGAGTGCCGACAGGTTGGGAAAACTCATGGGTGGCGCTCCCGCACCGCCATGCCGGGTTTCAGCAGATGGGTGCCCAGTGCGACGACGCGGCTGCCCGGTGCGAGTTTGGCGCGGATATGCGCGGTTTCGGCGTCCAGTGCGACCACTTCGACGGGTATTGGCTGCGCGATGCCGTTGACGACTTGCCACACGCGGGCACCTTCCGCGCGTTCGTCGAGCGCGCCGAGGGGCACCGCCAGTCCACCGCCGCCGGCTGCGGTGGCGAAGCGCACACGCACGACGCTGCCGAGCGCCAGCGCGCCGGCCGCCGCATCGTGCTCGACGCGATACCGGCTGCGCCAGGTCCGGCTTTCCGGATCGGCCGCGCCGGCGGTTTCGCGCAGCGTCAGCGCCAGCGGCGGGCCATCGGGAGGTAGAGCCTCGCCGCTGCGCGGCGGTGTCACGCTGTCGGGAAAGAACACCTCGATTTCGCGCGCGCCGTCGTGTGCGATCACGGCGACCGGCTGACCCGCGGCGACCACCTGGCCGGGTTCGCCACTGACGCTCACCGCGACGCCGCTGGCGGCCGCGGTGAGCGCGGCGTAGCCGCGTGCGTGACGCGCCTGCTGCAGGTGGGCGCGGGCGGCATCCAGACGCGCCTGGGTTTCGCGCACGACGAGTTCGGCGCGGTCGAGTGCCTGGCGGCTGACGAAGGCCTGCTCCTGCAGGGCGCGGTTGCGCGTGGCGTCGGCTTGCGCGAGGCGCAAGGCCGACAGGGCGGCGGCATGCTCGGCCTCGGCCGCCTGCACTGCCTGTTCGAGGTCGCGTGGGTCGAGGCGGAACAGCGCCGCACCGCGGACCACACGTTGACCCGCGTCGACATGGCGCGTGGCGATGCGTCCACCCACCTGGAACGCCACCGGGGTTTCGTGCCGTGCATGCACCGTGCCGGTGAGCTCCAGTTCGGTCGCACCATTGGCGCGCACCGGAGCAGTCAGCACCCAGGGCGGCGCGCTCTTCGCAGGCGGTGCCGTTTCACCCCCGCAGGCAGAAAGCATGAACAACACGAGCGTGGCAAGTGCGAGAGATCTGGACATGGGTTTCTCGTGCGAGGTCGAGGTGTTTGGTCTTGGTGTTTCGCCTGTGCAGTGTAACCTGACGGCAGCTCAGGCCGGGGACGGCGCGGGTGTGTCGGCGAGCCGTTTCAGCAGCGTGGTCAGTGTGGCGATCTCCCCTGCGTCCAGGATGCTGCGCAGCCAGCCATCGGCAGCGGCGCCCACTTCCGCCATGGCCTGTTCGATCAGTGTTCTGCCTGCGTAGGTGAGCCGGATGGGCTTGACGCGCTGGTCATGCGGGTCTTGCGAGCGCGCCACCAGATTGCGCTGTTCGAGTTGTCGCATCACCTTGCTCAGTCCGCCCGAGGTGATGAGCAGGCAATCCCGCAGCGCGGAGGGGGTGAGCTGGTGAGGTGGCAGGGCGTTGCGCAGCGTCGCGAGCACATCGAATTCCGCTGGTGTGAGCCCATGCCGGAGCCAGACCGGGCGGGCGTGAAGAAATGTCGTTTCGCGTGCGTGATGAAGATGCAGGATGAGCGGCAGAGTCTCGGGCGCGTGACTTTCCGACCAGGCATGGCACGATCGTTTGCGGGGCGAGGTCATGGCGAAGCCTCCGGATGATGGCGCATCGTAGCAGGAAATTATCTTGCGAGAAAGATAAGTCGTCGCTATCATGGATTCCCGTCCTTGGGCGGGGCCGGACGTTTTCCAGGGCAAGCGTGGGGCATCCTGTCCTGCGGTCTTGCGCTCTGTGTGAACGTTTGGCGGTGTGGGCGCTCCAATCCCCCGGCTGACGAAGTGTAGTGGCCTGACGGGCCTCGAGAGGCGGATGTCACCCGCGCCGAAGCTGTACACTGGATCGCACAATCTTGACGATATCCCCATGACCCTGCGTCATCCCGTATTCATGTTCGTTTTGCTTGCGAGTACCAGTCTTGCGGGCTGCTCCGTGCTCGGACCGGACTACCGCAGTACGCCGCCCGCAGCACCGGCAGGCTGGAGCCGTGTGGGGGATGCCGCCACGGTGGCGCATGCCGATGCGGTGGGCGACATCAGTCGTTGGTGGCAGGTGTTCGAGGATCCGCTGCTGTCCGACCTGGTGGAGCAGGCGCTGCGTGCGAATCCGGATCTCGCGAGTGCACAGGCGCGCCTGCGCGAGGCGCGTGCGCGGCGCACGGTGACTGCGGCCGGTGGTTTTCCCGAGGTCGATGCATCCGGCACGGCGCGGCGCGTCCGCTCGAGCGAGACGCTGGGTGGCGGCAGCACGCGCAATACTTTCGCCGCGGGCTTCGACGCAAGCTGGGAACTCGACGTGTTCGGCGGGGTGCGGCGCAGTGTCGAGGCGGCCGAGGCGGACGTGCAGGCGAGCGAAGCGAATCTGGGTGCCGCGCAGGTGTCGCTGGTGGCCGAGGTGGCGCTCGACTATGTCGACGTGCGCGCGTACCAGCTGCGCCTGGCGATTGCGCGCGGTAATCTGACGAGCCAGGCCGAAACGCTGCAACTGACCGACTGGCGCGCGCAGGCGGGGCTGGTGAGCCGGCAGGACGTCGAACAGGCGCGCGCCAACCTGGAGCAGACGCGGGCGCAGATTCCCGCGCTGGAGTCCGCACTCGCGGCCGCCGAGCATCGTCTTGCGATACTTGCGGGACAGGCGCCCGGCAGCCTGCATGCGCGGCTCGCCGCGGGCACCGGACTGCCGCAGGTGCCGGCGTCGATCGCCGTTGGCATCCCCGCCGACACGCTCCGCCAGCGTCCCGACGTGCGCGCGGCGGAGCGCGTACTCGCGGCGGAAACTGCCCGGTTGGGGGTGGCGGAAGCGGCGCGCTATCCGGCTTTCCGGCTGTCCGGTTCCATCGGCCTGGAGGCGCTGACCCTCGGCGGACTCGGCGAGGGCGGTGCGGGCACCCATTCGCTACTCGCCGCGCTGGCCGCACCCATCTTCAATGCCGGACGTCTGCGCGCGCAGGTGGAAATCCAGGATGCAGTGCGCGAGCGCGCGCAGGCGACGTATCAAGCCACCGTGCTGACGGCGCTGGAAGACGTGGAGAACGCACTTGTCGCCCTGGCGCGCAGCCGCGAGCGCGAACAGGCGCTGGCAAGCGGGCTCGACGCGGCACGCAACGCCGCGGCGTTGGCGCGTGACCGCTACAGCGCCGGGCTCATCGACTTTCAGGCGGTGCTCGATACCGAACGCAGCGTGCTCTCGCTGCAGGATGGTCTCGCCAGCACGCGCGCGGACGGCCTCGCGGCGCTGGTCCGCCTGTACAAGGCGCTGGGGGGCGGCTGGTCGCCCACGACACCGACACCGACTCTCGCTCAGGACACGCCATGAACACCTCCACGACCCGCTCCGGGACATCAGCCAGGACGCTGCTTGCCGGCGATGCGACGGGTACGCGCTCGCGCCGCTGGAAATGGCTGGGGGGAGTGGCCGTGCTGCTCGTCGCAGCGCTGGCCTACTTCCTGATGCACGCCGACGATGCAGCGACACAGCCGCAGTACCGGACCGAGAACGCGAGCGTCGGTACGCTGGTGGTCAAGGTGTCGGCAACCGGCAACCTGCAGCCGACCAACACGGTCGATGTCGGCAGCGAACTGTCAGGTATCGTCGAGAAAGTATTCGTCGATGACAACGACAGCGTGAAGAAGGGCCAGGTGCTGGCGCAGCTCGATCTCTCCAAGCTGCACGATGCGGTCACCCGTTCGCGCGCGAACCTCGCCGCGGCGGAGGCGCAGGTGATGCAGGTGCGGGCGACGGTCGCCGAAGCGCGCGCCACGCTGGAGCGTTACCGCAAGGTGGCGCAGCTGTCCGCTGGCAAGGTGCCATCGCAGGCGGAAATGGATGCCGCCGTGGCGAATCTCGCGCGTGCCGAAGCCAACGAGGCCAGTGCGCACGCAAGCGTCACCCAGGCGCGCGCGACCTTGCAGTCGGACGAGACCAATCTGGGCAAGGCGCACATCCGCTCGCCCATCAATGGCGTGGTGCTGTCGCGCCAGGTCGATCCGGGGCAGACGGTGGCGGCGTCCTTCCAGGCGCCCGTACTGTTCAAGCTGGCCGAGGACCTCACGCAGATGGAGTTGCAGGTCGCCGTCGACGAGGCGGATGTCGCGCAGGTGAAGATCGGCCAGAAGGCCGTGTTCAGCGTCGATGCCTGGCCGGGACGGCAGTATACGGCTGTCATCCGGCGTGTCGGTTTCGGCTCGCAGTCGCAGGACGGGGTGATTTCCTATCGCACGGTGCTCGATGTCGACAACGCCGACCTCAGCCTGCGCCCTGGCATGACAGGCACCGCCGAGATCACCACGCTGGTCCGCGAGAATGTTCTGCTGGTGACGAACGGCGCGCTGCGCTTCACTCCGGCGACAACGGAGGCGACATCGAAGAAGCCCGCCGTCGGTATTGCCAGCATGTTGATGCCGCGGCCGCCGCGATCGGCGCCGAAAGCACGTCCCGCACCCGGCGGCACGCCGCGTGTGTGGGTTCTGCGCGATGGCCAGCCGGTCGCACTCGATGTACGCACCGGGGCAACCAATGGTCGCGTCACCGAGATCGTCGGCGGCGAGCTGAAGGCCGGCATGGCGGTGATCACCGAGGCCCTGCGCGCCCAGCAATGAGCGACGACCCGCTGATCCGGCTCGCCGGCATCACCAAGACCTACGGCCGCGGCCAGGCGGCGTTTCAGGCCTTGCGTGGTGTCGACCTCGAGGTGGAGGCGGGAGATTTCGTCGCCATCATGGGGCCGAGCGGTTCCGGCAAGTCCACCGCGATGAACATCATCGGCTGCCTGGATACACCGACCGACGGCAGCTACGTCTTCGACGGCGTGAAGGTCGAGGAACTTACACGCAATGGACGCGCGTTGCTGCGCCGCCATTACCTTGGCTTTGTGTTCCAGGGCTTCAACCTGCTGGCGCGCACGACCGCGCTGGAAAATGTCGAGCTGCCGCTCATCTATCGCGGAGAGGCCGCCGGCAGGCGACATGCCGCCGCACGCGCCGCACTCGCGCAGGTTGGACTGGCCGGCTGGGAACATCACACTCCGGGTGAACTGTCCGGCGGTCAGCAGCAGCGTGTCGCCATCGCACGCGCCATCGTCACGCATCCGCGGGTTCTGCTCGCCGACGAGCCCACCGGCAACCTCGACAGCGTCAACAGCGTCGAGATCATGGAACTCATCCGTGGCTTGAACCGCGATCGTGGCATCACGGTGCTGATGGTGACGCACGAGCCCGAGATGGCGGCATACGCCAGGCGGGTGGTGCGCTTCGTCGACGGGCGCATCGAGAGCGACCGTCGTAACGAGGACAATGCCTGATGTTGTGGAATACGCTGCTCCTCGCCCTGCGCGCGATCCGGCGCAACCTGCTGCGCTCCTTTCTCACCATCCTCGGGATCGTCATCGGCGTGGCCGCGGTCATCACCATGGTCACGCTCGGCAACGGCGCCACGCGCTCCGTATCCGACCAGATCGCCAGCATGGGCAGCAATCTTCTGCTGGTGATGCCCGGACAGCGCTTCGGGCCGGGTTCCGAGGGTGCGGCGCCATTCAAGAGCAGCGACGTCGAAGCGATTCGCAGCCAGATATCCTCGGTCGGCGTGGTGGCGCCGGCGGTCAGCAAGCCGGCGACCGCCGTATACCAGGCCAACAACTGGTCGACCATCGTGACGGGCAGCAGCGACGAATATTTTCAGGCCGGAAACTGGGTGCTCGCTGCGGGCCGTACCTTCAGCGAAGCAGAGGAGCGTGCCGGCAAGACGGTATGTGTGATCGGCGAGACCGTGCGCGAAAAACTCTTCGGCGGCCAGAATCCCGTCGGCAGCGATATCCGCATCAAGCAGTTCGCCTGCGAGGTGATCGGTCTGCTCAAGCCCAAGGGACAGTCGGCGATGGGCTCGGACCAGGACGATATCGTGGTGATGCCGCTGCGCACCGTGCAGCGCCGTCTGGCCGGCAGCACCGACATCACGCGCCTGAGTGTTTCGGTGAAGGCGGGTGCCTCGATCGACGCGGCCAAGCGGCAGTTGAGCGAACTGCTGCGTGAACGGCGCAACATCGGTGCGAACGAGGACGACGATTTTCGCGTCATGGACACCCGGCAGATCGCGGAAATGCTCACCGCCACCACGCGCATCCTCACCATGCTGCTGGGCGCCGTCGCCGCGGTGAGCCTGCTCGTCGGCGGCATCGGCATCATGAACATCATGCTGGTGTCGGTGACCGAGCGCACCCGTGAAATCGGCATCCGTCTCGCCATCGGTGCGCTGGAGCGCGAAGTGCTGCTGCAGTTTCTCATCGAGGCGGTGGTGCTGGCGAGCCTCGGCGGCCTCGTCGGCATTGCACTGGCCACCGCGGCCTCGATCGCACTCGCCAGCGTGATGCAGATCCCCTACCTTTTCGATCCGGCCATCAACATCCTGTCCTTCCTGTTTTCCGCCGGCATCGGCGTGATCTTCGGCTTCTTTCCCGCGCGCCGCGCGGCGCGGCTCGATCCGATCGACGCGTTGCGCCACGAGTAGGCGGGACGACCGGCGTGTCCGCTGCGCGGGGTCGGGCGCGCAGCTCGCGAGGCCGTCCATGACGCCCTAATGGAGTTCCGCAGCCTGCGGGGCGTGACGTCCGTGGCAAGCTTCCAAATATTCTTCCGCCATGCTTGACAGCGGGCAAATGCCTGCCTAAAATAAGTATTCAGTAACTTACTTGTGGCCGGCGCCCGCCCGGAATGTCCATGGATACGACCCTGAAACCCGTTCCCCGCATGCTGCTCGCGCTGGTGTTGCTGGGTGGCAGCGCGGCGCATGCCGCCGATACCCTGTCGTTGCCGCAGGCCCTGAGCCGCGCGGTCGAGGCCAACCCGGCGATTCTCCAGCAGCAGACGGAGGTGGAGAAGCAGTCGCTGGAACAGGGGGTCGCGCGCAGCCAGCGCCTGCCCCGCGTCGACCTGAACGCGGATTACACCCGCTACGCGTATTCCACGCTCATCACCCCGATCCGTTCGCCCGGCGTCTTTCCGCCCATGGATCGCGACGTCGCGAACATCGGCCTGGCCCTGAGCCTGCCGCTGTACAGCGGCGGCAAGCTGGTCGCCGGCGAGGCGCTGGCCACGCACAACCGCGAGGCTGCGGTGCAGTCGCTGCGCGCCAGTGAACAGGACCTGCTGTTCAACGTCGTCGCGACCTACACCAAGGCGCTGCATTTCCGCGAACTGGGCAAGGTGCTGGACGCGCGCATCAAGGCATTGCAGCAACAGGAAAAGGACATCACCCTGCGTCTGGAGCAGGGACGCGCCGCGCGGCTCGACCTGATCCGCTTGCAGACGCAACTGTCGCAGGCGCGCTATGACAAGGTGTCCGTCACCCAGGGCGAGGCCGACGCGCGCACTCTGCTCGCGGCGCTGCTGGGAGAAACCGGTCCGGTGGCGCCGCTTGCCGACCTCGATGCGACCGCGCCCGCTCTGCCGGAGACAGCGGACGCGGCGCTTGCGCGGGCGCTTGCGCAGCGTCCAGACCTGCGCAGGCTCGATGCCATGGGTCTTGCGGCGGAGCAGAAAACCGCCATCGCGCGGGGCGAGCGCCTGCCGCAGGTCAACCTGACGGCGAAAGCCCAGGAGAGTTCGGGTGGGGACTGGACGGGCTACGAGGACTGGAATCTGGGTCTGCGCCTGACCTTGCCGGTTTTCGATGGCGATATCCGCAAGCACCGTGTCGAACAGGCCACACTCGAACAGCGACAGATGCGTCTGCAGCGCGACGACGCCCACAACCGGATCGCGAGCGAGGTCGAGCAGGCGTTCGGGGCACTGACCGAGTCGCGTGCGCGACTGGATTTCGCCACCCAGGGCGAGGCGGAGGCGCGCGAAGCCCTGCGCATCGAGACCCTGCGCTATCACAACGGCGAGAGCACCATCACCGACCTGCTCGGCGCCGAGGCCGCGCTGTGGTCGGCCACTGCGAACCGCCTGCAGGCGGGCTACGACATTACCGTGAGCCAGGCGCGCCTGTTGCGCGCAATGGGAAAACTCGCGCCGGACAGTTTCAAGTCCGCCGCCGCAGGCGATGTGAGCGCCGTCGTAGCGCATCTCGAGCAATACCTCGCGTGGCATCGCTGCGGCCTGGCCTGCGACGGGACCGACGCGGAGATCCCCGCGTCCGCCGCCGCACGCCAGCCCCGTCGCATCGCAGCCGACCATCCGGGACGTCCCCTTCAGCAAGGAGCAAAACTATGAACAAGAAAATCGTCATTGCAGCCGTGCTCGTCGCCGCAGGCATCGGCGCCGCCGCGCTGTGGAAGCTGCAACCCTGGCGGGCACCGACGGATGGCGATGCGGTGTTTGCCTCCGGTACCGTCGACGCCACCGAGGTCGTCGTCTCCTTCCGCGTCCCCGGCACCTTGCGCAAGCGGCCCGTCGAAGAAGGCAGCGTGGTGAACGCCGGTGATCTGATCGCTGCACTCGACGATCGCGAAACGCTCGCGCGTCTGCACCAGGCAGAAGCCGCCCGGCAAGCCGCGCAGGCGCGCCTCGCGGATCTGGAGCAGGGTTACCGTCCACAGGAAATCGCCGAGGCACGCGCGCAGGTCGAACAGGCGCGCGCCAACCTCGCGCATCTGGAGGACGAAGCGAAACGCTCCGAAATCCTGTTCGAAGGTGGCGCCACCAGCCGCCAGCGCCAGGACCGCGACCGCACTGCGGCGGCCGTCGCCGCGCAACAGTACAAGGCCGCGCAGGAACGCCTGAAGCTGTTGCAGGGAGGATACCGTCCCGAGACCATCCGCGCCGCCGCGGCGCAACTGGAAGAGGCCGATGCCGCGCTCGCGGCTGCGCGCGTCGCCCTGGAGGATCTGCAGGTCGCCATCCCGGTCGCCGGCGTGGTCACCCGCACGCACGCCGAAGTCGGCGAGACCCTGGGCGCAGGCCGTCCGGTGGCGAGTATCACCGACATCGCGCATCCATGGATCCGCGTCTACATCCCGGAAAATCTGATCGGCAAGGTGCGCCTGGGCATGTCCGCCAAGGTGACGATCGATACCTTTCCCGATCGCGCGTTCAGCGGCCGTGTGAGTTATGTGTCGTCGCAGGCGGAATTCACGCCGAAGAACGTGCAGACGCAGGAAGAGCGGGTCAAGCTGGTGTTCGCGGTCAACGTGACGGTGGACAACACCGACGGCACGCTGAAACCCGGCATGCCGGCCGATGTGACGATTGCCGGCGAGGCCCGGCCATGAGCGAACTCGCCATCCGTACCCGCGATCTCGGCCGCGCCTTCGGCGAGCTGTGGGCGGTGCGCGGGCTCGACCTCGAGGTCCGGCGCGGCGAAATCTTCGGCCTGGTCGGCCCGGATGGCGCGGGCAAGACCACCACCATGCGCATGCTCACCGGCATTCTCGCGGCGAGCGAGGGCGAGGCCGAGGTCGCGGGATTTTCCATCCGCGGCGGCGAGGAGCACATCAAGCTGCGCATCAGCTACATGTCGCAACGTTTCGGCCTGTACGGCGATCTCAGCGTGGAGGAGAACCTGCGCTTCTACGCCGATCTCTACGAGGTGCCGCGGCGCGAACGCGAGCCCCTGGAAGAACGCCTGCTCGGCTTTTCCAACCTGACGCCGTTCCGCAAGCGCCTGGCACGCAACCTGTCCGGCGGCATGAAGCAGAAGCTCGGGCTCGCCTGCGCGCTCATCCACAAGCCGGAAATCCTGTTCCTGGACGAGCCGACCAACGGCGTCGATCCGGTGTCGCGGCGCGATTTCTGGCGCATTCTCTACGCCATGCTCAAGGAAGGCGTGACGATCTTCGTCTCCACCGCCTACCTCGACGAGGCCGAGCGTTGCAGCCGCGTGGGGCTCATGCACCGCGGCCGCCTGATCCAGTGCGACACGCCGCAGCGGCTCAAGCTGGGCATGAGCGGCCAGTTGCTCGAACTGGAAATCGAACGGCCGCGCGCCGCGCGCGAGGCGCTGGCCGTGGAATTCGGCGGCCAGCGCGTCAGCCTGTTCGGCGGCACGCTGCACGTCCACGCCGATGACGACGCGGATGCCGAGGTCGCGCTGCGCATCCTGGCGCAGGCCGGTTTCGTCGTGCATTCGAAAAAGCTCATTACGCCGAGCCTGGAGGATGTGTTCATCCGCTATGTCGGCGAGGACGAGGCACAAGGATGAGCACGCAAACCGCCGTCGAAGTGCGCGAACTGACGCGCCGGTTCGGTGACTTCGTCGCCGTCGACCGGGTGTCGCTCACCGTGGCGAAGGGTGAGGTGTTCGGCTTTCTCGGCCCCAACGGTGCCGGCAAGTCGACCACCATCCGCATGCTGTGCGGGCTGTTGCTGCCGAGCTCGGGTGAAGGCCGGGTGGCGGGGTTCGACATCATGACCGAATCCGAAACGATCAAGCGCCACATCGGCTACATGTCGCAGAAGTTCTCCCTCTACGACGATCTCACCGTAGAAGAGAACATCGATTTCTACTCCGGAATCTACAACGTGCCGCGCGCAAAGCGCAGCGAGCGCAAGGACTGGGTGCTGGACATGGCGGGGCTCGCCGACAAGCGTGGCCTCCTCACCGGGGCGCTCGCCGGTGGCTGGAAACAGCGTCTCGCACTCGGCTGCGCGGTGCTGCACGAACCGCCCATCGTGTTCCTCGACGAGCCGACTTCCGGCGTCGACCCCCTGTCGCGCCGCCAGTTT
This sequence comes from Thiobacillus sp. 65-29, assembly GCA_001899775.1. GTDB lineage: Bacteria > Pseudomonadota > Gammaproteobacteria > Burkholderiales > Thiobacillaceae > Thiobacillus. The sequence continues at coordinate 19,018 of MKWN01000054.1, forward strand.
TGGGATCTCATCGCGCAGATGTCGCATCGCGGCACCACGGTGTTCGTCACCACCCATTACATGGAAGAGGCCGAATACTGCGACGAACTGGCCCTGATCTACCGTGGGCGCATGATCGCCAAGGGCAAACCCGCCGAACTGAAAACCCTGATCCCGGAAGACATTCTCGAACTGCGCGTCGATCGTCCCTTCGAGGCGCTGGAACAGCTGGAAGCCTCCGGGCTGGTGAAGGACGTCGCCCTGTTCGGCGACACCCTGCACGCGGTGGTCGGCGACGCCGCAGCGGACGGCGCGGCAGTGGGTGCGTTCCTCGCGGAGCGCGGCTTCGTGGCGCAGGGCATCACCCAGGTGTTGCCGTCGATGGAAGACGTGTTCGTGTCGCTGATCGAACTCGAGGATCGCCGCGAACAGGAGAAAGCGTCATGAAGCCGCGCGCGTTTTCCTGGATCCGCCTGTGGGCGCTGGTGAAGAAGGAATTCATCCACATCCTGCGCGACCCGCGGTCGCTGGCGATGGCCTTCCTCATGCCGCTGATCCTGCTGATCCTGTTCGGCTACGCCATCACCATGGACATCAAGACGCTCAACCTCGCGGTCTACGACCAGGACCGGAGCGCCACCAGCCGCCTGTATCTGGAAGGCTTTCCGGCATCGAGCTATTTCACCGTGGTGGCCGAGGTCGACAGCTATGCGGCGGCGCGCGAGGAACTCGACCGCGGGCGGGCACATCTCGCGCTGGTGATTCCCAGGCACTTCGCACGCGACCTCGAACAGGGGCACAACCCACAGGTGCAGATCCTGGCCGACGGTTCGGACGCCAACACCGCGACCATCGCACTGGGCTATGTCGAGGCGATCACCAACCGCTTCAGCAGCGCGCAGCGGGGGCGCGCAATCGAGCTTGCCGTCGATAACCGGGTGCGGGTCTGGTACAACCCGGAGCTGAAAAGCCGCTGGTTCATCATCCCCGGCCTCATCGCGGTGATCATGACCGTGATCACCGCGTTGCTCACCTCGCTCACCGTCTCGCGCGAGTGGGAGAGCGGCACCATGGAGCAGTTGATCGCCACGCCGGTACAGCCGCTCGAACTCTTCCTCGGCAAGATGGCGCCCTACTTCGTCATCGGCGTCGCCGACGTGTTGTTCTCGGTGGCGATGGGGGTGTGGGTGTTCGGCGTTCCGCTGCGGGGCAGTTTTCTTTTCCTGCTCGGCGTCACCGCAATGTTCCTGGTCGGCGGCCTCAGCCTTGGCATCATGGTCTCCACCGTCGCGCGCTCGCAGCTCGTCGCGAGCCAGCTTGCCATGGTGGTGACCTTCCTGCCCGCCTTCCTTTTGTCCGGCTTCCTGTATTCCATCGACAACATGCCGCGCTTCCTGCAGGGGGTCACCCACGTGGTGCAGGCGCGCTACTTCGTCGAAGTGCTGAAGAACATCTTCCTCAAGGCCAGTCCGCCGTCATTCGTCGCGTACGACCTGATTTTTCTTGCCCTCTTCGCAGTGGTGGTGTTCGCCATCGCCCTGGGCAAGTTCCGCAAGAAGCTGAGCTGAGGCGCGCCATGTGGGAACGCATCTATCGCATGCTGGTGAAGGAGTTCATCCAGGTCCTGCGCGATCCGCGCATGAAGGCGCTGATCTTCGTCATGCCGGTGGTGCAACTGATCATGTTCGGCTACGCCGTGACCACCGACGTCGAGCACATCAAGACGGCGGTGTGCGACCTCGACAAGAGCCCGCAAAGCCGTGCCCTGATCGAGCGTTTCACCGCATCCGGCTATTTCGACGTGGTGGCGCACGTCGAACGCCCGAGCGAGCTGGGTGAACTGCTCGACCGCAGCAAGGCGATCATCGCCATCCAGATCAACCGCGGTTTCGCCGACGACCTGCGTGCCGGGAAGCAGGCGGTGATCCAGACGCTGGTCGACGGCACCGACTCCAACACCGGCACCGTGGCGATGGACTATGCGCAGCGCATCAGCCAGGCGTATGCGCGCGAGTGGGCGGGCGAGGTCGAAGCCTCGCCGGTCGAACTGCGTTCGCGCGCCTGGTTCAACCCCGATCTCAAGAGCCGCTATTTCAACGTACCCGGCGTGATCGCCGTGGTGCTGCTGCTGATTTCCCTGCTGCTCACCGCGATGGCCATCGTGCGCGAGCGCGAGATCGGCACCATGGAACAATTGATGGTCACGCCGATCCGCCCACTCGAACTCATCCTCGGCAAGACCCTGCCCTTCGTGCTGATCAGCTTCGTCGACGTGCTGGTGGTGACCGCAATCGGCGTCAACTGGTTCGACGTTCCGATCCACGGCAGCATCGTGCTGCTGCTGTTCGGTTCGGGGCTGTACCTGATGTCCACCATCGGCATCGGCCTGTTCATCTCGACCGTCTCGCAGACGCAGCAGCAGGCCCTGATGTCCTCGTTCTTCTTCTATCTGCCCGCCGTGCTGCTGTCCGGCTTCATGTTCCCCATCTCGAACATGCCGGAGCCGGCGCAATGGCTCACCTATCTCAATCCGCTGCGCTATTTCCTCGAAATCATTCGCGCGATTTTCCTCAAGGGCAGCGGGCTGGATGTCCTGTGGCCCCAGTTCGCCGCCCTCGCGGCACTCGGTGCCGCGCTTCTCACCATCAGTTCGCTTCGTTTCCAGAAAAGGATGGCCTGACATGAAAAAACGCCTGTTCGCCGTCATTGGCCTGTTTATCGTGGCTGGTGGCGCCCACGCCGCCGAGCCCCTTGCCCTGCAGAAAATCATGAAAGACCTCGGCCGCAACATGCAGGTCGTCACCGACGGCATTTCCCGCGAGGATTGGGACCTGGTCGCGCAAACCGCGCTGCAGATCGCGGATCATCCGCAGCCGCCGGTTGGCGAGAAGATGCGCATCATGAGTTTCGTCGGTACCGACATGGGCAAGTTCAGGGCGCATGACGGCAGGACGCACGACGCGGCGCGTGCCCTGGACAAGGCCGCCAGACTCAAGGACGGCCCCGGCGTGATCGCGGCCTTCGCGACGCTGCAAAGCGCCTGCCATGGCTGCCACCGCGAGTTCCGCAAGCCGTTCGTGGATCACTTCTATGGCTCACGCTAACCCAGTGCGAGTTTTACACCAAGGAGACCCATCATGAACTCTCCCCGTTTCCCGCGCAGCATTCCGCTGTGGGCGGTTTCCATTCTCGGCATCGCCTTCGGCCTGTTGACGCTCAAGGAAGGCGGTACCGTGCTCTTCGGTAGCGAGCTGGACCGCGCTGCCGCCGGCCACTACGTACCCTTCGTGCTCTGGTTCAATTTCCTCGCCGGCTTCGCCTACGTCGCCGCGGGGATCGGCCTGGGGCTGCGGCGACGCTGGGCCGCGTACACGGCGCTCGCCATCGCCGTGGCGACAGCCGTGGTCTTTCTCGCATTCGGTGTCCACGTCACGCTGGAGGGTGCGTTCGAGACGCGCACGGTCGTGGCGATGAGCTTGCGGACGGCGATCTGGGCCGGCATTTCCTTCGTCGCCTGGCGAGCACTGCTGCGTACGCCGCGTTTGGAGCCTGCGCCATGATGCGCCGCTGGCTGGGTGTGTTCGCGCTCGTGACACCGCTGTTCGGGTTTGCCCAGGCGAGCACCGGGACGGAAGTTGCACACGCCACCCCGCTACCGGCCGGACATGCGCGGCCGGATTTCTCCGGCGACTGGCAGCTCAATACGCAGGCCAGCGACGATCCGCGGGCGAAACTGCGCGAGGCGATGCAGGCGGCGCGTCAGGCAACGGGCGGCGAACGCGGCATGGGCGGCGGCATGGGTCGCGGAGGTGGCGGCAAGGGACGCGGAGGTATGGGCGGCATGGGTGGTGCCGGTGGCATGGGCGGCAAGCGCGGCGCGAGCGGGGAATTTTCCGGGCAACTGGCCGTCGCGCAGAAACTGCACATCAGTCACGAAGATCCCGCGTTGCTGATCGTTGACGAGAACGAGCGGCCGCAGCGGCTGTATACGGACTTTCGTGGCGGCAGTGTGTCCGCTGCCGGCGGGCTCGAGCAGCAGGTGTCCGTCGCCGGCTGGGAAGGCGATGCGCTGGTGGTCGAAACGGCAATGCTCGGCAGGAAGACGGTCCAGCAATACGCGATCGACAGGACGAACGCGCAACTCGTCGTCACGACGCAAGCCGAGATATCGAACATGCCCAGGGTAGCGTACCGTCTGGTGTACGACCGCGTGAAAGGGGACGCCAACGGCGAAACCGCCATCGCCGATCGTGTCGGCTCGCCACTGGAGGTGCAGCGATGAAACTCAGCTTCCTTGGCGCTGCACGCGAAGTGACCGGCTCCTGCTTTCTCGTGGAAACCGAACAGGCACGATTTCTCGTCGACTGCGGCATGATACAGGGCGGGCGCGAGGCCCCCGCACGCAACCGCAAGCCGTTCGCCTTCGATCCGCAAACGATCGATTTCGTGCTGCTCACCCACGCTCACATCGACCACAGCGGGCTGTTGCCCAAGCTCACCCGGGAAGGATACCGCGGCCCGATATTCGCCACGGCGGCAAGCGCCGACCTGCTGCAGGTGATGTTGCCCGACAGCGCGCACATCCAGGAAACCGAGGCGCGACGCGACGGGCGCCGCGTGCGGGCGAAACGCGGACAGCATACCGATCCTGTGCCGCTTTATACGCTGCAGGATGCCCAGGCGTGCCTGCGCCAGGTGTGGCCGGTTCCCTATGACGAAGAACTGGTGCCACGCGCCGGTGTGCGCTGCCGCTTTCGTGACGCCGGCCACATCCTCGGCTCGGCCATCATCGAGGTCTGGGTCGATGAGTCGGCCGGCACCACCAAGCTCGTGTTCAGCGGCGATCTCGGCCACCCCGGCCGCCCCATCCTGCGCGATCCGGCCCGCATCGCCGACGCCGACATCCTGATCATGGAATCGACCTACGGCGACCGGGCACACAAGGACCATGCGGCCAGCCAGGCCGAGCTCATCGACATCGTCGAGGGTACCTTGCAGCGGCAGCGCGGCAACGTCATCATCCCCGCCTTCGCCGTCGGCCGCACGCAGGAGATCATCTACCACCTGCATCGCCTCACGCGTGAAGGGCGTTTGCGCGGACTGCGAATATTCGTCGATTCGCCCATGGCGACCGAAGCCACGCGCATCACCCGCCAGCACCTGGAGCTGTTCGACGAGGCGGCGAGAAACCTCGCCGCCTGGCACGCGCGCGGCCGCGATGTGCCTTATCTGCACTTCACCGAGAGCGTGGAGGAATCGATGGCGCTGAACAAGGTGCGCTCAGGGGCGATCATCATCTCGGCGAGCGGCATGTGCGACGCGGGACGCATCCGGCACCACCTGCGGCACAACCTGCCGCGCCGCGAGTCGAGTGTATTGATCGCCGGTTTCCAGGCAAAGGGCACGCTCGGGCGGCGCCTGGTCGACGGCGCAAAGCGGGTGCGCCTGTTCGGCGAGGACATTCCGGTGCGTGCGGGCATCCACACCGTAGGCGGCCTGTCCGCGCACGCCGACCAGCCCGCGCTGCTGGCGTGGGCGGCCGGATTCCAGCGGCCGCCACGGCAGACCTGCATCGTACACGGCGAAACCGCTGCCGCCGATGCGCTCGCGGCAAGACTTGGTGCGCTGCCGGGCTGGAACGTGACGGTTCCCGAAGCCGGCATGACGCTGCACTGGCCCCCTCAAACGAAGGAGTCGCACAATGACCGATGAAATCGACCAGGCGGCATTGCACGAGGCGATCCTCGGCAGCCCCGCCTACCGCATGGCGCACGAGGACCCCGATTTTCTCGCCATGGATGACCTGCGTCCGGTGCGCCTGCAACTCGAACTGCTCAAGCCCGAGCATGCGCTGCGCGAGGAAGGCATCGATTCGACCGTCGTCGTTTTCGGCAGCGCGCGCATCGCCGCGCCCGATGCGCATCACGCGCCCCCTGACGATGCGCGCGCCCGCGAACACGCGCGCTACTACGACGAGGCCCGGCGTTTCGCGCATCTCGTCTCGTCACGTTTCCAGCAGGAAGGCCGGCGTGACTTCGTCGTCGTCACCGGCGGCGGCCCGGGCATCATGGAGGCCGCCAACCGCGGCGCGTTCGAGGCCGGCGCGCGCTCGATCGGCCTCAACATCACGCTGCCGCACGAGCAGGCGCCCAATCCCTACATCAGCCCGGAACTCGCCTTCCGTTTCCGCTATTTCGCCCTGCGCAAGATGCATTTCCTGCTGCGCGCCCGCGCGCTGGTGGCGTTTCCGGGAGGATTCGGCACGTTCGACGAACTGTTCGAGGTGCTCACCCTGGTGCAGACCGGCAAGATGGCGCGCATTCCCATCGTGCTGGTCGGTACGGCATTCTGGCGCCGCGTCGTCGACTTCGACTATCTGCTGGAGGAGGGTTTCATCAGTCCGGCCGATCTCGAACTCTTCGTTCGCGTGGACACCGCCGAGCAGATCATCGCCGCGCTGGAGGCCTTCTATCATGGGCAGCCCCCGCATGGGGCGCAAAAGCGAAGCGTGCAACACGGTACATCATGATCCTCACCGTCAACGCCGGCAGTTCCTCGATCCGCCTCGCCGCATTCGCCGGCGCTGCCGACGGACTGCGCGGGATCGCGGCGCATCATGGCGACATCGCGCCCGCATCGGAGGAAGACGTGCTGCGCGCATTCATCGGGCAGCACGCGCTTCGCGACATCCGCGCCGTCGCCCACCGCGTGGTCCATGGCGGTGACAGCTTCGTCCGCCCCTGCCTGCTCGAACCCGCGGTCGAGCGGGAGATCGAACGCCTGTCCACGCTCGCCCCGCTGCACAATCCGCCGGCGCTGCGCTGGCTGCGCGCCTGCCGCGCGCTGCTGGGCGCAGACGTCCCGCAGGTGGCGGTATTCGATACAGCGTTCTACGCGGAACTGCCGGAGGTCGCACGCACGTATGCGCTGCCAGGCGAGGCGTGCCGGCGCCATGCCATCCGCCGCTACGGTTTTCACGGCATCGCCCACCAGGCCATGTGGCGGCGCTGGCGGGAATTGCGCCCGGCAACCGGCAAGAGCGAGCGGGTGATTTCCCTGCAGCTCGGCGCCGGCTGCTCGGTCAGCGCGGTGCATGACGGCAAGGCGGTCGATACCTCCATGGGCTTCTCGCCGCTCGAAGGGCTGGTCATGGCGACGCGTTGCGGCGACGTCGATCCGGGTCTGCTGCTGCATCTGCAGCGCGCGGAAAATTTATCAGTCACGCAGCTCGAGACGCTGCTCAACGAAAAATCCGGTCTGTACGGCATTTCCGGGCTGAGCGGCGACATGCGCGCCCTGCTCGCCTCGCATGAGCCCGCCGCACGGCTGGCCATCGACGTCTACACTTACCGGGTACGCAAATATATCGGCGCGTATATGGCCGCACTTGGCGGGGTGGATGCGATTCTCATCGGCGGCGGCGTGGGTGAGCATGCGCCATCGATACGCGAAGCCGTCCTCGCGCGCATGGAATGGTGCGGCATCGTACTGGACGAAGACAGAAACCGGGGCGCGCAGACGGAGGCACGCATCAGCCGTGACGACAGCGCCGTGGACGTCCGCGTCATTCCCGTCGACGAGGCAGCGATTCTCGCCCAGGAGGCCCTGCGCCTCACCCGTCGGGACACAACCCCAACCCCCATTTCCGAGGAGGGCCAATCATGAACGAGACCACAGCGCGGATCGACATGGAGGCCGCACCGCTGACACCCGATGCGCTGTACCGCATCGACGGCTGGTGGCGCGCGGCCAACTATCTTTCGGTCGGGCAGATCTATCTGCTCGACAATCCACTGCTGCGCGCGCCGCTCCGCGCGGAACACGTGAAACCCCGGCTGCTCGGGCACTGGGGCACGACGCCGGGGCTCAACTGCATCTACGCGCACCTCAACCGCGTCATCAACGAGCACGATCTCGACATGATCTTCATTGCCGGCCCCGGGCACGGCGGCCCGGCACTGGTCGCCAATACCTGGCTGGAAGGCAGCTACAGCCAGTTGTATTCCAATGTATCGCACGACGCCGAAGGCATGAAGCAGCTGTTCCGGCAGTTCTCGTTTCCGGGTGGCGTGGGCAGCCATGCGACTCCCGAGACGCCGGGATCGATCCACGAGGGCGGAGAGCTCGGCTATGCGCTGTCGCACGCCTATGGCGCCGCGTTCGACAATCCCGATCTGATCGTCGCCTGCGTGGTCGGTGACGGCGAGGCCGAAACGGGACCGCTGGCCGCGGCCTGGCATTCGAACAAGTTTCTCAATCCGCAACGTGACGGCGCCGTGTTGCCGATCCTGCATCTCAACGGCTACAAGATCGCCGGCCCCACCGTGCTCGCACGCATTCCCCACGCAGAGCTCGAAAGCCTGCTCGTCGGCTATGGCCACAAGCCCTACTTCGTCGAAGGTGCGGATCCCGCGACAATGCATCAGCAAATGGCCGCCACGATGGATGCCGTACTCGCCGAGATCAGGTCGATCCAGCATGCAGCGCGCACCGGTGGCGACACCCGCGCGCGCTGGCCGATGATCGTTCTCAGGACGCCGAAGGGCTGGACGGGGCCGAAAGAGGTGGATGGCAAGAAGACCGAAGGCTTCTGGCGCTCGCACCAGGTGCCTTTCGGCGACCTCGCCAATCCCGCGCACCTGCATCTGCTCGAACAATGGATGAGGAGCTACCGTCCGGAGGAACTTTTCGAGGAAAGTGGCGCGCTGAAGGCGGAGTTCGCCGCGCTCGCGCCGCAGGGTTCGCGGCGCATGGGCGCCAACCCCCACGCCAACGGCGGCGCGCTGCTGCGCGACCTCGCGCTGCCCGACATTCGCGACCATGCCATCGCGGTGCCTGCCCCCGGGGCCGTCTCGGCCGAGGCCACGCACGTCCTGGGTGAATTCCTGCGCGAGGTCATGAGGCGCAACATGTGCAGCTTTCGCGTCATGGGTCCCGACGAGACGGCTTCGAACCGTCTCGGCGCGCTGTTCGACGTCACCGCGCGCACGTGGATGGCCGAGCATCTGCCCGAGGACGAGCAGCTGGCGCCCGATGGACGGGTGATGGAAATCCTCTCGGAACACACCTGCCAGGGCTGGCTCGAAGGCTACCTGCTCACGGGGCGGCACGGCCTGTTCTCCTGCTACGAAGCCTTCATCCACATCGTCGACTCGATGTTCAACCAGCACGCCAAGTGGCTCAAGGTCGCCAACGAAATCGCCTGGCGGCGCCCGGTGGCCTCGCTCAACATCCTTCTGACCTCGCACGTCTGGCGCCAGGATCACAACGGATTTTCGCACCAGGATCCCGGTTTCATCGACCTCGTCGTCAACAAGAAGGCCGACATCATCCGCGTCTATCTTCCACCCGATGCGAACTCCCTGCTGTGCGTCACCGACCGCTGCCTGCGTTCGCGCAATTTCATCAATGTCATCGTTGCCGGCAAGAACGACCAGCCGCAATGGCTCGACCGGGACGCGGCGTTGCGCCATTGCGCTGCCGGCATCGGCATCTTCTCCTGGGCGAGCAACGATCAGGACGGCGCGCCGGACATCGTCATGGCCTGTGCCGGCGACGTGCCCACGATCGAGACCCTCGCCGCCGTGGATCTGCTGCGCCAGCATATCCCCCAACTCCGGGTGCGCGTGGTGAACGTGGTGGATCTGATGACGCTGCAACCGAAGGAAGAACACCCGCACGGTCTGTCCGATCGTGACTTCGACGGCCTGTTCACCACCGACAAGCCGGTCATCTTCGTCTACCACGGCTATCCGTGGCTGATCCACCGCCTGACCTACCGGCGCACCAACCACGGCAACCTGCACGTGCGCGGCTACAAGGAGGAGGGCACCACGACCACGCCCTTCGACATGGCGGTGCTGAACAATATCGACCGCTTCAACCTGGTCGGGGACGTCATCGACCGCGTCCCCGGTCTGGGCTACCGCGCGGCACACGTCAAGCAGCTCATGCGCGACAAGCTGACCGAACACCGCCGCTACATTGTCGAGCACGGCGAGGACATGCCCGAGGTGCGCGAATGGAAATGGCCTGTCGGCACATGACCGCGACGTCCCCTGCACCGCATTGCGGCACGCCACGGTGGCCGGCGTGAGAGTGCGCCCGTCGCTCTTCCTGCCGCTGCTGGTCCTGCTGTTTGCCGGCTGCGCGCACTATCCGCCGAATGCGCCACTCGCGCGCCACGCGCCGGAGCAGGGCTATCGTTTCGCCAACCTTGCCAGCCCGGCGGATGCGGACGACATGCTCCTCATCCTCACTTTTTCCGGTGGCGGCACACGCGCCGCGGCACTCGCCTACGGCGTGCTGGAAGAACTCGCCGCCACGGCCTGGCAGCGCGACGGCAAGACCGTGCGCCTGCTCGACGAGGTCGACATCATTTCCTCGGTGTCCGGCGGCAGCTTCACCGCCGCCTACTATGCGCTGCACGGCGATCGCATATTCGAGGATTTCGAGACGGTGTTTCTGAAGCGCGACGTGCAGGCCGAGATCACGCGCAAGATGCTCGCCCCCTACAACCTCGCGCGTGCCTCCTCGCCCAAGTTCGGTCGCATCGATCTAATGGCCGAATATCTCGATGAGAAAATCTACGGTGGCCGCACCTATGGCGATCTCCTGCAGCGCGGCATCCGCCCCTTCGTCATGCTCAATGCCAGCGACATGTCGCTTGGCACCCGCTTCGAATTCACCCAGGACCAGTTCGACCTGCTCTGTTCCGATCTATCCGCCTTTCCCATCGCGCGCGCCGTCGCGGCGTCGAGCGCCGTGCCGATCCTGTTCAGCCCGATGACCCTGCGGAACTACAGCGGCCAATGCGCTTACAGCGCCCCCGCGATGTCAGCCAGCCGGGAATCGACGACCCGGCAGATCTACAAGGCCGCCGAGACACGCTCCTATCTCGACGCGACGGCACGTCCCTACATCCATCTGCTCGACGGCGGCCTCACCGACAACCTCGGTCTGCGCGGCATGCTCGACCGCGTCGCCGCGCACGACGACCCGTACGATCTCGCCCGCGCCCTGCGCCTTGGCCGTTTCGACAAGGCGGTGCTGATCATCGTCAACGCCGAGACCAGTCCCGATCTCGCGCTGGACCGGCACGAGGAAGTGCCGACGGTGGTGCAGGTGTTCCGCGCCATCAAGGACATTCCGATCAACCGTTATTCCTTCGAAACCATCGAACTGTTCAAGGCCAACCTGGAGAACTGGTCGCGCCAGTTGCGCGCAGGGGCCGATGGCGAAGCCAGGGCAGGGTTCGAGTTCTACCTCGTCGAGGTAACCTTCGACGCGATTCCCGATGCCGCGGAGCGCGATGCCTTCCGGGCGATTCCCACGTCGCTCGTCCTGCCTGACGAAACGGTCGACCGGCTGCGTGCACTCGGTCCGCGGCTGATGCGCGCGTCGGAGGGTTATCGCAGATTGCGGCACGATCTGGCGCACGGACCGTGAAGCGGCCCGTTGCAATGCGTCGCAGCGCGGAGGAGGTGTGCGCCGCCTCGGTGCAATCATCTGGACAGGCAAGGAGACAGACAGGCAATGGCTGAACAACACAGGCAACGGCTCTCGGCGGAAGCGCGACAGGAAGAAATCATTCGCGCCGCCGTCGATCTCGCTGGCGAACGGGGCGTGGACGGCGTGACGACGCAGGATATGGCGAAGGCGGTGGGCATCACCCAGGGTGCGATCTTCCGTCACTTTCCCACCAAGGACATGATCTGGCTGGGTGTGGTTCACTGGGTGCGCGGGCGGCTGATGGGCGTGCTGGACATGGCGGCCGCACAGGGCACCGACCCGCTCGATGCACTGGAAAGGATGTTCTTCGCGCACCTGGGCTTCGTCGAGAAGGTGCCCGCCATTCCGAAGCTGATATTCACCAATCAGTTGCTGAAGAGCAACCCGCGCATCCACGAACTGGTTCGCAGCATTCTTGCCGACTACGAAAACAAGGTCTGCGGCCTCATCGCCCAGGCCAGGGTACGGAATCTCGTGCGCCCCGATCTCGACGATGCGGCCGCGGCGGTCATGTTCACCGGCATGATCCAGGGTCTGGTGATCCGGGTGCCGATCATGGGGGCACGCAAATCCCTCGTGGAGGAGGGACGCCTGATCTTCCCGATCTTTCTTCACGGCATCGGTGCCGTGCGCACACTCGCCTGAACGGCAGCCGCGTCACGGATTGCCCCTGCGCCGCCGGCCATGATGGCTGCGGCGCACTGATTCGCAAGAGGAATTTGGTCGGGGTGAGAGGATTCGAACCTCCGACTCCTGCGTCCCGAACGCAGTACTCTACCAGGCTGAGCTACACCCCGAGGCAGATGGCGGGACCGGATGGCCGGTCCTCATTTGAAACTACCGGGAAACTGCTTGATCTTCGTGGTCAGAAATTTCGGTCGACCGCGAAAGCCGATAATTGTAGCAAAGCTGTCTTGTATTTTGAATCGGGCAGAAGAGAAATTGCTGCATTGGCGGTTTCGACTTCGCGCCGGGCCTGTTCGCGGGTGTATTGCAGCGCGTCCGTGTCGCGGATCGCGGTGAGCACGTTCTGGAACTCGGTCAGCCCGCCATGCTCGATGGCATGGCGGATGCTCGCGGCCTGGTCCGCCGTGCCGTGTTTCATCGCATAGAGGAGTGGCAGCGTGGCCTTGCCCTCGGCGAGGTCGTCGCCGAGGTTCTTGCCGGTTTCGGCGGCTTCGCCGGAGTAGTCGAGCACGTCGTCGATCAGCTGGAACGCGGTGCCGAGATGCATGCCGTAGCGCGCCAGCGCGTCCTTCTGCGGTTCGCTGCCGCCGCCGATGACGGCGCCCAGCCGGCCCGCGGCCTCGAACAACTTGGCGGTCTTGTAGCGGATGACGCGCAGGTAGTTCTCTTCGTCGATGTCGGGATCGTGACAGTTGAGGAGCTGCAGCACCTCGCCCTCGGCGATTATATTGGTAGCGTCGGAGAGGATGTGCATGACTTCCATGTTGTCGACCGCGACCATCATCTGGAAGGCACGCGTATACAGGAAGTCGCCGACCAGTACGCTGGCGGCGTTGCCGAACAGGGCGTTGGCGGTTTTGCGGCCGCGTCGCAGTTCGGATTCGTCGACGACGTCGTCGTGCAGCAGGGTGGCGGTGTGGATGAACTCGATCACCGCGGCGAGTTCGTGATGGGCATGCCCTTTATAGCCGAAGCAGCCGGCCGACAACAGCACCAGGGCCGGGCGCAAGCGCTTGCCGCCGCTGTTGATGATGTATTCAGAGACCTGGCGGATGAGCACCACGTCGGAATACAGGCTTTGGCGGATAACATGATCGACGGCGCGCATGTCGTCGGCCAGGAAGGATTGCAGGGTCTCCAGGGACACGATACGGGACTTGTGAGGACAGGGGTCTTGGAAAATCTTTCAATGGTATCAGCCCGCCCGGGGTTTTTCACCGATGCGTGGCAGATAATCCCGGAATGGTCCTGTGCGGACGGTCCTGAAGCCCGTTTGACTCGGCGTGAATTCACCGTTAGAATCTCGCGTTTTCCCGGGTTCGAATTGGTTGGAGACCCCCCATGTACGCAGTGATCAAGACCGGTGGCAAGCAGTATCGCGTGAGCGCCGGCGACAAACTGAAAATTGAAAAGCTCGATGCCGAGGTCGGCAGCGAAATCACCTTTGACCAGGTGTTGATGGTGGGCGATGGCGCCGACATCAAGATGGGCGCGCCCCTGCTGCGTGGCGCCACGGTCAAGGCCACCGTGCTGAACCAGGCGCGCGGCGACAAGATCAGGATTTTCAAGATGCGCCGCCGCAAGCACTACCGCAAGAGCCAGGGGCATCGCCAGTATTTCACCGAAGTGCAGATCGCCGGCATTTCCGCATAAGGAGCACACACCATGGCACACAAGAAAGCAGGCGGTAGCTCGCGCAACGGCCGCGACTCACAGGCGAAGCGCCTCGGCGTGAAGCGTTACGGCGGCCAACTGGTCGCGGCGGGCAACATCATCGTGCGTCAGCGCGGCACCCAGTTCCATCCCGGCGACAACGTCGGCATCGGCAAGGATCACACCCTGTTCGCCCTGACCGACGGCACCGTCAAGTTCGAGATCAAGGGTGCTGCGCGTCGCAAGACGGTCCGCATCGAGCCGGTCGCGGCCTGAGTCGCCCCGCTCACGCAAAAAGCCCCGTCCGCCGGATGGGGCTTTTTCGTTGAGGGATACGCCCCATGAAATTCATCGACGAAGCAAAAATTTCCGTGTTGGCCGGCAAGGGCGGCGACGGCAGTGCTTCGTTCCGCCGCGAGAAATACATCCCCAAGGGCGGGCCGGACGGCGGCGACGGCGGACGCGGCGGTAGCGTCTTCGCCGTGGCGGACCGCAACCTCAACACCCTGGTCGAATTCCGCTATGCGCGCATCTTCAAGGCGCAGAAGGGTGAGAACGGCCGCGGCGCGCAGTGCTACGGCAAGGCGGGCGAGGACCTCGTCATCCGCGTGCCGGTCGGCACCGTGTTCACCGACATCGACAGTGAAGAGGTGGTCGCGGATCTGGCCGCGGACGGCCAGCGCGTCTGCCTCGCCCATGGCGGCAAGGGAGGCCTGGGCAACGTGCATTTCAAGTCGAGCACCAATCGTGCGCCGCGCCAGCATACGCTGGGCGAGCCGGGCGAGGAGCGCGAGCTGGCACTGGAACTCAAGGTGCTTGCCGACGTGGGGCTGCTCGGCATGCCCAACGCCGGGAAGTCGACGTTCATCCGCGCCGTGTCGGCGGCGCGCCCGAAGGTGGCGGACTACCCGTTCACCACGCTGGCGCCCAACCTCGGCGTGGTGCGCGTGGACAACGAGCGCAGTTTCGTCATCGCCGACATTCCCGGCCTCATCGAGGGTGCGGCGGAAGGTGCGGGTCTGGGCCATCAGTTCCTGCGCCATCTGCAACGCACGCGCCTGCTGCTGCACCTGGTCGACGTCTCGCCGCGCTGGGAAAGCGGCGACCCGGTACACGAGGCGCGCGCCATCGTCGAGGAACTGCGCAAGTATGACCAGGAACTCTACGAAAAACCGCGCTGGCTGGTGCTGAACAAGATCGACATGGTCGATGCCGCGGAACGCGATGCGGTGGTGGCAAAGTTCGTCGCGGATTACGGCTGGGACGGCCGGGTGTACGCGATCTCGGCGCTCGACGGCAGTGGCTGCAGGGAGTTGAGCTTCGCCATCATGGATTATCTTGGCACCGTGGCGCGTACGGGCGGCGTGACGGAGGCGGCAGCGGAAACGTGGCTGCCCGACGGCGTGGACTGACGTTGCGGCGACTGACTGTTTGAACTGTAGGTCGGACTTCAGTCCGACATGTCGGGCTGAAGCCCGACCTACGGCCCATCGGATAATCCGGGTTGAAACAGGCTCTGGCCGGGCCGATGACGCGCTATGTCGGCAGGCTGATTTCGACGTTGTCGATCAGCCGCGTCGTGCCGAGCGTGGCGGCGCCCAGCACGACGAGACGGGTGCCGCCGGGTTGTGCGGCGGCAAGGGTCTCGGCGTCGCGCACGGCGACATAGTCGACGCGCCAGCCCGCCATCTTCAGGTGGCGCGCGGCGGTCGCGGCCAGCGTATCGAAGTCGCGCTCGCCGCGTTCGATGGCGGATTGGACGTCGGCCAGCGCACGATGGAGCTGGGTGGCCTGGATGCGTTCGGCGGGGGAGAGATAGCCGTTGCGCGAGCTCATCGCCAGGCCGTCGGTCTCGCGCAGCGTGTCGCCGGCGAGAATCCCGACCGGCAGGTTGAATTGGCGCACCAGTTCACGGATCACGTGAAGTTGCTGGAAATCCTTCTTGCCGAACACGGCAATGCGCGGCTGAATGAGATTGAAGAGTTTCAGCACCACCGTCGCCACGCCGTCGAAATGGCCGGGACGGAAAGCGCCGCACAGATCATTGGCTAGCGCCGCGGGTACGGCTATGGTGTAGGTCTGCGGCACCGGATACATCTCGGTGACCTCGGGGGCGAACACCAGGTCGCAACCAGCGGCGGCGAGCCGGGCGCAATCGGCATCCAGCGTGCGTGGGTAACGCTCGAAGTCCTCGCCCGCGCCGAATTGCAGCGGGTTGACGAAAATGCTCGCGACCACCGGGGCGCCGTGCCGCTTCGCCAGTTCGACCAGCGAGACATGCCCGGCGTGCAGGTTGCCCATGGTCGGCACGCATGCGGTGCGATCCGCCCCGGCGAGTGCGGCGCGCAGTGCGGCGACCGTGTGGACGACCTGCATCAGAAAGTGTGCTCGGCCGCCGGGAAACTGCCGTCCTTCACCGCGGTGACGTAGGCGCGCACGGCCGCCTCGATGTCGCCGGCGCCGGCAAGAAAATTCTTCGCGAACCTGGGTGCACGCGGCGTCAGCCCCAGCATGTCGTACAACACCAGCACCTGGCCGGAACACCCGGATCCCGCACCGATACCAATGGTGGGAATCACCAGCGCATCGGTGACGGTTTTCGCCAGGGCGGCGGGCACCATTTCCAGTACCAGCAAACCTGCACCAGCGGCCTCCAGGGCGTGCGCGTCGGCGAGGAGTTGCGCCGCGGCGGCATCATCGCGGCCCTGCACGCGATAGCCGCCGAGCTGGTTGACCGATTGCGGCAACAGCCCCAGATGCGCGCACACCGGTATCCCTCGCTGCGTGAGAAAGGCAACCGTGTCGACCATCACCGCGCCGCCTTCGAGCTTGACCATGTGCGCGCCCACTGCCATCAGCCTTGCGGCGGCGGCGAAGGCGTGCTCGGGCGAGGGCTGGTAGCTGCCGAACGGCAGGTCGGCGACGATGAAGGCACGCTCGCTGCCTGCCGCGACGCAGCGCGTGTGATAGACCATCTCGGCAAGCCTCACTGGCAACGTGGAGGCGTGACCCTGTACCACCATGCCGAGCGAGTCGCCGACCAGCAGCACGTCGACGCCGGCAGCGTCAAGCATACGCGCAAAGCTGGCGTCGTAGCAGGTCAGCACGGCGATCTTATCGCCTTGTGCGTGCAGGGTACGGAGGGTCGACAGCGTCACGCGCATGATCATACGGCCCGGCTGAAGAATTCGCGCGGCCCGCGCATCTTGCCGATGCGCTCCACCAGCAGATCGAAATCGCTTGCGTTGTGCGCGAAATCGAGGTGCGCGGTGTTGACGATCAGCAGGGGCGCCGCGTCATAACGGTGGAAGAAGGTACTGTAGCTGTTGGCCAGTCGTTGCAGGTAGTTCGCATCCATGTTGCGCTCGTACTCGATGCCGCGGCGGCGCACGCGTTCCTGCAGGGTTTCCGGGGGTGCCTGCAGGTAGATCGCCAGATCCGGGACCGGGGCCTGTGGCGCGAGATCGGCGTAGACCTTCTGGTACAGCTCGAACTCGTCGTCATCGAGATTGAGCCTGGCGAACAGCATGTCCTTGTCGATGAGGAAATCCGACACCGTGCCGGTGCGAAACAGGTCGCCCTGCGCCAGTTCGCGCAACTGGCGGGTACGGTCGAACAGAAAATGCAGTTGCGTTGCCAGTGCGTAGCGGCGTGGCTCCTGGTAGAAGCGCGGCAGAAAGGGATTGTCGTCGGCGTTTTCCAGCAGCGTGTCGGCGCCGAGGTGCTCCGCCAGTCTGCGGGCGAGACTGGTCTTGCCCGCGCCGATCGGGCCTTCGACGACGATGTGGCGATAACGGGCGGGGCTCATGCGTGGACTGCGGCGGCGGGCACGTGAAGCGGTGTCACGCTCTGCCCGACGCAGCCCGCGAGCCAGTCGGTGGCGCGGCCGCGGCCGGGAATCAGTGTGGTCGGCGCGATCTCCAGCAAGGGGTACAGGACGAAGGCACGTTCGTGCATGCGTGGATGCGGCAGTGCCAGGCCCTCCTCGTGGAAGTGCGCGTCGCCGTACAGCAGCAGGTCGAGGTCGAGGGTGCGCGGCGCATTGCGGAAGCTGCGCTCGCGGCCGTGCCGGTGTTCGATCCCGAGCAGCGCGCCGAGCAGCGCGCGCGGTGCGAGTCCGGTCTCCACCTGCGCCACGGCATTGATGAAGTCGGGCTGATCGACATAGCCGACCGGCGCCGAGGCATAAAGGCGCGATCGCGCAACGAGGTGGGTCCCGGGCAGGCGGTCGAGTTCGGCCAGCGCGTACTCCACCTGTCCGGCAGGGTCGTTGAGGTTGGCGCCCAGCCCGATGGTCGCGACGATTTTCATGCGGGCAGTGCTTCGGCGGGGCCTTCGCCCGGCTTCCGGCGCTTGCGGCGGCGGCGCGGCTTGGGCGAACTGTCGGCGATCAGCATGCTTGTGCGCTCATCTTCGCCGGCATCCTGGAAATGGGTCCACCATTCGCCGAGTTCGTCCGGCACCTCACCGGCTTCAGCGCGCAGGAGCATGAAGTCGTAGGCGGCGCGAAAGCGCGGGTGTTCCAGCAGGCGGTATGGGCGCTGGCCGCCGCGCTGCTCGAAGCGCGGCTGCAGTGCCCAGATTTCCTTCATCATGCCGTCGTAGCGGCGCGGAATGGCGAGTTGCCCGCGCTGCGCGTCGAGGACTTCGTCCATCGCCGTGAACAGCGCCGGCTGCGGCTTCTCGCCACTGGCCTCGAGGGCGCGCCAGCGCTTCTGCACCTGCGGCCACAACAGCGCACCGAACAGGAAGGCCGGCGAGGAGGGGCGATCGGACTGGATGCGCGCGTCGGTGTTCTTTAGCGCCGCGGTGATGAAGCGCTCGCCCGAGGGGTCGTCGAGTATGGTGTCCAGCAGCGGCAGCATGCCGTGGTGCAGGCCCTCCGCACGCAACTGGTGTACGCCGCGCAGGGCGTGGCCGGACAACAGCAGTTTCAGCGCCTCGTCGAAAATGCGTGCGCGGGGAATGTTGGCGAGCAGCGGGGCGAGGTTGGCCACTGGCCGGCGCGTCGCTTCGTCGATGTGAAAATCAAGCTTGGCGGCCAGGCGTGCCGCGCGCAGCATGCGCACCGGATCCTCGCGGTAGCGCGTTTCGGGATCACCGATCATGCGCAGCGTATGCGCCTTGCAGTCGGCGACGCCACCAAAGTAGTCGTGCACCTCCTCGCGCGCCGGATCGTAGTAGAGCGCGTTGATGGTGAAGTCGCGTCGCGCGGCGTCGTCCTCCATGCTGCCGAACACATTGTCGGACAGCAGGCGGCCATGCTCGTCCGTGGGACGGTCGTCTTCGTCTTCGGCTTCCTTTTCGCCGTTGGCGCGGAAGGTGGTGACCTCGATGGTTTCGCGCCCACACATCACGTGGACGATCTGGAAACGGCGGCCGATGATGCGCGAACGCCGGAACAGCTTGCGCACCTGCTCCGGCGTTGCGTCGGTGGCCACGTCGAAATCCTTGGGTTTCTTGCCGAGCAGCAGATCGCGCACCGCACCGCCGACGACGTAGGCCTTGAATCCGGCCGCGGCGAGCGTCTCGCAGGTGCGGATCGCGCAGTCGTCGATCAGACCGCGGTCAATCCCGTGTACGGCGCCTGACAGGATTTGCGCGCGCGACATCGCGGCACGCGACTTGCGGCCGAAAACCTTGTTGATGAAACGACGGATCATGAAGTGCGCGCAGGCATGCTGGCAAAAGCAAAGCAGGATTATACCGTTTCCCTCGCGGCAGCTCTCTGCCACAGTATCGCGGTGCCGGGGCCGTACAGGGCTTCCAGCGCGTCGGGCGTCAGCAGTTCGGCGCCCGTGCCCAGGCACCAGCGCCCGTCGCCGTAGAGAAAAAGCAGGCGGTCGCAGTGCCAGGCTGCCCAGTCGGGGTCGTGCAGCGTCAGCACGATGCTGCGCCCGGCGCCGGCTTCTTCGCGCAGCCAGTGGAGCAGGCGCAACCGGTGCGCCGGATCGAGATACGTCAGGGGTTCGTCCAGCAGCATGATTTCCGGCCGCTGCACCGCCAACTGCGCCAGCCGGGCGCGCTGGCGCTCGCCGCCCGACAGGGTGTCGAAGCGGCGGCTGGCGAGGGCAGCGAGGTCCCACATGGCGAAATGCGGTGCGAGATCCGGCGGGCCGCCGCAAGGATAGTGTCCCAGCGCGACAAAATCCGCGACGCTGTCAAAGAAGCCGCTTTCGTCGCCCTGCGGCAACAGGCCGATGCACTGCGCACGGGCGAGCGGCGGCAGTTCGGCAAGCGGTGCACCATCGAGCGTGACCTGGCCCCGAGCCGGCCGCGCAAGGCCGGCCAGCACCGTGAGCAGCGTCGACTTGCCGGCGCCGTTGGTGCCGAGGATGCCGAGGATTTTGCCGGCTGCGAGCGTGAGATCGAGCGCATCGACCAGGGTGCGCGCGCCGGCCAGCAGGGAGATGCCGTGTGAGGCAAGACGCATGGGCTGGATGGAATGGATCCGTGGTTCCCCGTTTCGTTGAGCCATTTTCGTGCAGGTCAGGGCCTGCGCAACAACCACAGCATCATCGGCACGCCGATCAGTGCGGTGAGTACACCGACCGGCAGTTCGCGCGGTGCGATCACGGTGCGCGCGAGAGTGTCGGCGAGCACCAGCAGGGCGCCGCCGGCGAGCGCGCAGGCGGGCAGCAGGGCGCGGTGGCCGATGAAGCCGAGACGGCGCAGGGCATGCGGCACCATGAGGCCGACGAAGCCGATGCTGCCGGCCTGGGCGACGACCAGCGCAGTCGCGGCGCCGGCCAGCGCGAACAATGTCCAGCGTGTGGGGGCGACGGCGACGCCCAGCGAGGCGGCCTTGAGCGGCGACAGTTGCAGCACGTCGAGACGGCGCGCCAGCGTCGTGGCCGTGATCGTGGCGGCGAGCAGGGCGGCGAGCAGCCATGCCGGCTGGCTCGCCCAGGCGAGGTCGCCCATGAGAAAGAACAGCATGCCGGGCAGGCGTTCGGTGGGGGCGAGCGCCAGGACGAGCGCGATGAGCGCGCCGAAGCCGGCGGCCAGCATGACGCCGGCGAGCAGCAGCGGCGTGTGGTCGCGCGCGAGCATGCGCCCGCCGAGCGCGGCGGCGAGTGCGAGCGCGCCGAGGCTGCCGGCAAAGGCGAGGCCCGACACCCAGGGCCACGCCAGCCCCACCGCCATGCCGGCAAGGGCGGCGAGCCCCGCGCCACCGGACGCGCCAAGCAGATAAGGTTCGGCGAGTGGATTGCGGAACAGGGTCTGCATCAGCGCGCCGGCCAGTGCGAGCAGGCCGCCGCAGGCGAAGGCCGCGGCCACGCGCGGTGCGCGCAGATCGGCAAGGATTTGCCGGGCGAGCTCGCGGTCGTCCGGCAGCGCGCCGGCAAAGAGCCCGAGTGCGATGGCCGCAGCCGCGGCCAGCGCAACGAGCGCGGTACGGGCGGTTGCGGACAGAGGGGGGCCTTAGTGTTGCGACGCGGCGGCCGGCGTCGCCTGCGGCAGGACAGTGACGTGCTGCATCACCACCGCTTCGAGCGGCACGTCGTCGTGCGGGCCACGGCGACCGCGCGGTACGGCGACGATGGCATCGACCACGTCCATGCCATCGACCACCTGGCCGAACACCGCGTAGCCCCAGCCCTGCATGCTTTTGCCACGATGGTCGAGAAAGCCGTTGTCGGCGACGTTGATGAAGAACTGCGAGGTCGCCGAATGGGGGTCCATGGTGCGTGCCATCGCCAGCGTGCCGCGCAGGTTCCTGAGGCCGTTGTCGGCCTCGTTGGCGATCGGCTGGCCATTCGGTTTTTCTGTCATGTCCGCCGTCATGCCGCCGCCCTGGATCATGAAGCCGGGGATCACGCGGTGGAACACGGTGCCGTCGTAGAAGCCGCTGCGGACGTAACCGAGAAAGTTTTCGCTCGATTTCGGTGCCTTGTCGACGAACAGCTCGACGGTGATGCGTCCCTTGCTGGTATCGATCGCGACGCGCGGATTTTCTGCCGCGCCGGTTGCGGAAGCGCGGGTCACGGTCGGCGCGCCAGGTTCACCCGCATTGCAGGCGGAAAGGGTGGACAGCAAGATTGCGGCAAACAGGGTGATGGCGGGAAGGGGCCAGCGGATCATCTAAGCACTCCAGGGAAAGAATCGGCGAATTCTACCTGCCAAGGGCCTGTTCGATGGCCTCACGCACCGTATCGAGCGCCTGCCAGCCGGCGGCGATCGGAGTGAGATTGTGGTCCTGCTGCAGGATCAGGGTGGGGAAACCGCGCACACCGGCGCGTCGCGCCTGACGGAAGTGTGCGTGCGTGCGCTCGCGCATGGTTTCGCTGGTGAATGCCGCGCCAAACTCGGCCGCGTCGATACCGAGTTCCGCCGCGCAGGCGGCAAGCACCGCGGCACGGGTGACATCGCGGCCTTCTGCATAAAAGGCGTGCTGGATCGCCGTGAACATGGTGAAGGTACGTGTGGCGTCCAGGCTGGCGACGGCCACCACCGCGCGACAGGCGGGTTCGGTGTCGTAGACGAAGCCGTCCGGCAGGGCGTTCTCGAAGCGGAACGGCTGACCGGTGCGCTCGTGCACCTGTTGCCAATGGTGCAGGATGTCCGCACGCGCCGTCGGCGTCAGCGGCGCTGTCTCGCCTGCGCGCAGGCCACCGAGCACCAGTGCGATCTCCATGCGCGCGCCACAGTCGGCGCGTAAAGCTGCCATCACCGGCGCGAAGCCCCAGCACCACGAGCACATGGGGTCGGCGAAATACCACAGCAGCGGTCGGGTGGATTCATTCATCGCTCAGTCCGGTGGTGGGCGGTGTCGCTCGGACGTAATGCGCCCGGAACGACCCGCAGGAAACGGGCGGACATGCCTTCGGAACGCCGCGCATGTCGTCTCACCCTCTTCCGCGTGCCTCGTAGCGGAGACCGGTCAGCGGAGGCGATGCGCGCGACTGCGCCTTGGGAGGCTTGCATCGTGCTTCGTGGCCGGCGGGCGATCGGCTGCACCCTCGGGTATGCCCAACTGCGGTTTCCAGGCTAATTCTAATGCCCGGTTCCGTACGGCCCAAGGTTTGTGTGCATCGATACCGTTCGGCGGGCTAGCGACCCGCGGGTTGTCCGGTCGCGCCGGTCTGGTCCAGACAGCGGAAGGTCAGGTCGTTGTCCACGGCGAAATTCATGACGAAACGAAACGCTGCCGGGTCGGCTTGAAGCAGGCGCATGTCGACGCGCAGGCCACGCGTTCCCTCGAACGTGACCGGTCGCACGGCGGGAGCGTAGCGCAGCAGCTTGTCCTTGCCGAAGCTGGAGAAGCCGCCGGCCAGCCGATCGACCCAGTCGCTCGGCCGGAAGGGACGCCCCGACAGCGTGACGCCGAGAATGAGCAGGGCCTCGCACGCGTGATCCGCGAGTGCGCCGGCGGCGGACGTTTCGCTCATTATGCGCCACCCTTGCGGAGAAAGAAGGTCCATTGGCCGGGATGGGTCTGCTGGCTCTTCAACAGAACGTTGCCGGTGGCGGCGCACCATGCCCCGACTTCTTCCCGGCTGGCCGGGCAGGTGCTGACGAGCTTCACGACCTGTCCCCAGAGCATTTTGCCGAGCATCCGGCTCGCCTCGATGACCGGGGTCGGGCAGGGCTTTCCGCTCACGTCGAGCGTGGCATCGGCGGCGATCGCGGCCTTGTTCCCCTTGCTCACGCGGTATTCGCCGATGCCGTCGGGGCTGCGGGCGGAATGGACGACCTCGTTGCCGGTGCGCGCCGCCCAGGCGAACAGGTCGTCCCGCGTGCCGGGGCAATCCGATCTGAGCAGCAGCGTTTCGCCGGCGCGCAGGCCGTCCAGGGCGTGGCGGACGCCGAGCAGCGGGTGCGGGCAGACCTGTCCGGTCAGGTCCAGGACGGCGCTCGGTTCGTGTGAAATGGGGGCGTGCATGGTTGCGGTCTCCTGTGTTCGATGTGTTGCGGGTGTGCCGCTGGCGCGCGGGTTGCCAGACTGACGTGTGGATGACGGCCGTTGCCGTACATCGAGCGCAATCGTAGCAATGCTGGAAATGAAAATAAAAGAATAAAAAGATATGGTTTAATAACCATTGGTTATAAAGGTTTGCTTATAAAGGTTGCCATGAAGCTCCAGCAACTGCGCTATCTGTGCGAGGTCGTCCGTCAGGGATTGAATGTTTCGGCGGCGGCCGGGCAGTTGCATACCTCGCAACCGGGTGTGTCGAAACAGATCCGGCAACTGGAAGACGAACTGGGGGTTACCCTGTTCGTTCGCAACGGCAAGCGACTGACGGAGCTGACCGAACCGGGCAGGGCGATCGTGGCCATGGCGGAGCGGGTTTTGCGGGAGGCGGACAATCTCAGGCAGGCGGGCCGGGATTTCAGCGACGAAACCAGCGGCAGCCTGGTCATCGCGACTACGCACACGCAGGCACGCTATGCCTTGCCCGCTGCGGTGAAGGCCTTTGTGCAGCGCTATCCCGCGGTCAATCTCGTGCTGCACCAGGGCAATCCGAGCCAGGTCGCGCAGATGGTGCTTGCCGGCGAGGCCGATCTCGCCATCGCCACGGAGACCATCGCGGAGGTCAGGGAGCTTGTCAGCATGCCGTGCCATACTTGGAATCACGGCATCATCGTGCCGCCGCGGCATCCGTTATTGAAGGCGGGCGCACTGTCCCTGGAAGCGATCGCGCGCTATCCGGTCGTCACCTACGACACTGCGTTCGCCGGACGCTCGCGCATCAACCGGGCATTCGAGCGCAAGGGACTGGCGCCACGGGTGGTGCTGACGGCCATCGACTCGGACGTGATCAAGACCTATGTCGAACTCGGTCTGGGGGTCGGCATCGTCGCACAGATGGCCTTCGATCCGCGTCGCGACAAGGGTCTGCGCATGCTGGATGCAGGGCATTTGTTCGAGACGAGCACCACGCGCATCGGGCTGCGCCACGGCGCGTTTCTGCGGCGTTACGTCTACGATTTCATCCGGCTCTTCGCGCCGCGCCTGACGCGCCAGATGGTGGACGCCGCGATGCGCGGCGGAGGCGCGGATTTCGAGCTTTGAGCGGTGTGCCCGCCTATTCCCTGGGGGCGCCGAAATCGGACAGGCGCAGCGCGTTCAGGACCACCAGCAGGGAACTCGCCGACATGCCGATGCCGGCAAGCCACGGCGTGACGTGACCGAGCGCGGCGGCGGGGATGGCGATGAGATTGTAGCCGAGCGCCCAGCCGAGATTCTGGCGCACGATGCGCTGCGTCTTGCGCGCGAGCGCCACGCCCTCGGCAAGCGTGCCGAGGCGGCTGCCCAGCATCACCATGTCGGCGGCGGCCTGGGCGACGTCGGTGCCCTCGCCCATGGCGATCGACACCTGCGCGCCGGCGAGCACCGGCGCGTCGTTGATGCCGTCACCGACCATGGCGACGATGCGGCCCGCGTCCTGCAGCGTCTTGACGTAGGCGAGCTTGTCTTCGGGCAAGGCACCGGCGCGCCAGGTGTCGATGCCGAGCTGGCGCGCCACGTCTTCCACCGCCGGCGCGGCGTCGCCCGACAGCAGGTGCAGGCGCAACCCCTGCCGGCGCAGGGCGGCAAGCGCGTCGGCGGCGTCGGCGCGCAGGGTGTCGGCGAGTGCGAACCAGGCGATCGCCACGCCGTCCTCGGCGAGCGCGACCGAGGTCGCACCCGCTTGCGTGGCGGGCGGTGCCGCATCGGCGGCGGCGAAGCGCGGCGTGCCCAGCCGGTAGGTGTGGGGTCCGATGCGTCCTTCGACGCCGTGGCCCGGCGTGTTGCACAGATCGCTCGCGCCCGATGCGGGGGTGACGCCGTCGCGCAGTGCGCGCGCGATGGGATGTTCGGAACCGGCTTCCAGCGCGGCGGCGAGCGCGCGCACTTCGGCCGCGCTGCGCCCGGCCAGCGGCACCACTTCGCGCACCGCCAGATGTCCGCGGGTCAGCGTGCCGGTCTTGTCGAATACGAGATCGGTGGCGCGTGCGAGGGTTTCCAGCGCGTGGCCGCGCGTGGTGAGGAGTCCGAGGCGCGTCAGACGCCCGGTGCCGCTGGTCAGTGCGGCCGGGGTGGCGAGCCCGAGTGCGCAGGGGCAGGTGACGACGAGAACCGACACCACGATCCACAACGCGCGCGACGGATCGTGGAGGTACCAGACGTAACCGACCGCTGCGCTGATCACGAGCAACAGCGCGATGAACCAGGCGGCGGCGCGGTTGGCCACCTGGCCGATGCGCGGTTTTTCGCTCTGCGCGCGATCGAGCAGGCGCACGATGGACGCCAGACGCGTATCGGTGCCGAGCCGGTCCACCCGCACCACCAGCGGGCTCGCCTCGTTGAGGCTGCCGCCGACCACCCGGGCGCCGGCAGTCTTGGCGACCGGCAGCGACTCGCCGGTGAGCATGGCTTCGTTCACTGCGCTGTGCCCTTCGATCACCACGCCATCGGCCGGCAGCGTCTCCCCCGGCCGCACCAGCACATGATCACCGGGTTGCAGGCGCGCCACCGGCACCTGCTCGGTGTCGCGTGCGGGCCAGGCGGGCAGCCGCGTGGTCGCCGCGGGAATGAGCTTGACCAGTTCCTCCACCGCCGCACCGGCGCGCCGGCGCGCGTTCAGTTCGAGAAAACGCCCGGTGAGCAGCAGGAAGACGAACATGTTCACCGAGTCGTAATAGACTTCGCCCTGGCCGGTGAAGGTGCTGTAGACGCTGGCGGCGAACGCCGTGCCGATGCCGAGCGCGACCGGCACGTCCATGCCCAGCATGCGCCGGCGCAGATCGCGCCAGGTGCCGACGAAGAACGGCCACGCCGAATAGCCCACCACCGGCAGCGTCAGCACCAGGCTCGCCCAGCGCATGATGGCGCGGATGTCGTCGGTCATGTCGGTCGCCGTATAGGTCGGCAGCGCGTACATCATTACCTGCATCATGCCGAGCCCCGCGATCGCCAGGCGGCGGATCGCGGTGTTGCGCTCGCGCCGGTGGAGGTCGTCGGCACGGGCGGCATCGAAGGGGTGGGCGAGGTAGCCGATGTCGGACACTGCCTTGAGGATCGCGGACAACTGGATGCGGCGGTCGTCCCAGCGCACCCGCGCGCGCCGTGTGGCGTAGTTGATGTCCACCGAAAGCACACCGGGGAGCGCCGCGATGTGGCGTTCGTTGAGCCAGATGCACGCGGCGCAGACGATGTTTTCCAGGATCAGCGCCGCTTCACGGACGTGCTCGGCCTCGACGCGCACGAAGCTTTCCTGGATTTCCGGCAGGTCGTAGAGACCCAGTTGCGCGAGTTCGGCCTCGGCTTCGCGCGGGGTCGCGGGCAGCGCGGTACGATGCGTGTAATAGGCACCCTGACCACTGTCGATGATGGTCTGCGCCACCGCCTGGCAGCCGTGGCAGCATGCCGCGCGGGTATTGCCTTCGAACGTGACGGGGTAGTGCGCGCCCTCCGGAACCGGCTGGCCGCAATGGAAACAGGACGAAAAAGACGGGGTGTCCGCGAGGCCGGGAGAGCGGCTCACGAAACACCCCGTGGCAGGGTGCCCCAATACGGCAGTCTCGGGAGAGAGGACGAGCCTGCCGCGAGCGCCGGATACAACGCATCTTTAGTGCCGGTGGCGGCTGCCAGACGGCCGGAGCACCGGGTAAGCGCTCCGGTTGGCAAACCTGGTGCCGAAGCTCGTGACTGCGGCACCGATCCGGAAAGACTGGTCCTGCGTGTTACTGTCGCCATTCTTCAAATTGCCATGCGCGGCTGCCGGGACGGCAAATCCGGCATTATATGCCGGTCGTCGAAACGATCCGGCCGGGAGCGTGCCGGCGCATAGCAGGCTTGAAGATGCGCATATCATAATATGCCGATGTCGCGTCGGCAAGGGGGTGCGGGTTATGATTTCCGGCATGTCCCCCGGTGAGTCCTGCTTTCCACCCGTCGATACCGCGCTCGCCTGCCCCAACGGCCTGCTGGCGAAGGGCGGCGACCTGTCGTTGCCGCGTTTGCTCGATGCCTACCGCCACGGCGTCTTCCCCTGGTTCAATCCCGGCGAGCCGATCCTGTGGTGGAGCCCCGACCCGCGCATGGTGCTCGTGCCGGACGAAATCCGCATCAGCCGTTCGCTCGCCAAGCGCCTGCGCAACGCGGACTTCGAACTGCGCGTCGACAGCGCTTTCGTCGAGGTGATGCGCGGCTGCGCCGAACCACGCCGCGGCGAGGCAGGCACCTGGATCTCGCCGGTGATGATCGCCGCCTATTCGCGCCTGTTCGATGCCGGCTATGCGCACTCGGTGGAAACCTGGCACGATGGCCGCCTGGTGGGCGGGTTGTATGGCGTCGCCATGGGCCGCATGTTTTACGGCGAATCCATGTTCAGCCGCATGCCCGATGCGTCCAAGGTGGCGCTGGTAAGGCTCGCGCGGCAGTTGCATGCCTGGGGTTTCGGGCTCATCGACTGCCAGATGGAAACCCCGCATCTTGGCAACATGGGCGCGCGCCCGATTCCGCGCGCCACGTTCGTGACGCGGCTCGCGGAATTGGTAGACTTGCCTCATCGTCCCGGCCCCTGGCGTTTCGATGCCCTCTCCCCAACCCTCCCCCGTTCGGGGGAGGGGGCAAACGTAAAGCCCAAACCGATTTAATGCACCCGACTGAACCACCTTTCCAGCGCATCCAGTTCTACCTGACCGCGCACTACGACTGCAGCTACCTGCCCGGTCGGCACGCGCGTTCGCAGGTCGCCACCCCGGCGCATCTCATCGATGTCCGCGCGTACAGTGCGCTGATCCGCGCGGGCTTTCGTCGCAGCGGCCAGTTCACCTACCGGCCGCATTGCGAGACCTGTAATGCCTGTGTGCCGGTGCGCGTCGACGTGGCGCGTTTCGTGCCCAGCCGTACCCAGCGCCGCTGCCTCGCGCGCAACCGGCATCTTGCCGCGCGCTTCCTGCCGCTCGACTTCCACGAAGCACATTACGCGCTGTATCGCCGCTATCTCGCCAGCCGCCACGCCGGCGGCGGTATGGATCGCGACAGCCCCGGGCAGTACACGCAGTTCATGCTGTCGTCCAACGTCGATTCGGTGCTGGTGGAGTTTTGCGACGGCGGTGAGCCGGTGATGGTCTCGGTGATCGACCAGGTCGAGGATGGCCTGTCCGCCGTTTACACCTTCTTCGATCCGGCGCGCGAAGCACAGAGCCTCGGCGTCTATGGTGTGCTGTGGCAGATCGAGCTTGCGCAGCGGCTGGGGCTGCCCTACGTCTACCTCGGCTACTGGATCGCGGACAGCCGCAAGATGGCCTACAAGCAGCAGTACGCGCCACTCGAGGGTCTGCGCGACGGCCGCTGGCAGGTGATCGACGCCGCATGAGGCAGGTGTTCGCGGCAGCGGCGCTGGCGCTGCTCGCCGGCTGCGCGCTCACCGTGAGCGATCCGCGCGCGCTCACGCCCCTCGACAGCTTCGTGCCGCTCGTGGCGGATGCGCGGGTGTGGGTCGAACCGGGCTACGAAGCGTATGGCGCGCGCGTTGCCGCCGCGCTGCCGGCCGCCATCGCGCGCGTGGAGGCGGCGCATTATTTGTCCTTCGCGCGTGCGCCGCGCGTCCATGTGTGCGGCACCGAAGCCTGCTTCCAGCGTCATGTGCTGACGCCGAAACTGTCCGCTGCAGTGGTGCCCGACAACCGTCTGATCCTGTCGCCCAATCTCGACGGCAAGGAAAGCCACCGCCTGTCTGCGCTCCTCACCCACGAACTCGCCCATCTGCATCTGGGCCAGCGCATCGGCCATTACCACCCGACGCTGCCGGTGTGGTTTCATGAAGGCTGGGCGGCGCTCACCGCCGACGGCGGCGGTGCCGAATACGTCAGCGACGCGCAGGCAATCGCGGCGATCCGTGCCGGACGCCGCGTCAACCTCGCCCTGCGCGATGTCCCCGGCAAGCGCCATCGTGCCGGCGCGTCCGGCATCGGCATCTTCGAGTTCTACCGCCAGTCCATGCTCCTGGTCGGCTGGCTGAAGGCACAGGACGAGGCGGGTTTTCGCCGACTGGCGCTGGCGGTGCAGGACAACGCCGATTTCGAGATCGCCTTCTGGAACATCTACGGCCAGGCGCCCGCCGACCGTCTCGCGGGGTTCTTCGACGGTGTTCTGGGCGATAATCTCCCCGTCCAGGCCGCCCCGGCCCAACCCTGACCGCACGATGAAACCCTATCTCGACCTGATGCGCCACGTGCTCGAGCACGGCACGAAAAAAGACGACCGCACCGGCACCGGCACGCTCTCGGTGTTCGGCTGGCAGATGCGCTACGCGCTCAGCGAAGGCTTCCCGCTCGTCACTACCAAGAAATGCCATCTGCGCTCGATCGTCCACGAGCTGCTGTGGTTCCTGCAGGGCGACACCAACATCGGCTACCTCAAGGACAACGGTGTCTCGATCTGGGACGAATGGGCCGATGCCAACGGTGATCTGGGCCCGGTCTACGGCCACCAGTGGCGCACGTGGCCCGCGCGCGACGGCGGCAGCATCGATCAGATCAGCGAGGCGGTGAAAACGCTCAAGATCAACCCGGACTCCCGGCGCATCATCGTTTCCGCCTGGAACGTCGCCGATCTCGACCGCATGGCGCTGGCGCCCTGCCATGCCTTCTTCCAGTTCTATGTCGCCGACGGCCGGCTTTCCTGCCAGCTCTATCAGCGCAGCGCCGACATCTTTCTCGGTGTGCCGTTCAACATCGCCAGCTACGCGCTGCTGACCATGATGATGGCGCAGGTCACCGGCCTGAAGTTGGGCGACTTCGTCCATACCCTGGGCGATGCGCACCTCTACCTCAACCACCTCGACCAGGCGCACGAACAACTGTCGCGCGAACCGCGTCCCCTGCCGCGCATGCGCATCAATCCCGAGGTGCAGGACATCTTCGCCTTCCGCTTCGAGGATTTCACGCTCGAAGGCTACGATCCGCACCCGGCGATCAAGGCGCCGGTGGCGGTTTGACTGGTGAATGGTGCGCGGCTGTTCCGCGCAGTTCTCCCCTTCCCCTTGAGGGGGAGGGGCTGGGGGAGAGGGTGACACGCCTTGCAGAATACTGACAAAGAAAATCGCGGAAAACCGCGCGTCAGCATCATCGCCGCACTCGCGAAGAATCGCGTCATCGGCATCGAAAACCGCCTGCCGTGGAGGCTGCCGGAAGACCTTGCCCACTTCAAGGCCCTCACCCTCGGACATCCTGTCCTCATGGGGCGCAAGACCTTCGAGTCGCTGGGGCGTCCGCTGCCCGGGCGCACCAACGTCGTCATCACGCGCAACTGCGACTATCGTCCGGAAAACTGCCTCGTTGCCGAGTCGATTCCCGCCGCGCTCGCGCTGTGCCGCGACAGCGACGAAGTCTTCTTCATCGGCGGCGCCGAGCTTTACGCGCAGGCCATTCCCCTCGCCGACCGGCTGTATCTCACCGAAGTCGACATCGACGCGCAAGGCGACGCCTGGTTTCCCGAGTATGACCGCGGCGCGTTCCGTGAAATGTCGCGTGAACCACACGTGGGCGCGAAGGGAGACCCGCTCCACTTTGATTTCGTGGTCTATGTGCGTGCGTAGAAGGGACTGTTTTGTTCCGTCATCGCGAGGCGTGAGCGACGTGGCGATCCAGAAGGTGTCGATCGGCAAAGGAAGTGCCAGGTGTTTGTTTCCACTCGGTTCGGCCGCTCGCCGGGACGGCGGCAGCGGATTTGCTCAGCATCTTCCTGCAGCATCCGCATAGGCCAAATCAATGGGATGTAGGGCGGGCGCTGATCCGACAAGTCGGATTGAAGCCCAACCTACGGCCTGTTTGACAATCCAGCCAGGCCGGCCATACGCCGCCAATAAGCGCTGACGAAGCGGTGTTGATCGACCGCTTTCCAGCCTGATCTGCGATCAACCGTCCGACGCTTGCGCACCCCCCTGGCGTTTCGCGATGTAGAGCGCGTCGTCGGCGGCACGCAGCAGGTCTTCCGGGCGCATCATGTTGTCCTGCACCTCGGCGACGCCGATGCTGATCGCGCCGTTCCAGCATTCGGTCCCGTCTTCCGCATGGAAAGGTGCGCGCGAGGCGAGGATTTTTTCCGCAACCTGGGTGGCACCGTCGCGCGGGCTGCGCGGACAGATCACGAGAAATTCGTCGCCGCCGAGCCGGCACACGATGTCGCTGGTGCGCACGGCGTCCTGCAGACGGGTTGCCAGTGCGCGCAGTATCGCATCGCCGGTTGCATGGCCGAAGGTGTCGTTCACCTGCTTGAAGCGGTCGGCGTCGAGCATCAGCACGGACAGTGGGGTGCTGTTGTGTCGGGCTTCGCGCCACAGTTCGTCTAGTGCGGAGATCGCGAAACGGCGATTCGGCAGAGCGGTGAGGTCGTCGCGGATGGACAAGACGTGCAGTTGCTGATTGGCGCGCTCCAGTTCGGCGGTGCGCTGCCGGACGCGTTCGTCGAGCTCCTGGTTGAGCGCCCGCAGCGCGCGGTTGCGTTCGGAGACGAGCTGAAACAGTCCGCTCAGCGCCGCGAGCAGCGGTTCGGTCCTGGCCTGCGTGTGGCCGAGATCCTCGTCGTAGGCGGTTTGCGGTGTCTGTCCGCTTTCGATCGCACGCATTTGCCGGGCCATACTCTGGTCGACGCCGAGAATATGATACGCGAGCCAGTTCACCAGAAAATCGACCAGCTCGCGGGCGCGGTCGGCGGTGATACCCTGGCCGCTTTCGCCCAGGACGAGCGCCTCCTGGGTGAAGGCATGGTGCGCGGCGCGGTGCTGTTCGAGGTGGCGTCGATCGAGGCACGCCTTCTCCATGAGTGCCTCCTCCCCGCTGAAGTGGCTGCCGACGTAGTCGAGCAGTGCGTCGCGCGCGAACGCGAAGGCGTCTGTGTCGATGGCATCGCTGGACATGACCAGTTCGCCGAGGTCGTTGATGAGTTCAACCAGACGCTGGTGCTGGTGGTCGATTGCGGGCAATCCGGTAAGGAATGTCTCGTTCCAGTTGAACAGCGTGGACATGGGTGACCGTGCGGGGAAGAGCGTATGTGAAAATTATCCTCCAACGAGCGGTGCATGGGGAGAGCTCCGGATCGGCGGTGGCAAGGAGACTGGAACAGGTGATGGAGGGAAACATGAATCCTGTTGCCATCATCGGCGGCGGTCCGGCCGGACTGATGGCGGCGGAACATCTCGTGCAGGCGGGAATCGTGGTCGACGTCTACGATGCGATGCCCTCGGTAGGACGCAAACTTCTGCTGGCGGGGGTGGGCGGACTGAACATCACCCATGCCGAGCCGTTCGAAGTCTTCGTCTCGCGCTACGGCGCGCGTGCCGGCGTGATTCGCCCGCTGCTCGAAGATTTTTCGCCGGATGCGCTGCGCGCGTGGGTGCACGCGCTGGGTATCGAGACTTTTGTCGGCTCGTCGGGGCGCGTGTTTCCCGTGGGCATGAAAGCCGCGCCGCTGTTGCGCGCCTGGCTGCACCGGCTGCGGCAGGCGGGGGTGCGCTTCCATGTGCGACACCGCTGGGCAGGATGGGATGAGACCGGCGCATTGCGTTTTGTCACGCCAGTGGGTGAACGGCTTGTGCATGCTGAAGCGACGGTGCTGGCGCTGGGGGGCGCGAGCTGGCCGAAGCTGGGGTCGGACGGCACCTGGGTGCCATGGCTCGCAGCTCGCGGCGTCGACGTCGCACCGCTCGTGCCGGCCAACTGCGGTTTCGACGTCGCGGGCGGCTGGAGCGCGCATCTGCGAAGCTGTTTCGCAGGCCGGCCGCTGAAGACCGTCGCGCTCAATTTCACTGATTCCGCCGGCAGGCAATACGAACGCCGCGGCGAACTGATGCTGTCGGATACCGGTATCGAGGGTGGCCTGGTGTACGCCGTGTCGGCGGCGCTGCGCGACACCATCGCGGCACAGGGGGCAGTGACGGTGCGGCTCGACCTGCTGCCCGACTGGCCGCTGGCGCGTGTCGCCACCGCGGTGGCGTATCCGCGTGGCGCACGTTCGCTGTCGAGCCATCTGCAGAGCCGCCTCGGCATCCGTGGCGCGAAGATGGCGCTGCTGCGGGAAGTCCTCACGCCCGACGAATTTAAGGACGCGGCGAAGCTCGCCCAGGCGATGCAATCGCTGCCGCTGGTCCTGTCGGCGCCGCGTCCCATCGCGGAGGCGATTAGCAGCGCCGGGGGCGTCCGCTTCGAGGCGCTCGACGAGAACCTGATGCTGCGTGACCTGCCCGGCGTGTTCGTCGCCGGCGAGATGCTCGACTGGGAGGCGCCCACCGGCGGCTATCTGCTGAGCGCGTGCTTTGCCAGCGGATGCGCGGCGGGGCAGGGGGCACTGGCGTATGCGCGCGGCGGATAGTCCGTAATCGCGGCGGGGGCGCCGGTGCGCGGTTGTTGCCGCTTCAGCGGCTGTACCAACCGCGGCCTGCCCCTTGCGGGTGCTCCTGCAATATCGAGGGCCGATGCCGTGATGTCACCATCGCCCCAATCGCGGCGGCGCGCGCCGCTCTACAATACGGCTCCCGGCCCCCGCGCTCTCCGACCCAATCCAGGCGATCCCATACCCATGCTGCGACTGACCGAAATCAAGCTGCCCCTCGACCATGCGCCAGATGCGTTGCGCGCGGCAATCGTGCGGCGGCTGGGGGTTCGGGACGAGGACGTGCTGGAGGCGCGCATCTTTCGGCGCGGCTACGACGCGCGCAAAAAGCACGTGCTGCTGCTGATCTACACGGTCGATGTCGAGGTCAAGAACGAGGCGGCGCTGCTGAAGAAATTCCGCAACGACCGCCATCTCGCGCCGGCGCCGGACATGGACTACCGGTTCGTCGGCCATGCGCCGGAGAATCTGCGCGAACGCCCGCTCGTTATCGGCTTCGGCCCCTGCGGCGTCTTCGCCGCGCTGGTGCTGGCGCAGATGGGATTCAAGCCCATCGTGCTGGAGCGCGGCAAGGCGGTGCGCGAGCGCACCCGGGACACCTGGGGCCTGTGGCGCAAGCACGTGCTCAATCCCGAATCCAACGTGCAGTTCGGCGAGGGCGGGGCGGGGACGTTTTCCGACGGCAAGCTCTACAGCCAGATCAAGGATCCGCGCTTTCTCGGGCGCAAGGTGCTGACCGAGTTCGTCAAGGCGGGCGCGCCGGAGGAAATCCTCTACGTCGCCAAGCCGCACATCGGCACTTTCCGCCTGGTCGGCATGGTCGAGGCGATGCGCCACGAGATCGAGGCACTTGGCGGCGAGGTCCGCTTCCAGCAGCGCGTCAGCGACGTGCTGATCGAGGACGGCCCCGATGGCAAGCGTATCCGCGGGGTGACGCTGGCGAGCGGCGAAACGCTCGCCAGCGAGCACGTCATCCTCGCGCTCGGCCATAGCGCCCGCGACACCTTCGAGATGCTGTACGCGCGCGGCATCCACATGGAAGCCAAGCCATTCTCGGTCGGTTTTCGCATCGAGCATCCGCAGTCGCT
>MKWN01000055.1:0-13005 GCA_001899775.1 Thiobacillus sp. 65-29
CACGCTTTCATAGCCGGGGATGATGGCCTGGATGGCGTTGGGCATGTTCCAGTTGATGCTCTTGAACCACTTGGGGCCAAAGGGCATCTTCATCGGCATGCCGGGGTTGCCCAAGGGGCTCACTTTCAGGACAGACAGGTCCTTGCGGACGAGCTGGAGGCCATAGAAGGTGAAGAAAATCTGGGTTTCGTAGCCCAGTGCTGCCGCCGTGGAGGCCAGGATGAACGGGGGGTATGCCCAGTCCAGCGTGCCCTTGGTGGCGATGATGGCCATTTTTTTGGTATCCATGTCTGTCTCTCCTGTTTGCGTCAAAAAAATAGCGCCGTGAGTTCTTGGCTGAGTGCTCCAGGAACGGACGGCGCTGGTTTTGGTTTGTTGTTTACTTTTTCTTCATGAAGAAGGTGAATTCGCCACCGGCTTCGGCGGTGGAGAGCAGCTCGTTGCCGGTCTGCTTGGCGAACGCGGCGAAATCCTTGACCGAACCCGGGTCGGTCGAGAGGATTTTCAGGACCTGGCCGCTGGGAATTTCGGCCAGCGCCTTCTTGGCACGCAGGATGGGCAGCGGGCAGTTGAGACCGCGCGCGTCGAGTTCTTTGTCAAAGTTCATGTGTTCTCCTTACGATGGAAGCGGGGTGCTGAAATAAGGCTGCCGTACCTTAAACCAGAAATTTCGGCATTGCAACCAAAATCGCAGGGCGGAGCGAGACCCGCCCGCCCGGCCGAATCAGCGCGGCAGGCGGACGGCGTTGCCGGAACGCGCCCAGGCCATGATGCCGCCGGACAGGTTGTGGGTGTTGGCGTAGCCCTTGGACGCCATGAACGCACAGGCCTGCGCGGAGCGCGCACCGGTGCGGCAGTAGAACACCACAGGCTTGTCCTGCGGAATGTCCGCCGCGCGCAGCGGCAGGAGATGCAGGGGGATGTGGATGGCGCCGTCGATGACGCCCTGGGCGACTTCCGCTTCGGTGCGCACGTCGACCAGGTGTGCGCCCTTGGCGGCCAGCTCAGAAGTGTAGGTGGGGTCGATTTCCTTGAACCCGGACAATCCGAACATCGTTGTCTCTCCTGCAAGGTGGTAGCAAATTAGGGTTGACTAATATAGCAAAAAATGCCCGGAAATCCAAGTCCGGGGCCCGCTTGCCATGCGAAATGGGTGGCCGAACCGCCGCCCCATCGGGCCGGGGGCGGCCCTCCTACAATACCGCGCTCCCTTGTAGGAGCGGCGCCCTCGCCGCGATTTGGGCGGTGGAACCATCACGACATCGGGCCGGGGGCGGCCCTCCAACAGCGCGGTGCTCGCCGCGGTGTTCGGACGGTGGAACCTGCACGGCATCGGGCCGGGGGCGGCCCTCCAGCCCTTGTAGGAGCGGCGCCCTCGCCGCGATTTGGGCGGTGGAACCATCACGGCATCGGGCCGGGGGCGGCCCTCCAGCCCTTGTAGGAGCGGCGCCCTCGCCGCGATTTGGGCGGTGGAACCATCACGGCATCGGGCCGGGGGCGGCCCTCCTACGACAGCGCGGTGCTCGCCGCGATTTGGGCGGTGGAACCATCACGGCATCGGGCCGGGGGCGGCCCTCCTGCAGCAGCGCGGTGCTCGCCGCGATGCTCGGGTGTTTTGTCAGCAGCGCTGCGCGCCGTGGTACAGGTTGACGACGTGGCGCGCCTCGGCGAAGAACAGCCAGCGCTCCATGACGGCACCGGCAAGCCCGGCGCAGGCGGCAACCGCGGCGGCCGCTTCCGCGCCGCTGCCGCGCAACACGGCCGCCAGCATCACCGCCGGCAGGGCGAAACCGACGACGAACAGCAGCACCTTGATGACGCTGGCGCGCCGGCGCGCGAGTTGGTAGCCGAATTCCTCGGTGAGGAAGGTGCCGTGGGTGTGGCCGCTGTCGAACAGGCGGACGCCCGCGCGCGTGAGGCCGGTGGCGGTGTTGACGGTCGGCGTGAGGCCGGGGCTGCGGATCCAGAAATAATAAATCGCCTTCAGCACCGCGGCGATGGCAACGATGAGTCCCGCCAGGGCGACATAGGGCGTCGCATCGAGCCCGGCGCGGACGGCGCCGAGCAGCAGCAGCAGGCTGCCGCTGGCGTAGCCGAGCGCGAGGTAGTTGGCGGGCACCAGCGGGGTGTTCCACTGGCGGATGGTTTTCAGGCAGGCGTAGATCATGCCGGTGGAAAACACCGTGATCCAGGCCAGGGCGGCGCTGAGGAAGCCGGATGCGTGACGCAGCCAGAGCGGGGCATCGAAGGCGATGCAGGCGAGATAGGCGAGCGCGAGCGGCATGAAGGCGACGGCGAACACGCCCTCGCGCGACAGCCACGAGGTGCGGAAGCGGCTGAACGCACGCCAGGCGTTCTTCGGGTTGGCCAGATGCAGGGTCGAGGACAGCAGACCGAGAACGATCAAGGCGAGGGCGATGGCGCCGCCGACGAGCAGGTGCGCGCGGGAAAACCCGCCGCCCAGGGCGAAGAAATCGGCGACGAAGAGGAGCGAGAACAGGCCGAAGCCGGCGCCCGAGGCGACGGTGAAGAAGATGACGGACAGGACGGGATGCATGACGGGATCTCGCGGAGATTCAGCGGCGCACCAGCCGGTTGGCAAACTGGCGCAGGCTGTCCTTGAGGCCGCCGCGCGGACGGGGCGCGACGGAAACCTCCGGCTTGCGGCGCGGCGGCAGGTAGCGGTTGGTCGGGTTGTAGTTGAGCTCGGGCATCAGGGCGTAGCCGCCGCGCTCGCGCACGGTGCGCGACACCGCGGAATCGGGATCGTCGAAATCGCCGAACATGCGTGCGTGCGCGGGACAGGTGAGCACACAGGCGGGCTGGCGCTCCTCGACCGGCAGGTTTTCGTCGTAGATGCGGTCGATGCACAGGGTGCATTTCTTCATGGTGCCAGTGGCGCGGTCGAGTTCGCGCGCGCCATAGGGGCAGGCCCAGGAGCAGTAGTTGCAGCCCATGCACTTGTCCTGGTCGATGAGCACCACGCCGTCCTCGGCGCGCTTGTACGAGGCGCCGGTGGGGCACACGGTGACGCAGTCGGCGTCCTCGCAGTGCATGCACGACATGGGGAAGTTGATGGTCTTGTTGTGCGGGTACTCGCCCATCTCGAAATGACGGATGCGGTTGAACCACACGCCCGACGGCTCGGCGCCGTAGGGTTGATAGTCGGCGAGCGGGCCGATGCTGCCGGAGGCGTTCCACTCCTTGCAGGAGACGGCGCAGGCGTGACAGCCCACGCACACGTCGAGATCGATGACCAGTCCCAGTCTCATGATGTCTGTCCGTTCCCCCGGTTTTTCGCGTCGCTGCGCGCGTCGTAGCGCAGCACGTCGGGACGCGCGTAGCGCTCGTCACCCGGATAGGGTTTGAGCGTGTCGAACTGCGGCCAGCTGCCGGTCTCGCCGGGGGCGGCCTTGCGGATTTTCACGCGTAGGTCGAACCACGCCGCCTGGCCGGTGACCGGGTCGGAGTTGGTGAGGCGGCGCTCGCCGGGTTGCGCGGGCAGCAGTTCTGAAATCAGGTGGTTCAGGAGAAAGCCGTCGGTCGCTTCGGACGCGTCGGGCTTGAGCCCCCACGCGCCCTTCTGCTTGCCGATGGCGTTCCAGGTCCATACGGTGTCTTCCTGGGTGCCTTCCATGGTCTTGACCTGGCAGCGGATGCCACCGTGGTGCGATTCGACCCACACCCAGTCGTCATCGCGAATGCCCATCTCCGCCGCGCGTCCGGCGTTCATGTACAGGCGGTTCTGCGCCATGAGCTGACGCAGCCAGGCATTCTGCGAATCCCACGAGTGGTACATGAACATCGGCCGCTGGGTGAGCGCGAAGAAGGGGTATTCGTCCGGGTCGACGCGCTGCTGTTCGAGCGGTTCGTACCACAGGGGCAAGGGGTCGAAATATTTCACCAGCCGTTCGCGATCGACCTGGTTGGTGGGCTGCGGACCGTCGTAGAGTCCCATACCGGCGAGGCGGAATTTCTGCAGCGGCTCCGACCAGAACTGCATGATGATCGGCTCGACCTTGCCGACGAAACCGGCGTCGGCCGCCACTTCGAGATAGTCCCGGTTGGCGTAGCGCATGTATTTCTGGCTGTCGGGCCAGTGGTGCGCGAAGAAGCTTTCGTTCTCGATGTACTTTTCCCACTGGCGCGGGTTGGGCTCGCCCTTCAACGACCGGCTGCCGTCCTTGCCACGCCAGCCGGCGAGAAAGCCGACGCCGGGCGAGCGTTCGTAGTTGACGATGAAGTCGGGATAATTCTTGAACCTGCGCGTGCCGTCCGCATGGGTGAAGGCCGGGAATTTCAGGCGCGCGGCGAGTTCCACCAGCACCTCCTGCCATGGCCGCACGTCGCGGTCGGGCTCGATCAGCGGATAGCGGATGGCATCGGCGGCGGCGTCCGGTTCGGAGATCGGCCGGTCGAGCAGCGAGATGGCGTCGTAGCGTTCGAGGTAGGTGGTATCCGGCAGGATGAGGTCGGCGAAATTGGTCATCTCCGAATGGAAGGCGTCGACCACGACGAGGAAGGGGATGCGGTATTCACCGAAGTTCTCGATATCCCGGGTGCGCAGCATGTCCTGCACCTGGGCGGTGTTCATGGTCGAGTTCCACGCCATGTTCGACATGAACAGGATCAGGGTGTCGATGGCGTAGGGGTCGTGGTTCACCGCATTGGTGATGACCATGTGCATGAGGCCGTGCGAGGCGATCGGCACTTCCCAGGAATACGCCTTGTCGATGCGCAGCGGATTGCCGAATTCGTCGACCACGAGGTCCTCGGGACGCGTGGGAAAGCCGAGCGGCGGACGCGACAGCGGGGTGTTCGGCGCGTTGATGACGGCGATGCTGTTTTCCGGCAACTGGTGCGGCGGAATGGGCTTGGGATACGGCGCGCGGGCGCGGAAATTGCCGGGGGCGTCGAGCGCGCCGAGCAGCATCTGGATGAAATGCACCGCGCGGCAGGCGTGAAAGCCGTTGGAGTGCGCGGAAATGCCGCGCATCGCGTACATCGCCACCGGGCGGCCGACGACCTTGTCGTGCTTGCGGCCCCAGACGTCGGTCCACGCGATCGGCAGTTCGATGCTTTCCTGGAACGCGATGTGCGCCATTTCCAGCGCGATGCGCTCGATGGTTGCAGCCGGCAGGCCAACTTCGCGCGCGACGTTTTCCGGGGCATAGCGCGGGTCGAGATAGCGCTCGGCGACGAGCGACATCACCGTGCGCACGCGGCGGCCGTCGGCGGTGAGGTACTCGCCGAACAGCGCGGGCGCGATGTCGCCGGCGAGACCGTTGCGAAAGCTCTCCTTCTCCAGGTCCCAGATCAGCGGATGGCCGTCGGCGTCGCGCAGGAACAGACCGTCGCCCCGCTGCCCCGGCGTCTGCACGACGAGCCAGGTGGCATTGGTGTAGCGCACCAGGAACTCGTAGTCGAACTGCTCGTGGCGCAGCAGCACGTGCACCATCGACATCGCCAGCAGGCCGTCCATGCCGGGACGGATCGGCAGCCATTCGTCGGCGATGGCGGAATAGCCGGTACGCACCGGGTTGACCGAGACGAACTTGCCGCCGCGACGCTTGAGTTTTTCCAGGCCGATCTTGATGGGGTTGGAGGAATGGTCCTCGGCGACCCCCCACATGATGAAATATTTGGCGTAGTCCCAGTCGGGTGCACCGAATTCCCAGAACGAAAAGCCGACGGTGTAGAGCCCCGCCGCCGCCATGTTGACCGAGCAGAAGCCGCCGTGCGCCGCCCAGTTGGGGGTGCCGAACTGCTGCGCCCACAGGCCGGTGAGCGCCTGCATCTGGTCGCGTCCGGTGAAGAAGGCGAGCTTCGACGGGTCGGTGGCGCGGATTTCCTGCAGGCGGTTGGTCAGAAGGTCAAGCGCCTGGTCCCAGGAAATCGGCTCGTAGATGCCTTCACCGCGCTCGCTGCCCGGCTTACGCAGGAGCGGCTGGGTGAGCCGGGCGGGCGAATACTGCTTCATGATCCCCGCCGAGCCCTTGGCGCACAGCACGCCCTGGTTGGTGGGATGGTTGCGGTTGCCCTGCAGGAAACGCACCTTGCCGCCTTCGAGCGTGACCTTGACGCCGCAGCGGCACGCGCACATGTAGCAGGTGGTGTAGCGGATCTCCTGCGCGTCGTGGTTCTCGGTTCGGATGCTTGCGTTCATGCGCGTGGCGGATCCCCAAAGCGTTCCCCCGGCCCCCGGCAGCGGGGCCGCGTTTTCCTGTACGTGTGAAGGTAGACAAAGACCGGCGACAGCGCCAGTGCGTACACGCGGGCTGCCGGGAAAGGGCCTGTATCACCAGTTTAGAATATGTCTATATTGCCGCGGTGTGGCTGTGCCGGCAAGACAAATACGCTGATGGCTTGATAAGCCGCTCTCGGTCAAGCCAAAAATCCATTCGCATATCGACACGTGACCAGCCAGTCCGAACGGCATGCCAAACTCCCAGGTGGTCATGGTGGAGCACCCGCAAGGGGCAGGCCGTGGTTGTAATGCCAATAAATTGGCAACTACCACGCACCGGTGCCTTCATGCCCTCCGGGTGCTCGCCGCGATTGTCGGGCGGTGGAAACATCACGGCAATCGGGCCGGGGGCGGCCCTCCTACAACACCACGCTCCATGTAGGGGCGGCGCCCTCGCCGCGATTTTCAGGCGGGGGAACCGTTACGGCATCGGGCCGGGGGCGGCTCTCCTACAACACCACGCTCCATGTAGGAGCGGCGCCCTCGCCGCGATTTTCGGGCGGTGGAACCTTTACGGCATCGGGCCGAGGGCGGCCCTCCTACAACACCACGCTCCATGTAGGGGCGGCGCCCTCGCCGCGATTTTCGGGCGGTGGAAACATCACGACATCGGGCCGGGGGCGGCTCTCCTGCAACACCACGCCCCGTGCGGAGCGCCGCTTGCGGTGCAAAGGGGCCTTGGCATCGCGCGAGAGCCGGAGCGGCGACGAGATCCGGCGTTTCCTCAACGCGGGTTCGCCAGCAGCGCCTCGACCGCCTCCAGCCCTTCCCCGCT
This sequence comes from Thiobacillus sp. 65-29, assembly GCA_001899775.1. GTDB lineage: Bacteria > Pseudomonadota > Gammaproteobacteria > Burkholderiales > Thiobacillaceae > Thiobacillus. Next base: position 7,023 of record MKWN01000055.1, read on the forward strand.
GTCCCAGTCGATGGCGCCAGTGATCACCTGGCGCAGTTGCCCGCTGGCGTCGATGAGGAAAGTCGTGGGCATCGCGAACACCTTCCAGCGGCGGGTGTTGCTGCCGTCGCTGTCGAGCAGGATGTCGAAACCGAGCGGCATGCGCGCCAGGTAGCCGGTCACATCGGCCGCCGGTTCCGCGCTCGATATCGCGACGATGGCAAGCGGACGCCCCGCCATTTTCAGCCGCAGCCGCTCCATCGACGGCATTTCCTGCAGGCAGGGCGGACACCACGATGCCCAGAAATTGAGCAGCACCGCCTTGCCACGGTAGTCGGCGAGGGTGCGCGGCTTGCCGGCCAGATCGTGCGCCTGAAGGGCCGGTGCCGGCGCGGATGACCGTGCTTCAAAGGTCGCCGCACCGGCGCCGGTACTCAGGATCCAGCCCAACGCCAACCCCGCGAGCAAACGGTTCAAGGACATGTCTGCGTCTCCATTTCCTGTATCAGCCGCTCGGCGAGGCGGCCGCTCTCGGCGATCTCGTATTCGGTGGGTTCTTCGCGTGCCCAGAAACCCTCGCGCAGGTTTTCCAGCATGGTCACCTCGACGGCAGCGCCCGACACGGCAAGCTGTTCGGTGAGCCCCGTCAACCACAGGGTGCCGGCCGCGCGGCGCGGCTGCAACACGCGCACGCGCAGCCCGTCGAGGGTGCCGAGGTCGAGATACACCGGATCGGCGAGCGCTTCCGCGCTGGCGTAGAGGTTCGGGTGCATCAGCAGCACGCACAACGGCGCCCGCGCCTCCGCCGGCAGGCGCGCCGCCGCGCGCAGCAGCGGCCCGGCGGCGCGCCCCACCGCATAGAGCGTCACGCGCTTGCCGCTCGCGCGTGCGGCCTGCAGCCATTGCGCGAGATCCGCCAGCGGCACGCTTTCCATGCTCGCCGGCAAGGGCGGCAGGAAATAGGCGTCGAGCAGGTCGAGCGACCACACCTCGACCCCGCGCGCGGCGAGTTGCCGCGCGGCGGCCAGCTCGCTGGCGTCGCGGCCATACTCGGATGCCACCCACAGCAGCAGACGTTCCCCCGAGGCGGGAAACCGCTGCGTATCTGGCATATCCGCGCGCGCGCCGAAGGACGCGCAAAGCATGAGCAGCATGGCGAAACGAAGAAGAAACGGTGAATACGGCATCATGTCCACATCATGCCCGCCGACGCACGGCACGCAACCGGCATTTCGAACCATGCCGCGCCGCGTCCCGCTCACTGCCCCTGCGCCCGCCAGTGCCCCGAGCGCCCGCCCTGCTTCTCCAGCAGGCGAATGTCGCTCATCACCATGCCGCGGTCGACGGCCTTGCACATGTCGTAGATGGTCAGCAAACCGACCGATACGCCGGTGAGCGCCTCCATCTCGACCCCGGTCTTGCCGACGGTCTCGGCGGTGACCGTGCAGGTGATGGCCGAGGCCCCGGTATCGGCTGCGAATTCCACGCTCACGCGGGTGAGTGCGATGGGATGACACAGCGGAATGAGCTCGGCGGTGCGCTTGGTGGCCTGGATCGCGGCGATGCGGGCGATACCGAGCACGTCGCCCTTGGCCGCCTCGCCGCCGAGGATGCGCGCCAGCGTCTCGGGTAACATGCCGATGCGGCCATGGGCCACGGCGATGCGGCGGGTGTCGGCCTTGCCGGCGACGTCGACCATGATGGCGCGGCCGCCGGCGTCGAAATGGGTGAATTCGCTCATGTTTCGGGAACCAGATGAAGATATCCGCATCGTAAACGAAATGATGTTCAGCCGGTCCTTCTACGATTTGCTCCTTTCATGATCCTGCGCACGCTGCTCGCCCTCACACTCGCGGTCCAGCCCGTCGCGGCGGCCGACCTGCCCGATCTTGGCGAAGTCTCGCGCCAGTATTTCTCCGACCAGGAAGAACAGTTGCTGGGGCGCACCATCCTGCGTGACGTCTACACGGATCCGCGCTATCTCGACGACGCCGGAATCGAGTATTACCTCGACCAGCTCGGCTATCGCCTCGTTGCGGTCAGCTCGCGCAACCAGCAGCGCTTCAATTTCTTCGTCGTCACCGATCCCACGATCAACGCCTTCGCCATGCCCGGCGGGCTGATCGGCGTGCATACCGGCCTGCTGCTGGCAGCACAGAGCGAATCGGAACTGGCGAGCGTCATCGCCCACGAGATCGCCCACGTGACGCAGGACCACATCGCGCGCATGGTCGCGGCGCAGAGCCAGAGCCAGTGGCCGACGCTGGCGGCGCTCGCGCTGGCGCTGCTGGCCGCGCGCTCCAATCCGAATGCTGCCAGCGCTGCCATCGCCACCACGCAGGCCTATGCCATCCAGAGCCAGCTCAACTACAGCCGCGACTACGAGCGGGAGGCCGACCGCCTGGGCTACGACACCTTGAGCCAGGCCGGTTTCGACCCGCGCGGCATGGAGGGATTTTTCGGTCGCATGCAACGTGCCAACCGCTTCTACGACACCAGCGCACCGGCCTACCTGCGCACCCACCCGCTCACCACCGAGCGCATTGCCGACATGGCGGCGCGCAGCGACGCGGCCCCCTACCAGCAGATTCCCGACAGCCTGGAATTCCAGCTCGTGCGCGCGCGCCTGCGCGCCATGGACGACAGCCCGCAGGAAGCGGTGCGCGCGGCGCAGGCGGCGCTGAAGGATGGACGCTACAGCAGCGCGACCGCGGCGCGCTACGAACTCGTCGCCGCACTCGCCCGCGCGCGCCAGTTCAAGGACGCCGAGGCCGAACTGCAACCCCTGCTCGCCAGCAAGGCGGCAAGCCCGATGATTGCCCAGCTCGCCGGGGATACCGCGCTCGCCGCAGGCCAGTACGCCCTCGCGCTGCAGCGTTACGAAGCAGGCCGCCGCGCCTATCCGGAATATCGGCCGCTCGTGCACGGCCTCGTTCGCGCCCAGTTGGCCGCCGGGCGCCTCAACGAAGCGCTCGCCCTTGCCGAACGGCAGCTCGCACTGCAAGCCGGCGACCGCCGTCTGTGGCGGCTCGCCGCCGAAGCGCACGCCCGCCTCAACCACCGTCTGCTGAGTCATCGTGCGCAAGCGGAGGCGGCAGCCCTGAGCGGCAACCTGCTCGCCGCGATCGAGCAGATCAGCCTGGGCCTCAAGGCGGGTGATGGCAGTTTCCAGGAACTCTCGGCGGCAGAAGCGCGGCGCCGCGAATGGCAGGAGGCCGAAAAGCTCCAGCGCGGACGCCGCCAATGACGCGCGAGGCGCGAGCAGCGACGCGGCTTTGGTAGGAATTTACCCCAGCGACTGGACGTAAAGAATCGTGCGTGGTCTTGCGCAAAAAAAACTTATTCCACTATGCTCTGTCCCATCGCTGGCCAAAATGGTATCCGTCGCAGACCGCACACGACGCCCCATGCGGCCCGATCGGGAAAAACTACAGGAGGAAGACGTATGAAGAAGCTTCAGCAGGCTACATTCGCTTGCCTGGCCGGTGTCGGCATGATGGCGGGGACGGCCCTGGCCCAAGCCCCGGCCCCGGCCGCCACGCAGGATCCGGTCGCCAAGGATCTCGTGTTCAACAACCGCAAGGGCAACTGCCTGGCCTGCCATGGCATGCCGACGGTGCCCGACGCGGTGGCAACCGGACTGTACGGTCCGCCGCTCATCGCGATGAGCGCGCGCTACCCGGACAAGGCCAAGTTGCGTGCGCAGATCTGGAACGCGATGGCAGCCAATCCGGCCACGACCATGCCGCCCTTCGGCAAGCACGGAGTGCTGACGGAAGCCGAAATCGACAAAGTGACCGACTTCATCTACGGTCTGTAACCCCCCACGCTGCATCGTTCAATCAAGGAGAGAGTCAATGAATGCACTTCGTAGAAACGTACTCAAGGGCGCTACCGGCGCAGGCGCCGTCGCCGTCGCCGTCGCGGCCGGTCTGCTCAAGCCGACCCAGGTGCTGGCCGCGCCACGCAGCGCTTTCGAAGCCAAGAACGTGGCGGATGCGTTGAGCGGACTGGGTGCAGCGGGCGCTGCCGAGTCCAAGGACATCACCATCAAGGCACCGGACATCGCCGAGAACGGGGCCGTGGTCCCGGTGGAAGTCACCAGCGCCATCGCCGGCACCAGCAGCATCGCCATCCTCGCGGAAAAGAACGCCACCCCCCTGGTGGCCGACTTCGACCTGATGGGCGGCACCCAGGGCTTCATCTCGACCCGTATCAAGATGGGCCAGACCGCGCTGGTGCGCGCCGTGGTCACGGCCGGTGGCAAGAACTACACGGCGACCAAGGAAGTCAAGGTCACCATCGGCGGCTGCGGCGGCTGATCCGTACCGTCCACCGCCCCTGTTTCGTTGAACTGAATCTTTAGGAAAGGAAAGCCAAATGGCTGAACCGATGCGAATTCGTGCCACCATGGCCGGCGATGCCGCCGACGTCAAGGTGCTGATGAACCACCCGATGGAAACCGGTCTGCGCAAGGACGCCAAGACCGGCCAGCTGGTGCCCGCCCACTACATCACCGAGGTGACCGCCGCAGTCAACGGCACCCCGGTGCTGAAAGGCGGCATGAGCGGCGGCGTTTCAAAGAACCCCTACCTCGGCTTCAAGGTGAAGGGCGCGAAAGCCGGCGACAAGATCACCGTCAACTGGGTCGACAACACGGGCGACAAGAACAGCGCGGATACCACAGTCGCCTGATCGGTGCGTTCCGCCCGGATTGTTCCTTGATGCTGCCGCACGTCGGGTTGAAATCCGGCGTGCGGCAGCGTGGACATTTCCGGAGCAGCGGATGGCGCTTGATGGGGCCGTCCGCGCTCCAAGCTGTAACAACACTGCTGTCGCTTTGAGGAGGAAGACATGAAACCAACAACAATCACGAAATGCCTGGCAGGCGCCCTGGCGCTGGGTGCCGCATTCGCTTCCGCGTCCACGCTGGCCTCGCCGGAAGAGGACCGTGAAGCCTTCGTGAAGTACTACGCTGCCAAGCTGCCGAACGTCAAGTTCGAGGACTACGTCTATGGCGCGCTGGCGCTGGACGCAGGCAGCAAGGCCCAGTACGACGCGATCATGGAATTCCCGCCCTTCGACTCACAGGTCGAAGCCGGCAGGAAGATGTGGGAAACCCCGCTGAAGAGCGGCAAGAAATACGCCGACTGCCTGCCCAACGGCGGCAAGAACATCGCCGGCAACTATCCGATGTTCGACGAAGCCAAGGGCAAGGTCGTCACGCTGCACGACGCCATCAACGACTGCCGCATCGCCAACGGCGAAGAGGCGTACAAACTCAACGACATGAAGAATCTGGGTACCCTGACCGCCTACATGCGCACCCTGTCGGACGGCATGCGGATGAACATCAAGGTCGATGGCCCGAAAGCCCTGGAAGCCTTCAACGATGGCAAGAAGACCTTCTTCAGCCGCAAGGGCCAGCTCAATTTCGCGTGCGCGAGCTGTCACGTGCAGAACGGCGGCAACTACCTGCGCTCGGAGCTGATTTCCCCGGCCCTGGGCCATGCGGTGCACTGGCCGGTATTCCGCGGTGGCGACACCCTGGTCACCCTGCAGCAGCGTTACACCGGCTGCTTCAGCCAGGTGCGTGCGGTACCGCCTCCCCAGGGCAGCACCACCATGAACAACCTGGAATACTTCCACTCCTACATATCGAACGGCCTGCCGCTGAAGGCCTCGGTGTTCCGCAAATAAGCAGCACGCATCAGAGCCCGGGCAACCGGGCTTTTTTGTTTGAACCCAAAAAATCCATTCGCATATCGACACGTGACCAATCAGTCCAAACGGCCTGTCAAACTTCCATGCGGCCCTGGCAGTCGCACCCGCAAGGGGCAGGCCGTGCTTGTCATGCCAATGAATTGGCCACAACCGCGCACCGGCGCCTTCATGCCCTCCGGGTGCTCACCGCGATCTTCGGGCGGGGGAACCTTTACGGCATCGGGCCGAGGGCGGCCCTCCAGCCCTTGTAGGAGCGGCGCCCTCGCCGCGATTTGGGCGG
>MKWN01000055.1:13089-91690 GCA_001899775.1 Thiobacillus sp. 65-29
CGGCCCTCCAGCCCTTGTAGGAGCGGCGCCCTCGCCGCGATTTGGGCGGTGGAACCATCACGGCATCGGGCCGAGGGCGGCCCTCCTACGACAGCGCGGTGCTCGCCGCGATCTTCGGGCGGGGGAACCTTTACGGCATCGGGCCGAGGGCGGCCCTCGTGCAACACCCCACCCCGTATGGAGCACCGCTTGCGGTGCAAAGGGGCATTGGCATCGCGCGCGAGCCGGATTCGGCACGCAAGCGGGTCTCCTGGCGCCTGATGGACAATCCGGGTTGAATGGAAAATGCGAATGACACCCATTGTCTAGCTAGAATTACCATTTACCGGATTGCCGCAGCCCGTGACAATTGCCGGACCTCAACACCAAATTTCCGAGGAGTCTTCCATGCACATGAACCGTCGCGAATTCCTCCAATTGCTGGCCGTCGCCGCTGCCTCGGGCATGGCGCTGGACAGCCGCTCCGCACTCGCGGGCAAGGCGCCCGCCGGTTTCTACGACGTGCCGCGCCACGGCAATGTTTCCTTCCTGCATTTCACGGATTGTCACGCACAGCTGCTGCCGGTGTGGTTCCGTGAACCCAACGTCAACCTCGGCGTTGGCGCGGCGGTCGGCCGCGTGCCGCATCTGGTCGGCCAGCACCTGCTGAAGAAGTTCGGTATCCGCCCCGGCAGCGCCGAGGCGCACGCCTTCACCTACCTCGATTTCACCGAGGCGGCGAAGGTGTACGGCAAGGTGGGCGGGTTCGCCCACCTGAAGACGCTGGTGGACCGCATGCGCGCGCAACGGCCGGGCGCCCTGCTGCTCGACGGCGGCGACACCTGGCAGGGGTCGGCGACCTCGCTGTGGACCGATGCGCAGGACATGGTCGATGCCTGCATCAAGCTCGGCGTGAACATCATGACCCCGCACTGGGAAGCAACCTTCGGCGCCGATCGCGTGATGCAGATTGTCAATGGCGACTTCGCCCGGGCCGGCGTCGACTTCGTCGCACAGAACGTCGTCACCAACGACTTCGGCGACCAGGTGTTCAAACCCTACGTGATGAAGGAACAGAACGGCGTGAAAATCGCCGTGATTGGCCAGGCCTTCCCCTACACACCGATCGCCAACCCGCGCTGGATGGTGCCGGACTGGAGCTTCGGCATCCGCGACGACGGCATGCAGAAATGGGTCGACGATGCCCGCGCCAACGGCGCGCAGGTCGTCGTCGTGCTGTCGCATAACGGCATGGACGTCGATCTCAAGATGGCGAGCCGCGTCACCGGCATCGACGCCATCTTCGGCGGCCACACCCACGACGGCGTGCCGCAACCGGTGCAGGTGAAGAACGCGAAGGGCGTCACCCTCGTCACCAACGCGGGCTCCAACGGCAAGTTCCTCGGCGTGATGGATTTCGATGTGCGCAACAAGCGCGTGATCAGCTACAAGTACCGTCTGCTGCCGGTGTTCTCCAACCTGCTGCCGGCGGATCCCGACATGGCCGCGTTCATCCAGAAGGTGCGCGCACCGTACGAGGCCAAACTGAATGAAAAGCTTGCCGTCACCGATGACTTCCTTTACCGGCGCGGCAACTTCAACGGCACCTGGGACCAGGTGCTGGTCGATGCGCTGATGGCGGTCAAGGGCGCGGACGCCGCGTTCTCGCCAGGCTTCCGCTGGGGCACCACGCTGCTGCCGGGCGACCCCATCACCATGGAGCGGTTGATGGACCAGACCGCGATCACCTATCCCGAAACGACGCTCAACACCATGACCGGCGAAACGATCAAGACCATCATGGAGGACGTCTGCGACAACCTGTTCAATGCCGACCCGTACTACCAGCAAGGCGGCGACATGGTGCGCGTGGGCGGCATCGAGTACACGGTCAATCCCAACGCCACCATCGGCAAGCGCATCACCGACATGCGCATCAAGGGCAAGCCGGTGGAAGCGGACAAGACCTACAAGGTCGCCGGCTGGGCACCGGTCGGCGAAGGCGTCGAAGGCGAGCCGATCTGGGACGTGGTCGCCGCCTATCTGCGCGATCGCAAGGTGATCAAGGGCGTCAAGCTGAACACGCCGAAGATCGCCGGCATCGGCAAGAGCAATCCGGGCATCGCCGACTATTCCGGCGAATTGTCCTGAGGCCGCGGCTTCGGTATGCTTCAAAAAGAAGGGGACTTCGGTCCCCTTCTTCTTGCACCCCGGCGCGCGGAAACCGCCTTCCCCGTGCCGCCCTGCAACAGTACAATCGGGGGCTTGCAAATATGCATCCGAAATGCATAATAAGACCTGCAATTCGGGTTTGAGTGTGCGGGAGGCTGGGTGCACCTCGAATCCGGGCGGCGTCCCCACCTTAGACAATGAGGATTCGAAACCATGAGTTCTGCGTTCACGAAATCCGCAGCCCGCAATATTTTCTATGGCGGCGCGGTATTTTTCTTCCTGCTGCTGGTCGGACTGAGCTTCGACACCATGCAGACGCTACCCAAGCGCGACAACCGCGAAAACCTGAGCGAGTCGGCGATACGCGGCAAGCACATCTGGGAGACGCGCAACTGCATCGGCTGCCACACCCTTCTGGGTGAAGGTGCCTACTTCGCCCCCGAGCTCGGCAACGTCTACACCCGCCGCGGACCGGAGTTCATCAAGGCCTGGATCCAGAGCCAGCCCACCGGAGTCCCCGGTCGCCGGCAGATGCCCAATTTCAACCTGACCGACGCACAGCTCAACGACCTGGTCGAGTTCTTCAAGTACACGGCCGGGATCGACACCGCCAAGTGGCCGCCGAACGTCGAAGGCTGATCACGCCCGGATCCATTCACGCATAGAGAGGGAGTTTTCATGAAATATCAATCCCAGGCGGTCGCGAAGCCTTATTTCATCGCGGCGATCGGGCTGTTTCTCGGCCAGATCCTGTTCGGCCTCATCATGGGCCTGCAATACGTGGTCGGCGACTATCTGTTCCCGGCCATTCCCTTCAACGTCGCCCGCATGGTGCACACCAACCTGCTGATCGTGTGGCTGCTGTTCGGCTTCATGGGCGCGGCGTACTACCTGATTCCGGAGGAAGCGGAACGCGAGCTGTTCAGTCCGAAGCTCGCGCTCGCGATGTTCTGGATCTTCCTCGTCGCCGGTGCGGCAACTATCCTCGGTTACCTGCTGGTGCCCTACGCCACGCTTGCCGAGATGACCGGCAACAACATCCTGGCGACCATGGGCCGCGAGTTCCTCGAGCAGCCGCTCCCCACCAAGGTCGGCATCGTGATCGTCGCGCTGGCCATGCTGTTCAACCTGTCGATGACCGTGCTGAAGGGCCGCAAGACCGCGATCAACCTGGTCCTGCTGCTCGGCCTGTGGGGGCTGGCGATCTTCTTCCTGTTCTCGTTCTACAACCCGGCCAACCTGGTGAAGGACAAGTTCTACTGGTGGTGGGTCGTGCACCTGTGGGTCGAGGGCGTGTGGGAGCTGATCATGGGTGCGATGCTCGCCTTCGTGCTGATCAAGGTCACCGGCGTCGACCGCGAGGTCATCGAGAAGTGGCTGTACATCATCATCGCCATGGCGCTCATCAGCGGCCTGATCGGTACCGGCCACCACTACTACTGGATCGGCACGCCGGAATACTGGCAGTGGTGGGGTAGCGTGTTCTCCGCCATGGAGCCGATTCCCTTCTTCATGATGACGCTGTTCGCCTTCAACATGGTCAACCGCCGCCGCCGCGAGCATCCGAACCAGGCTGCCGTGCTGTGGGCGCTCGGTACCGGCGTGATGGCCTTCCTCGGCGCCGGCGTGTGGGGCTTCCTGCACACCCTGGCCCCGGTGAACTTCTACACCCACGGTAGCCAGATCACCGCGGCGCACGGCCACATGGCGTTCTACGGCGCCTACGCGCTGGTGGTGCTCACCATGATCAGCTACACCATGCCGATCCTGCGTGGCCGCGAGGCCAACAGCCGCAAGGCACAGGTGGTGGAAATGTGGGCGTTCTGGCTGATGACCATCGCGATGGTGTTCATCACCCTGTTCCTCACCGCCGCCGGCATCCTTCAGATCTGGCTGCAGCGTATCGCCGCCGAGCCGATGGGCTTCATGGCCGCGCAGGACCAGGTCGCGCTGTTCTACTGGATGCGCGAAATCACGGGTCTGGTGTTCTTCACCGGTCTGGTGCTGTACATCGTGAGCTTCTTCATCAAGGGCGAGGAAGCCCGCGCTTCCTGAAGCCTGCCGCCCGCCCGGTCCGCCGGGCGGGCACTTCCCGGGTTCAATGAATATCGCCGCAACACTGCCTGCATCGCACGATCAACCGCGCACCCTGCCGGGCGATCTGGCGATCTGGTTTTTCATCTTCGCCGAACTGCTGGTGTTCGGCGTCTTCTTTCTCGCGTACGCGTTCGCGCGGGCGCGCAATGTCGAGCTGTTCGATGCCTCGCAGCTCCAGCTCGACCGCATCAGCGGCGCGATCAACACCGCGCTGCTCATCAGCAGCAGTTATTTCGTGGTACGCGCGGTCGACCGCATCCGTCACGGCGCGTCGCACGCCTGCGCCGGCTGGCTCGTCGCCGCCATGACGCTGGGTGGCGCTTTCCTGGTGCTCAAGCTGACCGAATTCGCCGGCAAGTTCGCCGCCGGCATCACCATGTCGACCAACACCTTCTTCATGTTCTACATCGGTCTGGGCTTCTTCCATTTCATGCACGTGGTGCTCGGCATGATCATCCTCGGCTGGGTTGCGCACAAGGCATGGCGCGGCGGCTACAGCGCAGCGAACCACGCCGGCGTGGAGACCGGCGCATCGTACTGGCACATGGTCGACCTGGTGTGGATCGTGCTGTTCCCGCTCATCTATGTCATGCACTGACACGATGAAACTCGCGACCGCCCTCTGGGTGCTTCTCCTCATACTCACCGCGCTGACGACGCAGTCCGCGGTCATCGCCGCGGGTTTTCTGGTGCCGTTCGTGCTGGTCATGACCTACATCAAGGGCCAGGTCGTGATCGACCATTTCATGGGACTGCGCCATGCCACGAGCCGGCTGCGCTGGATCGTGCCGGCCTGGCTGCTGGTCGTGGTCGGCGGCATCGCCTATACCTTCACCCTGAGCTGAGGACACCGATGAACGATCTCACCGAAGCCGCCCGCGCCGCGGAGGCCGGGGTGCCCTGGTACCACCCGGTCGGCAGGGAGTGCGAACTGTTCGAGTACGCATTCCGCAACCGTCTGCCGCTCCTCATCAAGGGACCGACCGGCTGCGGCAAGACGCGCTTCGTCGCACACATGGCGGCGCGCCTGGGCCGTCCGCTCATCACCGTGGCCTGTCACGACGACCTCACCGCCGCCGACCTGGTCGGCCGCCATCTGATCGGCGACGGCCAGACCGTGTGGTCGGACGGGCCGCTGACGCGCGCGGTGCGCCAGGCGGGTATCTGCTACCTCGACGAGGTGGTCGAGGCACGCAAGGACACCACCGTGGTGCTGCACCCGCTCACCGACGACCGCCGCATCCTGCCGATCGAGCGCACCGGCGAGGAACTGCACGCACCGGCCGATTTCATGCTGGTGGCCTCGTACAACCCCGGCTACCAGAATCTGCTGAAGAGCCTGAAGCCGTCCACGCGCCAGCGCTTCGTCGCCATCACGCTCGGCTTTCCACCACGCGAAATCGAGGAGCGCATCCTCGTGGCGGAAACCGGTGTGGCGTCAGCGATCGCAACGCGTCTGGTGGCGCTGGCGCAGCGCCTGCGCGAACTCAAGGATCACGACCTCGAGGAAGCCGCGTCGACCCGCCTGCTGGTGTATGCCGCCAGCCTCATCGCCGCCGGCTGCGACCCGGTGGTCGCCTGCGACGCCGCGCTGGTCGAACCGCTGACCGACGACGCCGATACCGCCGAGGCGCTGCTCGAGGTGGTGCGCGCAAGCTTCGGTACATGAACCCCGTACCCCGACGGATCTCGCCCGCCGTGCTCGCCGAAGTGCTCTATCTCGTCAACCTGCTGCTCGCGCCCGGGCTCGCCTTCCTGGCTCTGCTGGTGCTGTTCCGCCGTCACCGCGCCAGTGCCGATGCGCTCACGCGCATCCACGTGCGCCAGTCCTTCGCCGCCAGCGTCGTGGCCGGCATGCTGCTCGTCGTGGTGCCGGGTCTGATCGCGCTGACGGGCGATCTTTCACGCCCCGGTATCTGGACCCTGCTGTTGCTGTATTTCGTGTCCTGCCATGCGGGGCTGGTGATGCTGGGTGTGCTCGCCCTGGCGCGCGCGCTGGCCGGCAAGCCCTGCGCCTACCCGCTACCGGGAGCGCTGCGGTGATCGGCGTCCAGGCCAGCGAGGCGATTCGCGCCGAACTCGCGCGCCGTCCGCGCGGCTGGCTCGGTATTCCCGTGCAGCGCTGGCGGCGCATCACCCAGGCGGGTTTTTTCATCCTGTTCATCGTCGCGCCGATATTCGATATCTTCCGCCTCGATCTCAATCTGGGGCATCTCATCTTCTTCGGCTTCGACTGGACGCTGGGGCTGGATGGCTACGCCGAGGGACGCATCACCACGGCCGAAGCCACGCTGAACATCGTGCTGCGTGGCTTTTTGCCGCTGGTGGCGGTGGCCGGCACCATTCTCTTCGCCGGCTGGAAATGGGGCCGTCTGTACTGCGGCTGGCTGTGCCCGCATTTCTCCGTGGTGGAAACCCTCAACCAGACCCTGCGCCGTGCCATTGGCAAGCAGAGCCTGTGGGACAAGAAATTGCAACCCGAGCGGAACCCCGACGGCAGCGTGACGCAGCGCGACGCGATCTGGTGGTTCGGCGTGGTGCCGCTCACCATCGGCTTCGCCATGCTGTGGGCGGTGGTGCTGCTGACCTACCTGCTGACACCAGCCGAGGTCTACGGCAACATCTTCCACGGTACGCTGACACGCAACCAGACCATTTTTCTCAGCGCCGCGAGCATCGTGTTCTTCATCGAGTTCATGTTCGCGCGTCATCTGTTCTGCCGCTACGGCTGCGCCGTCGGGCTGTTCCAGAGTCTGGCCTGGATGGGCAACGACAAGGCGATGGTGATCGGCTTCAGCCGCGAGCGGGCACGTGATTGCGCGAGCTGCAATTCGGCGTGCGACAACGTCTGTCCGATGCGTCTGAACCCGCGCAACGTCAAGCGCATGATGTTCGCCTGCGTGCAGTGCGGGCAATGCGTCGACGCCTGCGACCATACCCAGGCCGCCAACCCGGATGGCGCCCTGCTCAACTGGGTGCACGACCTGCGCGCCGAATCCGAGGCGGCCTTCAACGCGCGCGCAGCGCGGGCCGCGCATGCCGCACGGCCCGCCTGCGGCAGCACGCGCGTCGAGGCCTGAGATGGAAGAGTTCGTCGGCGGCCTGTGGAACCGCTTCATCACGCGCACCGCGTACCGCGGCTTTCCCAGGGCGCGCGTCGAACTCGGCGAGATCGAGCGTGTGGCGCCAATTTTCTTCCGCGCGCTCGGCGGCGACGCCGGTCTCACGCTGAAACCCGGCACCGCCACGGCGCACGGCGCACGGCGCAGCTTCATGGAGCGGGTGGCCGGCATCGGCGAAAAAACCGAACTCGCCTGGCGCGACGATGTCACGCTCTATCTGCCGGCTGCGCTCGACGTGTTCCCCGAGCGCGCGCTCAACCGCGAGCTTTATCTCTGGCTGATCGCACTGGCCGCGCACGACGTTGCGCCGGACGCGCCGTGGATCGTGCGCAACCAGGCCGCGGCCGCGGCGACGCTGGCCGCGCTGCCCGGCCTCGTGCCGCGCTATCACCGGCTGGTCGAGGCGTTACTGGCGCGGCGCACCGCGCCGGCGCAACTGGACGACGCGGACCGCGCCGCCGAGGAAACCATCCGCGCCGCGCTCGACGCGCCCGGATCGATCGCGCGCTTCGTCGCCGGCAAGCGTCCGCCCGCGCCGGTGCCGCTGTGGCTGCACCCGGAGCCGCCGGCAAGCGCGACACGCGCACGCCGCGCCGACGGCGCGACGCCGCCGCAATCCGGCGAGAAGCGCGCACGCACCGATCGCGAGGGCCGCAAACGGCGCGCCGAACGCGTCGACCTGCCGGACAGCAAGGCGCCCTTCATGCTCATGTTCCGCGCCGAGAGCCTGTTTTCTTGGGCGGAATTCATCAAGGTGGACCGGCCGCTGGACGAGGACGAAAACGAGGATGCCGAAAAGGCGGCGGAGGACCTCGACTTCCTCAGCATCACCGAAGGCGAGACGACCACGGCCAGCCGTATACGCTTCGACCTCGACCTGCCGGCGGAGGCCGACGACGACGTCAAGCTCATCGACGGCATCCTGTTGCCGGAGTGGGACTATCGCAAGCAACGCCTGCAACCCGACCATTGCAGCCTGCACATGCTGGTCGCGCGCGACGCCGAGCCCGCCTCGCTGCCATCTTCCCTGCGCGCACCGGCACGGCGGCTGCGCCAGCAGTTCCAGGCACTGACCACACAGAACGCGCGGCTGCGCGCGCAATTTTCCGGCAGCGACCTCGACATCGACGCCTGCGTGCGCTTTGCCGCCGACCGCGCGAGCGGCGCGGTGGCGCCCGAACCGGGCCTCTACATCGACAGCCGGCGCCAGGACCGCGACCTCGCCTGCCTCCTGCTCGCCGACCTGTCGCTGTCGACCGACGCCTGGGTCGGCGAATCGGGGCGGGTGATCGACGTCATTCGCGACAGCCTGCTGCTGTTCGCCGAAGCGCTCGCCGCCACCGGCGACCGCTTCGCCCTGTATGGTTTTTCCTCGGTACGCCGCCACAACGTGCGCTTCCATCTGCTGAAGGGCTTCGACGAGCGCTACGGCGACACCATCCGCGGGCGGCTCGCGGTGATCAAGCCCGGCTACTACACGCGCATGGGCGCCGCGATCCGTCACGCCTCCGCCATCCTCGCCTCACGCCCCTCGGCACGGCGCCTGCTGCTCATCCTCACCGACGGCAAGCCCAACGACCTCGACAAATACGAGGGGCGCTACGGCATCGAGGACACCCGCATGGCCATCCTGGAAGCGCGCCGTCAGGGACTCATCCCGTTTTGCGTTACCATCGATGCCAAGGCCGGCGAATACCTGCCGCACCTGTTCGGCGCGACCGGTTTCGTCGTCGTGCACGATGCCGCGGCCCTGCCGCGCACCCTGCCGGACCTTTACGCCCGGCTTACCGAAAACAGCTGATCATTCCCTGAAAGGACACATCATGAAAATGGAAGTGCTCAACATCGCCCCCGGCGTCAACCCGCAGGAAGCCGAACAGGCCGGCACCGCCCTCAAGGCCATGGCCGGCGTGCAGGACGTCCTCTACCTCGACTTTCCGGCGCGTCTGCAGGCGCAGATCGATGCCAGCCTGGTCAGCCGCGACGACCTCGTCGCCGCCCTCGCCCAGGCCGGCATCCCCGTCACCGACGCGCCGGCGCCCACCGGCGGCAGCAGTTGCTGCGGCGGCTGTTGCAGCGGCTGAGCGGCGAACGCGGGTAAGCGGCGAGCGGACGGCGGTCGCGCACCGCCCACGCCGGCCCCCCCGCGCACGGCAGAGGGGCGACGGCAAGTTCAGGCCGATTAGCGGATACAATATTCGATTATCCGCAGCTCCCGCTTGCCGCACCGAATAACATGAAAAGCAGCGCCATTCGCCAGAGTTTTCTCGAATTCTTCGCCTCCAAGGGGCATACCATCGTCCCCTCCAGCCCGCTGGTCCCGGGCAACGACCCGACACTGCTGTTCACCAACGCGGGCATGGTGCAGTTCAAGGACGTCTTCCTCGGCCTCGACAAGCGCCCCTACACCCGTGCGGTGTCGTCGCAGCGCTGCGTGCGTGCCGGCGGCAAGCACAACGATCTCGAAAACGTCGGCTACACGGCGCGCCACCACACCTTTTTCGAGATGCTGGGCAACTTCAGCTTCGGCGACTATTTCAAGCGCGAAGCGATCCGGTACGCCTGGGAATTCCTCACCACGGTGCTGAATCTGCCGGCAGACAGGCTGTGGGTCACGGTTTACGCGGAGGACGAGGAGGCCTGGGATATCTGGGCCAACGAGATCGGCGTGCCGCCGGACCGCATCGTGCGCATTGGCGACAACAAGGGCGCCCGCTACGCGTCGGACAATTTCTGGGCGATGGGCGACACCGGCCCCTGCGGCCCCTGCACCGAAATCTTCTACGACCACGGTCCCGAGGTCGCGGGGGGTCCGCCCGGTTCACCGGACGAGGATGGCGACCGCTACATCGAGATCTGGAACATCGTGTTCATGCAGTTCAACCGCGACGAGGCGGGCGTGATGCATCCGCTGCCCAAGCCGTCGGTCGACACCGGCATGGGGCTCGAGCGCGTCTCCGCGGTGATGCAGCACGTGCATTCCAACTACGAGATCGACCTGTTCCAGACCCTGATCGCCGCCGCCGCGCGCGAAACACGGACGCCTGACCTCACCAGCAACTCGCTGAAAGTCATCGCCGACCACGTCCGCGCCTGCGCCTTCCTCATCGTCGACGGCGTCATCCCGGGCAACGAGGGACGCGGTTACGTGCTGCGCCGCATCATTCGCCGCGCCATCCGCCATGGCTACAAACTGGGTGCACGCACGGCGTTTTTCCACCGCGTGGTGCCGGATCTCGCCGCGGCAATGGGCGAAGCCTATCCGGAACTGGTGAGGGCGCAGGGCCGCGTGATGGACATCCTGCATCAGGAAGAGGAACGCTTCTTCGAGACGATCGAGCACGGCATGGGCATTCTGGAGGCGGCGCTGCAGGCGCTTCCACCCGGTGGCACGTTCGACGGCGAACTGGCGTTCAAGCTGCACGATACCTACGGTTTTCCGCTCGACCTCACCGCGGACATCTGCCGTGAAGCCGGCGCAAGCGTCGACAATTCGGCATTCGACGCCGCCATGGCGCGGCAGAAGGCGCAGGCGCGCGCCGCAGGCAAGTTCAAGCTCGGTGCCGGCCTCGACTACACCGGCGAGGCGACCGTCTTCCATGGTTACGACACGCTGACCCACGAGGCCACCATCCTTGCCTTGTACCGGGACGGCAGCGCGGTCGGCGAACTGAAGGAAGGCGAGCCCGGCGTGGTCGTGCTCGACCACACACCCTTCTACGCCGAATCCGGCGGCCAGGTCGGCGACCGCGGCCTGCTGCAGAGCACGCAGGGCCAGTTCGAAGTGGAAGACACGCTGAAGATCCAGGCGCAGGTATTCGGCCACCACGGCGTGGTGAAAACCGGCTCGCTGGTGGTGGGTGACGCCGTGCTGGCGCGCGTCGACGAGGTGGCGCGCGCGCGCACCATGCGCAACCACTCGGTCACGCATCTCATGCACAAGGCGCTGCGCGAAGTGCTCGGCGAGCACGTGCAGCAGAAGGGATCGCTGGTGGACAGCGAGAAGACCCGCTTCGACTTCGTGCAGCCCACACCGATGAGCGAAGCGCAGATTCGCGAGGTGGAGGCGCGCGTCAACGCCGAGATTCTCGCCAACACGGCCACCCAGGCGCGCGTGATGGCGATCGAGGCGGCGCAGAAGAGCGGGGCATTGATGCTGTTCGGCGAGAAATACCGCGACGAGGTGCGCGTGCTCGACATCGGCAGCTCGCGCGAACTGTGCGGCGGCACGCACGTCGCCCGCACCGGCGACATCGGCCTGTTCAAGATCGTCTCCGAATCCGGTGTGGCCGCCGGCGTGCGTCGCGTCGAGGCGGTAACCGGCGACAACGCGCTCGCCTACCTGCAGGCCCGCGAACACGAGGTCCGCCAGGCGGCGGCGGCATTGAAGGCGCAGCCGGCCGAACTCGGCACCAAGCTCGCGCAGGTGCTCGACAACGTGCGCACACTGGAAAAGGAACTCGATCGCCTGAAATCGAAACTGGCCTCCGGCGCCGGCGACGAGTTGGTGGCGCAGGCCATCGACATCGGCGGGATCAAGGTGCTCGCGGCGCAACTCGACGGTGTCGATGCCAAGGCCCTGCGCGAAACCGCCGACAAGCTGCGCGACAAGCTGAAGTCGTGTGCGCTGGTGCTGGGTACCGTCACCGACGGCAGGGTAAGCCTGATCGCCGCGGCGACACCCGAGGTCGCCAGCCGGATCAAGGCCGGCGACCTGGTCAACTTCGTCGCCACCCAGGTTGGCGGCAAGGGCGGCGGCAAGCCGGACATGGCGATGGCGGGCGGCAGCGAGCCAGGCAAGCTGCCGGCGGCGCTGGCCGGCGTGGCAGGGTGGGTGCGCGAGCGGCTGGTTTGAACGGGCTGGTACAGAATTTGCGAAGAACGGTCGTTAAAGATTCCTGAAACCGGGTTTCTCCTGACTTCATTCTCGACGCGATCATGACACCTCTGGCAGAAAAGCTATCCTCCAAACTGTCCCGGCTCGTTTCCTTCGGCAAGCAGTCGAGCGACCCGCTCGCCAGCCTGCGGGCCGCGACCACCTGGGTCAACCAGCTGCCGGTGGGCGACGCCTTCAAGTGTCAGGAGACGATCCTCCAGCAGATCAAGCGCCTGAACGAGCAGGCCGCATCGCCCCCACGCGACGGGCTCGCCATCCTGATGCTGCTCGACGAGCAGGCGCGCGACCTGCAGGACACCCTGGTCGCCCAGTACCTGCGCAACCCGCGCATGTCGCGGCCGCAGGAAAGCCGGCTCTGGCATGCCGTCTATGCCCTCTACTGGGAAACCGCGCGCGGCTATCACGCCACCGCGCTGCGCATGGCGCGCGCCCCCGGCAAGCACGGCGATGCCGCGCTGACGGCGCGCATCGTCCTGCGCGCCATCCGCGCGGTCGGCCAATTGCTCAAGTGGCGAGCGATCCGCTATCTGCCGGCCGGCGACAAGCTCTGGCTGCGCCTGCACAGCCTGTACCAGATCGCCGAAGAGTCGGGCTTCCAGCACACGCGCATACAGGCGTACGCGGACGATCCGTGCGAGGGGAGTTGCGAGAGCAGCTATCTGCATATTCTGATGCTCCAGCTTGCCCACTCCGGTTCATTGTATCCGCGCCAGCTCGATCTGGCAGATCGCTGGCTGCTCAACTGGCACGACGAGCTGCGCTTCGCCGCGCACTGCGATCCCGATGCACAACAGTTCACCATCGATCTGACCGCCGATCACGGCCCGCGCCGCGCGCGCGCGCAGAACGCCTCCACCACGGCACGCTGCTGGAATACCGCCAGCCTCATGGTGCAGCTCACGGACGTGAAGAGCGCCCTGCAGAAATCGCAGCCGCCCGCCACGCTCGGACTCGGCGAGCACGCCCGTGCGGCCGAAAGCCTCGAATTGCTCGGCCACCTGCAGCAGCAATGGGCGCCGGTGGCCGCCCGCGAGCAGCGGCGCGCACCACGCGAAGCGGTCAAGCGACTGATCGACGTCGCCCACGGCCTGTCCTCAATCGTCAACCAGTTCAAGCTCGGCGACAGCGGTGCGAGCGATTCGGCCTACGGCTCGACCCTGAATTACCGCGAGTCCGACGACCTCGCGATCTACGGCTTCGTCACCGACCGCACGCGCGGCGACACCTCGCTGATGAAAACGCCGTCGCGCACGCAGGGCTCCGATATCGAACGCTGGGTCATGCACGACGAGAGCGAGTGCGGCTACGGCGCGTTTGTCGAGGTCCACGACATGGACTGGCTGCGCGTCGGTACCCTGCTCGCGGTCAAGCGTCACGACGAGGACACCTGGAAGGCCGGCATCGTGCGCCGCCTGTCGCGCCACAGCGACGACCTCATCTCGGTCGGCATCGAGACCCTGCCGCAGGCACCGGAACTCGCCATGCTGTACACCACCACCCCGGCCGGCTACACCGTCAACGGCTTCGACAACAGCGGCGCCAGCCTGCCCCACGCCAGCCTGTGGCTGGTAGGGCACGGAGGGCCCGACAGCCTCATCGTCGACCCCGTGCACTACGCGCCCGGCAAGGTCTACCGTGTCGCCGGGGTCGCCGATCGCAGCCACATCTCCCTGGGCAGCCCGATCGAGCGCAGCGAAGGCTGGATGCGCGTGGTGGCCGAACCGGCCAGCGTCTGACCGCCGTTCCCCCGCAACAGAACCGGGCCGCGACGGCCCGGTTTCACTTTCAGCGCCGCTCTGGCACAATCGTCGAAAACCCGACACGCCCGACGACTGTTACGACCTCAAGTACAGGCGCGGGCCGATTTGCTGTACGCGGAGGACACGTGGCCCCAACCGACAAGCCCAGCCTGCTGATCGTCGACGACGATCCGCTGATTTCCGACACCCTAACCTATGTCCTCGGCAAGGACTTCGAAATCTCCGCCGCGGAGTCGCGCGCGCAGGTCAAGAGCCTTCTGATGCAACTGGACGAGCCGCCGCAGCTCGCGCTGGTGGACCTCGGCCTGCCGCCGCAGCCGCACAAGCCCGACGAGGGCTTCGCGCTCATCGCCGACCTCCTCGGCATTTCCCCCAACATCAAGATCCTGGTGCTGTCCGGGCAGAGCGACGAAGCCAACGCGCGCCACGCGCGTGCACTGGGTGCCATCGACTTCGTCGCCAAACCCTGCGAACCGGAGCGCCTGAAGTCGCTGCTGCTCAACGCGCTGATGGTGCAGGATGCCGAACGCAGCGCCGACAGAGAGCCGGCGCCGCTGCGCGATACCGGCATCATCGGCAACAGCCCGGCCATGCACAAGCTGCGCGAACAGATCAAGCAGTACGCGGCGGCGCCCTTTCCGGTACTGATCGAGGGCGAATCCGGCAGCGGCAAGGAACGCGTCGCATCCAGCCTGCACCAGCTGTCGCCACGCACGAGCAAACCCTATCTCGCACTCAACTGCGCGGCGATTTCGCCAACCCTGGTTGAACCAACGCTGTTCGGTTACGCCAAAGGCGCGTTCACCGGGGCCACCAGCGCGCGTGCCGGCTACTTCGAGGAAGCCGAGAACGGCACCCTGTTCCTCGACGAAATCGGTGAACTGCCGCTGGAACTCCAGGCGAAACTGCTGCGCGTCCTGGAAAACGGCGAATATCAGCGTGTCGGAGAAACCCAGCCGCGCTTCTCCAATGCACGCGTGGTCACCGCCACCAACCGCGACCTGCGCGCCGAGATCAAGGCGGGGCGCTTCCGTGCCGACCTGTATCACCGGCTGTCGGTGTTCTCCATCGCTGTACCACCGCTGCGCGACATGGGCGAGGACAAGACGGTGCTGCTCGACTACTTCCGCGATTTCTACGCACGCGAGGCGAAGAATCTACCTTTCACGCTCGATGCGCGCGCCAGCCAGATGTGGGAAGACTACCATTTCCCTGGCAACGTGCGCGAACTGCGCAACATCACGATCCGCCTCACCACCAAGTACCCGGGCGTGGCGGTGAATGCGCAGCAGCTCGAAGCCGAACTCGACACCGACCAGGCCTACCCGCAGGAAATTCCGCTCGCCAGCGACGGCAAGGCGTTGATCGAACTGGCGCGCAAGCAGTTGCAGACGCTCGCCAACTTCAACCTCGACGTCACCCTGCGCCAGTGGGAAAAGGCCTACGTGGAGGCCGCGCTCAACATGACCCACGGCAACCTGTCGCAGGCTTCCAAGCTGCTGGGCATCAACCGCACCACGCTGTACAGCCGCATGCAGACTTACGGAACCGACTGAGGTTCATGGCGATTCGCCGCCCCAGGACATGAAACGACGAGCCGCCATGAACGCTCCCCTCTCCCCGCCTTCGTCCGCAAGGGGATGCGCGCAGCAGGGATTCGCTTCGCGGGTCTCGCCTTAAAGCCGCCCCGACGCATCCGTGTACTTCGATTTTTTCGGCCTGAAAGAAGCCCCCTTCCGCATCACGCCGAACACTGAATACTGGCATGCCGGAGGCCAGCGCGGCGACATGCTCGCCGCGCTGCTTTACGCCATCGGGCAGGGCGAGGGCATCATCAAGGTGGTGGGTGAAGTCGGCAGCGGCAAGACCATGCTGTGCCGCAAGCTCGTCGCGCAACTGCCGGAGACCGTCGACAGCGTCTACCTCGGCAATCCCACCCTCGGGCCGGACGACATGCTCGCGGCGATCCTCGCCGATCTCGGCGAAGCACCGGTCGAAGGCCGCCAGGCGCGCCTGGCGCAGCTCGACGCGGTGCTGCTGGCGCGCCACCGGGCGGGGCGCCGCGTGGTGGTGTTCGTCGAGGAGGCGCAAGGCATCGCGCTCGACAACCTCGAATTCCTGCGCCTGCTCACCAACCTCGAAACCGCGACCGACAAGCTCCTGCAGATCGTACTGTTCGGCCAGCCCGAGCTCGACGAACTACTCGCCGACCCGCGCATCCGCCAGCTCAAGGACCGCATCACCCTCAACCTCGGGCTGCCGCCGCTGGATGAAAGGGAAGTCGGCGACTATCTGCGCGCACGCCTGAACGTGGCCGGCTATCGCGGCCCGGACCTGTTCACACCCGCGCTGGTCGCGCACATGGCGCGGCTGTCCGGCGGCCTGTCGCGTCGCATCAACGTGCTCGCCGACAAGACCCTTCTCGCCGCCTACGCGGGACAGACCCATACGCTCACGTCGGCGCACCTCGATGCCGCCGCCGGCGACGCCGAAGTGACCGGCGCAGCGCGCCCGGCATCGCGTCGCACGATACCGCGCGCTGCGTGGCTGGGGATCGGGATGGGGCTGGCAGCCGTGCTCGCGGTCGCCAGCTACCTTGCCTGGAAGGACCTGGCGCCGGTGCGGCCACCGGCTCCGCCGCCCCAGGCACGCCCGGCACCCGCCCCGCAAACCGTGGCGTCGCGGCCCACGCCCGCCGCGGAACTCGAGCTGCGCGTCCGGCAAACGGGCGCCTGGCTGGCCGATGCCCCGACGACGACATACGTGATCCAGGTCGCCACGGCTAAAGAAGCCGGCCAGGCGGCCGTTTTATTGGAGGACCTCGACCAGACGCTACCGCCACCGGTGCGCGTGTTCTACGGCCTCAGCCGGGGAAGCCCCGCCTGGATGTTCGTGACGGGCGAATTCCCGGACCGCGCCGCGGCGCTCGCCGCGTTGCAGAGTCTGCCCGCAGCAGACGCCGAGGAACCGTTTTTGCGCACGGTCGGGCGGATGCGCACCGTTGTTTTGCCCACTGGACAGCCATGAACCCAAAAAATCCATTCGAACAGCCGTATTTGACAAATCAACGGCTTGTAGGTCGGGTTTCAACCCGACACAACGGTCGGCTGAGGGCCAGTCGGGCTGAAGCCCGACCTACGGGACAGCGCGGACAGCCGGGTCGGGTTTCAACGCGACCTGTCGGGCTGAACCCCGACGGTCCTATTGGATAATCCGGGATGAATGTTGTGTTGAACCGTTCCGCCCCGACCGCCCTGACACTGGCCAGCCTGCTGCTGGCCGGCTGCGTGCCGCCGCAGGCCTTCGACACCTCCCCCGGCCACATCACCCGCCCCGCCGCGGACACGCTGCCGCCCCCCCCCGCGCCGGTGCGCGCCGCCCCGGCGCTGCCGGCACCAAAGCCGGTCGCGCCGGTGCCGACCTACACCGTGGTGGTCAACGACGTGCCGGTGAAGGACCTGCTGTTCTCCATCGCGCGCGACACCCAGTACAACATCGACCTGCACCCCGGCATCAGCGGCAAGGTATCGCTCAACGCCGTGCAGGAACCGCTGCCGGCCATTCTCGACCGCATCGCACGCCAGGCGAACCTGCGCTATGAAATGAACGGACGCACCGTGTCGATCATGCCGGACACACCCTACGCGAAAACCTACACGGTCAACTACGTCAACGTCGCGCGCAATACCACGTCCAGCGTCGGCGTCGCGGCGCAGATCGCCAGCACTGGCGGCAATGTTGGAACCGGCACGGGAAGCGGTACGGCGACCGGCATGGGCGCCACATCGGCGACCGGCAACTCGTCGACCACCACGGTATCCAGCCAGTCGAACAACGACCTGTGGACGGTGCTCGCCGACAACATCCGCACCCTCCTCGCCGGGACCCGCGCCGTGACGCAAAGCGGCGAGGAACGCGCGGCACGACTCGACGCGGAAAGGGCCGCGCGCGCCGAACGTGTGTCGCAGGCCGAGGCCGCGAGCAAGGCCGGCGCCGGCGCTGCCGGGCTGTTCACCGCAGCATTTGCCAACCAGTCCACCGTGGACGCCCGGCACGACGTCGCCGTCAACCCGGTCGCCGGCACCGTCACCGTGCTCGGCACGGCGCGCCAGCAGGAACTGGTACAGCAGTACCTCGACCGCGTGATGCAGTCGGCGCAGCGCCAGGTCCTGATCGAGGCAACCATCGTCGAGGTCACGCTCAAGGACCAGTATCGCGCCGGCATCGACTGGAGCAAGACCCTGGCGGCCGGCACGAGCGGCTGGAGTATCGTTACGAATACCACCGGCGGACTCGCCAGCACGCTCACGCCTTTCATCACCGCAACCTATACGAACACGGGCGGTAACGGTTTCGAGGCCGCCATCAATCTGCTGGAGTCCTTCGGCAACGCCCGCGTTCTGTCGAGCCCCAAGCTGATGGCACTCAACAACCAGACGGCGCTGCTCAAGGTGGTGAACAACCTGGTGTATTTCTCCATCGACGTGCAGGCCGGCACCACCTCGACCACCGGCCTGATCGTCCCGCCTACCTATACGACGACTGCGCACACCGTGCCGGTAGGCATCGTGATGAGCGTGACCCCGCAAATCGGCGACCAGGGTCAGGTATCACTCACCGTGCGTCCCACCATCACCCGCAAAGTGGGCGAAGTACAGGATCCGAACCCGGCACTCGGCACGGGCAGCAGCCGTATCAGCAACGCGGTGCCGCTTATCCAGGTGCGCGAGATGGAATCGTTGCTGCAGGTGCAGAGCGGCCAGACCGTGATCCTCGGCGGCCTGATCCAGGACGACAGCAACAACGCCCGCGACGGCCTGCCCGGCCTGTCGCGTCCCGAAGGCATCGGCGCGGTGTTCGGCCAGCACGAGCGCGTCAACAGCCAGACCGAACTGGTGATCTTCCTGCGCCCCATCGTCGTCGCCAATCCGACGCTGGAAAGCCAGGAACTGCGCCAGTTCCAGCGCCTGCTGCCCAGCGCGCGGAGCGCGCCATGAATTTGGCTTGGCGCGCGGAGCGCGCCGTGACCCCGGCCAATTCCCGGAGTCGGCGGTGAGCCTGCTGCTCAAGGCCCTGAAGCAGGCCGAGTCGGCCCCGGCCGACACGCGGCGCGCGACGCACGACGACGACCTGGAGCTCGAACCGCTGGCCGACGACCGCGCGAGCGGGCGCGGATGGGTCGAGCCACCGGGGCTGCTATTCGGCAACACCGCGGCGGGAGGTGAACGCCGCCGCGGACTGCGCTGGCCGCGTCTGTCGCTGGTGCCGGCGACCCTGCTGCTCGCCGCGCTGGTCGCGTTAGGCTATGGCGCCTGGCTGTATTTTGCCCTGCAACCGCCCGCCGCCCTGCCGACGCCAACGGCCGCCGCGCCGGCCGATCCTCCCGTGCCGGCAGCGACCGTCGCAGCATCGCAATCAACCGCTCCGCTCAAGTCCACAACATCTTCGTCACCACCCCCTGCTGCGACGCCACCTGTGCGCGCACCGGTACGCCCAGCGTTTGCCGCGGTGGCCACGCCGCCGGCATCACCCCGCGTGCCCGCGGCACCGCTGGATCATCCGGCCAGCACGCCACGCCCACTGCCGCAGTTCCAGCCCGACGCGCACACCAGCCTGCTCGCACAGGCCTGGGCCGCCTATCAGCGCGGCGCACTGGCCGAGGCGCAGCGCCTGTATACCGAGGTGCAAGCCCGTCAACCGGGTACGGATGCACTGCTGGGCCTGGCGGCGATCGCCGCGCTGCAGAACCGCGAGACCGAGGCGCAACGCCTGTATCGCGAGGTGCTCGCACTGGATCCGCGCAATGCCGCCGCGCAGGCCGCGCTGTTCGATCTCGTCGGCAACACCGACGCTGCCGCGACCGAAAGTCGACTGAAGATGCTCATCGAGCGCGAGCCCAGCCCGCAGCTATACCAAACGCTCGCCAACCTGTACGCCGAGCAAGGCCGCTGGCGCGAGGCGCAGGCGGCGTATTTCGAGGCGTGGCGCGGCGCGCCGGACAATGCCGACTATGCCTACAACCTCGCGGTCAGCCTCGACCAGTTGCGCGAGCACGCCGCGGCGCTGACGTATTACGAAAAGGCGCTCGCCGCCGGCGGCACGCACCGCTTCGATCGCGGCGAGGCCGCGGCACGGGTGCGGCAGTTGAAACAGGCGCGTTGAACGGCCATGGAACGGCGCAAGAAACTCCGCATGGGCGAGACCCTGATCGCACAGGGCCTCATTACCGTCGACCAGCTGCGCATCGGCCTCAAGGAGCAGAAAACTACCGGCCTGCCGATCGGCCGCCAACTGGTCGCGCTGGGCTTCATGACCGAGGCGGTACTGCGCGACCAGCTGGCCAACGCACTGGGCAGCCAGGGTATCGACCTCACCCAGGTGGTCGCCGACCCCGACGCCTTGCAGCGGGTGCCCGAGGACTTCGCGCGCCGCCATCACCTGCTGCCGATCGCCCACGATGCCGGGCGCAACGTGCTGACGCTGGCGACCACCGACATGTTCAACGTCGTCGCGCTCGACCAGTTGAAAGCCGCGCTCGGCGGCCAGCTGGAAATCGACACCCTGCTCGCCGGCGAGGCGCAGCTCCTGGAGTGTATCGACAAGTTCTACGGCTTCGATCTGTCGCTCGACGGCATCCTGCGCGAAATCGAGACCGGCGAGGTCGATTACGCGAGCCTCAGCCCCGACACCGAGGAGTACACGCAGCCGGTGGTACGCCTGGTCGGTGCGCTGCTCACCGACGCGGTGAAGCGCGAATCGTCCGACATCCACTTCGAGCCGGAACACGCCTTCCTGCGCATCCGCTACCGCATCGACGGCGTCCTCGAGCAGGTCAGGAGCCTGCACAAGACCTACTGGCCCGGCATCCTGGTGCGGCTGAAAGTGATGGCCGGCATGAACATCGCCGAGACGCGCGCGCCGCAGGACGGCCGCATGTCGCTGATGCTGAACGGCCGTCCGATCGACTTCCGCGTATCCAGCCAGCCGGGCATCCACGGCGAGAACGTGGTGCTGCGCATCCTCGACCGCGAAAAATCCATCATGCCGCTGGAGCAGATGGGCTTTACGCAGGACGCCCTGCGCGAACTGCAACTGATGATGGCGCGCCCCGAGGGCATCCTCGTCGTCACCGGACCGACGGGCTCAGGAAAGACCACCACGCTGTACTCGATGCTTTCGCATCTGAACAACGAGACGGTGAACATCATGACGCTGGAGGACCCGGTCGAATACCCGGTCACGCTGATGCGCCAGAGCTCGGTCAACGAGACGATCAAGCTCGACTTCGCCAACGGCATCCGCTCCATCATGCGACAGGATCCCGACATTATCCTGGTCGGCGAAATCCGCGACCGCGACACCGCCGAGATGGCCTTCCGCGCCGCGATGACCGGGCATCAGGTATTCACCACCCTGCACACCAACTCCGCACTCGGCGTGTTTCCGCGCCTCACCGACATCGGCATCCAGCCCGGCATCCTGTCGGGCAACATCATCGGCGTCGTCGCCCAGCGCCTCGTGCGCAGGTTGTGTCCGCATTGCAAGGAAGCCTATACACCCGATGAGCACGAGGCGCACATCCTCGGCGCCGACCCCGCTCATCCACCGACCGTCTATCGTCCCGCGGGCTGCCCGGCGTGCGGCCACAAGGGCTACCGCGGACGGCTCGCGCTGATCGAACTCCTGCGCATGGCCCCCGAACTCGACGAACTCGTCGCCAACCACGCCCCCCTGCCCGACATCCGTCGCGCCGCGCTGGCGCAAGGCTACCGGCCGCTGGCGGAGGACGGCGTGCAGCGCGTGCTGGACGGCTCGACCTCGCTGGCGGAAGTGGCGCGGGTGGTGGATTTGACGGGGAGGGTGTGATGACGGGTATCAGGGATCAGGATTCAGGGGTCGGGATTCAGGGGATGAGCGGCTGTGCCGCGCTCGATGAATTCATGACGCGCGGCGAAGCCGCACAAAGCCCCCTGACCCCCGAATCCTGACCCCTGATCCCTGGATAAGGTCATGCCCTTCTTCGACTACCGCGCCATCGACGCCTCCGGACGCACGGTCCGCGGCACGCTGTCGGCGGTCAACGACGTCGACCTCGAACTGCGCCTCAAGCGCATGGGCCTCGATCTCGTCACGCTCGCGGAGTTGTCGCGCCAATACGCGCCGCGCGGACGCGAACGCATTACGCGGCGCGACCTCATCACCTTCTGCATCCACATGCGTTACATCACGCGCGCTGGCATCCCGCTGCTCGACGGGCTGCGCGATCTGCGCGACAGCATGGACAAACCCGGGTTTCGCGACGTGCTCACCTCGCTGCTGGAAGACCTGGAAGGCGGCAAGGTGTTGTCGCAGGCACTGGCGGCGCATCCGGCGGTATTCGGCGCGGTGTTCGTGCACAGCGTCAGGGCGGGCGAGCAGACCGGCCTGCTCGATGCGGTGTTCGGCCGGCTCGCGGAAACGCTCAAGTGGCAGGAGGAAGTCAGCGCGAAAGCGAAGCGGCTGATGATCTACCCGGCGCTGGTGCTGGCGGTGGTGGGTGTGGCGATCATCTTCCTGCTGGTGTACCTGGTGCCGCAGGTGCTTGCACTGGTGAAGACGATGGGCGTGCAGTTGCCGCTGCCGACTTTGATCCTGATGGCGGTGTCGGATGCGCTGCGCTCGTACTGGCTGCCGTTCCTGTCGCTGGCTGTCGGCCTCGCTGCAGGGGTGCCATTATGGGCGCGCCGCACCGAGGCGGGGCGCGCGTGGTGGGATCGTATCCAGCTGCGCCTGCCGGTGCTGGGCCCCATCGTGCAGAAAATCGTGCTGTCGCGCTTTGCCAGCACGTTGGCGATGATGTACCGCTCGGGTGTGACTGTGCTCGACGCCCTGCGCGCGGGCGAGGCGGTGGCCGGCAACCGTACCGTGGCCGCCGGCATCCGCCGCGCCGCGCAACAGATCGCCGACGGCCACGGCCTGTCCGAGAGCTTCCAGGCGCAGGGACTGTTCCCGCCACTGGTGATCCGCATGCTGCGCGTCGGTGAAACGACCGGCGCGCTGGACGAGGCACTCGACAACGTGACGTTCTTCTACAACCGCGAGGTGCTCGATTCGATCGAAAATGGCCTCAAGGTGCTGGAACCCGCGCTCACCGCCCTGCTCGGCATCGTGCTCGGCGGCATTCTGGTGTCGGTGCTGCTGCCGATCTACGACCTGATCGGGAACCTGCCGCTATGAACCCAAAAAATCCATTGGAACATCCGTACGCAACAAATCAACGGGATGTAGGTCGGGTTTCAACCCGACATGTCGGGCTGAAACCCGACCTACGGGCTATTGGATAATCCGGAATGAATACCCATACCGGCTTCCCCACGCATTTCCGCGCGACCGTGCCATGCTGAACCGCCAGTTGATCCTGCTCGCCACGCCACGCCATATCGGCATGCTCGACTGGCGTCCCGGGCACCTGCACTGGCTTGGCCAGCATGCGGCGAATGCCGCCGGGATGGCCACGTTCGCGCAACTCGTCGCGCGGCATGCCCACCTGCCGGCGGTGATCATTGTCGACAGCGTCGACGAGGACTATCGCGGCGAAGTCCTGCCGCACGTGCAGGGTGCGGCACGCACGGCCCTGGTGGCACGCAAGCTCAAGCAATCGTTCCGCAACGCGCAGTTTGCCGGCGCCTGGCGCCAGGCACGTGAAACCACGGGCCGCCGCGACGACCGCTATCTCTTCGCCGCGCTGACCGACCACGAGTGGCTGGTGCCCTGGCTCGCGGTGCTGCAGCGCGAAGGCGTGCCGCTTGCCGGCATCGCGCCGATGGCGATCGCCTGCCAGCACCTGCTCGCCCGCCTGCACGTGGCGGAACCGCATGTCCTGATGGCCTGCCGGCTGCACGACAGCCTGCGCCTGTCGTACTACCAAGATGGCATGCTGCGCTTCTCGCGCCTCATACCGGGTGAAACGCCGACGCAATTGCGCGGCGAAGCAGCGGACGAAATCGCCAAGACGCAGCTCTATCTCACGGGCCAGCGCATCCTCCCGCGCGACGCGCGCCTGCACGTGCTGCTGCTCGACCCCACCGCCCAGCTCGATACGGCATACGCTGCCCTCACGGCCGATCCCGCCTTCAGTGTCCGCCGCATCGAAGTCACCGAACTCGCGCGCACCCTGCACATCCCCGACGACTTCCTGCTCGCCACGCCCGAGACCGTGCCGCTTGCCGCCATCGCCGGCAAGGCACTGCCGCTCAATCTGGCCCCCACGGCCCTGCTGCAACGACATGTGGAATACCGCTGGCGGCGCACCCTGCACGCCGTGGCCGGCTGCGTCGCCCTCGCCGGTCTCGCCGCCACGGCTGTGCTCTGGTTGCGCGCCGAATCCCTCAAGGACGACATCTACCAGCTGGACACCCAGACGCGGCAACTCGACGTGCGCTATCAGGCCGTCGCGCGTACCTTCCCGCGTCAGGACATCGCACCGGAGCAGCTCGCCCTCACCGTCGGCGTCGCACAAGCGCTGGAGCGCCCCGGTCCCGCTGTTCTGGCGTTGATGACGGCGCTCGGCACGGCGCTCGATGGTGCGCCCAACGTTGTCCTCGAACAACTGCACTGGGCCGCCGGTGACGCGCTGGCGGATAACACGGCCACGATCCGCATCGACGCCACGCTCGCGTCTTTCGACGGCAACTACCGCGCCGCCATGCAGCGCATCGAGCATTTCATGCAGACGCTCGCGAGCGTGCCGTCCCTGCACGCGGTGCAACTGCGCAGCAGTCCGGTCGACACCGGCCCCGACGCCCGTCTCGCCGGCAAGACACAGGCCGCTGGTGCCGCGCCCGGACAGGCCGTGCGCTTCAGCGTCGACCTGCTGTATCGCGAGGACGCACCATGAACCGGCCGCCAACCGCCGCACTGAAATGGCCGCTGGCCATGGTCGCGGCTGCCGCGCTCCTTGCGGTTCTCGGAATTTCGTGGAGCTGGGATGCAACCCGCAGCGCAGCGGCGCTGCATGCGCAGGCGGTGCAAGCGCGCACCGCCGCGGAAACCCGCTTGAGCCACAGCCGCGCGCAGCAGGACCTCATCGCCGCCCATCTCGCCGATTACGAGGCGCTCGCCGCGCGTGGATTCGTCGGCGCGGAAAACCGCCTGGCCTGGATCGAAGCCGCCCAGGTCGCCGCCCGCGCAAGCGGCGTTCCCGCACTTGAATACCGACTCGATCCGCGTGCCGACGCCCCATCCGCGCTGGCCCGGGGCCTGCCGCTGAAAGAGACCCGCATGACGCTCGTCCTCCCGCTGCTGGTCGAAACCGATCTCGCGCGCTTCCTCGCCGCGCTCGAACAGCGCGCGCCGGGCATTCAGCGCGTACGGGGCTGCACCATCACCCGCGGCGACGACGCGCCCTTCGAGGCCGTCGACCGGCCGCGTCTCAGGGCCGAATGCGAGATACTGTGGTTCACCGTCAGCACACAGCGGGAAAGCGCCCCATGAACCCGGCCACCTCCGCCTTGACACTCCTCCTCGTCGTCCTGGTCGCTGGCCCGGCCTGCGCCGCGCCAGGCGCGCCGGGCCGCCTGTTCTATACGCCGGCGCAACGCGCCGAGCTGGAAGCCGCGCGCGCCCGCGGCGCGCGCGCGGCCGCCACCCCGTCCCAAACCGACGCGGAGACCCCACGGCGCTATGACGGTGTACTCATCCGTTCCGACGGCCAGGCCACCCACTGGATCGACGGCAAACCCGCCACCACCGGACCACGCGATCTCCGCCCCGGACAGACCCGCGCCGGTAATAGGGTGTACGAGCCGTACCAGTTGCTGTCGCCGCAATCCACGCAGTCCGCACCGGTCGAGGGGGCAAGGCCATGACGCGCCCGCGCGGCTTCACGCTCATCGAGCTCGCCATCGTACTGGTCATCATCACGATTCTGATCGGCGGACTGGTCATGCCGTTGACGGCGCAGATCCAGGCGCGACGCATCGCGGAGACGAAGAAGACGCTGGAGGAGGCGCGCGAGGCGATCATCGGATACGCCATGAACCACACGGTCGCAGGCACATGCCGCTGCGTCTACCTCGCTGACACAACACTCGATCCAGACGCATCCACATGCCCCGTTTCGCTATGCCCCGCGACAGGAGCGGCGTCGACCACGCTCACCTTACCCATTGCACGCCATTACCTGCCCTGCCCGGACCTCATGGAAAACGATCCGGAGCCGAACCTCGACAATGACGGCGATGGATCGCTCCGCGATCTGAACAACGGTCGCGAGGACCGCTACGCAGCGAGCGGCAAGATCGGAGAATGCGCCACCCTCTCCGGCAACCTGCCCTGGGTCACGCTCGGCGCGGGCCCGCAGGATGCCTGGGGCAATCGTCTGCGCTACACGGTGAGCGAAAAGTTCGGGAAGGCGAAAACCGGCTTCGCGAGGACGGACGCCGGCGATATCGAGATATGCAGTTCGAGCACCTGCACGACGCCCGACGTGGCAGACCAGGTCGTCGCGGCAATTATTTCCCACGGCCCCAACGGCTGGGGCGCGCGCAGTGTCCACGGCACCCTACTGAAGAATCCCGCCAGCGCGGACGAACTGGAAAACACCAACGGCGACAACAGGATCGTGAGCCGCTCGCCCACTGCGGCGGATTCATCGTCAGGTGAGTTCGACGATCTGGCCGTCTGGATCTCGGCCGGTCAACTCAGGGGACGGGTGTGTCCTGCGGGCGGCTGTCCGTAGCCTGCAAACGAAACGTCACGTGCCCCGCACGGTTCTCCGGCAACTCCAGGCGGAACCCCGTCTTCGCCGCCTGCCGCGCCGCCTGATACAGGCCGACCCCCAGCCCGAAGTCGGAGGCCACCGGGCTGAGGAAGAGATTGCGCGCGACATGCTCTGGTGCCGGCGCGCCGCTGTCGCTCACTTCCAGGCTCACCAGCGGTCCCAGGGACAGGCGCACCGCAACCCGCACGTCGGGTTCGGCCTGGCGTTTGCGCAAGGCGTTGGTGAGCAGGTTGTCGGCGACGCTGTCGAAGAGATCCTGCGGCAACGGCGTGTCGTCGATCACGCCGTCGGTGGTGAAATCGACGCGGTCGTGTTCGTAGCGGGTCTTCAGGTTTGCCCACCAGGTTTGCGCGGACACCTGCGCGACATCCATCTCCGCCGGCTGCTTCAGTTTGTCGACGGTCTGCGACAGGCGTGCCGCCAGTTGCGGCAACTGTCGCTTCATCAGGGCCAGCAGGCGTTCGCTGTCCTCGGGCGTGGAGACATCGGCCGCGGCAAGCAGGGTTTTCATCGACTGCAGGATGTTCTTCACGTCATGCGTCAAGCGCGCACCCGTGTCGTGGATCGCCTGGCTGTAGGCCTGTTCGCGCAGGGTCTGCTCGCGCACCTTGGCGGCGTAGAAATAACCCAGCAGTTGCGACAGCAGGCGCACGTGCAGGGCCAGTGCCGGGGTCAGCGGCCGCGCGCTGTACCAGTAGAGCGCGAGCCCGTGAAAGCTGTGGTCCACCCGGTGCGCCGCGGGCTCGCCGAAACGCCCCGCGCCACGCGCCGCGCGCCATTCGCCGCCACGGATCCAGTCGAGTTCGTGCAGGTCGGCGAGCGCGTCGCGCACGAAGGATTCCGGATCGCGCTCGCGCTCTGCAAGGGTCGCCAGTCGCTGTGCCCAGCTCTCGAACGGCAGGCCTACGGACAGCAGATAGCGCGAGGTCATCTGCCCCAGGCCGGCGAAACCCGCGCGCGGATTCCACAGCCAAGCCAGCGCCAGCAGCAGCACCGCCATGCCGAGGAGCGTCTGCACCAGCGCCCACGCATAACTCGCCTGCGCCACCGCCACCACGGCGAATACGCCCAGCGCCAGCACGATCACCAGCAGCGAGAGCATCAGGCCGTAGACGAAATCCAGCGTCGACGACGCGGCAACCCGCCGCGCGGCCGGCAGGAACAGTACGGCGAGCGGCAGCAACGGCAGGCCGTAGCGCACGGCGGCGCGGACTTCGGCGGGCAGTGCGCCGGCCAGCGTCTGCGGCAGCACCCAGGCAAGCAGCAGCCCCAGCAGGTAGGCCAGCGCCAGCAGGTAGGCGAGGCGCTGGCTGCGCGCAGTCTGCGAAGCCGCCACCGCGCCCACCAGACCGGCAAGAATCGCCAGCCACAGCGCCATCACCCACGCACTTTGCACCACCACCAGCAGCGCCGCCATGGCGAACACCGGAAGCGCCAGACGCGGCTCGATGCGCGCCTCGCTGCGCACCAGCGGCTGCCACAGCAGGAACAGCCCGTAGTGCGCCAGCAGGAAGGCACGCGTGATGGTCAGCTCCGCGTCCGTCACCACCGCGACATGCAGCGCGAGAAGCATCAGGGCGAGCCAGCGCCCCGGCGCGACGCCCGCGAGGCGCGCAGAGAGCGTGGCCAGCCCTGCCCGACGCGCGTGACGTGCGCCCGGTTCAGTCATGGGGAGGACTCGGACAAAGGGATACATCGCAACATGTGCTTGCTATCGGCACTCCCGCGGGGAAATGGAGCCCCCGCTGACGGAAGTCCACCACGGATGTCGGTTTTTCGTCAAACACAGGTTGACCCGAGCCGAAGTTCTCTCGAATATACTTTTGCAATCATACGGTTGCCAGATGCGGCCCGGCGGAACGAATCTTGCACAATTGTAAAGATGCCAACACAAACGGAGACTTCCGCCATGCCCCGCATCCGGACACGAAAAAAGCAGTCGGGCTTCACCCTGATCGAGATCGCCATCGTGCTGGTCATCATCGGCCTGCTGCTCGGCGGCATCCTGAAGGGGCAGGAGCTCATCACCAGCGCACGCGTTCGCAACATCATCGCACAGCTCGATGGCACCAAGGCCGCGTTCTTTGGTTTTCAGGATCGCTACCGCGCCCTACCCGGCGACTTCAAGAATGCGACCACGCAGATTGCCGGCGCATCGCAGGATGGAAACGGAAATGGCGTCATCGACGCCACCGAGGCCATTGCGCTGTGGGACCATCTTTCGCATGCAGGTTTCATCAACGGCACCTACGTCTACAACGCCACGGAGAGTGCCACCACCACGCCGAGCAACCCCTATGGCGCGCGCCTGCAACTGATCAACGATGACGTATACGCGGACGTCGGCACTCCCACGGCCCGCACCAACCTGAAGACGGGCCCCCAGATTCCGGCCGCCATACTCGCTGAAATCGACCGCAAGATCGATGACGGCAATGCACTGCGCGGTACGGTTCGCTTCTCCGCCTATGCCGCCGGTGGTACCGCTCCCACGGCGGCGAACTGTTACGACACGACGACCGGAGAATGGAAGGCCGGCAGCGGCGAAACCAACTGCGGCGCCGCGATCCTGTTCTAACCCTGCAGCAACCTGATCTCCGCCGCCGCCAGCCCGTCGGCGGCGCCGCGCAGCACCAGCACGTCGCCCGCCTCGATACGGGCCTCGGGCTGGGGTTCGACGCCGGTGATGCCCTTGCGGCGGATCGCCACCACCTCGACCAGCAGATCGGCGAGCGCTGCTTCCGCAAGCGTGCGCCCGATGGCTGCCGAACCGGGGGACAGCAGCACGGTGTGCAGCCGCGGCTGCGCTTCCTGGTCGAGTTCGTCGTCGGCGTCACTGGCGCCACGGAAGAAGCCACGCATCAACGCATAGCGTGACTCGCGCACGTTGCGGATGCGCTTGAGCACCTGGGAAAGCGGCACACCGAGCAGCATCAGCGCGTGCGAGGCGAGCATCAGCGAGCCTTCCATCACCTCGGACACCACCTCGGCGGCGCCCGCGGCCTTCAGCGCGTCGATGTGCGTGTCGTCGATGGTGCGCACCACCACCGGCAGTTCCGGCCTGAGTTCGCGCACGTGACGCAGAATGGCCATGCTCGAGTGCACGTCGGAATAGGTCACCACCACCGCCTGCGCGCGCGCCACGCCGGCCGCGACCAGCACCTCGCGCCGGCTGGCGTCGCCGTACACCACCGACACGCCGGCCGCCGCCACGGCACGGATGCGCTCGGGATCGGCGTCGAGCGCGACGTAGCCGATACCCTCCGCCTCCAGCACGCGTGCCAGGTTCTGCCCGCTGCGGCCGTAGCCGCACACGATCACGTGCTTCGTCTTGCCGAAGGTCTTGACGGCGATGTCGTGCACTTCCTTGGCGCGCCCCGCCCATTCGCTGCCGGCGATGCGGCGGGTCAGCGCGTCCATGCGGTGGATGAGCAGCGGCGCCACGAGCATCGACACCACCATAGCGGCCAGCACCGGGTGGGAGATTCCGGTTCCCAGGAGTTTGAGGTCGGCCGCCTGCGCCAGCAGCACGAAACCGAACTCGCCCGCCTGCGCAAGACCCAGCGCGGTGCGCACGGCCGTCGGCCGGCCGCTGCCGAAGAGCATGGACAGCCCCGCCACCAGCACGCCCTTGCCGACCACGATCGCCGCGACCAGCAACAGCACGTCGCCCCAGTTCGACATGACCTGCATCGGGTCGAGACGCATGCCGATGGTGACGAAGAA
This sequence comes from Thiobacillus sp. 65-29, assembly GCA_001899775.1. GTDB lineage: Bacteria > Pseudomonadota > Gammaproteobacteria > Burkholderiales > Thiobacillaceae > Thiobacillus. Next base: position 43,603 of record MKWN01000055.1, read on the forward strand.
CAGCCCCAGCAGCACGTCGCGGAAGGGCTTGATGTCATCCTCCACCTGATAGCGGTACTCGGTCTCGGACACCAGCATGCCGGCGAGAAAGGCACCCAGCGCGAGCGACAGGCCGGCGGTTTCGGTCAGAAACGCGAGTCCGAGGGTGAACAGCAGCAGATTGAGGGTGAAGACTTCCGGCGACTTGCGTGCCGCCACCCACTGAAACCACGGACGCATGATGCGCTGGCCGACGAAGAGCAGAAAGCCCAGCACGGCAATCGCCTTCAGCAAGGCCAGCGCGAGCGCCGTGCCCATCTCGTCGGCGCCCTTGGCGAACGCCGGGATCAGGATCAGCAGCGGCACCACCGCCAGATCCTGGAACAGCAGCGCGCCGAAGATCTGACGTCCGTGCGGCGTCTGGATCTCCAGCCGCTCGGCGAGCAGCTTCGACACGATGGCGGTGGACGACATCGCCATGATGCCGCCGAGCGCCACCGCGGCAAGCGGCGGCAGGCCGAGCAGCCAGGCAATGAGGGCAGTGAGCGCGAGCGTCAGCACGACCTGCGCGCCGCCGAAGCCGAACACCGTCAGGCGCATGGTCATCAGGCGCGGCAGGCTGAACTCCAGGCCGATGGAGAACATCAGGAACACCACGCCGAATTCGGCGAGATAGCGCTCTTCCTCGCTATCCGGAATCCAGCCCAATGCATAGGGGCCAATGGCGATGCCGGTGACGAGGTAGCCGAGCAGGGTGGGCAGGCGCAAGACGCGCGCCGCGGCGGTCACGAGCACAGCCACCGCGAGCAGGATGAGAACGAGCTGGAGACTGCTGTGCATCGACACGAAACGGGGGAAGGTCAGGCTTTAGTATACTTGCGCTCCATGCAGCTACCGCACCCCCAACCCGAACACGCCATCGCGCTGGCACGCCAGGTGCTCGACATCGAAGCCGACGCGCTGCGCACCCTGGCTGGCCGCCTCGACCATGCGTTCGTCGACGCCGTGCGGCTGATCCTCGCCTGTCGCGGCCGCGTGGTGGTGTCCGGCATGGGCAAGTCCGGCCACATCGGCAGCAAGATCGCTGCCACGCTGGCGTCGACCGGCACCCCCGCTTTCTTCATGCACCCCGGTGAGGCCAGCCACGGCGACCTCGGCATGATCGCCCACGACGACGTCGTGCTGGCGCTGTCCAACTCCGGCGAGAGCGCCGAGCTGGTCAGCATCGTGCCGCTGATCAAGCGCCGCGGGGTCCGCCTGGTGGCGATGACCGGCAATCCCGTCTCGACGCTGGCGCGCGAGGCCGACGTCCACCTCGATGCCGGGGTTGCACGCGAGGCCTGCCCGCTCAACCTCGCACCCACCGCCAGCACCACGACGGCCCTGGCGCTGGGCGACGCGCTGGCGGTGGCGCTGCTCGATGCACGCGGCTTCTCCGCCGATGATTTCGCCCGCACCCACCCGGGCGGCTCGCTCGGGCGCCGGTTGCTGGTGCATGTGCGCGATGTCATGCACACCGGGGACGCCCTGCCGTGCGTGGACGTGGAGGCCAGCCTGAAGGCCGCCCTGTTCGAAATGACGCAGAAGGGCCTGGGCATGACCGCGGTGATCGACGCTTCCGGCCGGGTGGCCGGCCTGTTCACCGACGGCGACCTGCGCCGCGCGCTGGAGCATCCGCTCGACCTGCAGCAGGCGAAGATTGCCGGGCTGATGACCCGCAACCCGAAAACGATCCGCGCGGACGAACTCGCCGTCGCGGCTGTGGAAAAAATGGAAACCCTGAAAATCAACGGCCTTCTGGTGGTCGACGCCGACAACACCCTGGTGGGCGCGCTCAACATGCACGACCTGCTGCGCGCGGGGGTGGTGTGATGACCGCCGATTTCATTGCCCGCGCCAAACGGATCCGGCTGATCGCTTTCGACGTCGACGGCGTGATGACCGACGGCACCCTGTTCCTCGGCGACGACGGCGAGGAATACAAGGGCTTCAATTCGCTCGACGGCCACGGCCTGAAAATGCTCAAGGGCAGCGGCATCGAGCTCGCCATCATCACCGGGCGCAGCTCACGCGTGGTCGAATACCGCGCGCGCAACCTCGGCATCGACATCGTGCATCAGGGCGCACACGACAAGCTGGCGGTGTACGAGGCGCTGTGCCGGGAGCTGAATCTCCCCTGCGAGGACACCGCCTACATGGGTGACGACGTCGTCGACCTGCCGGTGATGCGCCGCGCCGGCCTGGCGATCACCGTGCCCGCCGCGCCCGAACTGGTCAAGGCCTACAGCCACTACACCACGGTGCGCGACGGCGGACGCGGCGCCGTGCGCGAGGCCTGCGAACTGCTCATGCGCGCGCAGGGCACGCTCGACGCCGCGCTCGCGCCCTACCTGAAATGAAGCCGTACACGGGATGACTGCACGGGGACCGTTGTGGCTGCCGCTGGCGATCCTCCTGCTGCTGGCCGTGCTTAGCTTCTGGATCGAGCAGGCGGTGCGCGCGCCGGCCAACGGCAGCCCCGCTGCCCGGATCGAACCCGAAGGCATCATGGAGAATTTCGACGCCCTGCGCACCACCCCCGACGGCCACCCGCAATACCGCCTGTCGGCGAAGACGCTGAAGCACTACAGCGGCAGCAAGCGCAGCGAAATGGATGCGCCGCGTTTCACCCAGCTGGATGCGGGTGCCGGTGATGTCCGCGCCGAAGCCGTGCGCGCCACCGTCTCGCCGGAAGGCGACGAAGTGGACCTGCAGGGCAAGGTCGTCATCGTCCGTGCGGCGCGCCCCGGTCAAACCGAAATGACCCTGCGTACCGAGCGCCTGCTGGTGTATCCCGAACGCGACCTGTTGCACGCGCCCGGCACGGTCACCCTCCACGACGGCACGCTCGCCGTGCGCGCGGGCGCGATGGATTACGACGCCAAGCGGCGTGTCGTCAAACTGAGTGGGCGGGTGAGCGCCCGCTTCCAACCCGTGACAAGATGAGTCCCATGCGAATTCGAATCCTCATGCTCGGCATCGCCCTTCTGGCCGCACCCGCCCACGCCGAAAAAGCCGACCGCGACAAGCCGGTGAACCTGGAAGCCGACACCGTCACGCTCGACGACATCCGCAAGGTGGGCGTCTACCAGGGCAACGTGATTCTCAGCCAGGGCACGCTGATGCTGCGTGCGGATCGTGTACAGGTGACCCAGAACGCGGACGGGCTCGAACGCGTCAGCGCCACCGGTCGCCCGGTGGCGTTCCGCCAGAAGCTCGACGACCGCGAGGAGTTCATCGAAGGCTTTGCCGATCGCATCGAATACAACGGCGTCACCAGCCAGCTCGAACTCATCGGCCAGGCGCGCCTGCGCCGCGGCACCGACGAGTTGCGCGGTGCGCAGATTTCCTACAACGCCAACACCGAGTTCTACAAGGTCGTCGGCGAGCCGGGGGCACAGACACCGTCCGGGCGCGTACGCGCCGTGATCCGCCCGAAGCCGCGCGAGACCCCGCAGCCATGAGCCGCATCACCACGCGAAACCTGCGCAAGGTCTACGGCCCACGCACCGTGGTCCACGACGTCTCGTTCGAGGTCGGCAGCGGCGAAGTGGTCGGACTGCTCGGCCCCAACGGTGCCGGCAAGACCACCTGCTTCTACATGGTGGTGGGCCTCGTCCCGGCGGACGGCGGCAGCGTGCAGATGGACGGACACGACCTCACCCACATGCCGATCCATCAGCGCGCGCGCCTGGGGCTCGCCTACCTGCCGCAGGAGCCGTCGATCTTCCGCAAGATGAGCGTGGAGGAAAACATACGCGCCATCCTGGAACTGAAGAAATATCGGCGCGACGAACTGGAAGAACACCTGGAGAACCTGCTCGACGACCTGCACATCGCTCACCTGCGCGAGGCGGCCGCGGTCAGCCTGTCGGGGGGCGAGCGCCGGCGCGTGGAGATTGCGCGCGCGCTGGCACTCAATCCACGTTTCGTCCTGCTCGATGAACCTTTCGCCGGCGTCGACCCCATCGCCGTGCTGGACATCCAGAAGCTGGTGCATTTCCTGGTGGAGCGCGACATCGGCGTGCTCATCACCGACCACAACGTGCGCGAGACCCTCGGCATCTGCAAGCGCGCCTACATCATCAACGAGGGGCGCGTGCTCATCAGCGGCACTCCGGACGTCATCATCCAGGACGAAAGCGCGCGCAAGGTCTACCTGGGCGAGAATTTCCGCCTATAGCGCCGGCACGATATGTGCCTTGGCACAAAAATTGCGTACAATCCGGACTTTCGCTTCATCCCGGAGTCGTTGTCGAACCCCCCTGTTCCCTGCACACGCGTTTTTTCTCATTGAATTCGGCGCTCGATACACCGGTTTTCCGCTGCGTCAATACGCAACAGCTCCGACCATGGAAGCGTGCGCTCACCTTGCGGACGCTTCGGTATCACCTCAAGTCGAAGGGTGAATTGCCGTTATCCTGACGTATGAAACACAGCCTTCAACTCAAGCTCGGTCAGCACCTCACCCTGACCCCCCAGTTGCAACAGTCGATCCGGCTGCTGCAGTTGTCGACGCTGGAATTGAACCAGGAACTGGAGCAGATGCTGCAGGACAATCCGCTGCTGGAACGCGAGGACGAGGACAGCGCGACGGGCGAGACCGTCGAGGGCGCGACCGGCGTCAACGGCAACGAAAGCCCCGAAGCCACGGCATCCGCCAGCGACGACAGCGGCCTCGATGCCCACGGCGGCCTGGATGACGCGGACTGGAACGACTATGGCGGCACCCCGGGCGACGACGAGGACAGTGACCACGCGCAGGGTCCGGTCTCCGGTTCGACGCTACGCGAACACCTGCTCAACCAGCTCATCGTCAGCCCGCTGACCCTGCGTGACCGCACGCTCGTCGCAGCGCTGATCGACGATCTCGACGAATCCGGTTTCCTCAGCCAGCCGCTTGCCGACATCACCGCCGCCCTCGCCGAAGAAATCGAGGAGCTTGAACCCGAGGAAGTCGAGACCGCGCTCAAGCACCTGCAGCACATGGACCCCACGGGAGTCGGCGCACGCAACCTGGCCGAGTGCCTGACCCTGCAGTTGCGCGCCCTGCCATCCGAAACCCCGGCACGCGATGCGGCCATGCAGCTGACCGCGCACTATCTCGACCTGCTCGCCGCGCGCGACGTCGGCAAACTGAAGAAGATGCTCGGCATCGACGATTTCACCCTGCGCGCCGCGCGTACCCTCATCCTCTCGCTGAACCCGCGGCCCGGTGCGGCGTTCGGCGCCGACGAAGTGCACTACGTCGTACCGGACGTGTACGTACGCAAGGTGAAGGGCATGTGGATCGCCAGTCTCAACGCTGATGCCATGCCCAAGCTGCGCGTCAACCGCGTGTATGCCGACATCCTGGCGCGCCATCGCGAATCCGGCGGCAACCAGCTCGCCACCCAGTTGCAGGAGGCGCGCTGGCTGATCAAGAACGTGCAGCAGCGCTTCGACACCATCCTGCGCGTCTCGCAGGCCATCGTCGACCGCCAGAAGCACTTCTTCGAGCACGGCGAGGTGGCGATGCGCCCGCTGGTGTTGCGCGAGATCGCCGAAGCGGTCGAACTGCACGAATCGACCATCTCGCGCGTCACCACGCAAAAATACATGATGACGCCGCGCGGCCTGTTCGAGCTGAAATACTTCTTCGGCAGTCACGTCGCCACCGAAAGCGGCGGTGCCTGCTCATCCACCGCGATCCGCGCCCTGATCAAGCAACTGGTGGCCGCGGAAAGCGTGCGCAAGCCGCTGTCGGATGGACAGCTCGCCGAGGTGCTCGGCCAGCAGGGCATCGTCGTGGCCCGCCGCACGGTCGCCAAGTACCGCGAATCGCTGCAGATTCCGCCCGCGAACATGCGTCGCGCGCTTTGATCCTCCATCCATCTGCACTCCTGCCTGACGCGTCCGGTGGCCTTGGCACCGGCGCTTGAATGTCCCCCGCTTTCGGCCGACAATGAACGCGAGCGCCCGGGCGTTCACGGAACCCGGCACGTGGCCGGCGTCCGTTTCCTTCCTTCAGAATCAGGAGGCTGTATGAATTTGACGATTTCCGGTCATCACCTGGAAGTAACTCCCGCCATCCGCGACTATGTCTCCGAGAAACTCGACCGCGTCAAGCGCCATTTCGATCACCTCATCGCCATCAGCGTGATCATGCAGGTGGAGAAACTCGTGCACAGGGTGGAGGCGACGCTGCACGTCAAGGGCCACGACTTCCACGCGCACAGCGAGGACGGCAACATGTACGCCGCCATCGACCTGCTTGCCGACAAGCTCGACCGCCAGATCGTGAAGTACAAGGAGAAGATTTCCGACGTCCATCAGAGCGCGGGGGGAGTCAAGCGCCAGCCTCTGGAGAACCCGGCCTGACGGCCCCGGCCGGGCGCCCTGGCGCCCGGCCATGCGTTGCAGCCCAGCGTATAATTATCAACAGGGTCGCCATCGTTGACCGACACCTGTCCAAGCATGAACCTGATCGCCCCCCTCCTTTCCGCCGAAACCGTCCTGCTGGACCAGAGCCTTTCCAGCAAGAAGAAGCTGTTCGAGCACGCCGCCGAACTGCTGGCCGCGCGCCACGCGCTCAAGACCACGGACGTGTTCACCAGCCTGTTCGAGCGCGAGCGCCTCGGCTCCACCGCCCTCGGCTATGGCATCGCCATTCCGCACGGGCGCATCAAGGGTCTCGACGACGCCTGCGGCGCGCTCTACCGGCTGAAAACGCCGCTGGAATTCGACGCTCCCGACAACCTGCCGGTGTCGCTGTGCTTCATCCTGCTGGTGCCGAAGAACGCCAACGAGCAGCACCTGCAGATCCTCGGCGAACTGGCGCAGATGTTCGGCGACGAGACCATGCGCGCCCGCATGCTGGCCGCACCCACCTCCGCCGACCTCGTTGCGCTGATCGGCGCATGGACCAACTGAACCCCGTCACCGTCGAAACACTGTTCCGCGACCTGGCGGAACAGTTGCAACTGCGATGGCTGGCGGGGCGCGAAGGCGCCGGACGCACCTTGTCCTCCGAGACGGTGCAGAAGCCGGCGCTTGCGCTGATCGGCCACCTGAATTTCGTGCACCCCAACCGCGTGCAGATGCTCGGCGGCGCCGAGATGGATTACCTGCGCACACTCCCGCAGGACGCCCTCGATGAAGCCATGCGCAAGCTCTTTTCCACCGAGCTTGCGGCCATCGTCATCGCAAACGACGAAACCGCACCGGCAGCGCTGCAAGAAGCGGCCGAGCGCACCGTCACGCCGCTGCTCGCCTCGCCGCTGGCGAGCCCGGTCCTGATGTCCTACCTCGGCCATTACCTCACCCAGCATCTGGCGGAAACCACCGCGGTGCACGGCGTGTACCTGGAAGTGCTCGGCATCGGCGTGCTGATCAAGGGCGACGCCGGGGTCGGCAAGAGCGAGTTGGCGCTCGAATTGGTCACGCGCGGCCACCGCCTGGTTGCCGACGACTACGTCGAGCTCAAGCGCGTCGCGCCGCAGACGCTCGAGGGCAACTGCCCACCGCTGCTGCGCGATTTCCTCGAAGTACGTGGACTGGGCATTCTCGACATCCGCACGCTGTTCGGCGAAACCGCCGTCAAGCGCAGCAAGAACCTCAAGCTCATCGTCGAACTGGTGCATCCGGAAACGGTCGGCAAGGCAGGGCTGAACCGGCTCGACATGGTGGCCTCCACCGAGACCCTGCTCGGCGTCGACATCCCCAAGGTGTGCATTCCGGTGGCCGCCGGCCGCAACCTCGCCGTGCTGGTCGAGGTCGCGGTGCGCAACCACATCCTCAAGAGCCGCGGCATCAATCCGCTCGACCGCTTCATCGAGCGCCAGCACGCGGCGATCGGTGCAGGAGATTGAATGCAGATCGTCCTCATCTCCGGCCTGTCGGGTTCCGGCAAGAGCATCGCCATCGCGGTGCTCGCGGACATCGGCTACTACTGCGTCGACAACCTGCCGCTCGCGTTGCTGCCCACGCTCATCGAGTATCTCGCGCGCGAAGGCCAGACCCGCGTCGCCATCGCCATCGACGCACGCAGCGGTGCGAGCCTCGCACAGTTGCCGCAGATCGCCGAAAACCTGCGTGCCGAGGGGGCGGACCTGCGCGTGGTCTTCCTCGAAGCCAAGACCCTCACCCTGGTCAAGCGCTTCTCCGAGACACGCCGCCGGCATCCGCTCTCCAGCGACACGGTGTCCCTGCAGGAAGCCATCCAGCTCGAACGCGAGATGCTCGCCGACGTCGCGCCGCTGGCCCATCGTATCGACACCAGCGACCTCTCCGCTTCGGCCCTGCGCCTGTGGATCAAGGATCTGGTCGGCCAGGACCGCTCGCGTATCACCCTGCTGTTCCAGTCCTTCGGCTTCAAGCACGGCATCCCGCTCGACGCCGACCTGGTGTTCGATGTGCGCTGCCTGCCCAACCCGCACTATGTCGCGGAGCTGCGTCCGCTCACCGGGTGCGACCAGCCGGTGAAGGACTATATCGAGGCAAGTGCCGACGCCATGGCACTGCTGGCGGATATCCGCGGTTTCGTCGAAAACTGGCTGCCGTGCTTCATCCGCGACCATCGCGCCTACCTCACCGTCGCCATCGGCTGCACCGGAGGACAGCACCGCAGCGTGTACTTCGCGGAGACCCTTGCCGTTGCCTTCCGTGCGCGCGAGCAGGTGCTGGTGCGCCATCGCGAGCTGGCGACATGATGCTGCGTGCCGGTGATATCGGCGTGCTTCTCGCCGGCGCCAGCACCGTCGCCGCGCTCGCCGTTTCGGCCTGGGGTGGCGGAGCGGGCGACACCGTGGTGATTCGCGCCGCCGGCAAGGTGGTCGAAACCGCCACGCTCGCCCGCGCGCAGACCTTTGCCGTTCCCGGTCCGCTGGGCACCACGCGGGTCGAAATCGCACCGGGTCGCGCCCGCGTCGCCGCCGATCCATCGCCGCGCCAATTGTGCGTAAAACAGGGCTGGCTGAGCCGCGCGGGCGAGGCGGCGCTGTGCCTGCCCAACCAGGTCAGCGTCGAAATCCGCGGCCGCGACCCGGCCTATGACACCCTCGGCTATTGAGCTGCCGGTCAGCGCCGACGACCGCCGCATCGCGCGCCTGGCGGCACTGGCGATCGGCCTCACCCTCGCCGAAGCGGCACTGCCGAGCCCGCTACCGGGCATCAAGCCGGGACTCGCCAACATCGTCATCCTGCTGGTCCTGCTGCAATATGGCTGGCGCGCCGCGGCCTGGGTGTCCGCCCTGCGCCTCCTCGGCGGCGGCATTCTGTTCGGCTCCCTGTTCGCGCCGGGATTCTGGCTCGCCACCGCCGGCGCGCTCGCCAGCCTCACCGTCCTCGCGCTGGCGCGCCATCTTCCGGCGCGTCACTTCGGCCCCGTCAGCCTGTCGGTGCTGGCGGCCTTCGGCCACATCGGCGGCCAGCTCGCACTGGCCGCGGGCTGGCTGCTGCCAGGTCCGGCGATTACCCACCTCCTGCCGCTGTTCGCCGGCGCCGCGCTGATTTTCGGGGCGGTCAACGGCATTCTCGTCGCCCGGCTGCTGGCCTCCACGTCCTCCGCGAAAGCCACGCCCGAGTAGATTATTGGCGGTTTCCAAGCGACAATCCGCCCCATGCAAACATCATTGAATACCGTCACGCTCGCCCTGACCGGCGCATCCGGCATGGCCTACGGTCTGCGCCTGCTCGAATGTCTGCTCGCCGCCGATCTCGACGTCCATCTGCTGGTGTCGCAGGCCGCGCATGTCGTCGCCAAACAGGAACTCGGCATCGCATTGCCGCCACGCGCGAGCGATCTCGAGCGCCAGCTCACCGACGGCCTTGGCGCACGCGACGGCCAGTTGCGCGTGCATGGCCGCGAGGACTGGTACGCGCCGGTCGCCTCCGGCTCGAACGCCGCCGACGCCATGGTCGTCTGCCCCTGCTCCATGCGCACGCTGGCCGCCATCGCGCACGGCCTCGCGGATTCGCTCATCGAGCGCGCGGCCGACGTCATGCTGAAGGAACAGCGCAAGCTCATCCTGGTCCCGCGCGAAACGCCGTTCTCCGCGCTGCATCTGGAGAACATGCTTACGCTGGCGCGCATGAACGCGGTGATCCTGCCTGCCAACCCCGGCTTCTACAACCGCCCGCAAAGCGTCGAGGCGCTGATCGATTTCGTCGTCGCGCGCATCCTCGACCAGCTCGGCGTGCAGCATGCGCTGGTCGCGCGCTGGGGCGACGAACGATGAGCCTCGTGCTGCGGCGCGCGCGACTGCCGCTCGTTCCACTCAACACCGTGCTGTTTCCCGGTGGCCGCCTGCCGCTGCGGATTTTTGAGCAGCGCTACCTCGACATGGTGAAGCAGGCCATCGCCGACAGCACGCCATTCGGCATCTGCGCCATCCGCGAAGGCCAGGAAACCGGCACGCCGGCAGTGCCCCATGACGTCGGCACGCTGGTGCACATCACCGACTGGGACATGCCGCAGACCGGCATCCTGCACATCGAGACGCAGGCCGCGGAACGCTTCGTGGTGCGCAGTACCGAAACCCTGCCGGGCGGCCTGGTGATCGGTATCGTTGACAGTGTGAGTGCGGAACCGTCCTGTGCCGTGCCGGACGAGCTCGAGCTGGCGGTGGAGATCCTGCGCGGCATCATCGACGAAATGGGGCATGCACGGTTTCCCGCGCCATTTGCCTTCGACGATGCGACCTGGGTCGGCTTTCGTCTCTCCGAAATCCTGCCGCTGAAACTCACGGTGCGGCAGGATCTTCTCGAAATGAACGACAGCGTGGCCCGCCTGCGCATCCTGACCGAATTCCTGAAGAGGCAGATCAACTGATGGCCCGCTTCTATCCTGCGCTCGAGGACAGGCACCGCGCCTTCATCGCGGCCCAGCACCTGTTCTTCACCGCCAGCGGCACCGCCGACAGCCGCATCAACCTGTCGCCCAAGGGCATGGACAGCCTGCGCGTGCTGTCGGACAGCCGCGTCGCCTACCTCGACCTCACCGGCAGCGGCAACGAGACCGGTGCCCACCTGCGCCATGACGGCCGCCTCACCCTGATGTGGTGCAGCTTCGGCGCCGACCCCCTGATCCTGCGCCTGTACGGCCGTGGTCACGCAGTGCGCCGGCAGGACGCAGGGTGGGCCGCATTGCGCGGCCACTTCCCCACCCTGCCCGGCGAGCGCCAGATCATCGTGCTCGACATCGAAGCGGTACAGACCTCGTGCGGCTACGGCGTGCCCCATTACACTTACGACGGCGAACGCGAGACGCTCGCGCGCTGGGCCGAGAAGAAAGGCGCGACCGGGCTCGCCGACTACTGGCGCGACAAGAACCAGGTCAGCATCGACGGCCTGCCGAGCGGACTCCTGGAGGACGTGCAATGACCCACCGACTGCTTCCCCTTCTGCTCCTGTCCCTGGCCGCCTGCGATCCCACGCCGCCGCCGCAGCCCGAAACCGAGCGTCAGCCCAATCCGGTTTTCGAGACGCAGATCCAGGCGGTGGAAAAGGCGCGCGCGCTGGAAGGCCAGCTACAGGATGCCGCCGAGGCGCAGCGCCGCCAGATCGAGGCGGCGGAACAGTCGTCACGCGACCCGCAGGGCAACTGACCGTTCATGCTGAAATGGCTGCTCACCCTCGTCGCGATCCTCTTCGTATTGGGGCTCGCCACGCCATGGCTGCATCGCCTGGGTCTCGGGCGCCTGCCGGGTGACGTGCGCATCGAACGCGGGCGGCGCAGCTACTATTTTCCGTTTGCCAGCGTCATTCTGCTGTCGCTGGCACTCACCCTGCTGATGCGCCTGTTCGGACGATGAACAAGGCGTTCGTCAAGGAATCGGACAGCGATGATGACGATGTGGACGACGTCGCTGCGCCCGCCCTGCCCGCGGGTTCGAAGAACTACCTCACCCCGGCCGGCTACGCACGTCTGAACGCCGAATTCAACCAGTTGTGGACGGTCGAGCGGCCGAAACTGGTGGAAACCATCGCCTGGGCGGCAAGCAACGGCGACCGTTCGGAAAACGGCGATTACATCTACGGCAAGAAACGCCTGCGCGAGGTCGATCGGCGCATCCGCTTCCTCTCCAAACGCCTGGAGCACGCCGAAGTCGTCGATCCGGCAACGCGCGAGCCCACCGACCAGGTGTTCTTCGGCGCCACCGTCACCATCGCCGACGCCAACGGCATCGAAGCCACCTACGCCATCGTCGGCATCGACGAGGCCGACGCCGCACGCGGCCGCATCGCCTGGATTTCCCCCGTCGCCCGCGCGCTCCTGAAAGCCCGCGAAGGCGACACCGTCAGCGTGCAGACCCCGGAAGGCCGCCGCGAACTGGAAATCGTCGAAGTACGCTACGTCGCGATGGAGTGAGAAGTGGGGGGCCCTCTCCCCCGGCCCCTCTCCCACAAGTGGGAGAGGGGAGAACCGCCCTCTGTCCTCTGTCCTCTGTCCTCTGTCCTCTGTCCTCTGTCCTCTGTCCTCTGTCCTCTGTCCTCTGTCCTCTGTCTTCTGTCTTCTGACCCCTGAACCTCAGTTCAGCGCACTCGCCAGCATGCGCCGGTAACGGCTGACGAGTTCGCCGCCGCCCATCAGCTCGAACACGGCCAGCAGCGTCTTGCGGCCGATGTCGTCGCCGAAGCTGCGGTCGCGTCGCACGATCTCCAGGAGTTCATCCATGCCGGCTTCGTACTGCCCGGCTGCAACGAGCAGATTGGCGAGCTTCAGGCGCGCGTCGAGATCGTTGCCATCGGCCGCCACCCGTGCACGCAAGGCCGCTTCGTTCTCGCCTGCAGCGGAGGTGAAATGCAGGCGCGCTTTCAACTGCGCCGCACGCGGATCGGCATCGTCCGCGACGCTGCCGATGAGACGCTCGGCTTCGGCCGTCTCGCCGAGGTCGAGCATGATCTCGACCGCGTCGAGGCGCACGCCGACATGCGCGGGATCGAGTGTCGACGCCTCCGCCAGCAACTGCAACGCGCCCGGCAGATCGCCCGCACCGCGCGCCGCGGCGGCCTCACCGCGCAATGCCTCCGCCGGGCCGGGGATGAGCCGGTCGAGAAAGGCGCGCACCTCGCCTTCCGGCAGCGCACCGGAAAATTCATCGACCACTTCGCCGTCGATGAAGGCCTTGACGCTGGGAATGCCGCGCACACCGTAGCGCACGGCAAGCGCCTGGTTGTCGTCGGAATTGATCTTGGCAAGCAGGAACTTGCCGCCATACTCGGCCGCGAGTTTTTCCAGGAGGGGTTTCAGCACCTTGCACGGTCCGCACCACGGTGCCCAGAAATCGACCAGCACCGGGCGCTGCCGCGACGCCTCGATGACGTTCCGGTCAAAGTCGGCCTGGCCGACGTCGAGCGCGTGTTCGCTCATGCCCACTCTCCTCAAATCCGGCTGGCAAGCTCCGCGGCGATGCCGGTATAGCTTGCCGGCGTCATCTGCTTCAGCCGGGCCTTTTCGCCGTCGGGAATCGCCAGACCGTCGATGAAGGCGTGCAGCGTGGCGCGCGTGATGCCGCCCCTGCCGCGTGTGAGTTCCTTCAACTGCTCGTAGGGATTGGCTACACCGTAGCGGCGCATCACCGTCTGGATCGGCTCGGCGAGCACTTCCCAGTTGGCATCGAGATCGGCGGCAAGCGCCGCCGGGTTGGCTTCGAGCTTGCCCAGGCCGCGCAAACAGGATTCGTAGGCGAGCAGGCTGTAACCGAAGCCGACGCCCATGTTGCGCAGCACCGTCGAATCGGTGAGATCGCGCTGCCAGCGTGAAATCGGCAGCTTCTCCGCAAGATGTCGCAGCACGGCGTTGGCGATGCCAAGATTACCCTCGCTGTTCTCGAAATCGATCGGGTTGACCTTGTGCGGCATGGTGCTGGAGCCGACCTCACCTGCCTTCACTTTTTGCTTGAAATAACCGAGGGAGATGTAGCTCCAGACGTCGCGGTCGAGGTCGATGAGAATGGTGTTGGTACGCGCGATCGCGTCGTACAGTTCGGCCATGCCGTCGTGCGGCTCGATCTGGATGGTGTAGGGGTTGAACGCGAGGCCGAGGTGCTGCACGAAGTCGCGCGCGAAGCCTTCCCAATCCAGCTCTGGATACGCCGCCAGGTGGGCGTTGTAGTTGCCGACCGCGCCGTTGATCTTGCCGGCGAGTTCAAGCTCGCCGAGAACATCCCAGGCGCGGCGCAGGCGGTAGACGACGTTGGCAAGTTCCTTGCCCACGGTGGTGGGCGAAGCCGGCTGGCCGTGGGTGCGCGACAGCATCGGCAGCTCGGCGAGTTCGTGCGCCATGTCGGTGAGACGCGCGATGAGTTTTTCCAGTGCCGGCAGCAGCACGCCATCGCGCGCACCCTTCAGCATCAGCGCGTGAGACAGGTTGTTGATGTCCTCGGAGGTGCAGGCGAAATGGAAGAACTCCGCCACCGCGGCGATCTCGGCGCTGGATTGCGTTTTTTCCTTGAGGAAGTATTCGACCGCCTTGACGTCGTGGTTGGTCACCGCCTCGATCGCCTTGACGCGCTCGGCGTCTGCCACCGAGAAGGTATCGGCAATGGCATCGAGCACAGCGATGGCCTCGGCCGAGAATGCCGGCACCTCAGCGATCGCCGGCTCCGCCGCCAGCGCCTTCAGCCATTCGATCTCGACGATGACACGATACTTGATCAGCGCGTATTCGCTGAAGAATTCGCGCAGCGCAGCGGTCTTGCTGCCGTAGCGACCATCGAGGGGGGAGAGTGCGGTGAGAGCGGTCAGTTCCATCGTGTCGTTCCGGTTGGGTTTTGATTCATCAGACAGCGCGGCGGTCGCGGACCGCCTGGGCCAGCGTGCCACTGTCCACGTATTCCAGCTCGCCACCGACCGGCACCCCGCGTGCCAGGCGCGTCACGCTGAGGCCGCGTGCCTTCAGCAGTTCACCGATGGTGTGCGCAGTGGCTTCGCCCTCGGGGGTGAAATTGGTCGCCAGGATCACCTCCTCGACGACACCGTCGGTGGCGCGCGCGATCAGGCGGTCGAGATGGATCTCGCGCGGACCGACCCCGTCGAGCGGCGAGAGCCGGCCCATCAGCACGAAATACAGCCCGCCATAGCTGTGCGTGGCTTCCATCATGTTGAAGTCCGCCGGCATCTCGACCACCGCCAGTTGGCGCCGGTCGCGCCGCGGGCTCGCGCAGACCTCGCACACCTCGGCCTCGGAGAAATTGTTGCACAGGCGGCAATGCACCAGATGCGCGAGCGCATGCTCCAACGCCGCGGCGAGCTTTCCGGCCCCGGCCCGGTCGCGTTGCAGCAGATGGTAGGCCATGCGCGCCGCCGACTTGGGGCCGACGCCTGGCAAGACGCGCAGCGCAGCGATCAACTGGTCGAGCGCGGCCGGCTGCACGCAATGGTCCCGTGCTTCAGAACGGCAGTTTCATGCCGGGCGGAATCGGCAGGCCGGCGGTCACGCTGCCCATTTTTTCCGCCACCGTGGATTCGACCTTGCGCACCGCGTCGTTCATCGCCGCGGCGACCAGATCCTCGAGCATTTCCTTGTCGTCGGTCATCAGACCGGGATCGATGCTGACCCGACGCACGTCGTACTTGCAGGTCATCGTCACCTTGACCATGCCCGCGCCGCTCTCGCCCTCGACTTCGAGGTCCGCGAGCTTCTGCTGCATCTTGGCCATGTTGTCCTGCACCTGCTGCACCTGCTTCATCAGGTTGCCAATGCCGCCCTTCATCATGGGTGTTCTCCTAGAGGTTGTATGGTGTTCGGGTCGATGCGACCGTCGAAGCGTTCGACCAGCTCGCGCACGAACGGGTCCGCCTCGATCGCCGCCACGGCTTCCGCCTGGCGCGCTTCGCGTGCGCGCGTGCGCACCTGCTGCGGGGTCTGTTCGGCGGCATCGCCAATTTCGAAGCGCACGTCGAGGGAAGCGCCGAAGCGCTCGCGCAGGGCCGCCACCAGCTTCTCCCGATACGCGGCATCCAGCAGGTGCTTGTGCGCCGCACCCACGCGCAGCGTCACCGCGTCGCCTGCCTGCGCCGCGAGTTCGCAATGATCGGCGAGCATTCTCGCCATACCGCCCAGGCGCAGACGCGCGACGATTTCCGGCCAGTCCCACGCCGCCACCGGTGCGGGTTCGCGCACCGTCATCACCGGCGTGGCGGGCGGCGGCGCCTGCGGCGCGACGGGCGCGTGCGACGCAACAGGCGCGGGTGGCGCGACGGCCGCTGGCGTGGCGCGTGCTACGGGTTCGCTGCGCGGTGTGGGCGCCGGACGCGCGGCAGCCGCTGGCCGCGGTGTACCCTCGGCCGCGCCCGGGGTGAACGCCAGCATGCGCAGCAGCGTCATGGCGAAGCCTGACAACTCGTCCGGCGCGAACGGCAGATCACGGCGGCCGTTGAGCGCGATCTGGTAATAAAGCTGTACCGTTTCCGCGTCGACTTGTGTGGCGGCGGCCCGCACCCGTTCGCTCTCCATGCCGGCCTCGACGGCATCCGGGGCGTGCAGGGCGAGGGCGATCTGCGCGAGCAGGCTGCCCAGATCCTGCAGCGCGGCATCGAACGCAATGCCGCGCTCGGCCAGCGCGCGTGCCTGTGCCATCAGCGCGTCGGCGTCGCACGCCGCCAGCGCGTCGAGCAGATCGAACAGATAATCGCGCCGCACCGTGCCGAGCATGGCCTCGACCGCCTCCGCCTCGACGCGGCCGCCGCCATAGGCGATGGCCTGGTCGGTGAGCGAGAGCGCGTCGCGCATGCTGCCGGCCGCGGCACGTGCCAGGAGGTTGAGCGCGGCGGGTTCGGCCGCCACGTTTTCCTGTTCCAGCACCTCGCCGAGATGCTGCGCCACCAGCGCGGGCGGCATCGGCTTGAGGTTGAATTGCAGACAGCGCGACAGCACCGTCACCGGTATCTTCTGCGGATCGGTGGTGGCGAGGATGAATTTCACGTGCGCGGGTGGTTCTTCCAGCGTCTTCAGCATGGAATTGAACGCCGGCTTCGACAGCATGTGCACTTCGTCGATGATGTACACCTTGTAGCGCCCGACCGTCGGTGCGTACTGCGCGTTGTCGAGCACCTCGCGCATGTTGTCGACCCCGGTGTTCGACGCTGCGTCGAGTTCGAGCAGGTCGACGAAGCGCCCGGCGTCGATCTGCGTACAGGCTGAGCAGGTGCCGCACGGCGTCGAGGTGACGCCGGTTTCGCAGTTGAGGCATTTGGCGAGAATGCGTGCCAGTGTGGTCTTGCCCACCCCGCGCGTGCCGGTGAGCAGATAGGCGTGGTGAAGGCGGCCCTGGGTGAGAGCGTTCGACAGCGCGCGCACCACGTGTTCCTGCCCCTTGAGGTCGGCGAATCCGCGCGGCCGCCACTTGCGGGCCAGGGCCATGGCCGGTTGGGAGGAGTCGCCGAATAGATCCATCATTGCGCAATTTTAGCAGAGCGGCGCGCCCGCCCTGCGCTTGCGTAGCGCCCGCGGCTAGAAGAGATAGCCCAGGCGCAACTGGTGGAAATTGACACCGCTGTTGGGATCCTTGATGTCGGCATTGGAGACATGCTGGAAGCGGTAGCCAAGGTCGAGCTGCCCGCGCTGCCCGAACATCAAACCAATGCCGACATGATCGCCAAACTGGAACGCACTGCCCAGATCACGCCCGGCATCGACATGGGTGTGGCTGACGAGATGCACGCCGATCGCACCTTCGAGATAGGAGCGCCAGCCGCTCTGCGCCTTCGATTGCAGGCGGAACACAGGCGCGAAACCAAGGTCCAGAATGCGCTGGCCGCCGGCGGCCTGAGGATCCCAGTGAGCCAGCGACACTTCCCAGTAGCCGGTGAGATATCCGTCGCCTTCGGTGAACCATTGGCGATCCCACGACCGGGTCAGCGCGACCTGCACCATGTCCACGTCGTTTCCGTTGCCAATTCCCACGGCGATTCCGTCGGCCGCATGACTGGCAGGCGCAAGCCCGCATGCCGCAATGAACAACGGAGCGAAGATCCTTTTCATCGTATGCCGAAAGACAGGTGAGTGGGCAGGGGAATGTGGCGAGCCAGAACCCCGGCACTGGCATGGATCGCTGGGGCTGCTTCCTTCCGGACCTGACCCGGTTCACGACTTGGCCATGCGGGGAGGCCCGCCACGCTCATTCTACCGTCATTCCTCATCCGCCGGCGCGGTGAGGCGACGTTTTTTCACGGCATCGGCCAGCAGGCGCAGCAGCGGTTCGGTGTCGTCCCAGCCGATGCACGCATCGGTGATCGACTTGGCGTACTCCAGCGGCTGACCGGGGATCAGGTCCTGACGGCCGGGGTTGAGGTGGCTCTCGATCATCGCGCCGATGATGCGCGCGTCGCCCGCCGCGACCTGCGCGGCAACATCCGCGCCGACCTCCAGCTGGCGCTGGTACTGCTTGCTCGAATTGGCGTGCGAGAAGTCGATCATCAGCTGTTGGCGCAGCCCGGCGGCCGCGAGCTCGGCGCACGCATGGTTGACGCTGGCGGCGTCGTAGTTGGGTGTCTTGCCGCCGCGCAGGATGACATGGGCATCCTCGTTGCCGGTCGTGCTGAATACACCGACATGACCCGACTTGGTGACAGAAATGAAATGATGGCGTGCGGCTGCCGCCTTGATCGCATCCACCGCGATGCGCAGGCTGCCGTCGGTGCCGTTCTTGAAGCCGACCGGGCACGACAGGCCGGAGGCGAGCTGGCGGTGCGACTGCGACTCGGTGGTACGCGCACCGATCGCGCCCCAGCTCACCAGATCGGCAATGTACTGCGGCGAGATGAGGTCGAGAAATTCCGTGGCGCACGGCAGGCCGACCTCGTTGATGCCCAGCAGCAGCTTGCGCGCCAGGCGCAGTCCTTCGTTGATATCGAAACTCTCGTCGAGATGCGGGTCGTTGATCAGGCCCTTCCAGCCGACGGTGGTGCGCGGTTTCTCAAAATACACGCGCATGACAACGATGAGATCGTGCGCCAGTTCGTCGGCCAGAGGTTTCAGCCGGCGCGCATAGTCGAGCGCTGCGGCAGGATCGTGGATCGAGCAGGGACCGACGATGACGAACATGCGGTCATCGGCCCCGTGCAGCACGTCGTGGATGGCGCGGCGCGCACGCGCGACGTGGGCGAGGACCGGCTCGGTGGCGCGCAATTCGCGCATGATCTGCATCGGCGCGAGGAGTTCGCCGCTTTGCTCGATGCGTGTATCGTCGGTTCGGGTGGCATGCATGGTCAGGCTCCGTTTGTCTGGTCGACCCGCGGCGGCGCATACAACGAAAAAACCGCCAGCGGGCTGGCGGTTTCGTTAGGCTGTGCTGCGTACGTCAGCGCCTCCCGACCGCCTGGGGCGTGGGATAAAAAAAGCTGAAAAAACGCTTTGCGGCACGGATCATGCGTGGCAGTCTAACAAAATGGGGGGGATGCTGCCAAGCGTGCCGCGCCGGAAGACGGGCGCCATCATGGCATCGGTCCGGATACAGCAGGAACGTGGAGAAAAATGTGGAACCGACAGCAATCGTGACGGGGAATCGGCAGCCAGGCCATAATCAGCGGCGCGACATGCGCTTCCAGGTGTCGCAGGCGGCGCTCATCACGCAGCCGGGGCATGCCGACATCGCCTGCGAAATCCGCGATTTCTGCCTGGGCGGGTTGTTCCTCCGCTTCGTCAATGCGGAAACCGCCATTGCGGCACTGGCCCAGCGGGCCGGTGCCGAAGTGGATGTCGTGTTCACCCCGGCGGCCCTCTCGACGACGCAGACCTTTCGCGTTCCGGCAATCCTCAAGCGCCTGGGCCCGGTCGGCATCGGCGTCGCCTTTGGCCGCCAACCGATCGAGGCACTGCGCGCCCTGCAGAAACTGCGCATGGCGAGTCACCGGCAAAAACTTGCCGCCCTGCCGGCGAGCGACGCCTTCCTCCACCTGCGCGAAGCCAGCACGACCCTGCTGCGCGAGGCCCTGCTGCACACGCATGAACAGGCCCAGCAGGTGCTGGGCGACAGGCTGCAGAACGCGGCGCTGCACGCGGCCGGCATTTCCGAGCACAGCGGCCTGCTCGGTGCGGTGCCCGAGTTTGCACGGCACGCCCCGGAGCTTCAGGCGCGTTTCATCGAGCAGGTGATGGGCGCGCTGCAGCACCACCGTCCAGTGCGCACGCAGCCGACCGCAGAGCGTGCCTCCGGCGGGCTCTCCCTGGTCGACGAGAACGACTTCGAGGACTGGCTCGCCACGGCATCCGAGGCGTCGCGTCTGGAAGAACAGTTCCAGGAGCAGTTGTTCGACCTCGAACCGCGCATCGGGCAACTGTTCGGCATGGCCTGCGATCACAGCAACAATCCCTTCGGGCCCGCCGTCATCGTGCATGCCTACCGCGAGGCGCTGGAGGGAATTCCGCTGCTGGCGCGCGCACGCCAGGTCGCCTACGTCACCTTGCGCGAGGCGCTGGCCGAACAGCTCGCGCCGCTGTATGCCGAATTGCTGGCGATGCTGCCGGTGTCCGAAGTCGAGACGCGACAGCGTCAGAGCGAAGCTGCCGCGGCACAGGACGATGCCGACTCAGCGCTCCCCCCCGGAGATGTGCCGGCGTCCGCATCGGATGCCGCGGCCGAAGCCGCCGCGTCGCCCCCCGCGCGCCCGCGCAGCACGCTCGGACGCCTGGCGAGCTCGCTGTTCGACTTCTTCCGCAACCAGCCGGCGCCGGCTGCGGGGCCAGCGATGAGCAGTGGACAGCCGATGGGCGGCGGGCAACCCGGCGGAGGCGGGCAGGTGACGTCTGCTCCGGCGCAGGCGTCCCGCGCACAGGGCGCCGGCGCGCCTTCCCCAAGCACGGCATCCGCCATGGCGGGCACCGCAGCGCGCACCGGACTGCCGGGTGGCTCGCCCGTGCTCGAACGCCTCGCCCGGTCGGGTACGCTGCCGTCCACGCTCACCCAGGAGATGCAGCGCTCGGTCGACATGTTCGGCGCGCTCTTCGACACCATGCATGCGGAGAAATCCGTCAGCGCGGGTGTGCGCCCGTTGTTCCAAAAACTGGAGAGCAGCCTCGCCCGGCTGGCGCTGTCGGATCCGCAGTTCCTTGCCTCGGCCTCGCATCCGGCGCACAAGGTTCTCAACACGCTCGATCGCCTCAGCATGGTCGCCGGCGACGACGGGCGCATCGCCGACCAGCGCCTGCTCGCGCTGATGCAGCGCTGGACCGACCGCATCAACGCCGAAGCGGAGAAGAATCCTGCGGTGTTCGAGGAAGCCCGTATCCAGCTCGAACGCGTGATCAAGCCGTTGATGAACGAACGCGCGGGACGCATCTTCCGTCTGCAGGAAGTGTGCGAGGGACGCCAGCACGCCGACGTGGTCAAGCATGGCATTCTGCACCAACTGCTGACCCGGCTTGGCGAGCGCCCCACGCCGAATGTCGTGATCGAGCTCCTCAACGGCGGCTGGCGCAGCGTGCTGCTGATGGCCGAGCTGCGTCACGGCAGCGACAGCGCGACCGCGCGCGACGCCTGGGAGGTGCTCGAACAGCTGTGCGCGTGGCTCGATCCCGAGCAGCCCGCCGCGACCACCGCGCAGGCGCAGACCCTGCTGCAGCGCATCGACGAGGCACTCACCCACGTCTGTGCCGACAAGCTGGTACAGGACCGCATCATCGACCAGCTCGCCGCCGCGCTGTTCGACGGTGACCGCTCGCGCCATCCGCGCACCCCGGTCGCTGCCCGCCTCAACGATGCCGCCGGCGAGCCGCTGACGGCAGCGCAGGACGAACTCGCCGAGCGCCTGCGCGTCGGCGACTGGCTACAGCTCAAGTCACCGGACACGCCGCTCAACCTCATCTGGATCGGCGACCAGCCGCCGGTCTACGTGTTCGCCAACTACCGCGGCATCAAGAAGCTCGACCTCAAGCGCACCGACCTGCTGCAGGCACTTGAAACCGGCGACGCGCAATGGACCGAGGATCTCGAACTGCCGCTGATGGACCGTTCCTACAGCGCCATGATCCAGAAGATGCAGCGCGAGCTTGTGTGGCGTTCCACTCACGACACCACCACGGGGCTGCTCAAGCGCCGCAGCTTCTTCCGCGCCGTGCGTCGCCACTGGCTGCGCAGCCGGCGCGCGGATGCCGGGTTCGCGCTGGGCGCCATCCAGCTGGACATCACGACTCCCGCGGGTGAACCAGCCGGTGCCGAAATCCGTTCCGCCATCCTGCATGATCTCGCGCAGTGGCTGCCTGCCAGCCTGGCACCCGGAACGCCACTGGCACGCGCGGGGGAATCGGGTCTCGCCTTCTGGATCGAGGCATCCGACTATACCGTCGCGGAAGCGCAGGCACACGCCCTGCTCCAGGCCATCGCATCGCGCCCCCACGAGATCGACGGCGTACGCTACACCGTACGGACCGCCGCAGGCCTCATGGGCGTGCACGACGCGCTCGACCCCGAGACCTACTACGACAACGCGAATGCTGCGTGCACGCGCGCGCGCGAATCCGGCAGCGCGGTCGTCGCCTTCGACCGTGAAACCACGGACGGCGGCGTGCAGGCACTCGCCGACCAGGCGCATCGCTTGACCGCCATCCTCGCCAGCAACGAGCTGAGTCTGAACTGCCAGCCGGTGGTCAGCATCGGCGACCCCACGGGGATACCGCTGTATCATGAAGTGCTGCTACACCCCGATACGCGCGGCGCGCAGCGCATCGCCACGCGCGACCTCATCGCCGTCGCCGAGCGCCTGCAGCGCATCACCGAAATCGACCGCTGGGTGGTGAAAAGCGTGTTGCAGTGGATGCGCGACCATCCCGAACGCACCGCGCAGCTGGGCGGCCTGTCGGTCAACCTCTCCGCGCAGTCCGTCACCAATCCCGTGTTCCTGAAGTTCCTGCTCGCCGAACTGGCGCGCGGCGACATTTCCGGCGAAAAGCTCGTCTTCGAAATCAGCGAAGCCGACGCCGCCGAAGGCCACGCACAAACTCAACTGTTCATGCGTCAGTTGCAGCGCCACGGCTGCCGCTTCACCCTCGACGAGTTCGGTACCGGTGCAAGTTCCTACACGCGCCTGAAGAGCATGAAGCTCGACTTCCTCAAGATCGACCACGCCCTCGTGCGCGAACTCGGTACCAGCATGATCGACGAAGCCCTGGTGCAATCCATCCTGGAAACCGGCAACTTCCTGGGCGTCAGGACCGTGGCGGCCTTCGTCGAGGACGCGGAAACGCTGGCGAAGTTGAGCGAGATCGGCATCGATTGCGTGCAGGGATATTTCATCGGGGCACCACAGCCGCTGGAGAGTCTGGCCTGAGGGGAGAGGCAACGCCCAAGGCCGATTGCTCGAAATTCATGCAATCAGGCCCGCAGGAGAGTTGCTGCCGACCAACCCTCTGCCAACGGCTCTACGCCGTTCCATCCACCGTCAACCGATTAGATGCGCAGCGCCGGCTGCCCGACGCCCACCGGCACGCCTTGCCCTTCTTTGCCGCAGGTACCGACACCCGAATTCATCTCCATGCCCTTGCCGAGAATCAAAAAGGCACAGACCATGATTTATTCGCCCTGATCTCTTCATACATCCAGGCTGGATCGATGTCCGCCCCGTTGGGCCAGGTCACGACGCCCAGTTCGAGCCGTGCCTGATCGAACCAGGCCTTGTCCTTGAGCGCTTCGAAGATTCCGCATTCCCCGGCTGTCAGGACGGCCGAAAAATCCACGATACCGTTTGTTCCGTCCTGGAACGTGACCGCCAGTCGATAATCCGGCAGGACGGACAGCGCTTTCAGCCGCCAGGGCGCAGTAGGCACTACTCCAGCGGCTCGATCCGCTTCGGGTGTTGTTTGGATTGACATAGGTCCCAGTCCTCCATCAGTTCTTCGCGATGCTCGATGGCCCATTCTACCGTCAGACTGAGCGCCCGTCTGGGCAAGCTGCCACCGATCACCTCAAGGGTACGAATATCGATCAACGCTTCGTGTTCCGCATACATCGCATGAAAGTGCGGAGGGGCGTGCTCTCTCCAGAACATCTGGATCACGATCCCGAAGAACTGGCTGATCGTCGGCATGGCTTACTTCGTCATCCGTGGTCTCAGGCCGTCCCGCCGACCATCAACCCGTCGATCCGCAACGTCGGCTGCCCCACCCCCACCGGCACGCTCTGCCCTTCCTTGCCGCAGCTCGCGTAGGGCGCAATAACCGAAGGGCATTGCGCCGCATTTTCAATAAGCCGGCACCATCCTCGCCGATGCCGGAGTTCACGCCGCCAGCTTGTGCAGCCGCTCCGCCAATTCACCCGGCACGGCGACCTGGGCAAAAAACGCCTTCGGGTAAAGGTAGTCCTCGCCGGACTCGTCGATGATCCGCAACATGCCTCGGGACTCTGCCTGCGCGTCATCCAGCCACTCATAGAGCTTGCGCGACTCCAGCGAGGCAGGGTAGCCCTCGTTTGAAAGACAGACGACAAAACGATTTTCGCTCATAGCAACCTCTTGATCTTGTGTTCGACCTTGCCGATTCCGTGCGCTTCCTACCAGTGTATTTCAGCGCGGACGATTTCGCCATCGCTCAAGCGAATGTCGGTCAGGCCTTTCTTTTTCTTCCAGTTGCCTTTGCCATAAATCTTTTCAAGCCGGGCGCGTTCCCGAATGCCCGAACCTTCGGCGATCGTTTCGACCGCCGTGATGGCGCTGACAATTTCAAACATCGCCGACCAAAATTTTACGCCGTCCCGCCCACCGTCAACCCATCGATCCGCAGCGTCGGCTGCCCCACGCCGACCGGCACGCTCTGCCCTTCCTTGCCGCAGGTGCCCACGCCGGAATCCATCTCCATGTCGTTGCCGATCATGCTCACACGCGTCAGTGCGTCGGGGCCGTTGCCGATGAGGGTCGCGCCCTTCACTGGGTAGGTGATCTTGCCGTCTTCGATCATGTAGGCCTCGGCGGCGGAGAAGACGAATTTGCCGCTGGTGATGTCGACCTGGCCGCCGCCGAAGTTGACGGCGTAGAGGCCGTTCTTCACCGAGGCGATGATTTCGTGCGCGGGCTTGTCGCCACCGAGCATGAGGGTGTTGGTCATGCGCGGCATGGTGAGATGGGCGTACGATTCGCGGCGCGCGTTACCGGTGGTTTTCATGCCCATGAGGCGCGCGTTCATCATGTCCTGCATGTAGCCCTTGAGGATGCCGTCCTCGATGAGAACGGTGCGCTGGGTGGGATTGCCCTCGTCGTCGATGTTGAGCGAGCCGCGTCGCTGCGGGATGGTGCCGTCGTCGACGACGGTGACGCCGGGCGCAGCGACGCGTTCGCCGATGCGGCCGGAAAACGCGGAACTGCCCTTGCGGTTGAAGTCACCTTCGAGGCCGTGGCCGATGGCTTCGTGCAGCAGGATGCCGGGCCAGCCGGCGCCGAGGACGACGGTCATGGTGCCGGCGGGCGCGGGGCGCGCGTCAAGGTTGACGATAGCCTGGTGCACGGCCTGGCGCGCATATTTTTCCAGGATGTCGTCGGTGAAATAGCGGTAGTCGAAACGGCCGCCACCGCCGCCGGTGCCCTGCTCGCGGCGGCCGTCCTGTTCGGCGATGACCTGCAGCGACAGGCGCACCAGCGGACGGACGTCGGCAGCGAGATGACCATCGGAACGCGCGACCAGGACCACCTCGTATTCGGAGGCAAGGCTCGCCATGACCTGGATGACGCGCGGGTCCATGGCGCGCGCCTTCCTTTCCAGCCGTTCGAGCAACGCGACCTTGGCGGGATCGTCGAGGCTCGCCAGCGGGTCGACGGGGTGGTAGAGCTGGCGGCCGTCGGCACGGCGCGCAACGGCCGTACTGCGTGCCTGCCCGGCACGCGCGATGGCGCGCGTGGCGTCGGCCGCGGTGGCGAGGGCGTCGAGGCTGATGTCGTCGGAGTAGGCGAAGGCGGTCTTCTCGCCGGAGATAGCGCGCACGCCGACGCCCTGGTCGATGTTGAAGCTGCCCGACTTCACCTGGCCTTCTTCCAGGCTCCAGCCTTCGGAGCGGCTGTACTGGAAGTAGAGGTCGGCGTAGTCGACGTCGTGGGTGAGCAGGCGACCGAAGACGGGCGCGAGTTTGTCGGCGTCGAGGCCATTGGGCGCGAGCAGCGTGGCTTCCGCCGAACGGAACAACTCCTCGGCGGACTGGATCGGGACGAAGGCGTCGGCAGGATTCATGGTGGACCTCGTTACTTGGCGGGCGTTTCGCGCTTCGTCGCGGCGCGGCGCTCGACCACTTCGACGGCAATCTGGCTGCACTGCACGAAGCGGTGCCTGAGCGCGGGCAGGCTCTTGCGCAGGCTCGCCTGGTAGGCCGGGTTGATGTTGGAGACGACGACACCGGAGCCGCGCGGCAGACGGTCGAGCACGACGCCCCAGGGATCGACGATCATGCTGTCGCCGTGGGTTTCGCGGCCCGCCAGGTGGTAGCCGCCCTGCGCCGGGGCGATGACGTAGGCGAGGTTCTCGATGGCGCGCGCGCGAATCAGCGTCTCGAAGTGCGCGCGCCCGGTGGTGGCGGTGAACGCCGAGGGCACGACGATGATGTCGACGTCGGGCATGGCGCGATACAGTTCGGGAAAACGCAGGTCGTAGCACACCGACAGGCCGATGCGGCCGAACGGGCTGTTGACGACGACGACGGTATCGCCCGGCTCGATCAGCCGCGCTTCCTCGTAATGCTCCGTACCCAGATCGAGCCCGAAGAGATGAATCTTGTCGTAGCGCGCGACCAGCTTGCCGCGCTCGTCGTAGACCAGGCAGCTGTTGCGCACCTTGTCCGGCACACTTGCTTCCAGCGGCACCGAACCACCGACGAGCCAGATTTTGTGTTTCTTCGCCATACGCGCAAGGAACGTCTGAACCGGCCCGTCGCCTTCGGCCTCGCGTGCCTTCACGACGTCGGCATCCTTCTTTGCCATGATGCAGAAGAACTCCGGCAGCGCGACCAGGCGCGCGCCCGCCTCCACGGCAAGCTCGATGAGGCGCTCGGCCTCCGCGAGATTGGCCGGCACGCTCGGCCCGGACGCCATCTGGATCGCGGCGACGCGCACACTGCCGGCCTGGGGTGCGGGCTTTTTCACTTGCGCGCTCTTGCGTTGCGCCACGGTGGTTTTTGCAGGTTTCTTGGTCGTCATACGTGCTTCACGGTCAGGGTTCGGACGCCTTGTCGGACGTCGCGTCGGTTTTGGTTTTCGGCAGCTTCTTCACGTCGGGCGCCTGCCACGGCCCGCTCACCAGGTATTCCTGGCTGCTGGCTTCCTCGATGGGATCGCGCAGCAGCTTCTGCGCTGCCAGCACGCCCACGCCGGCAACCGGCCCGCCGAGGAGCGCACCCGCAACGGCCACGCCTTCGGACAGCTTGGGAATCACCTTGACCCGCAACTGGACGGTTTCCTGGTTGAGGTCGGCAAGTCCGCTCATGTTCACCTTGGCGGACGGTCCGCGCATCTTCAGATCGTCGCTGTAGAGGACTCCGCGCGCGATGCGCAGGGTGGCCCCGATGTCGTCGAAGGCAAAGCCTTTGCTGAAGATATCACGGAAATCGAAACTCAGCCGGCGCGGCAGCGATTGCAGGCTCAGCACGCCGAGAAGCTTGGCGGCGCCGGGGTCGACCTGCAGAAACTGGCCGCTGCGCGCTTCGAACTGCAACTGGCCGGCAAGCGTGGCCAGGGCGAAATCGGCCGGCGAACCCTCCCAGGCGGCGTGCCCCTGGATCCTGCCGGTGCCGTGCCGGAGCGTGTCGGGATATCCCAGGCGCGCCAGCAGCTTTCCGGCGTCCTTCACATCGAGGACGAGTTCGGCGCGCGTTTCGCCCTGGCCGCTGTCGCGCCACAGGCCGCTCATCTGGAACACGCTGTCGGGATGCGTGAGGGTCAGGCGCTCGATCGCAAGACCGGCGGCGGTACCGCGCGCCACCGCCTCGAGTCGGCCGAGCGAACGATCCTCCATGCGAAAGTCCTCGATCGCGACATCGAGCAGCGGGAAGTCGGACGCTGGAAACGTAAACCCGCTTCCCGCTGTACTGGCGACATCGACACGCTCCGGCACGGCGAACTGGCGGAACTGCACCGACAGCCGCGCAGGCGCTTCGCCGGCAGCGCGCCAGGTCAAGGTGCCGTTGACGTCCTGCCCACTCACCTGGACGCGCAGCAGGCCGTTGCGCGTGCGCCCGAGCACACGCACGTCACGATAGCGCCGCCCCAGCAGGTCGAGGGTCTCGAAGCCGAGATCGAGCGCGCTGATCGGCGCGGCCGCGCCCTCACCCGCCGGCAGCAACGCGGCCCAGCCGGACAGGTCGATCCTGCGCCCGTTGCCCGCAAGGCGCAGGCCGGGCACATCGGGCAACGACGGCGCGCCGCCAAAGCGAATCTCACCGCGTTCCAGCGCGCCCACCGCCGTGCTGCGCCACACCGCTCCGACCAGGCGCCCCAGGCGCAGCTCGCGTTGCAGACCCTCGCCGTCGGGCCGGCTGACCAGGCTCAGGGGCAGCGGTTGCGTGGCCGCCTTGGCCAGGGGCGACGGCAGGGTGCTCGCCAGTCCGACGAGATCGGACTCGATGCGCACGCGCTCGCCTTTCGTCTCGAGGTCGATCTGCCCCTGCCAGCCGGTCTGTCCCGACACGCGCGTCCCCCACGTCTCGCCCAGCCACGGCGCCAGGCCCGCGGCGGTGGCGCGCCCCTGTGCCAGAATCTGCACCCGCCCCGCCCGCGTGGCGACATTCACGTTGAGCGGCCCGCCGAGAAAGCTTGCGCCCAGGTTCTGTCCGCTCACGCTGTCGCCGGTGAAGGCCAGCGCGCCACGCGCCGCCTCGATCCGCGGCCAGCCCGGCGGGAAGAGCGTATTGCCGAGAAACGACAGCTGTCCGGTCAGGGTGGTTTCGTGGCTGCGGCGCAAGGGCACCTGCATTTTCAGCGCCAGTCGCATCGGGCCGCTGCCGTCCAGTCCTTCCGTCAGGCCGCGCAGCCGCTCGCCCACCGGGCTGAAATTGGCGAAGCGGATGAAATCCTGCAGCGGACCGTTGGCCTCGCCGTCGACCAGCAATATCTCGTCGTGGTGGGTGAGGTCGGGAATCGTCACCCGCACCGGATGCAGCGTGGCGCCATAAATGCGCGCCTGCGTCGGCACCACCTCCATGCGCTTGCCCTCGAACAGCAGCCGTCCTGCTACGCCCTCGATGCGCGGCCAGCCCGTCGCGTAGTCGACGATGCCATCGCGCACCCGGGCGTCGACCTGGAACACGCCATCGCCGGTGTCGAAAGGAAAGCGCGCGAGATCGCCCTTCAACTGCAAGCGCACGTCGTTCGAACCGCCCGCGACGATGCTGTGCCGCACCCATTCCACCGTTGGGTCACTCACGTGCAATGGCAGATAGCGATACACCGCCGTGCCGTCGGCGCGCGTCAGGTGCGCTTCGAGATCGATGCGCCCCACCGTACCGGGAACCTGTTCGTACTCGCCGTTCGCGCTGCCTGCGGCGTCGGCGTTGGCGAAGCTCGCGTGGTCCAGCGTGACCAGACGGCCGCGCGCCGTCCGCTTCCAGCCTCCACGCGCCTGCAAGGTGTCGAGCCCCATCCTCGGTTCGCGAAACAGCATCGGCAGATCGAGCACGAAGTCATGCGTGTCGATGTCGAAGCGGCCTTGACGCGCATCGCCTTCGACATGCCCGCTCAGGTTGGCGAACCCCGGCCGGTCGTCGGATGCGGCCAGACCGAGGCCGCGAAAGCGCGCATCGACGCTGAAGTTGTCCAGGCCCGGCTCGGCACCCGTCCAGCGGAAGGTGAACGTATCCAGGCGCCCCTGCGGTTGCAGACGCTGCAGGCGCATGCGCAGCGCCGCGTCGATCGGCAGGCTCGGCAACAGCGTGTGCCAGCCGTCCAGCCGCAACGCACGCGCGGTGAGCTCGCGCGCCATGCCGTTCCACGACACGCCGACGTTGAACGGTGCCCCGAGCGCGGCGCCGGGCAGCGCCACACGCAGATTCTCGAAGGCCACGCGCTGCCCGTCGCGGGTACGCTGCCACACGGCCTGGCCACGTAGCCGTTCCAGTTGCAGCGGCGGCAGCGAGTCGCCGAGCGTCGTCGCGACGTCGTAGAGATCGAGGTCGGCGCGCACGGCCGCAAGACGGCCCGCGGCGAAGCTGAAGCGCACCGCCAGCGCACCCCATCCCTGCTGCGGCTGGTACGGCACCTCCAGCCACGGCGCCAGCGGCGCGAACGCCACCCCGGCCACGCTGGCGTCGATGTGAGCGTCCCAGGTCGCCGGTGCGTCCAGGTCGCGCGCGCGCAGGGTCACCTGCGCCGTCAGCGGCCGCGCCACCGCCGTCGGCGGCAGCGCGCGCAATTGCATCCGGTGGGTGTGCCGGCGGTTGCTCAGCGTGAAGTCGACACCCTGCAGGGTGAGCGGCGGCGCGCCACGCACCTCGTCGATCCAGGTCAGCGAAGCACCGCCCACGTGCACCTCGCCCTGGCGCAGCAGCCAACTGCTGACACCACTGTCCGGAGCGGCGGGATTGATGGGGATGCCCCCGATGTAGACATGCCCGTCGCGCGCACGCCGCACGCCCAGCGCGAGCCCATGCAGCTCGATGTGATTGAAGCGCGGCTCCAGCAGCAGGAACGAGCGCCAGGAGAACGAAGCCTCAAAGGTCGGCACATAGAGCGCGGCCCGCCCTGCGGCGTCATAAAGCCGCACGCCCTGCAGGCGAAACTCGGGGCGCGCCTGCTGCCACTGCCCGGAGGCGGCCTCGATGGTGACCCGGTGACCCAGCGCAACCGACAGGGCCTGCGCGAGGCGATCACGATGCGTGTCGAGGTTGGGCAGTACCCAGAAAAACATCACCGCGGCGGCCAGCACGAAGCTGCTCACCCCGAGCGCGAACAGCGCCGCCAGCACGCGCAGGACGCGGCGCAGCAACGGGGACAGGACAGGGAGCACGGTCATGGCGCGGGTGCCTCGGAATACCCGATTTTATGCGCTCGACGGGATATTGCGGGAAACAAGACGCGCGCGTGACGAGGGGTCATTCGCCGGTGAAGCGGTGGATCTGGCGGCGGTCACGCTTGGTCGGACGGCCCTTGAGCGCGGCGGCGGGGTTCGCGACGAGCCTGCGCTCGGCCTGCTCCCGCTCGCGGCGCATGCGGCTGTCGGCGTCCTCCTCGTAGAGCGTCCGCGCCTGCGGCGCCGGGCCGCGCTGCATGGACAGCGCCCGCACCGTCAGCGTCCAGTCGCTTTCGCCGAGGCGCAGTTCCAGGCGGTCGCCGGGCTTCACCTCGCGCGCCGGTTTGACCCGCGCACCGTCGACCTTCACGCGGCCGTTCTCGATCGCCTCGTTGGCAAGCTGGCGCGTCTTGTAGAAACGCGCCGCCCACAGCCACTTGTCGAGGCGCATGCGTTCGAGTGGCGGTCTGTCAGCGGACATTTGCGGGGGTAAGAGGTAAGGGGTGCGTTCGGATTGTGCCGGGTTTGGCGCGCGGGCGCCATGCGTCAGCCTCGACAGCGGGCGCGCGACCGCTACAATTTGCGCTCCCGCAACGAACTGGAATGCTCATGCCCAGGATTCTCGCCTTTTCCGGCAGCCTGCGCCGCGACGCCCTCAACCGCAAACTCATCACGGTGGCCGCCGACGCCGCGCACGCAGCCGGGAGCGAGGTCACCCTGCTCGACCTCGCGGACTATCCGCTGCCGCTCTACGACGGCGACCTGGAGGAACGCGACGGCCTGCCGGCCAACGCGCTACGTCTGAAAGCGCTGTTCAAGGCGCACGACGCCTTTCTCATCGCCAGCCCGGAATACAACAGTTCGATCCCGCCGGTGCTGAAGAACACCATCGACTGGGTGTCGCGCGAATGGCAGGGCGAATCCGGACTCGTGCCCTACCAGGGCAAGATCGCCGCGCTGCTCGCCGCGTCGCCCGGCCAGTTCGGCGGCGCACGCATGCTGCCGCACCTGCGCCAGGTGCTGAGTGCGCTGGGCGTGCTGGTGTTGCCGGGGCAGTTCACGCTGTCGCACGCCGACACGGCGTTCGACCCCGAGAACGGCGCGCTGAAATCGCCTGCCCGCCTGCACGACCTGCTGCTGGAGCTGGTGAACACGGCGGCGGCGTTGAAGCGGAGCTGAGCGCATCCGCGGCCGGAAAATGGAAAAAGGGCGCCCTCGCAAGGCGCCCTTTTCGCTACGGCGGGCGAGCCGCCAGGCCTTACTTCCTGCGGCGCGCCAGCCCAAGGCCCGCAAGGCCCGCGCCCAGCAGCAGCAGCATGCCGGGTTCGGGAATCTGCGAGGGCGGCGTGCCGCCGCCACCGTCACCGTCACCGTCACCGTTGCGGTAGTACACGCTGATGTGCGACACATCTTTCACCAGCGAACCGCCCGTGAGCGGGAACGGCAGCTTGGTGAAGGGCGTAGCGTACGTGCCGTCGTCCGTGGTGACCAGGTAGCCGACGAGGTTGGTGCCCGCGCCATCCTTGAAGATGAACATGATGTCGCCGATGCTGTTGGGGCCCACGTAGTTGAAGGTCCCGGACACGCCATTGCCTCCGAAGTCAAACAGGCCGGAGCTATCAACGAAGCCACTCTTGGAGCTGTCCCACTTGCCGTCGAACAGCCAGTCGGTGATACCGAAGAAACCTTCAGTGTTGACGACACCCGGCATCGGGTTGTCATTCTGTTTGCCGTCGAGCGGTGCCAGGATGGTGCAAGCCGTAGCCGTCGACACCTTGCCGCTGATATCGTAACCGGTTCCTGTGCAGGAAATGAAATCAGCGTGTGCCTGGCCGGCAACCGAAAGTCCGAGCGCCAGTGCGATGGCAGACAATGTGGAAGGACGCGAAAAGGTCTTGGGTGTTTTCATGATTAAGGCTCCGCAACAAATAATTGTGTACTGCGCTTTCAACCAAGCACATCGTGTGCCAAGTCGTTTCCGGAAGGCGGCATCGTCCCCAACGCCCCGAAAACATTAGAGTTGTCTAATATTCGGCACCGCGCCGAGATCCCGTCATGTAAAGAAAACCGACAAAAAAAGCGCCCCGAAGGGCGCTTGCCGCCTGCAGAGGCGGAGTTTATTTGTAAACCGTGACGGTCTTGCTTGTCGTGTTCCCCGCCGTGTCCGTCACGCGCACCGTAACAGTGTGCGCGCCCGGGGCGAGTTTGCGCGTGTTCCAGTTGTAGCTGATCGAACTGCCGTAGGCGACCGCGACTTCCTTGCCGTCAATGGTCAGGCTGATCCGGGCCACCTTGACGTCGTCCGTGGCAGCGGCGGAGACGCTCTGTTTGCTGGGGGAGATTCGCATGCCATCGCTGAGGTTGAAGCTGCTGATCACCGGAGCGGTGGCGTCGTTCGCCACGGTCACCGAAACCACCGCCGAGGTGCCCATGTTGCCGGCGGCGTCGTACGCTTTCGCCGTCAGGGTGTGCGTGCCGTCGGGGTGCGCAACGGTATCCCAGGCAAAGGCGAACGGGCTGGCGTCGTCGGTGGCGATCTTCACGCCATCGACGTGGAATTCGACACGCGTAACGCCGACGTTGTCCGCGTAACTCAGGTCGACGGGTACCACGCCGGATACGCGGCTACCGCCCGTCGGCGACGTGAGCCCCACCGTCGGCGCCTGGGTATCGGACGTGGCGTAGCCTTTCGCCACGCTTACCGCCCGCGCGACATCGATGCGGCCGTAGCCGTGGTACTGATCGTAACCGGCGGTGCCGAGATCGAGCGCGGTGGACTTGAGAATGGCGTCCACATCGGCCGGCGCGAGCTTCGCGTTGGCCGAGAACATGAGCGCCGCCGCCGCCGCGGTGATCGGGCTGGAGAACGAGGTACCGGACCAGTTGCCGTAGCCGCCGCCGCGGTTGGTCGAATAGATGCTCACGCCCGGCGCCGTCACGTCGACGTAGGCGCCGTAGCTCGACCAGCTCGCACGGGCATCGTTGCTGTCCGTGGCGGCGACGGTAAGGATCATGTCGTTCGCCGCGACGTTTTCCAGCACGCCCGTATTGCCGGCCGAGGCCATCACCACCCCACCCTTGTTGCGCATGTATTGCGCGGCGGACTGCACGGTCGAACTGCCCGACACGCCGAAGCTGATGTTGGCGACGCGCGCACCCTGGTCCGCCGCCCAGTACACGCCCTGCGCGATGGTGCTGAAGTAGGCGTAACCGTCCGGCGCGGAGATTCGCACCGGCATGATCTTCGACGCCCAGGCCACACCGGCGCTGCCGGTGCCGTTGTTGCCGATCATAGCGGCCGAACCGGCCACGGCGGTGCCGTGACCGTGCACGTCGGCGGTGTCCGCATTGTTGTCATAGAAGTTCCAGCCGGGCACTATGCTCGCCGCCAGGTCCGGGTGACTGCTGTCGACGCCGGTATCGAGAATGGCGATGGTGACCCCGGCGCCGGTCGCGGTGTCCCATGCCGTCGGCGCCTGGATCTTCGGCGGCGCCCAGCTCTTCGTGTAGCTTGGGTCGTTCACCGTGGCCGACGGCGCGACCGCCATGTCGAGTTCGACGAACTTGAAGCGGCCGCTTTTCTGCAAAGCCTGCATCGCGGCGACTTCGTCCATGCCCGGTGGCAGTTCGATGACATGGATGTTGCCACGCCGCAGCTTGCCTTTCGATTTCGCGTTGGCCGGCTTCAGCGCCTTGTCGAACTCCTTGTCCGACAGACCCGCGCGCGGCGCGACCAACAGACGGCCCTTGGCCCAGCCGATCGCCTTGCCGCTGCTCGCGGGGGCCTGGGCCGGCGGTGCCGCGTCGCTCAGGCTGGCATAGCCGGACAGCGCGGCAACCAGCGCCAAGGTCAGGGTGAAGCCGGGCACGGTGCCGGTGCGGTAGCTGCGGCGGGCATCGGTGGAACGGACGGGAAACGGGCAGTGGTGCGGCATGGTGACTCCTCGAGGCGAAACGGTCTGACTCCGGGCACACGCGCAGACGCCACCAAGGATCCCCCTACGGCAGCTCCGCTGTCTTTTTCCAAGACCGGTGGCTTTGCGTCCCCGCCTCGCGACGGGTTTGCCCTTTACAGGATGTCATCAATAACGTCGAAATTTCGACGGACTTGAGGGAAATCCGGGGAAAAAGCGAAACTTTTTATCTTTTTTAATCAGTTACTTAACAAAAAACCGCACTTCGTTCCACCAGCGTGGGCGAAAAAAAGCGCCGCAAGCGGCGCTGCAGGAGGAGACATCCGGGAGTCATGCCGGCGCTTCAACCCCGCCGGCGACGGGCTGCCGCGAAACCGACCAGGCCGAGCCCGGCGAGCATCATGGCGTAGGTTTCGGCTTCGGGAACGGGGATGGTACCGCCCTCGGCTGCGCGACCAAACACGGTCATGTGCGAAAGGTCGGGGATCTGGCCGCCATTGTTCTTGAACACGATCGTGAACGTGCCATCGTTGTCACCGCTGTTGACGGTGAGGTCATCGAACGCCCACAGGGCATAGCGGTCGCTAGCTTTCAGCGCCACCACCAAATCCATACCGAGCGGGAAATTCAAGGGTGTCGACAGGTCCGTGTCGGTTCCGGTGAGCGTCCAGTCGCCCCCGGTCGTCAAGGGCGCGCTGACGGTGAACTCGAGGCCCATCCAGGTGGCACTGTTCCCGTCGGTCGAGTCCAGATACGCCCAGTTGGTCCCCCAGGTCAGGTTCAGCCCGTTCAGATCTCCGGCGCTATTGATGTTGCCGCCGACGACGCCATAGCAGTCCTTGGCAGTCCCGCTGTTCAGCGTGACGTCTCCCGTGGAGATGCCGCCGCTCGCCGTGGCGTCCCAGCAGTAACCCGCCGTCAGCGGCACGGGCGCTGCGGCCTGCGCCTGCGCGGCAAAGCCCAGCGCGCCCACACACAGCAAGCCAGCCAGCCGCGAGCGGCCGAATAGAGTTGAATGTTTCAATTTTGAGTCCTCCATTTGCACAACAGAATTGTTCGGATGTCGGCAATGCTCAACTTGTTATACCTGTTTTGAAGCAAGGGCCGTGCCCACCCACGAATGAAGTCGCTATCCAATTGTTTATGCTGAATAAATCAGTCTTTTTACAAAGTCAAAATCTTTCTGTGATGTAAAAAACTCCGACACTGTCAAAGAGCGCTGGCGGCTTCGGTGGGCGCGGCGACGCCGGCCGCATTCCGGTGTGCGGCCAGCCAAGGCCGGCCGCACGCGGCCTTGCGCACCGGACACCTTGCACAGGCCAGGCGATTTTGCAGAATCCAGACATTTGCCTGATGTAAAAAAACCCGACACCGCCGCCGGGCGGGGCGGGGTTTCGTCGGCGCGGCGGCAGCGCCCCGCGGCAGACCAGCTCAGGCGGGCAGCATGCGGTCGCGCGCGACGAAATACTTGCGCGCACAGGCGACGAGGATTTCGCCGGCCCCTTTCAGCCCCTCGGCAACGTCGTGGTAGTAATGCTGGTCTTCCGGCTGACGCACACTTCAGCCCTGATCGGGCCAGACGGCTGCGTGATGGCGGGGCGAAGTGGGCTTTCGTTGAGGGATACGCTTCTGAACAGGTCCGGGTTGTCCATTAGGCGATCACGCGGTCCGGCAGGTGCACCGCTTGCGGTGCGAAATGGGCCGTTGCATCGCGCGAGAGCCGGATTCGGCCCGCAAGCGAGCCTCCTACCGCCCAGGGAAGCGCTGAATAATGGCTCGACATTCCTGGGCGTAAGCCCGGCTTCAGCCGACCGCGTGCTTGAGCTGGTCGAGGATCGCGGGGTTTTCCAGGGTGGAGACGTCCTGGGTGATCTCCTCGCCCTTGGCGATGGCGCGCAGGAGCCGCCGCATGATCTTGCCGGAGCGCGTCTTCGGCAGGTTGTCGCCGAAGCGGATTTCGTCGGGCCGGGCGATGGGGCCGATTTCCTTGCCGACCCACTCGCGCAGCTCCCGGGCAATCAGTTGCGCTTCCTCGCCGGTGGGGCGCGCGCCCTTCAGCACGACGTAGGCGACCACCGCCTCGCCCTTGATGTCGTGCGGCCGGCCGACGACGGCGGCCTCGGCGACGCGCGGGTGCGCCACCAGCGCGGATTCGATTTCCATGGTGCCGAGACGGTGGCCGGACACGTTCAGCACGTCGTCGACGCGCCCCATGATCCAGAAATAGCCGTCGCCGTCGCGGTGAGCCGAGTCGCCGGCGAGATAGGTCCTGCCGCCGAGTTCCTCGGGGAAATAGGTCTTCCTGAAACGGTCCGGGTCACCCCACAGGGTGCGCAGCTGCGAAGGGAAGGGGCGCTGGATGACGAGAAATCCGCCGTGCCCTTTCTCCACCGGACCGCCGTGCTCGTCGGTGATCGCGGCCATGATGCCCGGCAGCGGCAGCGTGCACGAGCCGGGCTTGGTCGGCACTGCGCCGGGCAGCGGCGCGATCATGTGCGAGCCGGTCTCGGTCTGCCACCAGGTGTCGACCACCGGGCAGCGGCCGCCGCCGATGACCTGCTGGTACCACATCCAGGCTTCGGGGTTGATCGGTTCGCCGACGGTGCCCAGCAGGCGCAGCGAGGACAGATCGTGTTGCGCCGGCAGGTCGGCACCGAGCTTGATGAGGCTGCGGATCGCGGTCGGTGCGGTGTAGAAGGTGGTGACGCGATGCTTGGCGATGACTTCCCAGAAGCGCCCGGCGTGCGGGAAAGTGGGAATTCCTTCGAAGATGACCTCGGTCATGCCCAGCGCGAGCGGGCCGTAGGTGACGTAGGTATGGCCGGTGACCCAGCCGACGTCGGCGGTGCACCAGAAGACGTCGGAATCGGGCTTGGCGTCGAACACCCAGTGCATCGACAGGACCGCGCCCAGCAGGTAGCCTCCGGTGGAATGCTGCACGCCCTTGGGCTTGCCGGTGGAACCGGAGGTGTAAAGGATGAACAGCGGATGTTCGGCCGACACCCACACCGGCTCGCAGGTTTCGGCCTGGGTCTGGGTGAGCTCGTGCCACCAGATGTCGCGCGCAGTCCAGCCGATGTCGCCGCCGGAGCGGCGATACACGACGACGCGTTCGACGCAGGAGGTGTCGCCCATCGCCAGCGCCTCGTCGACCGCGCGCTTCAAGGGTACGGCCTTGCCGCCACGCAGTGACTCGTCGGCGGTGATGACCACTTTGGCGCGCGCGTCCTCGATGCGCTCGAACAGGCTCTTGGCGGAAAAGCCACCGAACACCACGGAGTGGATGGCGCCGATGCGCGCGCAGGCCTGCATCGCCACGACGGCCTCGATGCCCATCGGCATGTAGACGATGACGCGGTCGCCCTTTTCCACGCCGAGCGATTTCAGGCCGTTGGCGAACTGGCACACGCGCGCATGCAGTTCCTTGTATGTGACCCTGGTGACCGCGCCGTCGTCGGCCTCGAAAATGATTGCGGTCGTATCGCCACGCGTGGCGAGATGACGGTCCAGGCAGTTCCAGGAGATATTCAGTTCACCGTCGTCGAACCACTTGTAGAACGGCGCGTTCGACTCGTCGAGCGTGCGCGTGAACGGCGTCTTCCAGTCGAGATACTCGCGCGCAAGCCGCGCCCAGAAGCCCTCGTAGTCGCTGGCCGCCTCGCTGCACAGCGCCCGGTAGGCGTCCATGCCCGACACGTTGGCCTGGCCGACGAAAGCGTCCGCCGGCGGGAATACACGGGTTTCGGTCAGGATCGACTCGATGGATGCCATATGTTTCCTCCGCTGATAGGCTGATGAAGTAGCCTGATAAAGTGTTGCGATGAATCCTGATTCTAATCCAGGCCAGCCCGATCCCGCACTCGAGCGTGTTGCGCGCTGTTCGCGCTTCGGCCGTCTTCTCCTCGCCGCCCAGCCACGCCTGGCGGACGAGGTCGCGCCGCGCCTCGGCCGGCCGTTCACGCGCGCGGACATGGACGCCTTTCTCGCCAGCCCGGTGGGTGTCGACGAAGCGACGCTGCACCAGCGCATGCGCCAGTTGCGCCAGCGCGTGTGGCTCGTCACCACCGCGCGCGATCTCGCCGGGCAGGCCGACCTGGCCGAAGTGGTCGCCACCTGGAGCACGCTCGCGGAGGTGTGCATCGGTGCCGCGCTCGACTTCCATCACGCGGCGCTGGCCGCGCGCCACGGCGAGCCGCGCGACGCCGAGGACCGGCCGCAGCGCATGGTGGTGGTCGGCATGGGCAAGCTCGGCGGCGGCGAACTCAACGTGTCGTCCGATATCGATCTCATCTATCTGTATCCGCAAGAAGGTGAGACGCGCGCCGACGCTCCCGGCGCGGCGGTGCGCCCGCTGAGCAACCACGAGTTCTTCGTCCGCCTCGGCCGCAAGCTCGCCGCCGCGCTCGCCGAAACCACGGCCGACGGCTACGTGTTCCGCGTCGATCTGCGATTGCGGCCATGGGGTGATTCGGGGCCGCTGGCAATGGGATTCGACATGCTGGAAGACTATCTCGTGGCGCAGGGTCGGCCGTGGGAACGCTATGCGTGGATCAAGGCACGCCCGCTCACCGGCGAGCGCCACGAGGAACTCGCTTCCATCGTGCGGCCCTTCGTGTTTCGCAAGTACCTCGACTTCGGTGCGTTTGCCGCGATCCGCGACCTGCACGTGCAGATCCGCCGCGAAGTGGCACGCCGCGAACGCGCCCACGACATCAAGCGCGGGCCGGGCGGCATCCGTGAAATCGAATTCACCGCCCAGGTGTTCCAGC
Source organism: Thiobacillus sp. 65-29 (assembly GCA_001899775.1). GTDB lineage: Bacteria > Pseudomonadota > Gammaproteobacteria > Burkholderiales > Thiobacillaceae > Thiobacillus. Next base: position 83,193 of record MKWN01000055.1, read on the forward strand.
TCATCCGCGGCGGCCAGATCGCCGCGTTGCAGCAGCGCCCGACGCTCACGGTGCTGGCCGAACTGCTGAAGGCCGGCCTGCTGACCGCCACGGCGCAGCACGAACTCGCTGCGGCCTACGAGTTCCTGCGCCGGCTGGAGCATCGCATCCAGTATCTCGACGACGCGCAGACGCACTTGCTGCCGGAGGATGCCGGATCACAGGCGATGCTCGCCACGGCCATGGGTTTCGCCGACCATGCAACGCTCGCCGGTGTGCTGGAACGGCACCGCAACAAGGTCTCGCGCCATTTCGAGCAGGTGTTCGCGGCGCCGCAGACCGACCAGATGAGCCACCCGCTCGCCGCCGTATGCCAGGGCCCCGCGGACGCCGCCAGCACCCACGCCTTGCTGGAAAACGCCGGCTACGACGACCCGCAACAGGTGGTGGCGACCCTCGATGCCCTGCGCCAGCACACCACGCGGCTGCCGGAATCGACGCAGCTGCGGCTCAACACGCTGTTGCCGCCTGCGCTCGAAATCATCGGCAGCCAGACCGACCCCCTGGCGACCCTGGAGCGCTTCACCGCCCTGCTGCAATCCGTCTCGCGGCGCACGACTTATCTTGCACTGCTCGCCGAATATCCCGCCGCGCTGCGCCAGCTGGTGCGCCTGCTCGCCGCCAGTCCGTGGGCGGCGGCGTTGATCACCCGGCAGCCGCAACTGCTCGACGAACTGATCGCGCCGCAAAGCCTGATGCAACTGCCCGACTGGACGCAACTGGCGGCGCAGTTGCACGCGGAACTCGACGCCCACGCCGGCGACACCGAGGCGCAGATGGACGCGCTGCGCCGCTTCAAGCAGGTGCAGACGCTGCGCCTGCTGGCGCAGGACGTGGCGGGGCGGCTCACGGTGGAAGCCCTGTCGGATCACCTGTCCTGGCTCGCCGACACCCTGCTCGCGGAAACCGTGGCGCGCTGCTGGGATGCCCTCAAGACCCGCCACCGCGACACGCCGCGCTTCGCCGTCATCGGCTACGGCAAGCTCGGCGGCAAGGAGCTGGGCTACGCGTCCGATCTCGATCTGGTGTTCCTCTACGACGATGACGACACACGCGCGCCGGAGGTATACGCCCGGCTCGTCCACCGCATCAACACCTGGCTCGGCACGCTCACCCCGGCCGGCATCCTCTACGACATCGACCTGCGCCTGCGCCCCGACGGCGCCTCCGGGCTCCTGGTGAGTTCAGTCGCCGCGTTCCACGACTACCAGCTCAACCACGCCTGGACCTGGGAGCACCAGGCCCTCACCCGCGCCCGCTTCGTGTGCGGCGACGCAGCGATCGGTACCGCTTTCGAAACCGTGCGCCGGGAAGTGCTCGCGCTGCCGCGTGACGCCGCAAAACTGCGCGCGGAGGTCCTCGCCATGCGCGAAAAAATGCACGCCGGCCATCCCAACGACAGCGGGCTGTTCGACCTGAAACACGACGCCGGCGGCCTCGTCGACGTCGAGTTCTGCGTGCAGTATCTGGTATTGCGCCATGCCGCGGCGCACCCCGAACTCGCCGACAACGCGGGCAATATCGCCCTGCTCCGGCGCGCGGGCGCGGCCGGCCTGGTTCCCCTTGCCCTGGCCGAGGCGACCGCGGACGCCTACCGCGAACTGCGCCGCCGCCAGCATGCGCTCAAGCTCGCCGGTGCACAGCACGCGCGGGTGCCGCCGGAAACCATGGCGCGCGAGCGCGCGGCGGCACGCGCCCTGTGGGCCGATGTTCTGGGCGGCTGACGATGCTTTCCGGCGTGACGCACTATCGCTGCGCGTACAACCACCCGCGACGCACCAGCGCCTTCTCGATTTCGACACCGACAAACACCACGGAGGCCAGCACCAGGCACGCGGCGAGCTCGGCCAGGCTCAGCGGCTCGGTCCTGAAAATCGGGTTGAGCCAGGGCACGTAGAGTACCGCCATCTGCAACGCAAACGTGAGCAGCAACACCACGATCAGCGGGCGGTTGGAGAACAGGCCGAGGCTGAACACCGATTCGTGCTCGGAACGGATCGCCAGCACGTGGCCGAGCTGGGAGAGCGTCAGCACGGTGAACACCATGCTCTGCCAGTGTGCGTCGCCGACATGGATCGCCCACGCCTGCGTCAGCAACGACACCCCGCCCATGAGCAGCCCCACCCACAGGATGTGCTGCCACATGCCGTGGGCAAAGATGCTTTCGCCCGGAGGTCGCGGCGGTCGTTGCATGACGTCGCGCTCGGCATGCTCGGTGGCGAGCGCGAGTCCCGGCAGGCCATCGGTGACAAGGTTGATCCACAGAATGTGGATCGGCAGCAGCGGAATCGGCAGCCCAAGGAAGGGCGCGAGGAAGATCACCCAGATTTCGCCCGAATTGCTCGTCATGGTGTATTTGACGAACTTGCGGATGTTGTCGAAGATGCGCCGCCCCTCGCGCACCGCGGTGACGATGGTGGCGAAATTGTCGTCGAGCAGCGTCATCGCCGCCGCCTCGCGCGCAACGTCGGTGCCGCCCTTCCCCATCGCCACGCCGATGTCGGCCATCTTCAACGCAGGCGCGTCGTTGACGCCGTCACCGGTCATGGCGACGAACTCGCCGCGATCCTGCAGCGCCTGCACGATCCGGATTTTCTGTTCCGGGTTGATGCGTGCATAGACCCGCACCGACTCAACCTCACGCTCGAATTCGTCGAGATTCATCCGCGCCAGCTCGCTGCCGGTGAGAACCTTGCCGCCGTCGTCGACAATGCCAAGCCGGCTCGCAACGGCGCGCGCGGTGGCGGGGTGATCGCCGGTGATCATCACCGGGATGATGCCGGCGGTCCTGCAGGCAGCGACGGCTTCGGCGGCCTCGGGACGCGGCGGGTCGATGAGACCGGCCAGGCCGATGAAGCTGAGGCCCGTCTCCAGCGTCCCGGCATCGAGCGTGTCCGGAAGCGCCGGCAAGCGTTTCAGCGCGAAGGCGAGCACGCGCAGCCCCCCGGCGGCCAGCGTCTCGGCCTCGTCGTGCAGCGCCGCCGCATCGATGGCCATGGTGCCGGTTGCGCCCAGTTGATCAACACACAGCGGCAGCAGACTTTCCGGCGCCCCCTTCACCAGCATCAGCACGCCGTTGTCATCCGGGTGCAGCGTGCTCATGCGCGCGCGGCCGGAATCGAAGGGCAGTTCCGCGATGCGCGGCCACGCCTGCCGCAGCGCCGCATGGTCACGCCCCGCCGCCTGCGCCGCGGCGAGCAGCGCGGTTTCGGTGGGATCGCCGGTCGGCGCGCCGTCGGCGGCGATTGCCGCATCGTTGCACAGGATCATCGCCAAACCGAGTTCGCGCCATGGCGCGGTGTCCGTCGGTGGCAGCGCCGCACGGCCCTCGCCATCCGCCTGCACGCAGTCGACCTGCATGCGGTTCTGCGTCAGCGTGCCGGTCTTGTCGGAACAGATGACGGTGACCGAGCCGAGGGTCTCTACCGCAGGCAGGCGGCGGATCAGCGCGTTCTGCTTCACCATGCGCGCCGCACCCAATGCGAGCGAGATCGTCACCACCGCCGGCAGCGCCTCGGGAATCGCCGCGACCGCCAGGCTCACCGCGGTGAGCAGCATGACCAAAGGATCCTCGCCGCGCAGCCAGCCCGTAACGAAAATGATCGCGCAGATCGCCAGCACCGCCAGCGCGAGATGCTGGCCGAAGCGGGCGAGGCGCTTCTGCAGCGGCGTCCTGCCCGATTCACCCGCCAGCAGCGTGGCGATCCGGCCCAGTTCGGTGTGCATGCCGGTCGCCACCACCAGGCCACGGGCGCGACCGTAGGTCACGGTCGTCCCCTTGTAGGCCAGATTGAGGCGGTCACCGAGCGCCAGGTCGGCTTCGGTGAGAAGAGCGGACTGCTTGTCGACCGGCTGCGACTCGCCGGTCAGTGCGGACTCGTCGACCTTGAACGCCGACAGATCGACAAGACGCAGGTCGGCGGGCACGATGTTGCCCGCCTCCAGCTCGACCAGATCGCCGGGCACCAGTTCGCGCGCGTCGAGCAGCACCGGCCGGCCGTCACGGATCACGCGTGCCCGCGGGCTCGCCATCTGCTTCAGCGCCGCCATCGCGCGCTCGGCGCGGAATTCCTGGACGAAACCGATGATGCCGTTGAGGATCACGATGACGACGATGGCGATGCTGTCCTGCGGTGCACCGACGATCCCCGCAATGACGGCAGCCGCGATCAGCACCAGGATCATGAAATCGGTGAACTGCGCGGCCAGCATCACCCATGGCGAGCGGCGGCCGTGCTCCTGCAAGGCGTTGGGGCCGCTCCGCGCGCGACGCGATGCGGCCGCCTCACGCGAAAGACCCATCCTGGCGTCGCTGGCGAGATGCGCGGCGACCGCTTCGCGGTCGAGGCAATGCCAGGGGGGCGGAGAGCCCTTGGGTTCAGCTTCCATAGTCGTCATGACGCATCGATGGATGGCAATCGAACACGGGACCGGCCGTCCGACCCGGTGCCGTTCAGTCCTTGCTGCGGAAAATCGCGGCGCGCATCAGCAGCATCGCGGTGACCGGCGAGGTGATGAGGATGAACACGGTGATCAGCAGTTCATGGATCACCGGACGGCCAGCGATCGCCGAGGAGGTCAGCATCGAGGCGAGCAGGATGCAGCCCGCACCGAGCGTGCTGCCCATGGTCGGCGCGTGGATGCGGGCATAGAAGGCATCGAGGCGAAGCAGGCCGAGCGAGCCGACCACGGTGAGAAGACCGCCGCAGACCAGCAGCAGCGCGGCCGGAAGCGCCGCCCACAGGGGCACGTCGGCCGGGCTCATGGCTCGATCACCTCGCCGCGCAGCAGGAATTTCGCCAGCGCCGACGAGCCGACGAACCCGAACAGCGCGATCAGCAGCGCGATGTCGAAATAGACTGCGGAGCCGGTGCCGATGCCCAGCATGAGGATGGTCAGCATGCCGTTGATGTAGAGCGTGTCGAACGCCAGGACGCGATCCTGCGCCGCCGGCCCGCGCAGCAGGCGGATCAGGGCGAAGACCATGGCGAGGGCGAAACAGGCCAGCGCAAAGTGCACGGACCACGGCAGAATGGCATTCATCCTACCTTCCTCACCACAGAGGCACAGAGGCACAGAGAAACCCGAAAAACAGGGATTCGCCGTGCATGATGCCACTCACCCATCGGGTGGGCCATGGAAAGAATACAACCACATGTTTTTGCTCTGTGTCTCTGCGTATCTGTAGTTCAACTGCTTTTTCCAGGTTCATTCGAAAATCTCCATCAAAGGACGTTCGTAGCGATCCTTGATCGTGCGCACCCACGTCCCCTCATCCTTCAGGTCGAGGACGTGCAGCGTCAGCACGTTGTGTTCCGCGTCGTGTCCGGCCCATACCGTGCCGGGCGTTCCGGTGACGATGACGGCGAGCATCGCCAGGCCGTGGGGGTCACGCAGGTCGAGCGGAATCTGCATGAAGCCGATGGTCGGCTGACGCCGCGAGGCGCCGAGAATGATGCGGCCAACCGCCAGGTTGGAGCGCACGATATCGACGAAGACGTGCCAGATCAGCCCGATGGCCACGTAGAGCCGATGCGGCCAGGCGGGCAGGGGACGCAGCCGGGCGACGGCCACGGTGATGAGAACGGCGAAGACGGCACCGAGCACGACCTGGCCGGGCGCCACACTGTCGTTGAGCAGCAGCCACGTCAGCAGCAGGAATACGGGCATGAGGGGGATCAGCGGGCGGCGCTTCATTTCGTGGCCCCCGCGCCGGCGGCGGGCAGCACCGCGTCGACGTAGGCCCGCGTGTCGTACAGGGCGCGCGCCGTGGCATCGAAATAGTCCATCGCCGGCCCCGCCCCCAGCGCCAGCGCGGCGCACAGCAGCACCAGCGCCGCCGCCGGCCCGGCTTCGAGCCATTGCAGGCGCGGCGTCGGCCGCTCGCTGTCCCAGAACACGCGAATGCCGAGCCGCGACAGCGCGATCACCCCGGCGAGGCCCGACAGCAGCAGCGCAGCGCCGAACAGGACGGCGTGCAGAAAGGGGGCTTCGGGCGGCACGGCGATCGCCGCGGCGATGAGCGCGAACTTGCCGACGAAGCCCGAAAAGGGCGGCAGCCCGGTCAACAGCAGCACGCAGGAGAAAAAGGCGAGCCCGAGGAAGGCCATCGCCGCCGGGATTGCGACGCCGCCCATTTCGTCGGGATGTTCGGACGAGGTCTCCTTGGCCTGGAGTCCGAAGGCCTCGGCGCTCACCGCCAGCAGGTCGGCACCCACCGTCCGGCCGCGCTCGGCCATCTCGATCACCATGAAGAAGGCGCCGCTGGCGAGCACCGAGCTGACCAGGTAGTACAGCGCCGGCCCGGTCAGGGTCGTGCCGGCAAAGCCGAAGGCGGCGAGCAGCGTGCCGGACGACACGATCACCAGGAATCCGGCCACCCGCACCAGCTTCTGGGCGGCGAGCACGCCGACCGTTCCCGCGGCGATCGTCGCGAGCCCGCAGTAGAACAGCCAGTCCCCACCGAACGGTGCGGGTGCATCGACATCCTGGAGCAGGGTGGCGAAGCGCAGCAATCCGTAGACGCCGACCTTGGTCAGGATGGCGAACACGCCGGCGACCGGCGGCGCGGCCGCGCCGTAGGCAGCGGGCAGCCAGAAATTGAGCGGCCAGGCGGCCGCCTTGACCAGGAACACGATGCCGAGCAGCAGTGCACCAAGGTCGAACAGCGTGCGCTCATGGCCGCTCAACTGCGCGACACGCTGCGCCAGTTCGGCCATGTTGAGGGTCCCGGTGACGCCATAGATCAGCGCCGCGGCGATCAGGAAGAGGAAGGAAGCCAGCAGATTGACCACGATGTAGTGCATGCCGGCCGTCACGCGCGTGGCACCCGAACCGTGCAGCACCAGCCCGTACGATGCGGCGAGCATCACCTCGAAGAACACGAACAGGTTGAACAGGTCACCGGTAAGGAAAGCACCGTTCAGGCCCATCAGCAGGAGCTGGAAGAGCGACAGGTAGTGGGTGCCGGCGCGTTCCCAGCGCGCCAGCGAGTAGACCAGCGTGGCCAGCGCGAGCGCGGCGCTCAGCAGCAGCATGACCGCCGCCAGACGATCGACCACCAGCACGATGCCGAAGGGCGGTGCCCAGCCGCCCAGCGCGTACACCGCGATGTCGCCCGGCCATGCAGGGGTCAGGCGGCCGTCGGCCATGCCCAGCAGGACGATGGCCACCGCCAGTTGCGCGAGCGTGGCGGCGAGCGCCATGGCTGCACGCACCCCGCGCCGCGTCTCGCCGGGCAACAGCAGCAGGGCCGCGGCGAGCAGCGGCAACAGCACCGGCAGGATGGGCAGATGGTGCAGCCAGCCGTTCATGGGCTCTCCCCTTCGCGGCCGTCGACGTGGTCGGTGCCGCTCAATCCACGCAACGCCAGCAGGACCACGAGGAACAGCGCGGTGGTGGCAAAACCGATGACGATCGCGGTCAGCACCAGGGCCTGCGGCACGGGATCGGCATACAGTGCGGGATCGGCGCCACGGACCGCATCGATCACCGGCGGGGCGCCGCTCTGCAAACGCCCCATGCCGAAGATGAACAGGTTGACCGCATAACCGAGCAGCGACAGCCCCATGATGACCTGAAACGTGCGTGGCCGCAGCAGCAGATAGATGCCCGACCCGGCGAGCGTGCCGATGGCGAGCGCCAGCACGATTTCCATCAGGCGGGCTCTCCGGCGGGCTTGCGAGGATGGGCGCGCAGGGACTGGTGAGCGATCGCGATCAGCATCAGCACCGTCGCGCCGACCACCAGCATGTACACGCCGAGATCGAACACGAGCACGCTCGACAGATGCACCTCGCCGAGCAGCGGCAGCGCACCGTGCCAGGCCAGGCTGGTGAGGAACGGCGCGTCCGCCAACCAGGCGGCGGCGCCGGCGCCGGCCGCGCTCAACAGACCCACGGTAATCCAGGTGAGCGGATGAATGCGCAGACGGGATTCGACCCACAGCGTGCCGCCGACCACGTATTGCAGAAGCAGCGCGGTCGCCAGGATCAGGCCACCGACGAAGCCACCCCCGGGTGCATTGTGGCCGCGCAACAGGAAAAACAGCGAAACCAGGATGGCCAGCGGCAGCAGCAGACGCACCAGCACCGCGGGCAGCATCATATAGCCCGTGGGTAACAGGGCATTCGGTTCCGGCACGGGATCGTTCTGCTCGCGTTGCTGATGCGGCAGCGGCACACTTTCGGGCGCGGGACGGAAACGACGCAGCAAGGCAAAGACCGACAGGGCGACGATGCCGAGCACCGTGATCTCGCCGAAGGTATCGAAGGCGCGGAAGTCGACCAGGATCACGTTGACCACGTTGCGACCGCCCCCCTGCGGCAGCGACTGTTCGAGGAAGAAGGGCGAGATGCCATCCACGCGCGGCCGGCTCAACACGGCATAGGCGAGCCCGGCCAGCCCCAGACCCGCGGCGCCCGCCAGCAGCCCGTCGCGCGCGCGGCGCAGGCGGGCGG
>MKWN01000055.1:91700-98277 GCA_001899775.1 Thiobacillus sp. 65-29
CGCCGTAGCGCTCCTCGCGGCGCGGCAGCCAGCGCAGTCCGAGCAGAATCAGCACGGTGGTGACAACCTCGACGGTGAGCTGTGTCAGCGCCAGGTCGGGCGCCGAGAGCCAGACGAAGGTCAGGCTGGTGGCAAGCCCCGCGCCGCCGGCGAAGATCAGCGCCGCGAGGCGGTGATACTTGGCCTGCCAGGCCACGGCCAGGGTACACACCCCCCCGATCAGCCAGAGCAGCACGAACGCCGGATCGGCCGGCGTCGTCTGCCGCGTGCCCCACGACATGCCGTTCACCAGAACGGACAGCCCGACGCCGCCGAGGACCATGCCGACCAGCGCCAGCAACTGCGTCTGCAATCGCCGCGGCGACAGCCGCTCGATGAGCCGCGCCGCACGGGATGTCACGACCCGTTGCAACCCGTCGAAAATGCGCTGGCCATCGATGCGCTCGAGCAGCGGCACCGTTTCCATGGTCCGCCAGAGGAAGGTGCGATAGAGCACGGTGCCGCCAACCAGCGCTGCGGTGCTCATGACCAGCGGCAGGTTGAATCCGTGCCAGACCGCGAGGCTGTACGCCGGCGCATCGACACCGAGAATCGAGTCGGTCGCCAGGCGCAGGAAGGGGCCGACGGTGAATTCGGGAAAAATGCCAACCAGCACGCACGCCGCCACCAGCAGCCCGCTCGGCAGCAGCATCCAGCGCGTGGGATCGTGCGCTTGGCGCGGCAGATCTGCGGACTGCGGGCCGAAAAAGACCTGGTGAATGAAGCGCAGCGAGTAGGCGACACTGAACATCCCCGCTACCGTCGCGGCAAGCGGCAGAAAGACGCGCTGCCAGTCCGGACGGTCGATGAAAACCGTCTCGGCGAAGAACATTTCCTTGGACAGAAAACCATTCAAAAGGGGTACGCCCGCCATCGCCGCCGCCGCCACCATGGCCAGCGTGGCGGTGATCGGCATCGCCCGGTACAGCCCCGACAGGCGCGTCAGATCGCGCGTGCCGGTCTCGTGGTCGACGATACCTGCGGCCATGAACAGCGAAGCCTTGAACGTCGCGTGATTGAAAATGTGGAACACCGCCGCGACCAGGGCCAGCGCGCTGTTCATGCCCAGGAGCAGGGTGATGAGCCCGAGATGACTGATCGTCGAATAGGCCAGCACGCCCTTCATGTCCTGCTGGAAGATCGCGAGATAGGCGCCGAGCACCAGCGTGCAAAGCCCGGCACCGCCGATGATCCAGAACCACGCATCGGTGCCGGCCAGCACCGGCCACAGGCGCGCCAGCAGGAACACGCCGGCCTTCACCATGGTCGCCGAATGCAGATACGCCGAGACCGGCGTCGGTGCCGCCATCGCGTGGGGCAGCCAGAAATGGAAGGGAAACTGCGCGCTCTTGGTCAGCGCGCCCAGCGCGATCAGGCTCAGCATCAACGGGTACCACGGATGCGCCTGAACGGCATCGCGCGACGCCAGCACCGTGTCCAGGTCATAGCTGCCAGCCATGTGACCGAGCAGCAGCATCCCGCCGAGCAGGGCCAACCCGCCGGCACCGGTCACCACCAGCGCCATGCGCGCGCCGCGCCGGGCATCGACGCGGTGGTGCCAGTAGGCGATCAGCATGAACGAGGCGAGGCTGGTGAGCTCCCAGAACATCGCCATCTGGATGAGATTGCCGGACAGCACGATGCCGAGCATCGCGCCCATGAAGGCGAGGAAGAAGGAAAAGAAGCGCGGCACCGGATCGGTCGGCGCCATGTAATAGCGCGCATACACCACGATCAGCGTACCCATGCCGGTGACCAGCAGGGCGAACAGCCAGGCAAAGCCGTCCATGCGCAGATCGAAATTCAGGCCGAGCGCGGGCGCCCACGGGATGTTCATGCGCAGCACGCCCTCGGCCGCAACCTGCGGGTACAGGCTGGCGACGATCACGGCCGCCGCGAGCGAGACCACGCCGGCCAGCCACGCTTCGGCATTGCGCGCGTTCGACGGCAGCAGGACGGCGCACAGACTGCCCGCGAAGGGCAGCAGGAGAACGAAGAACAGCATCATGATTTGCATTCTACCGAACGCAAAATCGGTGCACGCCACTTCGCGGCGGTGCCGGTGGCCGCCGGCGCTTCTGGTGCAGTGTTGATACGCGTGCCGCAACAGGGCAAGATTCAGGCTTGTGCCGATCTGGCTGCGCGCCGTGCGCGCGCCGAGTTCTCTCGTGCCGAGGAAACCCATGCCATCCCCCCGCACCCTGCTAGCCGCCACCGATTTTTCCGCTCCAGCACGTCACGCGATGGAGCGCGCCGCGCTCGTCGCCCAGGCGCACCCGGACGTCCAGTTGACGCTGGCCCACGTCGTCAGCGAATCGGCGCTGGACAGACTGCGCCGGCTGCTGCCTGCCGAAGCGGGTGGCCTGGAAACCGGATTGCGCGCCCAGGCCGGACAGGCGCTCGCGGAACTGGCGACCAATCTCGCCGCACGCTACGGCACCCGCCTCACCACCGAACTGATCCACGGCTCGCCGCTCGGCACGATCTGCGACCTGGCCGAGGCACGCGACGCGGACCTGCTGGTGATGGGCGCACGCGGCACTCATTTCGTGCGCGAGATGCTGCTCGGTTCAACGACCGAGCGGGTGCTGAGCAAGTCGCGCCGCCCGCTGCTCGCGGTGAAGCAACGGCCCCAGGCCCCCTACCGGCGCATTCTCGCCCCGGTCGATTTTTCGGCGCATGCGGTGGCCGCCGTCAATACCGCGCACGCCTGGTTCCCCGACGCCGACATCGTGCTGCTGCACGCGTTCGAGGTGGACATCGAGTCCACCTTGCAACTTGCCGGCCTGAGCGACGCGCAGATTCACGCCTACCGCATTCATGCGCGCGAGGCCGCGATGACCGAAATGGAGGCTTTCGTTGCGCAGCTCGACGTGCCTCGCGCACGGCTGACGCGCCAGTTCGTGCGTGGCGCAGCGACCTTGCGCATCATCGAACACGAACAGACCATGGATGCCGATCTCGTCGTCATGGGCAAGCACGGACAATCCGTGATGGAAGAACTGCTGCTCGGCAGCGTCACCAAGCATGTACTCGCCCACTCCACGAGCGACGTATTCGTTGCCAGCCAGCCCGCCTAGCCAGCGTGCACACCATGTGTCGCACTTTTTGCGGGGCGGGGGAATTTTCACCACGATGGGCCGGTCAAGCTGTTTCCCCCTGATACGAGGTCTGCCATGCCGGTCCATTTGCGCGTCGCGCTGCTTGCGCTCCTTTTCCCCCTGTTCGTATACGCGGCGGACAGCCCGAAAACGGGTACCTATTACGGCGGCAGGGCGACCGACTACCCCGCCTGGTTCAAGGAGAGCTTTCTCGATCTGCGCGAGGACGTGCGTGAGGCCGCGCAGGCGGGCAAGCGCGTGCTGCTCATTGTCACCCAGGACAACTGTCCCTATTGCGCCGCCCTGGTCGAGCGCAACCTGTCGCAGCGCAGCATCGAAGCGGCGCTGAAGGCGCGCTTCGACGTCATCGCGGTGAACATGTGGGGCGACCGCCCGATTTCCGGCCTCGACGGCCAGCACCACACGGAAAAGACCTGGGCCGCGGCAATGAAGATCCAGTTCACGCCCACCCTGCTGTTTTTCGACGAATCGGGAAACACGGTACTGCGGCTGAACGGCTACGTGCCGCCCGCGCGCATGCAGGCCGCACTCGACTGGGTCGGCGAACGCCGGGAGAAAGCCGTCGCCTTCCGCGATTTCGTTGCCGCGCGCGAAACCGTGTCCGGCGGCGGCGACGCCCTGATCGCGGAGGATTTCTTCCTGAAGAACGCGACCGACCTGCGGCGCCGTGGCAAGCGGCCCAAGCCGCTCGCCGTATTCTTCGAGCAGAAGCACTGCCCCGACTGCGCGGTGTTGCACCGCCGCGTGCTCGCCGACCCCGAGGCGCGTGCGGCGGTGGCGAAGTTCGATGCGGTGCAGCTCGACATGTGGTCACGCAACCCGGTCACGACGCCCGGCGGGCGCCGCATGCCGGTACGCGACTGGGCGCGCCAGCTCGGCGTGAACTACGCGCCGGGCATCGTGCTGTTCGATGCCCGCGGCACGGAAATCATCCGCTGGGAATCGTCATTCCGTGTGTTCCACACCCTGGGCATGTTCGATTACGTCAGTTCCGGCGCCTTTCGCGACGAACCCAGCTTTCAGCGCTACCTTTCCGCGCGTACCGAACACATCCGCGAAAGCGGCCGCGACGTGAATATCTGGCGCTACGCCGACGAACCCGTCACGCCGCGCTAGGGGAGTGTTGCACGCTGTCGGGAACTTATATGTGCAGGGCCAGCGACGGTATCGCAGGTCGGGTTTCAACCCGACTGTCGGGCTAAAGCCCGACCTACAAAGGTTCGCGCATACGTATCGCCAAGAGCGCAGCGCTACACCAGCGTCGCGCGCCGAACAATTCGCCACCCCGGGCCGGCCGCACACGCGACGGCCCACGGCGCCGGTGACGCGCTACCGCCCGTCGGCCTCGGCCTGCTGGCGAACGAGCAGTTCGAGGGTCAACTGCATCGCGTCGAGACGCTTTTCCAGCATTTCGATACGCTTGTCGGCCTGCGCGTCGTCCGCCATGCGGCAGGATTGGCGCATCTTCATCATCGCCGGCTTGCGCTGGGCGCAACGGTCGCCACCCGCCATCGGCCCCATTCCCATGCCCATTCCCATGCCCGGCCCCATGCCCATGCCCGGCCCCATGCCCGGCGGCATTGCGGCCGGTGCCTCACCCGGCATGGACGCCGCCGACTCGGCGGGCGCCGGGGGTCCTTCGGCGCGCACCAGCCCCGGCAGGGCAAGTACGGTAGCAAGCGTCATCACGCCGGCAAGGTTGCGGATTGGATTCATATCGATCTCCTGATGGGCCGGCCTGGAGGCCGGCGATGGCAAGGTGCCGGTACCGAGGGACTCGCCATCGGCCGGCGTTTGCGATACCCACCCGCGTGCGGGCAAGCGTCCGGGTACGCACACGGCGTCCACGCTAAGGGACCATCCGGCCGGCCGTTAGTTCTGCGGCGTCTACGCGCCCGCTTGCGACATCGCCTCGACCAGGCGCTGCAATTCATCGCGGTGCAGGGCAGCCAGCCGTTCGACCAGGGCCGCGCCGGCGGGCAGCAGATGGATCTCGACCACACGCCGATCGAGGCGCCCCGGCTTGCGTGTCACCCACTGCATCTTCTCGCAGCGGTTGATCAGCGCGACCACACCGTGGTGCTTGGCCTGCAGGCGTTCCGCGAGTTCGCCGATGCTCGCCCAGTCGCGTCCCGGAAACCCCCACACGTGCAACAGCAGCTGATATTGCAGCGCGGTGATCCCCTCCGCCTGGCAAAGCTCCTCGCTGACGCGCAGGAAATGGCGCAGCACGTAGCGAAAATCCGACAGGTGCTCGTAGTCGTGCTTTTCGAGTTTTGTGGCAGCGTGTGCATGCTGCCTTGACGAGATCGCATTCATAGGCTAAAAACATTCTATCACGTTGTGATAGTTGCAATTCCGGTTGCAATTTTGGTTGTCTACTGTCCCACCATCGAGGAGGCTGACCATGAAACTGAGCGCCCTGACCCACCTGCCGCTTTCCGCCGACCAGGGCTGGCCGGAAATCGAACGCATGCACCCGCGGTTCGTGAAGCTGTTTGCCTTCATCGTGCTTCCCCTGTCGCTGTTGCCCCCGTTGATGCTGCTTTACGCCGGCAACGCCCACCCCGAAATGTTCCCCGCCCAGTTCGCCGACAAGAACTGGGGGCGTCTTGCCGGCGTGTTCTTCCTCGCCGAAATGGGCACGCTGGCCGTGATGGGCTGGCTCATCCGCCAGGTCGCCCTCACCAGCGGCCTGCGCCTCGACCACCATGACGCCTACCTGCTCGCCGCCATCGCACCGATCCCCCTGTGGCTGTCCGCGCTCGGCCTGCTGGTTCCGAGCCTCGCCTTCAACGTCGTGCTCGCCCTCGCCGCCCTCGGCCTGGCGTGCGGAATCATCTATCACGGCATCGAGGGATTGTCTCACACGCGCGAGGACATCTCGGCGGCGGGCGTGGTGCAGACCGTCATCGGGGCTGGCCTGGTGGCATGGGCGCTGCTGCTGATGCTGGTGGTCATGCTGTAAGCCAGCGTCGTTTCCCCGGGGGCGCCGGCACACGGCGCCCCCGTCGCTTCATCCCGTCTCGTCCCCCCCAACGCCGTCATTGCCGTACGCGCCCGACCGGGCGCCCGGCCGCCGCACTCGCGCGGCATCGGTCCGGCACACGCCACGATGCGGTAAGCTTCGGCTCGACTCCGTTCACGCCACGCCGCGAAATCCGCAATGGAACTGCACCAGTTTTTTCTCTACCTTGCCATCATCCTCATTGCCGCACGACTGTTTTCGGAAGTCGCGGGCCGCCACGGCATTCCGCCGGTAATCGGCGAGCTGCTGGCCGGGCGCATCATCGACCATTACCACCAGCGTGCAGTGACGCCTGGGCGGCAGCGCAGCCAGGCAGGCCGCTAAGAGGGTGTTTACAAAATCAAGCGGTCAGTCTACGCAGCAACATCCGTGCTTCAGTCAGCCAAAC
>MKWN01000056.1 GCA_001899775.1 Thiobacillus sp. 65-29
CTTACTCCGGCACGGACTTGCACCGTGCTATGTACGCGCCTTCACGGGCGCACTAGGAGCGGCGCCCTCGCCGCGATTGGCCGGTGAAACCGTCACGGCATCGGGCCGGGGGCGGCCCTCCTACAATGACGCCCCTCCCTGTAGGAGCGGCGCCCTCGCCGCGATTTTCGGACTGAAAAATCAGACCTTCAATTCCGGCGGCAGGTGCGGCGCGAGAATTTGCAGCATCTGCGCGAACACCTTGGGGTTGCCGGCGACGATGTTGCCGGATTCAAGGAAGCCCTCGTTGCCGAGGAAGTTGCCGACCAGCGCGCCGGCTTCCTGCGCGATGAGGCTGCCGGCGGCGATGTCCCAGGGGCTCAGGCGCATTTCCCAGAAGCCGTCGTAGCGGCCGCAGGCGACCCAGGCGAGGTCGAGCGCGGCGGAGCCGGGGCGGCGCAGGCCGGAGGTCGCCTTCATCATGTCGCGGAACATGTTGAGGTAGGCCTCGGAGAAGCTGAAGTCGCGGAAGGGAAAGCCGGTGCCGATCAGGCATTCGCTCATCCTGCTGCGCTTGCTGGCGCGGATGCGGCGCTCGTTGAGCATGGCGCCGCGGCCGCGGCTGGCGGTGAAGAGTTCGTTGCGCGTGGGGTCGTACACCACGGCCTGGGTGATCTGCCCCTTCTGCTTGAGGGCGATGGAAACGGCGTACTGCGGCACGCCATGCAGGAAGTTGGTGGTGCCGTCCAGGGG
Organism: Thiobacillus sp. 65-29; assembly: GCA_001899775.1. Classification (GTDB taxonomy): domain Bacteria; phylum Pseudomonadota; class Gammaproteobacteria; order Burkholderiales; family Thiobacillaceae; genus Thiobacillus. The sequence goes on from MKWN01000056.1 coordinate 733, forward strand.
GTCGATGATCCACTGGTAATCCTCGCCGTTCTTCGCGTCGGCCGCGCCGGACTCCTCTGCTAGAATCCCGTGGTTCGGATAGGCGTCGAGCAGGGTTTCGATGATGGCGCGCTCGGCCATCTGGTCGACTTCGCTGACGTAGTCGCGGTCCTGCTTGCTGCGCACGGTGAGCTGGTCGAGGTCGAGCGAGGCGCGATTGATGATCGCCCCTGCGCGACGGGCGGCTTTCACCGCCGTATTGAGCATGGGATGCATGGAGAGTACACGGGCTTCAAAGAACGAAGCCGGCATTTTACTTGATGACAGCGCCAGACCCGAAACTTCTCGCCAATCTCCGCGTGGTGCTGGCGCGCACCAGCCATCCTGGCAACATCGGCGCGGCGGCCCGGGCGATGAAGACCATGGGGCTCGCGCAGCTCTATCTGGTCGATCCGGCGATTTTTCCCAACAGCCAGGCCGATGCCATGGCCTCCGGCGCCATCGACGTGCTGGCGAATGCACGGGTCTGCGCGACGCTCGCCGAGGCGCTGGCCGACACCACGCTGGCGCTGGGTGTGTCGGCGCGGCGGCGCGATATCGTCGCCGAGGTGCTGACGCCGGCCGAGGCTGCCGCGCGGCTGCTCGGCGAAGCGCGCGGAGCTCCGGTGGCGCTGGTGTTCGGCAACGAGACGAATGGCCTTACGAACGAGGAACTCGGTCTGTGCCACGCGCTGGTGACGATTCCCGCCAATCCGGCGTACAGCTCGCTCAACCTCGCCGCGGCGGTGCAGGTGCTGGCCTACGAAGTTCGCCAGGCGTGGCTCGGCCATCCGGACTGGCCGCAGCCGGAAATCGACGCGGCCAGCGGCAGCGAGCTGGAAAATTTCTACGTGCATCTGGAAACGGCGCTGGCCGAGCTGGACTTCCTCAACCCCGGCTCGCCCGGCAAGCTCATGCTGAAGCTGCGCCGCCTGTTTTCGCGCACCCGGCTGGCCAGGGAGGACGTCAACATCCTGCGCGGCATCCTGACGGCCGCCCAGGCGGGCCGGAGAAGCAGGCGGGAATAGCCATGAATGGCAATAGTTTATTAGAATACTCGGAAATGACATTTCCCCGAGCATGAACCTTTTCAGCCAACTCAAGGAAGACATTGCCGTCGTGTTCGATCGCGACCCCGCGGCACGTTCGACATTCGAGGTGGCGACGACGTACCCCGGCTTTCATGCCATGCTGTTCCACCGGATGGCGCACCGGTTGTGGGGGATGGGATGGAAATGGCTGGCGCGCTTTGTCTCGCATCTCGGGCGCTGGTTCACCGGCATCGAGATCCACCCGGGTGCCACCATCGGGCGGCGCGTGTTCATCGACCACGGCATGGGCGTGGTGATCGGCGAAACCGCGGAGATCGGCGACGACTGCACGCTGTATCACGGCGTGACGCTGGGCGGCACCTCGTGGAACAAGGGCAAGCGCCACCCCACCCTGTCGCACGGCGTGGTGGTGGGGGCCGGGGCGAAGATTCTCGGACCGATCACGATCGGGGCCAACGCCCGCATCGGTTCGAACGCCGTCGTGGTGAAGGATGTTCCGGAAGATGCCACCGCAGTGGGCATACCCGCGCGGATTCTCGACAGCGACGCGGAGAAGGAGCGCAACCGGCAGGCGGAAAAGCTCGGTTTCTCCGCCTACGCGATCTCCGCCGACATGAACGACCCGATGGTCAAGGCGGTGCATTGCCTGGTCGACCACTCGGCGCACACCGACCGCCGCCTGGATCTGATCATGGCGCAACTGGAGAAGCTGGGTGCCGGGGTGCCGAAGGAGGACACGCCGGACGATTTCGATCCGAATTATCTGAACCGGATCGTCGACTGAAGGGCAGTCAAAATAGTTGACCGAAACGCTCAAGTATTTTATATTCGGGTCACCTCATCCGGAGACCCCATCATGAGACTGACGACAAAAGGACGTTTTGCGGTGACTGCCATGCTCGATCTGGCCATGCGCGGCGGCAAGCACCCGGTGACGCTGGCGGGTATCAGCGAGCGCCAGGATATTTCCCTGTCCTACCTGGAACAGCTGTTCAGCCGCCTGCGCCGGCACGAGCTCGTGGAAAGCGTGCGCGGGCCGGGGGGCGGCTACTACCTGGCCAGGCCCATGGACAAGGTGAGCGTCGCCGACATCATCCGCGCCGTCGACGAGCCGATCGACGCCACCAAGTGCGGCGGTAACGAAAACTGCCACCACGAGCACCGCTGCCTCACCCACGACCTGTGGACGGGCCTCAACGCGCATATCTACAGCTATCTCGACAACGTCTCGCTGGCTTCGCTGGTGGAGAAGTCGGACGAGTGCAAGGGCACGGTCGTGCAGGACCGACGGCCGGCGAAGATGACGCTGGTGGCCTGATCCCGAATTTGCTGACAAGGGCGACATGATGAAACCTCTGTATTTCGATTATTCCGCCACCACGCCGGTCGATCCGCGCGTGGCGGACAAGATGATCCCGTACCTCACCGAGCAGTTCGGCAATCCGGCCTCGCGCAGCCATGCCTATGGCTGGGACGCGGAGAAGGCGGTGGAAGAGGCGCGCGGCCACATTGCCGCGCTGGTTGGCGCCGACCCCAAGGAAATCGTGTTCACGTCCGGCGCGACCGAGTCGAACAACCTCGCCATCAAGGGCGCGGGCCATTTCTATTCCGCCACCAAGGGCAAGCACATCATCACGGTGAAGACCGAGCACAAGGCCGTGCTCGACACGGTGCGCGAAATGGAGCGCCAGGGCTTCGAGGCGACCTATCTCGGCGTGCAGGCGAACGGTCTCGTCGACCTCGACGCCCTGCGGGCCGCGCTGCGTCCCGATACCGTTCTGGTGTCGGTGATGGCGGTCAACAACGAGATCGGCGTGATCCAGGACATCGCGGCGATCGGGAAAATCTGCCGCGAGAAGGGCGTGCTGTTCCACGTCGACGCCGCGCAGGCCACCGGCAAGATGCCGATCGATCTGAAGACGCTGCCGGTGGACCTGATGTCCTTCTCCGCGCACAAGACCTACGGTCCCAAGGGCATCGGTGCACTGTACGTGCGCCGCAAGCCGCGCGTGCGCCTGGAAGCGCAGATGCACGGCGGCGGCCACGAGCGCGGCATGCGCTCCGGCACGCTGGCGACGCACCAGATCGTCGGCATGGGTGAGGCCTTCCGCCTCGCGCGCGAGGAAATGGCGGTGGAGAACGAGCGCGTCCGCATGCTGCGCGACCGCCTCTACAACGGCATCAAGGACATCGAGGAAGTGCACGTGAACGGCGACCTGGAACAGCGTGTGCCGCACAACCTCAACGTCAGCTTCAACTTCGTCGAGGGCGAGTCGCTCATCATGGCCATCAAGGATCTTGCGGTGTCGTCCGGCTCGGCCTGTACTTCGGCCAGTCTGGAGCCGTCCTACGTGCTGCGCGCGCTGGGCCGTTCCGACGAACTGGCGCACAGCTCGATCCGCTTCTCGATCGGCCGCTTCACCACCGAGGCCGAAGTCGACTACGCGATCAAGCTGCTGCACGAGAAGATCGGCAAGCTGCGCGAACTGTCTCCGTTGTGGGAGATGTTCAAGGAAGGCATCGATCTGAATACCGTGCAGTGGGCGGCACACTAACAGGAGTCAGGATTCAGGGAATGAGCGGCCAAAGGCCGCGCCAATCGATCAGGTGCGAAGCACATCGCCCCTGACCCCTGAATCCCGACCCCTAATTGAAAGGAGCGAAACATGTCATACAGCGAAAAGGTCCTCGACCATTACGAAAATCCCCGCAACGTCGGCTCCTTCGACAAGGAAGACGAAGGCGTGGGCACCGGCATGGTCGGCGCGCCGGCCTGCGGCGACGTGATGAAGTTGCAGATCAAGGTGGGCGCGGACGGTCTCATCGAGGACGCCAAGTTCAAGACCTACGGCTGCGGTTCGGCGATTGCGTCGAGCTCGCTGGTGACCGAATGGGTCAAGGGCAAGACGCTCGATCAGGCCATGGAAATCAAGAACACGGCGATCGCCGAGGAGCTCGCGCTGCCGCCGGTGAAGATCCACTGCTCGATTCTTGCCGAGGATGCGATCAAGGCGGCGGTGGCCGACTACAAACAGAAGAAGGGAATGGAGTAACCATCATGGCAGTCACTCTCTCTGAACGTGCGGCGCAGCACATCAGCAACTTCATCACCAAGCGTGGCAAGGGCATCGGCATCCGCCTCGGCGTGCGCACCAGCGGCTGTTCCGGCATGGCCTACAGTCTCGAATTCGCCGACGAGACGACCGCCGGCGACGAGCTCTTCGTCAGCCACGGCGTCAACGTCTACGTCGACCCGCAGAGCCTCAGCTACCTCGACGGCACCGAACTCGACTACGCGCGCGAGGGACTGAACGAAGGCTTCAAGTTCAACAACCCGAACGTGAAGAATTCCTGCGGTTGCGGAGAGTCGTTCAACGTTTGAACTGCAGGGGTTAGGGGCTAGGAGCTAGGGGCTTTGTGCTTCGCGTTTTCATTAAGCGCGGCGAAGCCGCACCTTCCCTAACTCCTAGCCCCTGGATCCTAACCCCCAGATCCTGGCCCCTAGCCCCCGACAATGGATTTCTCCCAGACCCACTTCGAGCTGTTCGGCCTGCCGGCGACCTACGCGCTCGATCGTGAGCGGCTCGATGCCGCCTACCGGGAGCTGCAGAACACGGTGCATCCGGATCGCTTCGCGGCGCAGCCGGAAGCGGAGCAGCGCCTCGCGATGCAGTGGGCGACGCGGGTGAACGAGGCGTACCAGATGCTGAAGCATCCGGTGAACCGCGGCGTTTACCTGCTGAGCCTGCAGGGCATCGACGCGCTGCATGCGGGCAACACGCGCATGGCGCCGGCGTTCCTGATGCAGCAGATGGAATGGCGCGAGGCGATCGAGAACGCACGCGCACAGCGCAGTCCGGATGCGCTCGACGCACTGACCGACGACCTGCGTGCCGTGCACCGCCGCATCGAGACGCAGCTTGGTGACCTGCTCGATGGCGTGCGCGACTATGCCGCGGCGACCGAGGCGGTGCGTCAGTTGCGCTTCATGGACAAGCTCATCGCCGAGGTCGGCGACGTGTACGAAGAACTGGAAACCTGAGATGGCCCTGTTGCAGATCGCCGAACCTGGCATGTCCGCCGCGCCGCACCAGCATCGGCTGGCGGTGGGGATCGACCTGGGCACGACCAATTCGCTGGTGGCCACGGTACGCTCGGGGATGGCCGTGGTGCTCGACGACGAGGCGGGACGTTCGCTGTTGCCCTCGGTGGTGCGCTACCATGCCGACGGTGTCGTCGACGTTGGCCACGTGGCGCAGTCGGCGCAGAACCGGGATCCGCACAACACCATCGTCTCGGCGAAGCGCTTCATGGGACGCGGCCTTGCCGACATCGAGGACGTCGCCAGCCTGCCGTACCGCTTCGTCGATGCGCCTGGCATGTTGCAGTTGAAGACCGCGGCGGGGGTGAGGAGCCCGGTCGAAATTTCGGCCGAAATCCTCAGGGCCTTGCGCCAGCGCGCCGAGGCGGCGCTCGGGGGCGAACTCGTGGGCGCGGTGATCACCGTACCCGCGTATTTCGACGACGCGCAGCGCCAGGCCACCAAGGATGCGGCGCAGGTGGCCGGTCTCAATGTGCTGCGCCTGCTGAACGAGCCGACGGCTGCCGCAATCGCCTACGGCCTCGACAACGCCGCGGAAGGCGTCTACGCCGTGTACGACTTCGGTGGCGGCACCTTCGACATCTCCATCCTCCGGCTGTCCAGGGGCGTGTTCGAGGTGCTGGCGACCCACGGCGACTCCGCACTCGGCGGCGACGATTTCGACCAGCGCGTATTCTGCTGGATACTGGAGCAGGGCCGCTTCGCGCCGCTGTCGGCGAACGATGCGCGCCTGCTGCTGACCAAGGCGCGCGATGCCAAGGAAGCGCTGACCGAGCACACGGAAGTACGCGTGACCGCCGTGCTGTCCACCGGCGAGATGATGGACGCGACGCTCACGCAGGACGAGTTCAACAGGATGACGGCGGGGCTCGTGAACAAGACGCTGGTGCCGACGCGCAAGGCGTTACGCGATGCTGGTCTTTCGGCCGACGACGTCAAGGGCGTGGTGATGGTCGGCGGTTCTACGCGCATGCCGTGCATCCGCCAGGCGGTCGCCGATTTCTTCAGGCAGACGCCATTGACCAACCTCGATCCCGACAAGGTCGTCGCGCTGGGTGCCGCCACCCAGGCCGATGTGCTGGCGGGCAACCGCGCGGGCGACGACTGGCTGCTCCTTGACGTGATTCCGCTCTCCCTGGGTCTCGAAACCATGGGCGGGCTCACCGAGAAGGTCATCCCGCGCAACACCACCATTCCCACCGCACGTGCGCAGGAATTCACCACCTTCAAGGATGGTCAGACCGCGATGAGCGTGCACGTGCTGCAGGGCGAGCGCGAACTCGCCACCGACTGCCGCTCGCTGGCACGCTTCGAACTGCGCGGCATTCCGCCCATGGTGGCGGGTGCGGCACGCATCCGCGTCACCTTCCAGGTCGATGCCGACGGCCTGCTATCGGTATCGGCGCGCGAGCAGAGCACCGGCGTGGAGGCGAGCGTGCAGGTCAAGCCCTCGTACGGCCTCGCCGACAGCGACATCACGCGCATGTTGAAGGACGCCTTCACCCACGCGCGGGACGACATGTATGCGCGCGCCTTGACCGAGCAGATCGTCGAGGCGCAGGGGCTCATCGCCGCCACGCGCGCGGCGCTGGCGGAAGATGGCGCGCTGCTGAATGCCGCGGAGACTGCCGCGGTCGAGGCCGGAATCGCCAGTCTCGAAACCCTGCTCGGCGGCAGTGACCACCACGCCCTCAAGCGCGGCGTCGAGGCGCTCAATGCCGCGACGACCGAGTTCGCCCAGCGCCGCATGGACCGCAACGTGCGCCGTGCCATGGCCGGCCAGAAACTGGAGAATTTCGGCTGAGTCCCTTAACCGATAGACCGATATGCCACAACTCATCGTACTGCCCCACGTAGAACTCTGTCCCGAAGGCACCGTCATCGACGCGAAAACCGGCGAGACCATCTGCGACACCTTGCTCGCCAATGGTGTCGAGATCGAGCACGCCTGCGAGAAATCCTGCGCCTGCACCACCTGCCACGTCATCGTCCGCGAAGGCTTCGATTCGCTGGAAGCCTCGACCGAGGAGGAAGACGATCTGCTCGACAAGGCCTGGGGACTGGAACCGCAGTCGCGCCTGTCGTGTCAGGCGCGCGTCGCCAATGCCGATCTGGTCGTCGAGATTCCCAAGTACACCATCAACATGGTGAAGGAAGGACACTGACATGAAGTGGACCGACACGCTCGATATCGCCATCGAACTCGCCGAGGCGCACCCTGAAATCGATCCGCTCACCGTCCGCTTCACCGACCTGCATCGCTGGGTCATGGAGCTGCCGGAATTCGACGACGACCCCGAGCATTCCGGCGAGAAGATTCTCGAAGCGATCCAGATGGCGTGGATCGACGAGGTGAGCTGACACGCTGCCCGCTTGGCGGTAATTATGCGCGAACCTTTGTAGGTCGGGTTTCAACCCGACATGTCGGGTTGAAACCCGACCTACAATAGCGTGCAACACTACACTAGCGGGAGGCGCCGGGCTCGGGGTTGTGAAGCCCGACCTGCGGGGAAACCTGGGCGCCGATTCGCAGGTCGGGTTTCAACCCGACACAACGGCCCGACGATATGCTGTCGGGCCTCAGCCCATGCGGCCGTCGACGCGCGGCCGCACCAGCATCGGCGCATACATCGCGACAAAGATACCGAACGCGAGGATCCACACGCTGCCGGAGAGCGCCATGGCGACCGGGTGGGTCTGCGGTGCGACGAGCGGCAGACCGACGCGCAGCAGCGCGGCCAGATTCACCAGGATGAATGCCAGCGTCATGATCCGCGGTGGCTCCATCGGCCGGCCGGTGTGGCCGAGCGAAACGCGCGCCATCATGCCCAGCGTGAGGACGCCGATGCCGCCGGAAGTGAAGGCATGCAGGGCGGGACCCGTGGCCTGCGTCAGCCCTGCAGCGGACAGCGCGAGCAGCACGAAGCCGAGCACGATCCACGCATAGCCGAGGTGGAGAATCCACAGCAGCGGCACGCTCCAGTATTTCATCGTCACCCAGCCCCCCCAGCGGATGCCGTGCACAAGCGCGGCGCAGGCCGCGAGCACCGCGGTGACCGGTGAGACGGGCGCGACGAGCGCGCCCAGCAGCGCGGCCAGCGTCGCCACCGGCACCAGGCGCTCGATGGCCGGCCAGTGGCGTGCGCGGGTACGCAGGCGGTTGTCGGTGAAACTCGGGATCACGCGTCCCCCCATCAGCGCCATCATCATGACCACGATGTACACGCCGAGGTGCAACCCGGTCAGGGCCGTGCCGCTGGCCCATCCGAGATGTTCGGCGTGCATCAGCACGTTGCCCAGTGTCAAGGCCAGCAGCATCACCGGGAAGGGATAGTTGTTCAATTGGCGCACGCGGTGGATGGGGCGGCCCAGCGCGAACGCCAGCGCGGGCAGGAAGGCCAGGTCGACCGCGGCGACCAGTCCGTCCGGCAGGCCGGGCACGAGAAAAACGACGCGCCCGGCGAGCCAGAGCACGAACAGCACGACGAGCGGCCGTCCCGACGGCATGCGGATGCCGGTCCAGTTCTGTACCGCGGCGAGCAGAAAACCCGCGATCACCGCAACGGTGTAGCCGTACACCATCTCGTGGCCGTGCCAGACGATGGGGGGCAGCGCCGTCGGCGTGAGGGCGCCGCGCAGCGTCAACAGCCACAGCCCCATCATCAGCACCGTATAGATGCTGCCGGACAGGAAGAATGGACGGAAACCGAGGGCGAAGAGCGCAAAACCCTGTGGCAGTGCGGGTTGAGCGGGAGTCTTGAGGGTGTGCAAACGAATGGTCATGGTTGCATCTGGGGCAAGGACGCGGCCGAGTACGACAACCATGCAAGTATAAGCGCGATCGGCGCGTTCTCAGCAGATGCGCGGCAGCGGATCGTCCTCCAGTTCGTCCAGTACGCGCCGTCCACCCAGGGGCGTTTCCAGGATGACGCGCGCGTCACCGGTTTCGACGCGGCCGATGCGGCACGCGCCGGTCCCCTGCGGCAGCGCGCGCCAATGTTCGAGGACGGTGTCGGCGGCTGCGGCGTCGGCGACTGCGACGATACGGCCCTCGCAGGCGAGGAAGTAGGGATCGTAACCCAGCATCTCGCATACCGACACCACTTCCGGACGCAGTGGTACATGGTCCTGTTCGAGCGTGACGGTGTGGCCGCAGGCGCGGGCGATTTCGTGGCATACCGTGGCGAGTCCCCCGCGCGTGGGATCGCGCATGAACTTGAGGCCGGGCAGGTCGCGCACCGCACGCGCGAGCGGCAGCACCGAAGCGGAGTCGGAACGCAGTTCGCCGGACAGGCCGAACTGCTCGCGCGCGAGCATCACCGCGATGCCGTGGTCACCGATGGGGCCCGACACCAGCACCACGTCGCCGGGCGCGATGGACTCGATGGCGAGCTTCGCCTGCGCGCGCTTGACGCCGATGCCGGCGACCATGAGATACAGGCCGCCGCCCTCGCCGCGGCGCACGACCTTGGTGTCGCCGGCGACCACCACGACGCCGTTGTCGCGCGCCGCCGCGGCGAAACTGGCAATGAGACGGTCGAGCAGCGCGAGTTCCAGGCCTTCCTCGATCAGTGCGGACAGGGTGAAATAGCGTGGGTCGGCGCCGGCCACCGCGAGGTCGTTGACCACGCCGTGCACCGCCAGCGAGCCGAGGTCGCCACCGGGGAACTCCAGTGGCTGCACGGTGAAGCCGTCGGTGGTGACCATCGGCTCGCCGTCGAGCGGCGGCAGCGTCACGGCGTCGGCGTCGGTGTCGAGCAAGGGATTGCCGAGGTGGCGCGCGAACAGTTCGGTGACGAGTTCGCGCATGAGGCGGCCGCCGTTGCCGTGGGCGAGAAGAATGCGGGTGTCGTTCATGGATTTGCCGGATGGTGGAGGAATTCGATGACCTGGCCGAAGCTCAACCCGGCGTCGTTGACCGGGATACGGGCAGGCAGGTGGACGGCGAAGCCCGCGGCAGCGAGTCGCGCGAGGGCGGCCTCGGCGAGTATGCGGTTCTGGAAGACGCCGCCCGTCAGGCCGACGTTGTCGAGGCCCGTCTCCTCGCGCAGGTGGATCGCCTGATCGACCAGCGCCTGTGCCAGGGAATGATGGAAGCACGCCGCGCGTTCGGCGAGGGGGCGGGCGGGATCGATGAGCATGGGCAAGAGCGGTGCCCAGTCGCTGCGCCATGCGCCGGCGGTGTCGCGCGCGCGCGGCAGCGAAATCGCCTCGGCCACGGTGCCGGCGAAGGTTTCCAGGCGCATCGGGCCTTCGCCTTCGAAACTCGCGTGGCTGCACACGCCGGTGAGCGCGGCCGCGGCGTCGAACAGGCGGCCGACCGCGCTGCTGCCCGGTGCATTGAGCCCGCGCTGCCACGCCGTGTGCAGCGCCGCGGGCGCAAACGGTGCGGGGGCGTTCGTCTCCCACAACAGTGCCGCGGCAGCACGCCACGGCTCGCGCCCGGCGCGGTCGCCACCGGGCAGGCGGAAAGGCCGCAGCGAGGCGGCGCGCCGCCAGCGGCCGGGTGCACCGACGAGCGCCTCGCCACCCCAGATGCTGCCATCCTCGCCAAGCCCGGTGCCGTCCCAGGTGAACACGATCCAGTCCTTCTCGTGCGGAAACTCCCAGGCCAGGGCCGAGGCGTGCGCGCGATGGTGCCAGGCTTCGAAGACCGGCAGGCCGCTGTCGCGCGCGTAGCGACGGTAGCCATAGCCGGGATGGCGGTCGAGCAGCAAGCGTGTCGCGCGCACCTGATACAGGCGCTGCAGCTCGTCGGCGACCTGCGCCAGGGTGTCGAGGCTGCGCGCGGTGTCGAGTTCGCCGATGTGGGGCGAGAGCACCGCACGGCGATCCCACGCCAGGCACACGGTGTTCTTCATGTGGCTGCCGAGCGCAAGCACGGGTTCGCCGAGCGCTTCGGGCAGATCGAGTTCCAGCGGTGCGCTGCCGCGCCCCAGGCGCAACGGGCGCGGCACGCCGGCGATGGGGCGATACACCGGATCGTCGGCGGGCCGCACGATGGGCCGGTCGTGGTGCAGGAAAGCGTCAGCGAGATGGGCGAGACGCGTCTGCGCCTCGGCGTTGTCGGTCAACACCGGTTCACCGGAAAGATTGCCCGAGGTCGCGACGAGCGGTGCGCCGAAGTCGGCGAGCAGTAGCGCGTGCAGCGGCGAGTAGGGCAGCAGGCAGCCGATCTCGCCCAATCCGGGTGCGATGTGCGCCGACAGCGTGCCGTCCGGTCGTCTCGGCAGCAGCACGATGGGGCGCTCGGGTGAAACGAGCAGGTGTTCCGTTGCGGGCGTGGTCGCGGCTTCGTGCTGCAGTGCCGCAAGGTCGCTGAACATGACCGCGAGTGGTTTTGCCGGGCGAGGTTTTCGCGCGCGCAGCGTGGCGATGGCTGCGTCGTTGCGGGCGTCGCACATCAGGTGGTAACCGCCGACGCCTTTTACCGCGAGGATTTTTCCGGTGCGTAGCGCGGCGACGGCGGCGGCAAGTGCGGTCTCGTCATCGCTGTATCCTCTCGCCCCTCCGGGGAGACGGGTAGGGGAGAGGGGCGGGGCTGTGCGCAGGTGATTGCTCTGTGCGGGCGCTTCACCCTCTCCCCAACCCTCCCCCTCGGAGGGGGAGAGGGCGTGGTGGCTGAGGGGCTGTGGCGCTGTGGCGATTGCATGGGTCGATTGCGGCAGCAACACGTCGCCCACCGTTCCCCTCGCCCCCCCGGGGAGAGGGGTAGGGGAGAGGGGCGAATCTGTGCGTGCGTGATTGTTTTGCTCAGGCGACTCACCTTCTCTCCGGCCCTCCACCTTCAAATGGGAAAGGGAGAAACCTAGATGCGGCCCGCATACCGGACACGCGATTGGCTCGGCGTGAAACCTGCGGTCGAGCGGGTTCTCGTATTCGGTGCGGCAATCCGCGCACAGCGCGAAATCGCGCATGGCAGTGTTGGGACGGTCGTACGGCAGTGCGGTGATCAGCGTGTAGCGCGGGCCGCACTGGGTGCAGTTGATGAAGGGGTAGCGGTGACGGCGGTTCGCCGGATCGTGGAGTTCGGCGAGACAGTCGGCGCAGACGAAGCCATCGGCGGGCAGGTGGATGTCGGCTTCGTCGGCGACTTCGCTGTCGCGAATGACGAAGCCCGCGCCGCCCTCGGGTGCACGCGGCGCGATCGCAAGCGGTCCGGGTGCCGACAGCGGCGGCGCGTCGCGCAGCAGAGCGTGGGTGAAGGCATCGAGATCGTCCGGTGCGCCTTCGGCGTGGATCTCTACTGCACCGTTGACGTTGCGTACCCAGCCAGTGATGCCGTGGGCGAGGGCGGTACGGTAGACGAAAGGACGGAAGCCGACGCCCTGGACGCGGCCGCGGAGGGTGATGAACTGCGCGCCGCGCTCAGGCATCGGCGGGTACGCGCACCCCGCCGGCCCACCAGATGCGGCAGGCGCCTTCGTCCGACACCATGCAGGGGCCGATGGGATGACGCGGCGTGCACGCGCGGCCGTAGATGCGGCACTGGTTGGGGTAGATCTTGCCGAGCACCACTTTCGCGCAATCGCAACCGGGCGGCATCTCGCCGGCCCGGCGACGTTCGGGGTTGCTGTGGTCGGGAAAACGCAGGCGCGCGTCGTGGTGCGCGAACGCGGGTTTGAGCGCGTAGCCGGAACGCGGGATGCTGCCGATGCCGCGCCAGTTGGCATCGACGACGTCGAGCGTCGCGGCCATCATGCGCAGCGCGGTGGGATTGCCGCCAGGATGGGCGACTTCGAGGTAGCAGTTGTCGAGGAAGCGCTCGCCGGTCTTCAACTGGCGCAGCACCGAGTAGAACGAGGCGAGCAGCGATTCGGTGCCGAAGCCGGCGACCGCGGCAGGAATATTGTGCGCTTCGACGACGAAATTCCATTCCTCCGGCCCCATCACGGTGGAGACGTGACCCGGCGCCACCAATGCGTCGAAGCCGGGGCTGCCGGAGTCGAGCAGCATCGCCACCGCGGGCCAGGTGAGACGGCCGGAAAGCAGGATGGAGAGGTTGTCGCCCTCTCCCCCGGCCCCTCTCCCGCTTGCGGGAGAGGGGAGAGTCAGCTCAGCGAGCAGCGCGGCGACCGGCGCGGTGGTGGTCTCGAAGCCGGCGGCGAAGAACACGACCTGGCGATCGGGATGGGCCTTTGCGATGGCGCGCGCCTCGGTGGGGCTGGCGATCGGGCGCACGTCGGCGCCCGCCGCCTGCGCCTCGGTCAGTGTGCGTACCGTGCCCTTGGGCACGTTCACCGGCACGCGCAGCATGTCGCCGTAGGCCACCAGGATGACGCGATCCTGCAAGGCGAGCTGGATCGCCTGGTAGATGTCCTCTTCCGGGCACACGCACACCGGGCAGCCCGGTCCCGGAATCAGCTCCAGCCACGCGGGCAGCGCACCGCGCAGGCCGGAGTGGGTGATCGAGCGTTCGTGACCGCCGCACACGTTCATGATCTTCACGGTGCGGTCGAAATCGAAGGCGTGGATTTTCTCCAGCCAGATGCGCGAGGTATCGGTCATGCGCGGGCCCGGTGCAGTTGCTGGCCGTCGGGCTGGATTGCCGGGCGGCGCGTCTGGCCATTCTTCACGCGGGCACGCTGCGCGGCGAGTTCGCTGCGCAGCCAGGCCAGCCACGCCTCCATGCCCAGTGCCTTGCGCGCCGACAGGCGCATCACCGGCGCCGGATTGGCAAGCTCGCGCAAGTGCGCCTCGGCCTTGTCCGGGTCGAAGTCGTCGAGTACGGCGAGCAGATCGGTCTTGGTCAGCAGCATGGCGTCGGCGGCGCGGAACATCACCGGGTATTTGGCCGGCTTGTCGTCGCCCTCGGTGACCGAGAGCAGGGTGACGTTCAAGTGCTGGCCGAGATCGAAACTTGCCGGACACACCAGGTTGCCGACGTTCTCGATGAACAGGATGTCGACGCCGTCGAGGTCGATCTGGTGCAACGCGTCGTGCACCAGATGCGCGTCGAGGTGGCAGGCGGTGCCGGTGACGATCTGGTGCGCCCTAACCCCGAGCGCACGAATGCGCTCGGCATCGTTCTCGGTTTCGAGGTCGCCCTCGATCACCGCGCAGGTGAATTCGTCCTTCAGCGCGGTGAGCGTGGCTTCGAGCAGCGCGGTCTTGCCGGAACCGGGCGAGGACATGAGGTTCACCGCGAGAATGCCGCGACGGTCGAAATGCGCGCGGTTGTGCGTGGCCTGATCGTCGTTCTTTGCCAGCAGGCCTTTCAGCACCGACACCGCGGTGGTGCCGGGCGCGACCGGCTTGAAGGCGAGATGCCGGTTGCCGGGAGTGAGGTTGCAGCCGCAGGTGTCACACATGTTCTAGGGGCCAGGATCTAGGAGTTAGGGGCTAGGGTAGGGGCGGTTTCGAGTTCGACGCTTTCGAGCACGAGTTCGTCGCCGCTGGTGATCCGCGTGTGCCAGTCGCCGCAGGCGCCGCAGACGAGACGGTTCATCGCGGCTTCGGTCTGGGCGCCGCAGGTCTCGCAGCGCACGGTGATGGGGGCGGCGACGAGGTCGAGGACGGCGTGTTCCATGCGGCTGCCGGCGGCGGCGAGCGGGAAGGCGTTCGCCAGCAGTTCGGCGACGACACCGGAAAGGGGGCCGATGCGCACGCGGATCAGGCTTGCACTCTGCGCGCGGTGCTGGCGGATCACGCTTTCCACCTGCTCGACCAGCGCCTGCGCAACCGCGAGTTCATGCACGCGTTTCCTCCAGAATCCGGTCGAACAGTTCCCATGCCGTGCGCGCGTCGGCCTCGGTGACTTTCTGGATCGCATAGCCCACGTGCACCATGACGAAGTCGCCGACTGCCGGCAACTCGTCCTGCATCATGAACAGGCTCACGTCGCGCCACACGCCCTTGGCCTGGCAGCGCGCCGTGAAGCCGTCGATGGCGTCGATCTGCATGGGGATGGCGAGACACATGGGCAATGACCGGACAGGCAACTATTCCAGTATAAGTGAATTGGCCGCCAGAAGCGCTTTTGGAATATTACGAAATTGTGATGAACAATCAGATACTTGAGTTTTCTGCACGGTTGTCATTCCCGGACCGGGCTGTTAGATTGCCTGCATGAAAACGCTCGTGCTCGGTATCGGCAATACCCTGTTGACGGACGAAGGCGTGGGCGTGCACGTGCTGCATGCGCTCGCCCCGGTGGTCGACGGCGAGCCCGACGTAACGCTGCTCGACGGCGGCACGCTGTCGTTCACCCTGGCGGCCCCGATCGAGGAAGCGGACGCGCTCATCGTCGTCGACGCCGCGCAGCTGCGACGCAGCCCGGGCGCCTGGACCGCGCTCGAAGGCGAGGCAATGGACAGCTTTCTCACCTGCAACCGCAAGGCTTCGGTACACGAAGTCGGACTCACCGATCTGCGCACCATCGCGCTGCTCGCCGGGCACTGGCCCGCGCGGCGCGCGCTCTACGCCATCCAGCCAGCGGTGATCGACTGGGGCGAACACCCGACCCCGGAAGTCGCCGCAGCCATCGCACCCGTGTGCGCAGCGATCGTGGAACGCATCCGGAGCTGGCAACATGCTGCCTGAAGCCATTCCCATCCAGCCAGCCATGGAACCGTCGGGCAATGCGCGGCCGCTGCTGCGCGAGATCGACGACATGCTGCGGCGCCTGCTGGAAACCGGCGAGCCTTCGGCAATCGATCTGTCGGCCTTGCCCCTCAATCCCGCCGATCTGGACTGGCTGCGCAGCAGCCTGGGGGTGGGAGAAGTCGCCGCCCGGCTGCAGGCCAATGGGGAGTCGACTTTCGACGAGACCGCCTGTCCCGGCGTGTGGTGGGTGGCGCATCGCAACGAGCACGGCGCCGTCGTCGCGCAATTCATCGAGGTGGCATTCGTCCCGGAACTCATCAAGGCGCACCCGGACGACATCGCAACCGGACGCGAGCAGCTTGAAGTGCTGGTGTCCGGGCTCTAAGCTGAGATAAGCACGCAATCCTATTCATTTGCAGGAGGCAGGCATTATGCAGGGTCCGCTGATCGACACGCTTGTGCGCCAGGGCGTCAGCCGCCGCACGTTTCTCAAGTATTGCGCGACGCTCGCCTCGATGATGGCGCTGCCGCCGACGGCGGGGCGCGCGATGGCCGAGGCGCTGGCGGCCGCGCGGCGGCCGTCGGTGATCTGGCTGCCATTCCAGGAGTGCACCGGCTGTACCGAGTCGATGACGCGCTCGCATTCGCCGACGCTCGAAGGCATGATCTTCGACATGGTGTCGCTCGACTACCATGAGACGCTGATGGCCGCAGCCGGCCATCAGGCCGAGGACGCATTGCACGCCGCGATGAAGGACAACGCCGGCAAGTACCTGCTGATTGTCGACGGGTCCGTGCCGCTGGGGATCGACGGCGCGTATTCGTGCATCGCCGGACGCACCAACGTGGATCTGCTGAAGGAAGCCGCGGCCGGTGCCGCCGCCATCGTGGCGATGGGCTCCTGCGCGGCCTTCGGCGGCATCCCCAAGGCGAAGCCGAACCCCACGGGTGCGGTGGCGATATCCGACATCGTCAAGGACAAGCCCATCGTCAACGTTCCGGGCTGTCCGCCCATTCCGGTGGTGATGACCGGCGTACTCGCGCATTACCTTACCTTCGGCAGGCTGCCGGATCTCGACGACAAGTTGCGCCCCACGGCCTTCTACGGCGAGACTATCCACGATCGTTGCTATCGCCGGCCATTTTATGACCAGGGCAAATTCGCCAGAACCTTCGACGACGAGGGCGCGCGCCGTGGGTGGTGCCTGTTCGAACTCGGTTGCAAGGGGCCGGTCACGCACAACGCCTGCGCCACCACGAAGTGGAACGGCGGCACCTCGTGGCCGGTGGAGTCCGGACACGGCTGCCTGGGCTGCTCCGAGCCCGATTTCTGGGATGCCGGCGGCTTCTACAAGGCGTTGTCGATGCCGGCCGACCCGCTGAAGATGGGGACCGCCGCCGCGGCCGTGGGGGCGGTCGCGGGCGTGGCGGTGAGTGTCGCCAACCGTGCGAAGAAACACCGGGCGCAAGCGTCCCACGAGACGACCACGCTGGCCGATCTGGAGAAATGAGCATGGATGACCTGCAACTGCTGACCTGGGCGCGCGGGCCCGGCCTCGATCTCGCGCTGGGAATTTTCGTGCTCGGCGTGGTGTGGCGCCTCATTGAAGTGTATGCGCTGGGGCGCAAGCGCGACCTCGCGCCGGCGCGCCACCGTACCGGCGCGTCGGGCCTGCATACCGTGCTGCGCCGCTCCATGCCGCCGCCGGGGATGCTGAAGACTTCACCGGTGAGTTACATCGGCGGTTTCGTCTTCCACATCGGACTGGCGATCATCGTGCTGCTGTTCGCGCCGCACATTCTCCTCATCAAGAGTCTCACCGGCCTGTCGTGGCCGGGCCTGCCCTCGCAGTTCATCGACATGGTGGCAGTGCTGACCATGATAGCGATGCTGGTGATCCTGGTCGACCGCATCAACAAGCCGGTGAAGCGCTTTCTCAGCACCTTCGGTGACTGGTTCGCCTGGGTCGTGACCTTCCTGCCGGTGCTGACGGGCTGGATGGCGGTGCAACACCTGCTGCTGCCGTACACCCTGATGCTTGCGCTGCACATCCTGTCCGTGGAACTGCTGCTGGTGGTGCTGCCGTTCACCAAGCTGTTCCACGCCATCACGTTGTTCGGCTCGCGCTGGTACAGCGGGAAAATCAACGCGCACAAGGGAGTGCCGGTATGAGCGCCACGCTGGAAAAAGGCCTGCACGCCCTCAGGGAAGTCATCGACGCCCCGATCGCCAGCTACTTCAGCAGTTGCGTGCATTGCGGCCTGTGCGCCGATGCCTGCCTGTTCCATACGGAGACCGGCGATCCGCGCTATACGCCCATTTACAAGCTGGAGCCGCTGCGCCGCGTCTACGAACAGGAGTACACCGTGCTCGGGCGCGTGAAGAAACTGGTGGGGCTGGCGAAACCGGTCGACGATGCCATGCTCGATGCGTGGCAGGAACTCGTCTACGACAGTTGCACGATGTGCGGCCGTTGCTCGCTGGTGTGCCCGGTCGGCAACGACATCGTGTACATGGTGCGCAAGCTGCGCGAAGGCATGGCGGCTTCCGGTCACACGCCCGACGGCATCCGCAGCGCCACCCGGCGCACGGTCGAAATCGGTGGCCCGATGGGCCTGAAGTGGCCGGCGGTCGCCAACGTGCTGCGCAAGGCCGAGGAGGCCACGGGCCTGAAGATTCCGGTCGACCAGCCCGGTGCGGATTACCTCGTGCTGCTGTCGTCGATGGAGATCGTCAACTACCCGGAGTACATCGAGGCGCTGGCGAAGATCTTCCACAAGGCGGGTCTGACGTTCACCGTCTCCTCTGACGCATTCGAGGCGACCAATGCCGGCATCCAGATCGGCGTGTCGGATCTCGCGCGCACCATCGTTACGCGCATCGTCGAGGCCGCCGAGCGTTTGCAGGTGAAGCATGTGCTGTCGCCGGAGTGCGGCCACGCCTACATGGCGATACGCTGGGAAGGGCCGAACCTCATCGGCCGGCCGTTCAGGTTCGAGGTCGTGCACGTGCTGGAACTGCTCGACGAACTGCGCCGCAAGGGCGTGCTGAAGATGAAGGACACGTTCAAGGATCCGCTCATCCTGCACGACCCCTGCCAGATCGTGCGTCGGGGCGGCGTGCTGGACGCGCCCGAGCAATTGATCCGGCAGGTTGCGGACAACTACATTCCCGTCGTCGACCAGCAGAAGTGGAACTGGTGCTGCGGCGGCGGGGGCGGCGCGTCGGCAATCCACACGGAAGAAGCGGAAGCGCTGCGCGCCAAGGCCTTCCAGGTGAAGAAGCGGCAGATCGAGTCAGCGGGGGTCGATACCATGGTCACCTTCTGCGCCAATTGCCGCATCGTCATCGAGGAAGCCTTCGACCATTACCAAATGGACACCAAACTGCTCGGCCTTACCGAACTGCTCGCCGAGCATCTGGAGGATTGAATTCATGAGTACTGCAGAACGCGTCGTCGTCGATCCCGTCACGCGCATCGAGGGCCACCTGCGCATCGAGGCGCAGACCGACGAGTCCGGGCGCATCACCCAGGCCTATTCGGCCGGCACCATGGTGCGCGGCATCGAGATCATCCTGAAGGGAAGGGATCCGCGCGACGCCTGGGCCTTCACCCAGCGCATCTGCGGGGTGTGCACGCTGGTGCATGGCATGGCATCGATCCGCGCCGTGGAGGACGCGCTGCATCGGGCGATCCCCGACTACCGCATTCCGCACAACGCCGAGCTGATCCGCAACCTGATGATCGCGGCGCAGTATGTGCACGACCACGTCATGCATTTCTACCACCTGCACGCGCTCGACTGGGTCGACGTGGTGTCCGCGCTGAAGGCCGACCCCAAGGCCACCTCGGCGCTGGCGCAGAGCCTGTCCAGCTATCCGAAGTCGTCGCCGGGCTATTTCGCCGACGTGCAGAAGAAGGTCAAGACCTTCGTCGAACAGGGGCAGCTCGGCATCTTCTCCAATGCCTACTGGGGCCATCCGGCCTACAAACTGCCGCCGGAAGCCAACCTGATGGCGGTGGCGCACTATCTCGACGCACTGGCCTGGCAGCGCGAGGCGGTCAAGCTGCACGCCATTTTCGGCGGCAAGAACCCGCATCCCAACTTCGTCGTCGGCGGCGTGCCGTCGCCGATTTCCGTCCACAGCGAAGGCGGGCGCGGCAAGGGGCCGCACTTCCGCGGCGGCCAGGAGGCCACGGCCGTCAACGTGGTCGGGTTGCAGACGGTGCAGAACGTCATCCGCATGATGCGCGATTTCGTCGACCAGGCCTACCTGCCCGACATTCTCGCCATCGCCGGTTTCTACAAGGACTGGGGCAGTCGCGGCGAGGGGCTGGGCAACTTCCTGTCGTTCGGCGACCTGCCGTCGAAGAGCTTCTGGGATACCGACAGTTACCTCATTCCGCGTGGTGTCGTGCTCGGCCGCGACCTGTCGAAGGTGCATCCGATCGACCTCGACGCCGACGCCGAGATCCAGGAGTTCGTCAGTCATTCCTGGTACAAATACAGCCAGGGCGACGCCACGGGCCTGCATCCGTTCAAGGGCGAGACCGAACTTGCCTACAGCGGCCCGCAGCCGCCGTACAAGCACCTCGACGTGGACAAGAAATATTCCTGGATCAAGTCGCCGCGCTGGCAGGGCAAGGCCATGGAAGTCGGGCCGCTCGCGCGCGTGATGGTGATGGTGGCTTCCGGCAACGCGCAGGCCAGGGAACTCGTCGATTCCACGCTGAAGACACTGGACGTGCCGGTGGAAGCGCTGTTTTCCACGCTCGGCCGCACCGCCGCGCGTGCGCTGGAATCGAAGATACTTGCCGACGCGATGCAGGGCTGGTTCGACACGCTCATGGCCAACATCAAGGCCGGCGACGTCAAGACCTTCAACGACCAGTACTGGGATCCCTCGACGTGGCCGAAGCACATGCAGGGGGTCGGCCTGCAGGAGGCGCCGCGCGGTGGCCTGTCGCACTGGCTGGTGGTCGACGACGGGCTCATCAGCAACTATCAGGCCGTGGTGCCGACGACCTGGAACGCGGGGCCGCGCGACGCCGCGGAGCAGCCCGGCGCCTACGAGGCCGCGCTGCAGCACAATCACGTGCTGCACGATCCCAAACAGCCACTGGAAATCCTGCGCACCGTCCATTCCTTCGATCCGTGTCTCGCCTGTGCGGTGCACGTCACCGACCCCGACGGCGAGGAACTGATCCAGGTCAAGGTTTGCTGAAGTTCCTGCTTTTACCTTTCGGAGTCCACACCATGCGCTTGATCCGACGTCTACGCCCCGCTGTGGCAGCGGGCCTTGCCCTCGCTGCCGGGAGTGCCGCCGCACACACCGGCGAACATACGGTCTCCGGATTCGTCAGCGGGTTCACCCATCCCTTCGCGGGCCTCGACCATCTGCTTGCCATGGTCGCGGTCGGCCTGTGGGCCGTCCAGCAGGGTGGCCGCGCGCTCTGGGCCGTGCCCATGGCCTTCGTCCTCGCAATGCTTGCCGGCGGCGCACTCGCGGGATGGGGCGGGACGCTGCCCCACATCGAGACCGGCATTGCGGCGTCGGTGCTCGTGCTCGGTCTCGCCGTGGCGATCGGGCGGCATGTTTCGCTCGCATTCGGCGTTGCGGCGGTAGCGGGTTTCGCGTTGTTTCACGGCTACGCCCACGGTCTGGAGATGCCTCAGGCCGCGGCCCCCGCGCTGTACGGCCTGGGTTTCGTCGCGGCCACCGTCGCACTGCACGCCGCGGGTATTGCCGGTGCGCTGGTCGGGCGGCATGCCATACGTTTCGCCGGTGCGGTCATTGCCGCGAGCGGCGCGGCGCTGCTCTGGCTGGCTTGAGCCACGGCACGGATGGATGAACCGCTGCAACGGCTGCTGGAGGCCGAGGCGCGCGCGCAGGCGGTGATCGACGCCGCCCGCCGCGAGCGCGACGCCATCGTCGAGACGGCGCTGGCGGCAGCCCGCGACGCCGAGGCACGCTTCGAAGCCGGCCGCGCAGCGCTGCGCGCGCCCTTCATCGACGAGGCCCAGGCACGCGCCGAGCAGGCGATCGGCGAGCTCACGCGCAAGTATGGCGAGCGCCAGCGCATGCTGCGCGAACTGGCCGCCCGCCACGAACGCGAAGCGGCAGGCGCGGCGCTGGCCCTGCTGCTCGATCCCGCTGCATGACGCCTGCATCCACCGACGCCTACCTCGATACCCGCGTCAGTCTGTTCGCCGGACGTCTGTGGCCGGACGCCGCGCTCGACGCGCTGATCGATGCCGACGATGCAGCGGTCGCGGGTGGCCTCGCGCACAAGGGACTGAGCATGCTCGCGCCGCAGGCCGAACAGGCCGGCGCTTCGCTGGAGCAGCGCATCGTCGCGCAAATCCTCGATGAGACGCGGGTACTGATTCGCCCACTCGCCGGCGAGGCGCGTGACTTCCTTTCCTTCTGGACGGCGCGCTTCGAAATGTCCAACGTGAAGGCGTTGCTGCGCAGCAAGATGAACGGTGAACGCGCCGCCGCGGCACTCGCGCGCCTGGTGCCGATGGGGGCGTTCGGCCGGCTCGACGGCGAGGCGCTCGCGCACGCCGAGGATGCCGGCGAACTCCTGCGCCGCCTGGAAGCGGGGCCATACGCCGGGATCGTGCGGCACGCGCGGCGCGCGTTCGAGCAGAGCCGTGATCCCTTCGTCCTCGACGCCGCGCTCGACCAGGGCTACTACGAAGGGCTGGTGGCGCGCGCCCAGCCACTGGAGGCGCGCTTTGGTGCACCGTTGCGCGGCCTCATGGCGGCGCTCGTCGACCGCATCAACCTGGTGTGGCTGCTGCGCTATCGCTTCAACTACGGGTTGCCACCAGCGCAGGTTTACTACCTGTTGATCGGCGCGCGCTACGATCTGCCCGGCGCTCGCCTGCGTGAGCTGGCGCAGCTCGGCGCTCTGCCGGCGGTGCTCGCCGCGCTGCCGGCCCCCTGGCGCGCGCGGCTGACCGGCGCCCGCGATATTCCCGACGTGTTCGCGCGCATGGAACGGGCAGGGGCCGAGCAGGCGCTCCGCGTGCTGCGCGGCCATGCGCCGCCACTTGCGCGCGCCTTCGCCTACCTGATCCTGCGCGAGCGCGACCTGCGCGCGCTGCGTGCCGTGTTGCGCGGCCACCGGCTTGGCCTCGGCGCCGCGGATATCCGTCTCGCCCTGCAGCGTGCGCCGGTGCGCCTGCACTGACATGCTGCGCCCGGAACCGCTCTATCGCATTCAGCTCGTGCTGCTCGCGTCCGAGGCGCAGGATGCCGCACTCGCGCTGGCGCGCTTCGGCGCTTTCAATCCTGCCCCCGGAGGCGCCGAGACCCTGGCGCAGACACCGGCCGCCGCCTATCGCGAAGTCTGGCTGGAAGCCGAGGCCCGCCTGGCGAAGCTGCTGGCGCAGTGCGGCGACACCGGCGCACTGGAATTGCCGCCCGACGCGGAAGCGCCCTCGCTGGCGGATCTCGAAGAACTCAACGCCTGGCTGAAGGACGTGTGGACCGCCTGCCTGGATTGCCATGACGCGACCCAGCGCCTCGATGAGACGCACGCCCGGCTCGCCGCGCTGGAGGATACGCTCGCGCGCCTGGAGCGCCTCGACGTCGATCTCGGACGCCTGCTGCGTCCGGACAGCCTGCTCGCGGTACGGCTCGGCAGTCTGCCGGCGGACAACGTGCGACGCTTGAACGAAGCGCTGGCATTGAGCGGTCATGTGCTGTCGCGCTTCGACCAGTCGGGTGACCAGGTCTACGCCGTGATCGCCGGGCCGCGCGCGCGTCACGACGACGTGCGCGGCCTGCTTGCGCAGGCGGGCTGGCGCGAGTTGGAGCTGCCGGACGAATTGCGCACCCATCCACGCGCGGCGCGCGGATGGCTGGAGAGTGAACGCCAGCGGGTGGAGATGCAAAGTGGTGCGCAGTGCGAGGTACTCGACGGCCTGCGCGGGCGTTTCGGCCCGCGCCTGCACGAAGCGCGCCAGCGCCTGGCGCTGGCACATCCGCTCAGCGAGGCTGCACGTGCGGGCGTAAGGGGGCAGGGCGGCCTCGCCGCGCTCACCGGCTGGATACCGAAACGCCGCCTGGCGGCGCTGCGCGCGACGCTCGACGCGCGCTTCCACGGTCGCTACTGGCTCGACCTGCGCGAGCCGGGGCCGCGCGAAGTCGCCGACGTTCCGTCGCTGGTGCGTTATCCGGCCTGGCTTGCGCCGTTTGTCCCGCTGGTCAAGAGCTACGGCGTGCCGCGCTACGGCGAATTCGATCCGGCACTGCCCTTCGCCTTCGCCTGGCTGTTGCTGTTCGGCGCCATGTTCGGCGACGTGGGGCATGGCGCGGTGATCGCCCTCGTGGCGGCCGGGCTCGCGCCGCGTCTGGGCCGGATCGCCTGGGTCGGCGTGGCGGCGGGTGCCGCGTCGATGGTTTTCGGCCTGCTGTATGGCAGCGTGTTCGGCTACGAGACGCTGATCGAGCCGCTGTGGCTGTCGCCCTTGCACGATCCGATCCGCATGCTCATGCTCGCCGTCGGCTTTGGCGTCGGTTTCATCGTGTGCACGCTGCTTGTCAACGTCTGGAACAAGGCGGCGGCCGGGCACGCCGGCGAAGCCCTGTTCGATTCCGGCGGCCTCGCCGGGCTCGCGTTCTATCTCGGCGCGGTCGGCGTGGTCGCCAGTCTCGCCGGCGCCGCCGACCTGGTGCCGCAGGCGGCATGGCTGGCGGGCGGCGGACTGGTCGTGGTCGCCGTCTTCAAGTGGACGGAAACACGCGCCACGCCCGGCGAGCGGGCGCTTGTCACCGCCATCGAAACCCTGGAAACCGGCATCGGTCTGTTTTCCAATACCCTGTCGTTCATGCGCGTGGCGGCCTTCAGTCTCAATCACGTCGCGCTGGCGCTGGCGGTGTTCACCCTGGCCGGCGGACTCGGGGCCGCGGGACACTGGATTGCCATTGTGCTGGGCAACGTCGTCATCATGGCTCTCGAAGGCGCCATCGTCGCCATCCAGGCCATGCGCCTGATGTATTACGAGGGATTTTCGCGATTTTTCAACGGCGACGGCACGGAGTTTGTACCATTGCGGA
This sequence comes from Thiobacillus sp. 65-29, assembly GCA_001899775.1. Lineage (GTDB taxonomy): Bacteria > Pseudomonadota > Gammaproteobacteria > Burkholderiales > Thiobacillaceae > Thiobacillus. Next base: position 25,523 of record MKWN01000056.1, read on the forward strand.
TAGTGAGCGGTGAGGGGTGAGCGGGAAGCGGGAAGCGGGAAGCGGGAAGCGGGAAGCGGGAAGCGGGAAGCGGGAAGCGGGAAGCGGGAAGCGGGAAGGGGAAGCGGTAAACGGGAAGCGGTGAGTGGTAAGTGGAAAATGCGTGCTCCATTTTCGCCGCTTACCGCTCACCCCTCACCGCTTACCGCTTACCGCTTACCGCTTACCGCTCACCAAGACAAGGGAGAAAAGCATGATGTGGCTGGTCGGAGTGTTGGCGTTGCCGGTGGGGGTCACGCTGGGTATGGGATGCTGGATGGAACTGAAGCCGCAGCGCTTGACGGCGCGCTGGCTGCGCGGCGGCCTGCTGGCCAACCTGCTGCTGTTCGCCGCAAGTCTTGCAGTGGTGATGGGGCTGGGCGTGCAGGAAGTTCTCGCCGCCGAGCCGGTGGCGGCGGCGACGGATATTTCGCTTGGCCGTGGCCTCGCCCTGCTCGGCATCGGCCTGCCGACGGGACTTGCCGCCATCGCCGCAGCGCTGGCGCTGGGGCCGATCGGTTCGGCGTCGCTTGCCGTGATCGCCGAGAAGCCTGAGATGTTCGGCCGCACGCTCATCTATCTGGGCCTCGCGGAAGGGGTGGCCATCTATGGCCTGGTGATGTCCATCCTCCTGCTCGGCAAGATCTGATGCAGCCGGGCATGGACGCCGCACCCGATCTCGCGCGCCTGGTGGTGCTGGGCAGCGCCGGCCTGGCGGAAGGCTTCCGCCTCGTCGGCGCCGAGATCCATGCCGACGCCGACACCGCCACGCTCGACCGCGTGCTGGAAGAACTGGCGCACAGCGGGACTGCCGCGCTGGTGCTGCTGGAGTCCACGCTCGCACACGCCGGCAGCCCCTGGCTCGACCGCCTGCGCAACGAGGGCGGACGGATCGTCATCACCGAACTGCCCCCGCTGCCGTCGCCCGAGACCTACGCGCCTGCCGTCGACGAGGTGGTGCGGGCGGTGTTGGGGCCGGATGCACTGAGCCCGGATTGAGCAGCAAGTTTCGAGGTTTTTATTGATACATATGACTTGATGTTTGCACTCTAACCTATTGTGGTAATGACAAACAATGGATGAAGGCACCCAGGTCGCCCAGCTCGAAGCGGCCCTGCTGCAGCAGGCGGAATCCCTTGCGCGTGAACATCTGAAGAATGCCGAGGCGTCGCGCGCGCGCATCCTCGCCGAATCGGCGGAGAAGCTGAAATCGGAGGAAGCACGCGAAGTGCTCGCGGCCAAGGTCGAGGCGGAGCGCCTCGTGCGGCGCAAGACGCAGGCGGCGGAAACGCGGCTCGCGGCGGAACTCGATCGCCTGCGCTGGGCGCTGACCGAGGCGGCACTCGCGGACGTGAAACGTGCGTTCCGCGAACTGGTAGAGGACGACGTGCGCTACGCCGGTGTCATCGAAGCCTGGCTCGCTGCCGCGGCGCAGGTGCTGCCGCCGGGAGATCTCGTCGTCGAGGTGCGTGGCGCGGACGAGCACCGCCTCGCGCAATGGTGGCCCGATCTTGCCGTGCGCGCGGCCGCCGGCCGTGGCGCGACGTTGGTCGCCCATCACCAGCCGAGCGAGGGTGGCCTGCGTGTCAGGCTCGCCGATGGCCGGGCGCAGGTCGACCAGACCTTCGAGGCACGCCAGGCGCGCCTTGCCGACGAACTCGCGCGGGTGACGATGGAGCGTCTGTTCGCCAGCGCACCGGATCTGGGAACCCTGGTTCATGGGTGAGGCGGGTGAACGGTAAGGGGGGAGCGGTGAACGGCGCGGGGAAAACGTCGCCTGAGCACGGCTTTTTCCGCTTCCCGTTCACCACTTCCCGCTCACACTTCTAAGAGGGTGTTTACAAAATTATATTAAAATGGCGGTCTCGTTGTTTTCTGAGGAAACG
>MKWN01000057.1 GCA_001899775.1 Thiobacillus sp. 65-29
TCCCGCGCCAATGATAGTAGGCAGCTCGCCTGTGAAAGTAGGTCATCGTCAGACTCCTTGCAACGCGCTATGCGCGCAACCCAAAACCCCCGCTAACCAAGCGGGGGTTTTTTTATGGGTCAGAACCGGCGCGAGGGCTCGCCTACGACGTTCCGTGTATGGCGCCGGCACTTGCTTGGCGGTAAGCTTGTCGCGCGGGGGACGCGCCCTGACCCAACAAGAAAATCGTGTCGAGCAAGGAGGAGGAAGATGTTCAAAGGGAAGTTGCGTGGGGTTGTCGTCCTGTTGCTGGGGTTTGCGCAGACAGTCGGGGCGGGCGTCGACATCAATACCGCACCGCAGTCGGAACTGGAGTCGGTGCGAGGCATCGGTCCGGTGAAGGCGCGCGCGATCATCGATCATCGCAAGGCGCATGGTCCATTCAGGAGCCTGGACGATCTGGACGATGTGCGGGGGTTCGGCAAGGCGACGATCGAAAAGCTGCACGGTGAGCTCGTGGTCGCGCCGGCCGCGGCGAAGCCGATGCCGGTGAAACAGGAGATTCGCTGGTCGCGGCCGCAGAGTCCGAAATCCTGCACGGGCTGCCCGCGCCGCGACTGAGGGTCGCGGCTCCGGGGTCAGCGCTCCGGGTATAATGGCGGGCTTTTCCGGGGCCGTCATTTTCATGTCTACGCTTGCTGTCATTCTGGTCGCGACCATCGCGGGCAGCCTGCTGAGTCTGGTGCTTGCGGCGGTGGTGGCGCTGACGGCACGGCCGCACTGGGTACCGGTTCTGGTGAGTTACGCGATCGGTGCGCTGTTGGGGGCATCCCTGCTCGAGGTGTTGCCGGAGGCGGTCGAGATGGGGGGCAATATCTCGACGGTCGCGCAGGCGTTGCTGGGCGGCATTCTGCTGTTTTTCCTGCTTGAAAAACTGGTGTTGTGGCGACACTGTCATGAGGAGCTTTGCGAGGCGCATGGCGGGGATGCGGCTCACCACGATCACGGCCGCTCGGCCATGATGATCACGGTTGGCGATACGTTCCATAATTTCGTCGACGGCATCATCATCGCGGGCGCTTTCCTCGCGGATTTTCGTCTCGGTCTGGTGACGGCGCTGGCGATCATCGCGCATGAGATCCCGCAGGAAATCGGTGATTTTCTGATTCTCTTGCATTCCGGCTACAGTCGGACGAAGGCATTGGTGGTGAACATGCTCACCGGCGTGGCGACGGTGGTGGGGGCCCTGGTCGGCTATTTCGCCTTGTCGCGGGTGGAGGGCTGGACTCCGGTGTTGCTCGGGCTGGCCGGCGCCAGCATGCTGTATGTGGCGATGTCGGATCTGATTCCCGGCTTGCACCGCCGCGCCGAGCTCGGTGCAACCGTGCAGCAGCTGGCCCTAATCGGGCTCGGTATCGGCACTGTCGCACTGGTGGCGTACCTTGTCGGCCACGGGCACTGAGCGGCGGCGTGGTACGAGTTTGCCGGCGACATAGGCGAACAGCAGGAGCGGCAGGATGCCCAGAAAAACCAGGACGACCAGTGCTTTACCCAGACTGCTTGCGGTGATGGCCAGCATCAGTACGACGTACGCCCAACCGATTGCCACGATATACATGCATGGGATCCCGGAAAAATCGGTGTCATGGTAACCGAAGCAGGACCGGTGCGCACCGTGAACGCTCCAGGGTATTCGGAGCTTGATCTCCTTACCGTCGACGCCCGTGCCGTGGCACGCGCGATGGTTCTGCTGTGGACGTATCGTCCGCGCACGGCGTGCGTGGAACTGCTGCGGGCGCTTGGATGGAAATCATCCTCCGGCAGGGTGTTCACGCCAGAAAGGGTGAAGGCCGGACAGCGGGAGCTCGGGAAGAGGGGTCTCCTGCTCGAGCATCCTGTGCGCCGGGATTCCATGCGTCTGGTGGATCCGGTGCGGCGGACCCCATACCGGGAACTGCTCGACGAGACGGTTGCTGACACGTTGCGCGAGGCGCTGTGGCACGCCGAAAAATATGTTCCGGGAAAATTTACCTATTCCGGCTGGCCGCTCTGGGATCTGGGGGCGACGGTGGCCGTGGTGCGTGTGGCGTTTTTTTCGGGCACGCCGGCCGCCGAGTTGGACCGGGTCATGCAGCAGGTGGCGCACCGTCACGACTGGGGGCGTGTTTTGCACGAGGCCTGCATCGAGGCATTCGATCCGGCGCTGGCAGTGCGCATCGAGCCGACATGGCGATGGAATATCGTTTATCAGGCGGTGGCGCGTGTCTGCCGGAATTTCGATCTGGAGATGTTGCCGATCCATCGCTGGGGACTGGAACAGCTTGGCGAGGCGCGTTCCGGGATTCCGCTACATTTGCGTTTGCAGCTTGCCGAAGCGCTGCTGCTCGCGGGGGCGGGTGACCGCGTGGTCGAGGTGTTGAAAGATGAAGACGGTGGCGCGGCGGATGCGCTGCGTGCCGCAGTGGCGATTCAGAAAGGCAATTGGGTTGACGGGCAGGCGGGCTTCGAGGCGGCGCTCAAACGTCGCCAAACCGAGCTTCATGCGAAGAGGCGGGTGCTGCCGGAGTCGCTTGCCTGGTTTTATCCCTTGGTGTTGCTGGCCCAGCAGACGCCCAAACACCTGGAGCGCGCACGCAAGTTCTGTATTGGCGAATCCGGCTCGCGCAATCCCTCGCCGCATGATTTATGGGGGGTGTGGGCCCATGCCATCGGCGTGCGCCAGGGCGAGTGCGCACTCGAACGAAATTCCATCACGGTCAATGCCGGTTATCTGTCCATCTCCTCCATCTGGTGTGTGCTGGCACGCGCCTGGCTCGGCCCCGAGACGGTGGGCAAGCCGGGCGCGAAGGCAGCGGCGCAGGATGCCGAAGGCGTCGCGGCCTTGCGCGAGCGTTTGCAAGCCTGCGGCCTCGACTGGCTCGATGCTCAGGTCGCCGCCGCAGAAACGGTGTTCTCCGGTGGCGAGGCGCCAACGCGTTTCTTTGTCGCGGGGGGCGAGGAAAACTGGCGCACGGTGCTCGCCTCGCTGCAAGCGCTGGGTGCGGAGACGTCCGGTGATGCCCCGGCTGCGCGCGTGGTATGGGCCGTCTCCCTTGACGCGTCGGGTGCGATCGGGGCGGTCGAGCCTTTCGAGCAAAAGCGTGGACCGCGCGGCTGGGGCAAGCCCAAGCCGCTTGCGTGGTCCAAACTGGCGGGAAACGAGCGCCTGGAATCCTGGGATGCACGGGTTGCGCGCGCCATTCGTCCCGACCGCTATTCGGGGCGCCGGTATGTTCTCGATCGTGCGGTGGCCATTGGCGCGTTGATCGGACATCCGGCGGTGGTGATGGCGGATACGCCCGATGTACTCGTCGATGTCGTCGAGGGCACGCCCGAGCTCAAGGTGGTCCGCGAGGGGGATCGCTATGTGATGCGTGTGACGCCCCGGATGCGTGACCAGGACCTCGGCAAGGATTATCTCTATTCTCTCGACGCCGACGAGAAGCGTGAACTGGAGGCCTTGCGCCACATCACGGTGGTGCGTGATTCGCCCCAGCGCGTGCGTGTCGTTCGTCTGACACCCGCCCAGCGGCGTGCGGCACAGTTGGTGTCGAGCCGGTTCAAGGTGCCGGCGAGCGCGCACGCGGAATTGCAGCAGACCTTGCAGGCACTGGCGGCGCATTTTCACGTCCAGTCCGATTCGGCCGAGGCAGCCCGGGAGGTACCGGCGGAAGCACGGCTGCGCGCCGAGCTGGCGCCGCAGGGCGAGACCCTGACGTTGCGTCTGGTGGCGGCGCCGCTGGGGCCGGATGGCCCGCGCCTCGTGCCTGGCAAGGGCCGGCCGCGCGTGATGGCGGCGGTGAAGGGGGAAAGCGTGGGGGCCGTGCGCGATCTCAATACCGAACGCGCGCATCTCGATGCGGTTCTCGATGCGTTGCCCTTCCTGGCGCCGCCGGGGGGCAATGACGCCATCTGTGAATGGAACGTGGAGGACCCCGAACAGGCGCTGGCGATGGTCGAGGCCCTGCACGTCGCCCCCGCGATCACGGCGGTCGATTGGCCGCGCGGCCAGCAGGTCCGTGTGCTGAGCGTGGATGCTGCCCATCTGGCGATGCGCGTCAGTACGGGGCGCGACTGGTTCTCGGTGAAGGGTGAAGCGCGCCTGGACGAGGGGCTTGTTTTCAGGCTCGAGGAATTGCTCGCCGCAGCGGCCGGCAAGAGTCGTTTCGTGCCCATGGGCAAGGGGGTGTATGCAGCGCTCACCCATGACCTGCGCGAGCGGCTGGCGGACCTGGCGGCGGTGGCGGAATCCGATTGCAGAGGGCTGCGCGTGCCGGCACTTGCGGCGGGCTGGCTCGATGCCGTGCTGGAAGGTGCGCAGGCCGAAACCGACCGCGAGTTCCGCGAGAAGGCCGGGCGCCTCGAAGCGGCGCAGGACATGCATGTCGAATTGCCTGCGGGGTTGCAGGCCGAGCTGAGGCCTTACCAGGAGGACGGCTTCGTGTGGGCGATGCGGCTTGCACAAGCCGGCTTCGGCGCCTGCCCGACGATATGGGGCTTGGCAAGACCCTGCAGGCGCTTGCAGTGATGCTCGCGCGCGCGGAGGGGGGGCCGTCGCTGATCGTCGCGCCGACCTCGGTGTGCGGCAACTGGCTTGCCGAGACGCGCCGGTTCGCACCTGCGCTCAACCCGGTGATTTTTGGCGAAGGGGACCGCGCTGGCGTCGTCGAGGCGGCGGGGCCACACGACGTGGTCATCGTGTCCTACACGCTCATGCTGCAGGCGCAGGAGCTTTTCGCTTCACGCACATGGCATACGCTGGTCGCCGACGAAGCCCAGGCGGTGAAGAATGCTGCCGCCAAGCGTTCGCTGGCATTGTTCGACCTGGCGGCCGATTTCCGCATGGCCCTGTCCGGTACGCCGGTGGAAAACCGGCTGGCAGAACTGTGGTCGATCATGCGTTATTGCAATCCCGGCCTGCTGGGCCCACTGTCGCGCTTCAACGAACGCTTTGCCGCACCGATAGAGAAGGACCGCGACCGCGAGACGCAGCGCCGGCTACGCCGTCTGATCGCGCCTTTTGTACTGCGCCGTACCAAGGCGCAGGTGCTGGACGATCTGCCGCCACGTACCGAGCTCTTGCTCTCCGTTGCGCCGGAAGCCGACGAGGCCGTGCATTATGAAGCCTTGCGTCGCCAGGCTCTGACTGCCGCGGAAGGTGCGCTGGGCGAGGACAGCGCGCAGGCACGCTTTTCTGTTCTCGCGCAGCTCACGAAACTGCGCCGTGCCGCCTGCGATCCGCGTCTGGTCAGCCCGGCGCTCGGCATGGTCGGCGCGAAGTTGCGTGCGTTCACGGAGCTCGCCCAGGAATTGGCTGCCAACGGCCACAAGACGCTGGTGTTCAGCCAGTTCGTCGATTTTCTCACCCTGTTGCGTGAATCGCTCGATGCATGCGGCCTGCGCTATCAATATCTCGACGGTGCCACACCGGCCGCCGAACGCAGCCGCCGTGTCGAAGCGTTCCAGCGCGGCGACGGTGAACTCTTCCTGATCAGCCTCAAGGCCGGTGGCTTCGGCCTTAACCTTACGGCGGCGGATTATGTCGTCATCACCGACCCCTGGTGGAACCCGGCCGCAGAAGACCAGGCGATGGGTCGCGCGCATCGTATCGGGCGGCAGCGCCCCGTGACGGTTTACCGTCTGGTTGCCAGGGGCACGCTCGAAGAGCGCATCGTCGAACTGCATCACGACAAGCGTGCGCTCGCAGACAGCGTGCTGGGTGAGGGTGGCGAGGGTGCGGCCGTGCCGTCCACCGACGAGCTGATGGCGCTGATGCGCGGTGATTGATCCACGTCAGGAGATTGTTGCAATGACCCAAGGTTTGAATGGCCAGATGAAATCGAACAGAGTGATTCCCAGCGTCGGCTTCGTGTCCCTCGGCTGTCCGAAAGCGACAGTCGATTCCGAGCGCATCCTCACACAACTGCGCGCGGAAGGTTACGGCATCGTCGGGAGCTATGACGAGGCCGATGTGGTGGTGGTGAACACCTGCGGTTTCATCGATGCGGCGGTGGAGGAATCGCTGGATGCGATCGGCGAGGCGCTCGCCGAGAATGGCAAGGTGATCGTGACCGGCTGTCTCGGTGCGAAAGGCGACCTGATCCGCGCGGCGCACCCCAAGGTGCTTGCGGTGTCGGGACCGCATGCGCTGGAGGAAGTGATGGAGGCGGTGCATGCTGCGCTGCCGAAACCGCACGATCCGTTCGCGGATCTGATCCCGCCGGGGGGGATCCGCCTTACGCCGCGCCACTATGCCTATCTGAAGATTTCGGAAGGCTGCAATCACCGCTGTACCTTCTGCATCATCCCGTCGCTGCGGGGCGATCTGGTGAGCCGTCCGGTCGGCGAGGTGATGCGCGAGGCGGAGGCGCTGGTCGGCGCCGGCGTGCGCGAGTTGCTGGTGGTGTCGCAGGACACCAGTGCCTACGGGGTCGACGTGAAGTACCGCCCGGGCTTCTGGGGCGGCCGTCCGCTGAAGACGCGCATGACCGAGCTCGCTGGCGCGCTTGGCAGCCTGGGTGCGTGGGTGCGGTTGCACTACGTCTATCCGTATCCGAGCGTGGACGATGTGATTCCGCTGATGGCCGATGGCGTAATCCTGCCGTATCTCGATATTCCATTTCAGCACGCCAGTCCGCGCATTCTCAGGCTGATGAAGCGGCCCGGCGCGGTGGAGCAGACGCTCGACCGCATCCGTTCGTGGCGTGGCGCAGTACCCGATCTCACGCTGCGTTCGACGTTCATTGTCGGATTTCCCGGCGAGACCGACGCCGAGTTCGAGGAATTGCTGGCCTTTCTCAAGGAAGCGCAGCTCGACCGCGTCGGCTGCTTCAAATATTCGCCCGTAGAAGGCGCGGCCGCCAATGCGCTGCCGGATCCGGTCCCGGAAGAACTCAAGGACGAACGTCTGGAACGCTTCATGGAGACCCAGGCGGAGATTTCGGCGGCGCGGCTGGATGCCAAGATCGGCCGGACCCTCGAGGTGATGGTCGATGAGGAGGACGAGGTGGGCATGATCGCGCGCAGCCGGGGCGATGCGCCGGAGATCGACGGCGTCGTGTACCTGGAGGGGGTGTTCGGGCTTGCGCCGGGGACGCGCCTGATGGTGAAGGTCGACGAGGCCGACGAGCACGATCTGTGGGCGGTGCCGGTATGAGCGGGCAACGCGCCGTCACGGGTCGCTGCGCAATGCCGCATCCAGGGGCGGCAGGCGCTGCCAGAATTTCCAGCGATCCAGACGCCGTGCGTGACACGCCACACCGTGCGCCGGGTCGATCACGCTGAGTTGCGCATGCGAGCGCAGCAGGTTCGCGAGCTGCGTGTCGAACTGGCGAAGTGCCTCACGCCAGCCCGACAGATCCCCCGCCTGAACCGGTGCGGACAGGGTGTCGACGACGACGAGTGCGGCGTGGGGATCGCCGGGCGCGACGAGGCGGGCACCGGCGAAACGGGCGATGGCAAGCTGCTCGGGTGCTTCGCAGGTGACGCGCAATGCCTGCGAAGCCACGGTGGGAAGGATACCGCCGCCCCAAGGCCACAGGGCATTGACCGGCAGGATGCCGCGGGCTTCGCGCGCCTGGTTGACGGGGTGATCGTGCAGCAGCATTTGCACTTCGTTGAGCCAGGCACGGACGCGCACGGCGTCCTCACCGTGCGGCAGCAGGGGCTGGATGTCGCGGCCCGCCGCGAGCGAGCGTGGCGTGGTGATGAGCGTCGGTGGTCGCGCGAAAGGCAGATACCAGCGCTGTGGCGTCAGCGCCATGGGGCGCAGGGCGTCGCCGAAATGCGCGCCGAGGCTGTCTGCCAGCGCCCCGGCTTCGTCCGGCGACAGGGCTGGTAGTTCCGGCGCGAGCACGATACGGTCGCGCATGACGCGCAGATGCGCCGGGTCGACGCGCAGCCAGTAGACATCACCCGCCGTGCCGCCGTCGGCTTCGAGGGTGATGGGCGCGACCGGCCAGTCCTGCTGACGTTCGATGCCGAGCGCCTCGCACAGCGCGGCTTCGACGCCCGCAGCCGGGCAGGGTGTGCGCTGGCCGCGTGCGAGCACGGTATGCAGCGCCGGCAGACGCAGGTCTTTTGCCGCGTCGAGCATCGGCGGCGGCGGGAACAGATGGGGGACGAGGATACGCATGCGCGGAGTTTAGCGAGACCGTGCACTAAAATGCGAGCCATGCGACAAGTGCATCACGAAATCAGCGTACCGACGCGTGGCAAGGGGCTGTACGATTTCACCGCCAGCGTGCGTGCCTGGGTCGGCGAGAGCGGCATCCGTCAGGGCCTGCTCACGCTTTATATCCGTCACACGTCGGCGAGCCTGTTGATCCATGAGAACTACGACCCGACGGTGCAAAGTGACCTCGAACGTTTTTTCTCGCGTCTGGTGCCGGAAGGCGATGCGATCTACGCGCATACGCTGGAGGGGGCGGACGACATGCCGGCGCATGTCCGGGCGGCGCTGACGCAGACGCATCTGGTGATTCCGGTGACGGAGCGCGCGCCGCTGCTGGGTACCTGGCAGGGCCTCTACGTGTTCGAGCACCGTCGCGCGCCACAGACGCGGGGCGTAGTGCTGCACCTGCTCGGGGAGTAGTGCCTGTGGCATACTCGGTCCGTTTTCCTTCCGGGTCGCATCTTGCTTCCGTTTGAGCTTCTGGTCGGCCTGCGCTATACGCACGCGAAGCGCCGCAACCATTTCATCTCGTTCATTTCCGGCGTCTCCATGGCGGGGATCGCACTGGGCGTGACCGCGCTGATCGTGGTGCTGTCGGTGATGAGCGGCTTTCAGGAAGAACTGCGCGCGCGCATTCTCGGCGTGGCGGCGCACCTCGAAATCAGCGGGCCGGGAGACCGCCTCTCCGATTGGCGCCAGGTGCTCGCCACCGCACGGCAGAACAAGGAGGTGCTTGCGGGTGCGCCCTACGTCAACGCGCAGGGCATGCTTGCCAACGGCGACCTGGTGCGCGGCGCGATCATCCGCGGCGTGCTGCCGGAGATGGAATCGCAGGTCGCCGATTTTGCGCGCCACATGAAGACCGGCCGGCTTGCCGACCTCAAGGCGGGCGAGTTCGGCATCGTGCTCGGTGCGGAGCTGGCGCGTGCGCTGAACGTGTTTCCCGGCGAGAAGGTGGTGTTGCTGACGCCGCAGGGCAACATCACGCCGGCGGGGGTGATGCCGCGCCTCAAGCAGTTCACGGTGAGCGGGATTTTCGAGGCGGGCATGTTCGAGTACGACTCCGGGCTGGCGCTGATCCATTTGCAGGACGCACAAAAACTGCTGCGCCTGGGCGAGGATGTGTCGGGCGTGCGGCTCAAGCTGGCCGAGCTGTTCCGTGCGCCGTTCGTGGTGAGGGATCTGGAGAAGACGCTGTCCGGCGCGTATTACCTTACCGACTGGACGCGCAGCCATGCCAACTTCTTCCGCGCCGTGGCGATCGAGAAGCGCATGATGTTCCTGATCCTGTTGCTGATCGTCGCGGTGGCGGCGTTCAATATCGTCTCGACCCTGGTGATGGCGGTGACCGACAAGCAGTCCGACATTGCGATTCTGCGCACGCTCGGCGCAAAGCCGGGGTCGGTGATGGCGATCTTCATGGTGCAGGGCAGCTTCATCGGCGTGTTCGGCACGCTGCTGGGCGTTGCCGGCGGCGTGCTGCTCGCGCTCAATCTGGAGACGGTCGTGCCGTTCATCGAGCGCATGGCCGGCATGGATCTGTTTCCGGCGGATGTGTATTACATCAACGAGCTGCCGTCCAAGCTGGTGTGGAGCGAGGTTGGACTCATCGCCGGCATTTCCCTGCTCATCAGTCTGGCGGCGACGCTGTACCCGAGCTGGCGCGCGGCGCGCGTCAATCCCGCGGAGGCGCTGCGCTATGAGTGAGCAGGCGCCGCACGTTGCGGGACGGCATTCGGGGGAGAACGTGCTGCGCTGCACGGAACTGGGCAAGACCTTCCGCCAGGGGCGCGCCGACGTGCCGGTGCTGCGCGCGGTCGATCTCGCGGTGGCCGCCGGGGAATCGGTGGCGATCGTTGGTGCGTCGGGGTCGGGCAAGAGCACGCTGCTGCATCTGCTGGGGGGGCTCGATATCCCCACGACGGGGCGGGTCGAACTGCTCGGGCGCGACCCCTTTGCGCTGTCGGAGGGGGCACGCAGCACGCTGCGCAACGCGGCGCTCGGCTTCGTCTATCAGTTCCATCACCTGCTGCCGGAGTTTTCCGCGCTGGAAAACGCCGCCATGCCGCTCGTCATCCGCCGCGCCAGGCCGGCGGAAGCGCTGGAGCGGGCGACCGAGGTGCTGCAGGCGGTGGGCCTCGGGCATCGGCTGACGCATCGACCGGGCGAACTCTCCGGCGGCGAGCGCCAGCGGGTCGCGATTGCGCGTGCGCTGGTGACACGTCCCGCCTGCATTCTCGCCGACGAACCGACCGGCAATCTCGATCAGCATACTGCTGAGGCGGTGTTCGAATTGATGCGCGAACTCAACCGTCGCGAAGGAACCAGCCTGGTCGTGGTCACCCACGACAGCGACCTGGCGGCACGCATGGATCGCCGGCTGCGCCTGGTCGACGGGGCCTTGCAGCCGGCCTGATCCGTTTCGCGATGCGGGCCTATCTCATCGCATTCTGCCTGGGGGTCGGGTTTCTGCAGCAGCAGGCGACGCTGCCGCCGGCGCATTGGCTGTGGGCGCTGCCGGCGCTGGCGCTCGCGCTGCGCGTGTGGCCGCGGTCGCATGGCATCGGCGACGGGTTGCGGCGCATCGGCGTGGTGTTGTTGTGCGCGGCACTGGGATTTGCCTGGGCCGCATGGCGGGCCGAGTCGCGTCTGGCCGAGCGCCTGCCCGATGCCTGGCAGGGCCGGGACATCGAACTCGTCGGTGTCGTCACCGATCTGCCCGATACACGCGGGCGTGACGTGCGTTTCGTGCTGGATGTGGAGCAGGTGCTGACGCCGGGTGCGCCAGCGCTCAGCCGCGTGCGACTCACGCGCCATGCGCCACGCGGTACGACGCAACAGGAACCCATCCGCGCGGGCGAGCGCTGGCGCCTGACGGCGCGCCTGAAAATTCCCTACGGCACGCACAATCCGCATGGCTTCGATCTGGAGGCCTGGGCGCTGGAGCAGGGTATCTCCGCGTCGGGCAGCGTGCGCGAGCGCGTGACGCCGGTCAGGCTCGATGCGCGTGCCGCAACGCCGGCGGCGTGGATTGCGGCCATGCGTGAAGCGGTGCGCGAGCGCATCTTCGCCACGCTGGGTGAGGCACCGTATGCCGGGGTGATTGCCGCATTGACCATCGGCGACCAGCGCAGCATTCCAGATGTGCAATGGCGCGCCTATACGCGCACCGGTGTGAACCATCTGCTGTCGATCTCGGGCTTGCATGTGACCATGATCGCGGCGCTTGCCGGCTGGGCGGTCGCCTTCGCCTGGCGGCGCTGGCCGCGCGCGGTGGAGCGGCTGCCGGCGCGCCAGGCCGGACTCGCCGCCGCGGTCCTGACGGCGTTTGCTTATGCGCTGCTCGCCGGTTTCCAGGTGCCGGCGCAGCGCACCCTGTTCATGCTCGTCGTGCTCGCGCTGGCGTTCTGGGGGCGGCGCGAGCCGCGTCCCTTCACGGCCCTGCTTGCCGCGCTCGCCGCCGTGCTCGCACTCGATCCCTGGGCGGTGCTGGTGGTCGGGTTCTGGCTGTCGTTCGGCGCGATGGCGGCGATCATGTGGGTGACGTTCGGCCGGGTTGCCTTGCCGGACAAGCTGCGTGGCTGGATGACGGTGCAGGCGGCGGTGACCGTGGCGCTCGCGCCGGCGCTGTTGTTGCTGTTCCAGCAGGTGTCGCTGGTATCACCCTTTGCCAACGCGATCGCGATCCCGGTGGTGAGTTGGCTGGTGACGCCGCTTGCGCTGCTTGGTGTGCTGCTGCCGCCGCTGTGGCACGCAGCGGTGTGGCTGATGGAATGGCTTGGCGCCATGCTGGTGTGGTTGGCGGAGCTGCCCTGGGCCGTGGCGTTACGACCGGCGCCGGACATGGCCGCCGTCATGCTCGCCGTGCTGGGTACGCTGTGGTTGCTCCTGCCGCGCGGTTTCCCGGCACGTGTGCTGGGCGGCGTGCTGTGGCTGCCCATGCTGCTGCCGCCCGCCGACGTGATCGCACCCGGGGCCTTTCGCGTCGATGTCATCGACGTCGGACAGGGCACGTCCATCCTGGTGCGCACGGCGCGACACACACTGCTGTACGACACCGGCGCAGCGTTCGGCGACAGCGATGCGGGTGAGCGTATCGTCGTGCCGTATCTGCGCGCATCGGGGGTCGGTGAGCTCGACGGCGTGATCGTGTCGCACAACGACAATGACCACAGCGGCGGGCTGCGCTCGATTCTGCGCGATATTTCCACGCACTGGATGCTCAGTGGACAGCCTCCGGAAGAGCCGTTGCCGGCAGGTGCGCCACCCCCGCAGCCTTGCGCCCGGGGGCAGTCGTGGGTCTGGGATGGCGTGCCGTTCGCCATTCTCAATCCGCCGTCGACGCCCACCGCATCGTACAACCGCAGCGACAACGATTTCAGTTGCGTGCTCAGCGTGGGGACCGGCACGCGGCGCTTCCTCGTCACGGGCGACGCCGGCCGGCGTGGCGAACTCGAACTCATGGAGTCTGGTGTCGATCTTGCCTCCGCGGTACTGGTCGCAGGCCATCACGGCAGCCGCACGTCGTCGATGGAAGCCTTCGTCGAGCAGGTCGCCCCCGACCACGTCGTCTTCACCAGCGGCTACCGCAACCGTTACCATCATCCACATCGTGGCGTCGTCGAGCGATTTCGCGCGCGTGGCACGAACATTCTGCGCAGCGACCATGACGGCCTGATCCGCTTCGAATTTGGCGCAGACGGGGTGACGGCCGCAGAATATCGCAATCCGCACCGCTACTGGCATCTCGTTCAGCCATGAATCCGGAAACCGCACGCGCCCGCTGCTTTGAATCGACCGATCTGGAAACGGCACGGAATGCCCTTGCACGGGTGCTGCCGGTCGCGGAAAACGACCTGCCCTGGCAGGCACTGGCCTACGCGCACGAACGGCTCGGTGCGAGTGATGCGTTTGCACACGGTGTCGGTACGGCGCTCATCGTCGCCGATCTGCGCGTGGGCGCCGACGCCGTGGCCGCGGCCCTGCTGCATATCTGCTTCGAGGAATCTCCGGAATTCGCGGCGCGCTTCGGCGTCGCCGCGCGGCTTGCCCAGGGCGTGCTGGCGATGGCGCGCATCGAGGCGCTCGCGGTGAGCGCAACCGACCGGCGCCTCGATCCGCACGCGCAGCTGGAAGCCCTGCGCCAGATGGTGCTGGCGATGGTCGAGGACATCCGCGTGGTGCTGGTCAAACTGGCCGAGCGCACCCATGCCCTGCGCTGCGCCGTGAACCGGGAGGCCGACGCGCGCCGCGCGCTGGGGCAGCAGGCGCGTGAACTGTTCGCGCCGCTGGCGAACCGTCTGGGAGTGTGGCAGATCAAGTGGGAGATGGAGGACTGGGCGTTCCGCTATCTCGAACCCGACATCTACAAACGCATCGCCGTGCAACTCGACGAGAAGCGCGCCGACCGCGAGGCCTATATCAAGGGCATCATCGAGCGCATCGAGACCGAACTGGCGCTGCACGGCATCGAGGCCGAGGTGACCGGACGGCCCAAGCATATCGCCAGCATCGTCAACAAGATGCGGCGCAAGCATGTGCCATTCGATCAACTCTACGATATTCGCGCCGTGCGCGTGCTGGTGAAGCACGAGATCGACTGCTACACCGTGCTGGGGCTGGTGCACAATCTTTGGCAGCCGATCCCCGGCGAGTTCGACGATTACATCTCGCAGCCGAAGAGCAACGACTATCGTTCGCTCCATACCGCGGTGATCGGCCCGGAGGACCGCGCGCTCGAAGTGCAGATCCGCACCTTCGACATGCACCGCAGTGCCGAACTGGGCGTCGCCGCGCACTGGCGCTACAAGGAAGGCGGACGGCAGGACGCGCAATACGAGGAGAAGATCGCCTGGCTGCGGCGCATCCTCGAATGGAAGGACGACGTCGCCGACACGAGCGAATTCACCGAGCAGTTCAGGACCGAACTGTTCCAGGACCAGGTCTACGTGCTGACCCCGCAGGGCAGGGTGATCGCCCTGGATCGCGGCGCCACGCCGGTGGATTTCGCCTACGCGGTGCATACCGATCTGGGCCACCGCTGCCGCGGTGCCAAGGTCGATGGCGCGATGGTGCCGCTCAACACCGTGCTCGAAAACGGTCGGCGCGTCGAAATTCTCACCGCCAAGGAAGGGGCGCCAAGCCGCGACTGGCTCAATCCGGCGCTGGGTTTCCTTGCCACGCATCGCGCGCGCGCCAAGGTGCGTGCGTGGTTCCGTCAGCGCGACGTCGGCGAACAGGTCACGCTCGGACGCACGCTGCTGGAGAAGGAATTGAAGCGGCTCGGTATCGCCGAGACCAATCTGGAAAAGCTCGCGCAGCGCCTGAAGTTTTCCCGGCTGGACGAGTTTCTTGCCGCGCTGGGCCGCGGTGACGTCGGTCAGCGCGA
The DNA here is from genome assembly GCA_001899775.1 of Thiobacillus sp. 65-29. GTDB lineage: Bacteria > Pseudomonadota > Gammaproteobacteria > Burkholderiales > Thiobacillaceae > Thiobacillus. Next base: position 14,580 of record MKWN01000057.1, read on the forward strand.
TCTGGTCGGTGCCCTGCAGGAGGCGGGCAAGGTCGCGCCGGTGCTGGCGCCGGTCGCCCGGCCGCGCGCGCGGCCACGCTCGGACAATCCCGTCGTCATCCCCGGCCTGGGCGATGTGCCGCTGACACTGGCGCGCTGCTGCCGGCCGCAACCGCCCGACCCGATCGCCGCCTACACCACCGTCGGGCGCGGTCTTACCGTGCACCGCGTCGATTGCGCTTCGCTGCGGCGCGGCAATCCCGCGCGCGTCATGCCTGCCGAATGGGCACTCGACGCTGGCGCGGCGTTCGAGGTCGACGTGCGTCTCAAGGCCTTCGACCGCCAGGGCCTGCTGCGCGACGTGTCCGACGTCATCACCAAGGAAAAGCTCGACGTGCTGCGGGTGAATACCGAAAGCCGCGGGGAGTACGCACACATGCAGCTCACCCTGCGCGTGAAGGAGTTGCAGCAGTTGTCGCGCCTGCTCGGGCGTCTGCAGCACGTGCAGAACGTCATCGAGGTGCGGCGCGGCTGAGTTTTCGTTGTATCGTTGAAGTTTGTGTCTTCTTTGCAATCTGCCCGCCATGACTCCGCAAGCCGCCATTCTCGAACCGATTCCCATCCACGCCCGCCATCTGTTTTTCGATCTCAAGCCGAAGAGCGATCCGCGTGAGGTGTTGAGCACGCTTGCGGCCGCCTGTGACGGCAGGGCGGCGGTGTTGGGCATCGGCGTGGGCGTTGCCGCAGCACTGGGGCGCGAAATTCCGAATCTGCGCGGCTTTCCGCAATTGCCGCGTGCACGCCCCGCCATTCCGGTGACGCAGCGTGCCTTGTGGCTGTGGCTGCGCGGCGACGACCCGGGCGAACTGCTGCGCCAGGGGCATGTGCTGGCGGCACTCGCCGCGCCGGCGTTCGAACTTGTGCAGGCGATCGACAGCTTCCGCTATCGCGACTTCCGCGACCTCAGTGGCTACGAGGACGGCACCGAAAACCCGCAGGACGAGGCCGCGATCGAGGCGGCAATCACCCAGGGCTATGGCGCCGGCATCGATGGTTCGAGCTTCGCCGCGGTGCAGCAGTGGTTGCACGACTTCCCCGCCTTCGACGCCATGTCGCGCGCGGAGCAGGACAACCACGTCGGCCGTGAGCGGGACAGCAACGAGGAACTCGACGATGCGCCCGAGTCGGCGCACGTCAAGCGCACCGCACAGGAGGATTTCGAGCCGGAGGCGTTCGTCGTGCGCCGTTCCATGCCCTGGTCGTCCGGCCTTGATGCCGGGCTGGTGTTCCTTGCCTTCGGCAGGTCTTTCGATGCTTTCGAAGCGCAGTTGCGGCGCATGACCGGACACGACGACGGCATCATCGACGGCCTGTTCGATTTCACCCGGCCGCTGACCGGCGATTTTTTCTGGTGTCCGCCGATGGGGGTAAACGGGGTCGATCTCGCCGCACTGGTCGTCTGAGCATGGCGCAACCCGCAGCACCGGTCGCGGACGGTTCACCACCCTGGTGGCGCAACTGGAAAGTGATGCTGCCGGTGTGGCTCGGCATTGGCGGCCTGGTCGCGCTGGGACTGCACTACGACGTCGACCGCAGCGTGATCGCCGGCAGCGTCGTCGTTGTCGGGCTCGTGTCCAATGCCTTCGCCTGGCTGCTCGGCATCGTCGCGCTGGTGCCGGTCATTGGTCCGTTCATCGTCAAGGTGCTGTCGATCGGTTTCGTCTGGCTGCTCAACGCGGTCGGCTACCTCGTTTCCTACATCGCCATCCGCCGCGGCTACTCGAAGGACGTGCTGACCTACCGGGGGCTGACCGTCGCGCTCATCATCGGCATCGTCATCGGCTTCGTGCTGGGAAAGCTCATCGGCTGATCCGCTCATCGCGCCGCGGCGAGAATTTCCTGCGCCAGCCGCCGCATGCCGTCCGCCGACAGATCGTCTGTGCGGAATGTGCGGTCGTCGGCCGATGGCGCGTAATTGTGCGACAGCGACTTGTGGTAGGCGGGATCGTAATGTTGCGCGAGCAGGGCCGCGACGAGTTCGGACCACGCATGCCGGCTGGCGAGCGCCTGCCAGGCCGCGACCGTCTCGCGGCCGCGCAGTTCGACAAGGTGCTCCAGGCGCGCGTTGAGGGTGGCGGGCTCGCCGAGAAAATGAGCATAGTCTTCGGTGAGCAGCGCCACGCGCACATCCAGCGAGGCTTCGATACGGATGCATGGACTCGCGCGCATCGCCTCGATCAAGGCATCGGGTAGCTGCACCGCGCCGATGCGGCGACTTTCCGATTCGACATAGACTGCTCGCGCGGGATCGAGGTGTTCGAGCACCGACCAGACCGCGCTCTCGAAGCCCTTCTGGGTGGGCTGTGTCTGCTCCGGCAGGGCGCCGAGCAGCGAACCGCGATGCGCGGCCAGCGCCTCGAGGTCGAGTACCTGCGCGCCGGCCGCGGCGAGCGCCTGCAACAGGCGGCTCTTGCCGCTGCCGGTGGGGCCGCTCACCACACGGAATGCGAACAAGTCCGGCAAGCGCGCGAGTTCGGCGACGACGTGGCGGCGGTAGGCCTTGTAGCCGCCTTCGAGCTGGACGGCGGGGAAACCGATCTTCTGCAGCACGTGCACCATCGCGCCGCTGCGGCTGCCTCCGCGCCAGCAGTACACGAGAGGACGATAAGTCCGCGGCTTGTCGGCAAACCAGGTTTCCAGGTGATGCGCGATATGGCGCGACACCAGGGCCGCACCGACCTTTTTCGCCTCGAACGGCGACGCCTGTTTGTGCAGCGTACCGACGCGGGCGCGCTCGGCGTCGTCCAGTACCGGCAGATTGACCGCGCCCGGCACGCGATCCTCGGCGAATTCGCCGGGCGAGCGGGCGTCGATGATCTCGTCAAAGGCATGCAGTTCTGCTACGGTGGCGGCGCGCAAGCGGAAACACTCTCGAAAGAAACACGTGGATACCATCAAACTGACCCAATTTTCCCACGGCGGCGGCTGCGGCTGCAAAATCGCCCCGGCCGTGCTCCAGGAGATCCTGGCAAAGGCCGCGCCGCTGGGCGTATTCCCGGATCTTCTGGTCGGTACCGAAACCAGCGACGACGCGGCTGTGTACCGGCTGAATGACAGCCAGGCCATCATCGCCACCACGGATTTCTTCATGCCCATCGTCGACGACGCGCACGATTTCGGCCGCATCGCCGCGACCAACGCCTTGTCCGACATCTACGCCATGGGCGGGCGGCCGCTGTTCGCGCTCGCCGTCGTCGGTATGCCGGTCGACCGCCTGCCGATCGAAACCATCCGCGACATCCTCGCCGGCGGCGAGGCGGTATGTCGCGCCGCCGGCATTCCGGTAGCCGGCGGCCATTCCATCGACACCTCCGAACCGATCTACGGACTGGTCGCAATCGGCGTCGTGCATCCGGATCGCGTCAAGCGCAACAACCAGGCACAGGCCGGCGACGTGCTCATCCTCGGCAAGCCGCTGGGTATCGGCATCCTGTCGGCGGGGCTGAAAAAGGGCGAACTCTCGCCCGAGGGATATCGCGCCATGGTGGACACCGCGGGCCAGCTCAACGCCGTGGGCGCCACGCTGGGCGACATGCCCGGCGTGCACGCGATGACCGATGTCACCGGCTTCGGCCTGCTCGGGCATCTGCTGGAAATCGTGCGCGGCTCGCAGCGGGCCGCGCGCATCGACTGGAACGCCGTGCCGGTGATCGACGAGGCGCGTCGCCTGGTCCAGAGAGGGGTGACCACGGGTGCGGCCGGACGCAACTGGGCGAGCTATGGGCACGACGTCGATCTGCCGCAGGATTGCGCCGACTGGCAGCGCAATCTGCTGTGCGATCCGCAGACGAGCGGGGGCTTGTTGGTGGCGTGTGAAGCAGAAAGTGAAGCGGCGGTCCTGGCCGCCTTCAGGGCGCAGGGCTTTGCCGCGGCCGCGACGATAGGACAGCTTGACGCGGATAACCCCCGCGTCACGGTGGGCTGAAGCGGCTCAGACGGCTTTCAGCGTGACCGGCCGGCGATCTTCCGCGCGGCGCCCCGTCAGCGTGCGGCGGTCGGTGGTCAGTCCGGGCGGCAGCGCTGCACCGCGTGGCGCGACCCGACGGTCGCCCAGGCGGCGTTCCAGCGGAATGAACTCGACTTCGTAAACGGGCAGAGCAGACATGGCTGCGTCCTTTGCTGTCGAACTTTCGCCAAGAATAGTCGAGTGCTCGACAATTTACAAGTTGCTAATATGCCGTTCGTCGGCTGACTGCTGCCGGATGTCGCTCAGGAGCGCGTGTCGCGCATCAGGCGCTGCTTTTCGCGTTGCCACTCACGCTCTTTCTCGGCGGCGCGCTTGTCGTGCTGTTTCTTGCCCTTGGCGAGCCCGATCTCCAGCTTGATGCGCCCCTTGCTGTAGTGCAGATCGAGCGGCACCAGGGTGAAACCGGCGCGCTCGGTCTTGCCGATGAGTTTGTTGATTTCCTCCGCATGCAGCAAGAGCTTGCGCGAACGGGTCGGATCGGGATGGATGTGGGTCGAGGCGGTGGGCAGCGGGCTGATATGGCAGCCGATGAGATACACGGCGCCGTTGCGGACCACCACGTAGGCTTCCTTCAGTTGCACGCGGCCCGCGCGGATCGCCTTCACCTCCCAGCCTTCGAGCACCAGCCCGGCCTCGAACCGCTCTTCGATGAAGTAGTCGTGAAACGCTTTTTTGTTGTCGGCAATGCTCATGGCGGGACGGCTTGCGTACAATGCGCGATTGTACAAGGCTACCAAGGCTACAGGTTATCGATGGCGCGTGTGGAAAAAAGTGTCCTGGTGGCGCACACCCCGGAACGCATGTTCGAACTCGTCGACCGCGTCGAGGATTACCCGAAATTCCTGCCCTGGTGCGGCGGCACCGAACTGAAAACGCGTGACGATACGCTGACCGTGGCGACGATCCATATCGCGTACATGGGCATCCGGCAGAGCTTCACCACACGGAACACCAAGGTCGTGCCAAGGGAAATGCGCATCAAGCTACAGGACGGGCCGTTTTCCGAACTGAAAGGCGACTGGGTTTTCCAGCCCCTGGGCGACGAGGCGTGCAAGATCGAATTCCGCCTGCAGTATGCGTTTTCCAGCCATGTTCTGGAAAAACTGCTGGCGCCGGTGTTTGCGCACATCACCAATACCTTTGTCGATGCCTTCGTGCGGCGCGCGGACGAGGTCTATCCGACATGAACGATGAATCCAGGATTGCCGTCGAGATCGCCTATGCCCTGCCAGCCGCGCAAGTCTTGCGCAAACTGGAACTGGACGCGGGGGCGACGGTCGAGGACGTCATTCGCCGTTCCGGCCTGCTGGAGGAATTCCCCGAGATCGATCTCGCGGTCAACAAGGTCGGCATTTTCAGCAAGCTGGTGAAACTGGACGAAGTCGTGCGCGACCGCGATCGTGTGGAGATCTATCGACCCTTGATCGCCGATCCCAAGGAAGTGCGCCGCAAGCGCGCCGAAGCGGGGAAAACGACCCGCAAGGGTGGTGGCGCCATCGAGGCCGACGCGACGGGCTGAGATGAACCCGGATTGTCCATTAGGCCGCGGGAGACCCGCTTGCGCGCCGAATCCGGCTCGCGCGCGATGCCAATGCCCATTGGCACCGCAAGCGGTGCTCCATACGGAATAGGCTGGTGTAGGAGGGCCGCCCCCGGCCCGATCGCCGTGGCGCTTCCGCCGCCCCAATCGCGGCGAGGGCGCCGCTCCCACGGGGCGCACGGTATTGTAGCCCGATCGCCGTGGCGCTTCCGCCGCCCCAATCGCGGCGAGGGCGCCGCTCCCACAGGGGCGCGCGGTGTTGTAGGAGGGCCGCCCCCGGCCCGATCGCCGTGGCGCTTCCGCCGCCCCAATCGCGGCGAGGGCGCCGCTCCCACAGGGGCGCGCGGTATTGTAGGAGGGCCGCCCCCGGCCCGATGCCGTGAAGGTTCCACCGCCCGAAGATCGCGGCGAGCACCCGGAGGGCATGAAGGCGCCGGTGCGTGGTTGTTGCCAATTCATTGACGACAACCACGGCCTGCCCCTTGCGGGTGCGCCTGCCAGCACCGCGCGGGAATCTGACCGGCCGTTCGGGCTGAATGGTCACGTGTCGATACGCGAATGGATTTTTGGGTTGAAGCCAGGCTGCCGGCCGGCGGTACCTCCGTGGTGACCGGGCACGCGCTTCCGGCAGAAAAAAAGCCCTCCGGCGCGAGCCTGGAGGGCTTTTGTACAGGCGAAACGAAATCAGTCGCCGATCTTGACCAGTGGGTAGTCGAGCTGTTCCATGCCCAGTTTGACCTGGGCGCTGGCGCGCTTCGACTGTGCCAGCACCGTGGCGCTGTCATTCTTTTCCGCGGCGGCTTCGGCGGCCTTGAGGGCATCCTCAGCCGTGGTCCACAGGGCATTCTTCGCGCGCGCGGCCTTGGCGTCGGCCTGCGCCGCAGTCAGGGCGGCTTGCGCTTCGGCCGAAAGCGCGGGCTTGACGGGTTCCGCAGCCTTGGTTTCGGCGGGCTTGGCGGCAGCCGTCGGCGCCGGCTGGCTGGCGCAACCGGCCAGGCCAAGCAGCGCGACGGACGACAGGGTAAACAGAATTCGGTGCATCGTCATTGTCTCTCCTCGTGTTCGTGGCGGGCACGGACGTTTGCATCCGGGCGCATACGCAAAGTTAACGATATCGCCCGGCCGCGTCAACCGCGGCTTGTGTGATGGCAAATGGTAATTTTGGTCCGCCCCTCGCCGGCCATGCCGCGGTTTGTGCCCGGACGCGGGGGGCGCGTATAATTTCGCTTTGCGTTAAGGAAAACCCATGCGTGTTCTGCAAAAAGCGCTGACGTTCGACGACGTTCTGCTCGTCCCTGCCCACTCCGCCATCCTTCCCCGCGAAGTCAGCCTGTCCAGCCAGTTGACGCGCGCCATCACGCTGAATCTGCCCCTGCTGTCCGCGGCGATGGACACCGTGACCGAGGCGCGCCTGGCGATCACCCTGGCGCAGGAAGGCGGCATCGGCATCGTCCACAAGAACATGACGACCGAAATGCAGGCGGCCCAGGTTGCCGCGGTCAAGCGCTTCGAGTCCGGCGTGGTGAAGGATCCGATCACCATTGCGCCGCAGATGACGGTGCGCCAGGTGCTCGAAATCACCCGCGCCAAGCGCATCTCCGGCCTGCCGGTCATCGACGGCGGCAAGGTCGTCGGCATTGTGACCAACCGTGACCTGCGCTTTGAAACCCGCCTCGACCAGCCCATCTCCACCATCATGACGCCGAAGGAGCGTCTGGTGACGGTGAAGGAAGGCGCCAACCGTGACGAGGCGATGGCGCTGATGCACAAGCATCGCCTGGAACGCGTGCTCGTGGTGAACAGCGATTTCGAACTGCGCGGGCTCATCACCGTCAAGGACATCCAGAAATCCACCGAGCACCCCAACGCCTGCAAGGATGCGATGGGACGCCTGCGTGTCGGCGCCGCGGTCGGCACCGGCGAAGGCACCGAGGAACGCGTCGCGGCGCTGGTCGCCGCCGGTGTCGACGTCGTCGTCGTCGATACGGCGCACGGCCACTCGAAAGGCGTGCTCGATCGCGTCAGGTGGGTCAAGAAAACCTATCCCGAGGTTCAGGTCATCGGCGGCAACATCGCCACCGCGGCGGCGGCGTCCGCGCTGGTCGAACATGGTGCCGACGCGGTGAAGGTCGGCATCGGCCCCGGCTCGATCTGTACCACGCGCATGGTCGCTGGCGTCGGTGTGCCGCAGATCACCGCGGTCGCCAACGTCGCGGATGCGCTGAAGGGCAGCGGCGTCGGTGTGATCGCCGATGGCGGTATCCGCTACTCGGGCGACATTGCCAAGGCGCTCGCGGCCGGTGCGAACTGCGTGATGCTCGGCGGCCTGTTCGCCGGCACGGACGAGGCACCGGGCGAAGTCGAGCTGTTCCAGGGGCGCTCCTACAAGTCCTATCGCGGCATGGGCTCGCTCGGTGCGATGCAGCAGGGATCAAGCGACCGCTACTTCCAGGACAACGAGAAGAGCGCCGAGAAACTCGTGCCCGAAGGCATCGAGGGACGCGTGCCCTACAAGGGCAGCGTGCTCGGCGTCATCCACCAGATGATGGGTGGCCTGCGCTCGTCGATGGGTTACCTCGGCGTGGCCACGATCACCGAGATGCACGAGAAGGCCGAGTTCGTCGAGATCACCGGCGCCGGTATCCGCGAGTCGCACGTGCACGACGTGCAGATCACCAAGGAAGCGCCGAACTACCGGCTGTGATGACATGAGCCCGCGCCGCACGCTCGAAGCACTGCTGCTGGCAGTCGGTATGGTGGCGAGCGCCTGGGTTCTCGGCCATTTCCTGCTCCAGTTCAAGCAGGCCGACCGCGCCGTCGAAGTGAAGGGGCTCGCCGAACGCGAGGTTCCCGCGGATACCGCGATCTGGCCGATTGCCTTCAGCGAGACCGATAACGACCTGACCCGCCTGTATCAGGCCCTGCAGGAAAAGAACGAGAAGATCGCTGCCTTTCTGCAGGCGAAGGGTTTCAAGCCTGAAGAGATCTCGGTTTCCGCACCCTCGATCACCGACCGCCAGGCGCAGGATTACGGCGATGCCCGCTTGGCCGAGCGCGTCCGCTACAGCGGCAAATCGACGGTGACCGTGTACACGCGGCAGGTCGAGCGCGTGCGCGCGGCGATGGCGGAGCTGGGTGAGCTGGGCAAGGAGGGTATTGCGCTGTCGGCCGAACACTATGAGAGCCGCACCCAGTTCCTGTTCACCGGCCTCAACAGCCTCAAGCCGTCGATGATCGAAGAAGCGACCAAGAACGCGCGCATCGCGGCAGACAAGTTCGCCAAGGATTCCAGCAGCCGTCTCGGCAAGATCCGCCGCGCCAACCAGGGCCAGTTCTCCATCGAAGACCGCGACGCCAGCACACCGCACATCAAGAAAGTGCGCGTGGTGTCCTCGGTCGAATACAGTCTCGTCGATTAACCCGCCGCGGGCGCTGCCCGGCCAGCCATGCACCAGAAAATCCTCATTCTCGATTTTGGTTCCCAGTACACCCAGCTGATCGCGCGGCGCGTACGCGAGGCCGGCGTCTATTGCGAGCTGCATCCCAACGACGTCACCGACCAGTTCGTGCGCGACTTCGCGCCCCAGGGCATCATCCTCTCGGGTGGACCGAACTCCGTGTACGAGGCGGAGACGCCGCGTGCGCCGGACGTCGTGTTCGGCCTCGGCGTGCCGGTGCTGGGCATCTGCTATGGCATGCAGACCATGGCGGCGCAGCTCGGCGGCAAGGTCGAGCATGCCACGCATCGGGAATTCGGCTATGCGGAAGTCCGCGCACACGGTCACACCGCGCTGCTGCGTGACCTGCAGGACCGCGTCAACGACGCGGGGCACGGTCTGCTCGACGTGTGGATGAGCCATGGCGACAAGGTGACCGCGCTGCCGGGGGGCTTCAAGGTGATGGCGAGCAACGCCGCCACCCCCATCGCCGGCATGGCCGACGAAGACCGCCATTTCTACGGCGTGCAGTTCCATCCCGAAGTGACCCACACCCTGCAGGGCAAGCACATCATCGGGCGCTTCGTGCACGACATCTGTGGCTGCGGTTCCGACTGGAACATGCCGGACTACGTCGACGAGGCGATCGGCCGCGTGCGCTCCGAAGTCGGCAGCGACGAAGTGATTCTCGGACTGTCCGGCGGCGTCGATTCCTCGGTGGTCGCCGCGCTGTTGCACCGTGCCATTGGCGAGCAGCTCACCTGCGTGTTCGTCGACAACGGCCTTCTGCGCCTGAACGAAGCCGAACAGGTGATGGCGACCTTCGCGAAGAACCTCGGCGTCAAGGTCATCCACGTCGATGCCTCCGAACGCTTCATGAGGGAACTCGCCGGCGTCACCGACCCTGAGCAGAAACGAAAAATCATCGGCCGCGAATTCGTCCACGTCTTCCAGGAAGAGGCCGCGAGGCTGCCGAAGGCGAAATGGCTCGCGCAGGGCACCATCTACCCCGACGTCATCGAATCGGCGAGCGCCAAGACCAAGAAGGCGCATACCATCAAGAGCCACCACAACGTCGGCGGCCTGCCCGACACCCTGCACCTGAAGCTGCTCGAACCGCTGCGCGAACTCTTCAAGGACGAAGTGCGCGAACTCGGCATCGCGCTCGGCCTGCCGCACGACATGGTCTACCGCCACCCCTTCCCGGGCCCCGGCCTCGGCGTGCGCATCCTCGGCGAAGTGAAGCGCGAATACGCCGACCTTCTCAGAAGGGCTGACGCCATCTTCATCGACGAACTGCGCGCCGCCGGCTGGTACGACAAAACCTCCCAGGCCTTCGCCGTCTTCCTCCCGGTGAAAAGCGTCGGCGTCATGGGCGACGGCCGCACCTACGACTACGTCGTTGCCCTGCGCGCCGTGCAAACCCAGGACTTCATGACCGCCCACTGGGCCGAACTGCCCTACACCCTGC
>MKWN01000058.1:0-51629 GCA_001899775.1 Thiobacillus sp. 65-29
AACCTAGTGCGTCTACCAATTCCGCCATCTGGGCAATGAAGGCGCGCATTTTAAGAGAGACGAGACCGAATTGTCAACGAAGACGACTGCAAAAAAATCCGGTGGCCGCGGAAGCAAGCACAGGATTCCCGCGATCCGCCTCGCCGACCCGTTCTATGAACGGGAGGTCGAGCGCTACGAATCGCCGCTGCCCAGCCGCGAATACATCCTGCAACTGCTGACCGAGGCCGGCCACCCGGTCGAGGTGGAGGCGTTCATCGAGCAGTTGCACATCACCGAAGCCGAGCGTGACCTGTTCGAGCGTCGCCTGGGCGCGATGCAGCGCGATGCCCAGCTGGTGATCAACCGCAAGGGTCTGCTGTTGCTGCCCGACAAGCTCGATCTCATCAAGGGACGGGTGGAGGGCCACCCCGACGGCTTCGGCTTCGTCGTGCCCGACGAGGGTGGCGATGACCTCTATCTTTCGGCCAAGGAAATGCATCGCGTGCTGCATGGCGACCGTGTGCTGGTGCGCGTCGCAGGCTTCGACCGGCGCGGTCGGCGCGAGGCCAAGATCGTCAAGGTGCTGGAGCACGTCAACCGCTTCATCGTCGGTCGCTATTACCGCGAAGGTGGGGTCGGTTTCCTGATCGCGGAAAACCGTCGCATCAACCAGGACATCCTGGTGCCCACCGAACATGCCGGCGCCGCACAGTCCGGTCAGGTGGTGATGGTGGAAATCCTCACCCAGCCTGGCGCGCACAACGAGGCCGTCGGGCGGGTGACCGAGGTGCTGGGCAGCTACACCGATCCCGGCATGGAAATCGAGATCGCATTGCGCAAGCACGACCTGCCCCACGTGTTTCCGCCGGACGTCGAAAATCAGGCGGAAAGGCTTCCGGCCAAGGTGCTGAAAAAGGATCTGGACGGACGCGAGGATATCCGCCGTCTGCCGCTCGTCACCATCGACGGCGAGACGGCGCGCGATTTCGACGACGCCGTGTACTGCGAACCGGTGGGGCGTGGCGGGTTCCGTCTGGTAGTGGCGATTGCCGATGTCAGCCATTACGTGCAACCGGGGGACGCGCTCGATCGCGAAGGCTACACGCGCGGCAATTCGGTGTACTTTCCGCGCCGGGTCATCCCCATGCTGCCCGAGGCGCTTTCAAATGGCCTGTGTTCGCTCAATCCGGAAGTCGACCGCCTCGCCATGGTGTGCGACATGCAGATCGGTCCGGGGGGTGCGATCAGGGATTACCGCTTCTATCCGGGGGTGATCCACTCGCACGCGCGCCTCACCTACAATCAGGTGTGGGACTGGCTTTCGGGCGCAGCGAAACCTGAGAAAAAGCAGGCTGCGCTGATGCCTCACCTGCAGGCGCTCGAGATGCTGTTCCGCACGCTGCTGAAGGCGCGCGCCAAGCGCGGCGCCATCGACTTCGGCTCGACCGAGACGCAGATCCTGTTCGACGACCAGGGCAAGATCGCGGAAATCGTGCCGGTGATCCGCAACGATGCCCACCGCATCATCGAGGAATGCATGCTGGCGGCCAACGTGTGCGCCTCCGATTTTCTCCACACGCACAAGCAGCCGGCGCTGTACCGCGTCCACGAAGGGCCGACCGTGGAGAGGCTCACCGCACTGCGTGAGTTCCTCGCCGAATTCGGTCTCGATCTCGGCGGGGGCGACAAGCCGCACGCCAGGGAATATGCGGCGCTGCTCGACAGGATCAAGGACCGCCCCGACCATGGTCTCTTGCAGACGGTGATGCTGCGCTCGCTCAAGCAGGCGATCTACAGCCCGGACAACAAGGGCCATTTCGGCCTCGCCTACGAAGCGTATACGCACTTCACTTCGCCGATCCGGCGCTACCCCGACCTTCTGGTGCACCGCGGCATCAAGGCGGTGCTGGATGGCGAAAAGCTGCCCGCCAAGGGCCTGGCGGACATCGGCCTGCACTGCTCGATGACGGAACGCCGCGCCGACGACGCCACCCGCGACGTCGATGCGTGGCTCAAGACCTATTTCATGCGCGACCGCATCGGCGAGGAATACGACGGCACCGTCAGCGCGGTGACGAGCTTCGGCATCTTCGTCGCCCTCGACGACATCTTCATCGAGGGCCTGGTGCACGTCTCCGAACTTGGCCAGGACTATTTCCACTATGACCAGGCGCGCCACTGGATGCTCGGGGAACGCACCGGCAAGCGGTATCGCCTGGGCGACCGCGTGCGCATCAAGGTGATCCGTGCCGACATCGAGACCAGCAAGATCGACTTCAGCCTGATCGAACAGGTCGAGGCGCTGGAAGCGTCCGCCACGCCGAAGAAGAAGGGCGGCAGGAAGAAATGAGCGAGAAGGCTGCCGAAAAGCTCATTTACGGCTTTCACTCAGTGCTCGCGCGTCTGCGTCACGATCCGGCGGGGATACTGGAAATCTACCTCGATGTCACCCGCCGCGACGCGCGTGCGCGCGATCTGGTGCATCAGGCGAAGGCCGCCGGCGTCAGGCTGGCACAGGTCGAGGCCGACCGCCTCGAGCGTCTGGTCGGCAAGGCGGCGCGGCATCAGGGCGTGGTCGCACGGGTACGGCCGGTCGCACTCTCCCATTCCCTGGACGATATCCTCGACAACGTCGCGGGCGCACCACTGCTGATCCTTCTCGACGGCGTCACCGACCCGCACAATCTCGGCGCCATCCTGCGCTCGGCCGACGCCTTCGGCGCGCACGCCGTCGTCGCGCCCAAGGACAACGCCGTCGGCCTCAATGCGACGGTGGAGAAGGTCGCCTGCGGCGCGGCGGAGACCGTGCCCTACCTCATGGTCACCAACCTTGCGCGCACCATCGAGGATCTGCAGGAGCGCAACATCTGGGTGATCGCTGCCGACATGGACGGCGACACGCCGCTCTCCGGCATCGACTGCAAGTCCGGCATCGCCTGGGTGCTCGGCGCGGAAGGCAGCGGTATCCGCCGTCTGGTCAAGCAGCGCTGCGACCAGGTCGCGCGCATTCCCATCGGTGGCACCGTGGAAAGCCTCAATGTTTCCGTCTCGGCGGCGCTGTGTCTGTACGAGACTGCACGCCAGCGCGGCGGCTGAGGGAACGGGGGCGCCGCATGCAGGCTCGCGGGCTCTTCGCGCGACGGTTCGCGTGCCGCGTGAGTCTGGTCCTTCTGGTTCTCGCCGCCGTGTCCGGTGCCGCGCCGCTGTGGGCTGCGGCGCAAACCTTTGGCATCGAGGACGGCCGCGCCGCCCACGCGGCCCGCCCGCATGCCGAATGGGTGCGCGAAGCGCAGGCGCTGGAGCGGCGCCGCGACTGGGCGAGCCTGCTCACCTGGGGGCGGGACTGGGTGGCGGTGCATGCGGGAAATCCGCTCGCCTGGTTCGTGCAGGGGCGCGCACTGGGAGAACTGGGCCGCTTGCCGGAAGCGATCGCCGCGTATCGCCAGACCCTGAAGATCGATCCCGCTGACGTGTGGGCGCTGAACAACCTCGGCAACGCGCAGCGCGACAGCGGCAACGTGCGCGAGGCGATACAGACGTACCAACGCGCCGTGGAAGTCGACCCCGGCTACGTTGCCGCGTGGCACAACCTCGGCCTGACCTTCTATCTCACGCAGGGCGAAGCCGGGGTCGCGCGGGTACTACGACAGCTTGACGCCGTCGATCCGAAACTGGCCAGCGTATGGCGGACCCTGGCGATCGACTACACCCTGACGCGCGACGAGCGGGTCGCCCAGGAGGCCGTGCGGGTGCTGCGCAGCCTTGGCGCCGCCGAGCGCGCGCGCCTGTTCCGCATTCTGTTCGACGAAGGCTGGCAATCAGGTGGCGGTGTGTTCGAATTCGGCCACCAACTGGCGTAGCCGGCTCGCCTCGTGTTCGGGGCGCAGCAGCGCGCGCCGCACGCGCGCATGGTCGCGCAGGTCGGCGTAGAAACCCGCATCGGTCTCGGCGCGCAGGAGCCGTTCCGCCAGGCAGCGTTCGTCACCCACCGGAAAATATCCCGGATAGTCGTCGCCGAGCATGCCGCGATTGCCGGGGATGTCCGACGCCAGTACCGGCACGTCGGCGGCGAGGGCTTCGCAGATCACGTTGGCGCCGCCTTCCATACGCGAAGCCAGCACCAGCAGGCGCGCGCGTGACAGATGCTTCAGCACCGCGCCGTGCGGCACCTCGCCACCCCAGTGCCAGCGCGGCAGGCTGGCCTGGGCGCGTTCGGCAGTGGCGGCCATCTCGTCGTCGAGCGCACGCCCGAGATAGATGGCCTGGATGCGCGAAGTGCGCGGCAGTAGCGCGGTGGCGAGCGCGAGACGAAAGGGATCCTTTTCTTCGCGCAAATGACCGATTGCCAGCACTTCGAAGCGGTCGTCGTGCACCGGGCCGCGCTCGATGTCGGGTGAAGACTGGTAGATGACGCGTGTCTTGCCGGCGAGACGCGGGCCAAGCTCCCCGATTCCACGTTCCTGCAGCACGACGAGGCGGTGCGCGAGTTCCAGCGAATCCTGTGCATCGACATCCTGACGAATGTCACGATAGAGATCCGTGCCGGTCAGGACGACGATGAGCGGTCGGCTCGGATGGCGTTCGGCAAACGCACGGATCGCGGCATGACTGCGGCGCGCGTGCAGCGCGATCATCAGATCGGCTTGATGTCCGTCCCACTCGACCTGGGTGCGCACGCCATGGCCCGCTTCGCGCAGGAAGCGTGCCCAGCGCGCGGCAGTGTGCCAGTTGCCGTTGCGTTGCTGCGGGCCGTAGGGGGTGATGAGGGCGATATGCATCAGGTTATCGATTTGGCCAGCTGAAGTTTGAAGTGGCAGGGTAATCCGATTCGATCAGGTGAAGGCGAACGAAGGCGGACTTTTCAGCATTCATGCGGCGTTGATGAGCGTATCAAGCGGTCAACTGCGGTTTTTAGGATAATCCCGAAAAATCCATTGGAACATCCGTACGTGATAAATCAACGGGTTGTAGGTCGGGCTTCAGCCCGACAGTTGGGCTGAAGCCCGACCTACGCCCCAATGGACAATCCGGGATAATCCCGAAAAATCCATTGGAACAGCCGTGCGTGACAAATCAACGGGTTGTAGGTCGGGCTTCAGCCCGACAGTTGGGCTGAAGCCCGACCTACGCCCCAATGGACAATCCGGGATAATCCCGAAAAATCCATTGGAACAGCCGTGCGTGACAAATCAACGGGTTGTAGGTCGGGTTTCAACCCGACGCAACGGTCGGTTGAGACCCAGTCGGGCTGAAGCCCGATCTACGAGGCCACGCAGACAGCCCGGTCGGGTTTCGACCCGGCATGTCGGGCTAAGCCCGACGGCCTATTGGACAATCCGGGATAATTATAGAATGCACCCAACGATCGTGATTTCCCGCGACAACCCGGTTTTCAGGCGCTTGAAGAAACTCGCCGAGTCGGCGCGTGCCCGGCGCGAGGCCGGCATGACGCTGCTCGACGGCGAGCACCTGCTGGAGGCGTATCGTGACGCGGGCGGTACGCCGCACACGCTGGTGTGTGCGGCAGCGTGCGCGCCCGATCGTCTGGAGATGCTGGTGGCACGAGGTGGCGGTGCGCGCATGCTGGTTCTCGCCGATGCGTTGTTCGCCGAATTGTCGCCGGTGACGACACCGACGGGGGTGCTGGCCGAGGTCGCATGGCTGGCGCCTCCGCTGCCGGTGGCGATGCCGCTGGTGATCGTGCTGGAGGACATCCAGGATCCCGGCAACCTCGGTTCGATGTTGCGCACGGCCGCGGCGGCCGGCGCGACGCTCGCCGTACTGTCGAAAGGCTGCCACGATCCCTGGTCACCCAAGGCGCTGCGTGGCGGACAGGGCGCACAGTTCGTGCTGCCGCTGCTGCGCGACGCCGACCTGGCTGCCTGGCTCGCTGGCTTCGACGGGCAGAGCGTGGCGCTGGCGCTCGCCGAGTCTGAGGACTTCTACGCGGTATCCTGCACAGGGCCGACAGCGCTGGTGGTTGGCAACGAAGGCGCCGGCCTGAGCGCGGCGACCGCGCGCGCGGCGCAGCGGCGTGTTCGGATTCCGATGCCGGGACGGGTGGAGTCGCTGAACGCAGCCGCGGCCCTCGCCGCTGCGCTGTTCGAGGTCGTGCGGCAGCGTCGCGTGGGTGAAACCGCCTGAGCGGCGGACCTGGCATTCAGTGCACGATGGTGGGCACGCGCCCGAAAGTCGCGGTCCAGTCCCGCTGAAGCAGCGCGGACACCTCGGCGGCGGGTACCGGGCGGCTGACGAGATAACCCTGGACGATGCAGCATCCCAGTGCGCGCAGGACGTCGAGCTGGGTGGCGTCCTCCACGCCTTCGGCGATGGGAGCGAGACGCAAGCCCTCGCACAGCGCGAGGATCGAGGCGATGAGCGCGCGGTTGACCGGAGCCTGGACGAGGTCGCGGACGAACAGGCGATCGATCTTGATGGCGTCGAGCGGAAAACGCTTGAGGTGCGCGAGCGACGAGTAGCCGGTGCCGAAATCGTCGACCGCAATGGTGACACCGAGCGTCTTCAATTCATGCACGCGCGCGATTGCGGTGTCGATGTCCTCCATGAAGATTCCCTCGGTCAGTTCCAGTTGCAGGAAGGCGGGCGGCAGGCCGGATTGTGTCAGGGCGTCGCGTACGTTGGCGAACAGGCTCTCGTGCCAGAATTCCTTGCCGGAGACGTTGACCGAAACAGTGAGTTCCGCATGACCGGCTGCATGCCATCCGGTCGCTTCGTGGCACGCCTCCAGCAACAGTGCGCGCCCGACCTTGAGGATGTCGCCGCCGGCTTCGAGCAGGTCGAGAAACTCGCCGGGGGCGAGCAGGCCGCGCGTCGGATGGCGCCAGCGCATGAGCGCCTCGAAGGCGACGATGCGCCCACCGGCGACATCGAGCTGCGGCTGATAGTGGAAGGTGAATTCGTTGCGCGCCAGGGCATAGTGCAGGTCGGTTTCCAGTTGCAGCCGCTCCGCCGCCATGGCATTCATCGCCGGGTCGTAAAGATGGAGGCGGTCGCGGCCGTGCTGTTTGGCGTGATACATCGCGGTATCGGCATGCTTGAGCAGCGTGGAGGAATCGGTGCCGTCGTTGGGAAACACGCTGATGCCGATGCTGCAACTGCTGAAAAGCTCGTGTCCGGCGATGTGGAAAGGCTGCCCGATGGCGGCGAGCATCTTTTCCGCGACCTGCAGGATATCGTGGACGCCGGCGGCCTCGCCGATCACCACGACGAATTCGTCACCGCCCAGGCGCGCCACGGTGTCTTCGGCACGCGAGGCGGCACGCAGGCGCTGTGCGACCTCACGGATCAACTCATCGCCGCTGGCGTGTCCGAGCGTATCGTTGACACGCTTGAAGCGGTCGAGATCGATGAAGATCACGCCGACCAGTGCATTGCGGCGCTCGGCGCGGACCAGTGCCTGCTCCAGACGATCCATGAACAGCATGCGGTTGGGCAGGCCGGTGAGGGTGTCGTGGGTGGCGAGGCGTTCGCGCTCGCGACTGATACGCGCGGTATGGCGCAGCACCAGCGTTGCCACGATGACGCCAATCAGCAGCGACGCAGCGGACAGCCAGATCATCCAGCGGCGCGCGACGGCCTGTGCGGCACGTGCCGCATGGCTGGCTTCGACGACACTGCGCTGGGTTTCGGCGTCGAGCTGCGTGACGATCGCCTGAACCGCATTCTGCGCGGGGATGGCATCGCTCAGCACGAGGTCGATGATGCCGCGGTCGGTGCCTTCCATAATGAGCTCGACGATATGTTCCTGGATCGGTTGGGCGAGGACGATCAGTTCGCGCTGGCGTTCCGCGAGGACGCGCTCCCTGTTGCTCAGCGGCATGGCCATGAGCCCCTGCCGTGCCGCGACGAACTCGGATCCCATCTGGCGGAACTGCATCAGAAGGGCGTCGCGCTCGAAGGGATCGTCGGTTTTCGACATCATGAAGATGAGAATGGTGCGCTGGCGCGCGGTGAGCGCCATCGCCTTGGCGAAATTCTGCTTGCGCATCTGCACGTCGGCGACGTTTTCCAGGTTGTGCGCGGCGAAATCCAGCTGGCGCAGGCCGATCAGGGTGACGAACAGGACCAGCAGCAACTGCACGGCAAAGCCGGCGAGCAGGGCGTATTGCCACGCCACGGGCTGGGGGCGCGGTGTGACGGCGGGCGGCGCGGCGGGCATCGCGCGGGCTCAGGCGGCGTGGCGCAGGCGCGCCGCGATCTCCTCGACCGACATGCGCGTCGTGTCGAGAACGGGGATGGCGTGCCGGCGAAACAGCGCCTCGGCGGCGGCGAGTTCGCTGCGGCATTGGATGAGGCTGGCGTAGCGGCTGTCGGGATAGCGCACCTGGCGGATGGCCGCGAGACGCTCGGGCAGCAGGGTGAGACCGCGCAGCTTGGGCTGGTGCTCGAGCAGTACCGCAGGCAGGACGGGCTGCTCCAGATCGTCCGGCGTCAGCGGATAGTTCGCGGCACGCAGGCCATATTGCAGCGCAAGGTAGAGCGCGCTGGGGGTCTTGCCGACGCGCGAGACACCGACCAGGATGAGGTCGGCGCCGTCGAGCCGCTCCGGGCTCAGGCCGTCATCGAGTTGCAGCGCGAAATTGACCGCATCGATGCGCGCATCGTAACCCGGCGCCATGCCGTGGGTGTGCCCGCCGCTGGGCGTCGGCGGCTGCTCCAGCGCCGAGCCGACCGCGGGCGCGATGAGATCGAACAGGTCGAACAGCGTAATGCCGGCACCGTGGAACGGTTCCCGCAAGCGCGGGTCAGTCAGGGAGGAGAACACCAGCGCGGGCGACGCCGCCGCAATGCGCGCGGCGGTTTCGCGTGCCCGCTCGACGCTGTCGACAAAGGGCAGCGTGGTCGAGCTAAACTCGACACGGGGGAATTGCGCGAGCACGCTGCGCGCGACCGCCTCGATGGTCACGCCCGTGTGATCCGACACGCAGAATATCCTGTAATTGATCATGGAGCCTGAACGAATGTCCATAGACTATATCGTGCCTCTGGAAGCCCTGTCGATGGCGGACGTCCCGCGTGTCGGCGGCAAGAACGCATCGCTTGGCGAAATGATTCGCAGCCTCGCCGGTGTTGGTGTGAGCGTACCGGGAGGATTCGCCACCACGGCGCAGGCGTTCTGGGATTTTCTCGATCACAATGCGCTGCGCACCCGCATCCACGACCGCCTGGCGACGCTGGATGTTGACGATGTCGCGGAGTTGATGCGCGCCGGAGGGGAAATTCGCGCCTGGGTGGAGGCGGCCAGCCTGCCTGCCGCGCTGGAGTCGGGGCTGCGCGACGCCTACGCGGCGCTGGGTGCGGATGTCTCGGTGGCGGTGCGCTCGTCGGCCACCGCCGAAGACCTGCCCGATGCCTCGTTCGCCGGTCAGCAGGAGACCTACCTGCACGTGCAGGGCGCCGATGCGCTCGTCGCGCATGTGAAAAAAGTGTTCGCCTCGCTCTACAACGATCGCGCCATCGCCTACCGCGTGCACCACGGCTTCGATCATGCGCAGGTCGCGCTGTCCGCCGGCATCCAGCGCATGGTGCGCTCGGATCTCGCCTGTTCCGGGGTGTTGTTCACGCTCGATACCGAATCCGGGTTCCGCGACGTGGTGTTCATCACCGCCGCCTGGGGACTGGGCGAGACGGTGGTGCAGGGTTCGGTCAACCCCGACGAATTCTACGTGCACAAACCGCGTCTTGCCGATGGTTTTCCCGCCGTGGTGCGGCGCGAGCTCGGCGGCAAGGCGATCCGCATGGTGTGGCGCGATGGCGCGACGGTGATCGAGGATACGCCCATCGAGCAGCAGCGCCGCTTCGCACTTGAAGACACCGAAGTGCTGGAACTGGCGCGCCAGGCGGTGCAGATCGAGAAGCACTACGGCCGGCCGATGGACATCGAATGGGCGAAGGATGGCGTCAGCGGCGAGCTCTTCATCGTGCAGGCGCGCCCGGAAACGGTGAAGGCGCGCGGTGTGGGTGATATCGAACGCTATACCCTCAAGGCGAAGGGCGAGGTGCGCGCCAGCGGACGCGCCATCGGGCAGAAGATCGGCAGCGGGCCGGTGCGGCTGATCGCCAGTCCCGCCGAAATGGAGCGGGTGCAGCCGGGCGACGTGCTCGTCACCGACATGACCGACCCCGACTGGGAGCCGGTGATGAAGCGCGCCGCGGCCATCGTCACCAACCGCGGCGGGCGCACCTGCCATGCCGCCATCGTCGCGCGCGAGCTGGGCATTCCCGCGGTGGTCGGCGTCGGCAATGCCACCGAGGCCCTGCGCGATGGAGAGGTCGTCACCGTGTCGTGCGCCGAGGGCGACACCGGCTTCATCTACGCCGGCCAGCTCGATTTCGAGGTGGAGACGCAGGCCCGGATGCCACTCGCCGAGCCGCCGGCCAAACTGATGATGAACGTCGGCAATCCGGATCGCGCCTTCGAATTCGCACAATTGCCGAATCACGGCGTCGGGCTCGCGCGTCTGGAATTCATCATCGCGCGCACCATCGGCGTTCACCCGCTGGCGCTGCTCGAATACGCAAGCCTGCCGCCGGCACTGCGCGACGACATCGCGGCACGCGCCGCGGGTTATGCGGACCCGGTCGCGTTCTACGTCGACAAGCTGGCCGAAGGAATCGCCACGCTTGCCGCGGCGTTCTGGCCCAAGCCGGTCATCGTGCGCCTGTCGGATTTCAAGTCGAACGAATACGCCCACCTTGCGGGCGGCGACCGCTACGAGCCGCAGGAGGAGAACCCCATGCTCGGTCTGCGCGGCGCGGCGCGCTATCTTTCGGCGCAGTTCCGCCCGGCGTTCGAACTGGAATGCCGGGCGTTGAAGCAGGTGCGCGAGATACTCGGCTTCACCAACGTCGAGGTGATGATTCCCTTCGTGCGCACCGTCGAGGAATGCGCGGCGGTCGTCGACTTGCTTGCCGCCAACGGCCTGCGCCGCGGCGAGCAGGGGTTGCGCGTGGTGATGATGTGCGAGATACCCTCCAACGTGCTGCTCGCCGACGACTTTCTCGCGTACGTCGACGGCTTTTCCATCGGCAGCAACGATCTCACCCAGCTCACCCTCGGCATCGACCGCGACTCCGGCCTCGTCGCCGGGAGTTTCGACGAGCGCAATCCCGCGGTGAAGAAGCTGCTCGCCGATGCGATTTCAGCGTGCCGGCGCCACGGCAAGTACATCGGCATCTGCGGCCAGGGCCCGAGCGATCACCCGGATCTCGCCGACTGGCTGGTGGCGCAGGAAATCGGCTCGATTTCGCTCAATCCCGATACGGTGATGGCGACGTGGCAGAGGCTGGCTGGTTGAACTGTGAGTGGTGAGCGGTTTCACGGTCTCACCGCGTGTGCCCGCTCCCCCGCTCACGCCTGAAACGTCTTCAGCCGTTGCGTATCCAGCACGCGGATGGTGCGCCCGCTCACTTCGATGACGCCGCCTTCCGCAAGATGGTGCAGCGCGCGCGAGAAGGTTTCCGGTGCGAGGTTCAGACGCGAGGCCAGCATCTGCTTGCTGGTGTCGAGGCGGATTTCGCACGCGGGGCCCTCGCTCTCCGGCACCTGCTGCGAGAGATAGCTCACCACGCGTTGCAGGCTGTTCATCAGCGTACAGGTCTCCATGTCCGACATCAGTTCGTGCAGGCGCATGGAAATGCTCGCCAGCATCTGGCGCGCGAAGACGGGATTGCGGTCCATCATCGTCAGCAGCACGTCCTTGGCGACAATGAGGAAAGTGCTGTCCTGGGTCGCCTCCGCCGACACCGGGCAGGGGCGGTCGAGGAAGACGACCGCTTCGCCGAAGGCCTGGCCCGGCTTCACCATCGTGAGGAGTTTCTCCGTGCCCTGGGCGGTCGTCATGAACAGCTTGGCCTGCCCGCTCACCAGTACATGAATTCCCCGCAGGCTGTCGCCCTTCTGGAACAGCATCTCGTGGGCGCGTACCTTGAATTCGCGCACTCCGGGCAGGAGGGGTGCGAGTTCGTGAGGAGGGATCCCGGAGAACAGGGGCAGGCGATGCAGGCTGTCGGTGATCGAAGCGGGTGTGAAGGGCGTCATGGCTCGGTTGGGGTTTCCTCGAATGGAGCGTGGCGTCGGGCGTATCCGGATGGAGCGGGCTGGTAAATTCGGACTTTCTTGATTTCGGTCAAGGTTTTCATTATTGCCCCCAACCAGAATCGGGGCAACCGGGAATTTCGGAGATATCGGATGAACATATCTGGAATAGCCGTCAGCACGCGGCCGGAATGGGTCGAACTCGTGGTGCAGACACTTTCTGCTATAGAGGGAGTGGAGGTTCATGCAGCCGATGTTGCGAGGGGCAAACTCGTCGTCACACTGGAAGCGCCGACGGTCGGCGCCGAGGTGGAGGGCTTCAAGCGGATCCGCGCCCTGCCCCACGTCGTTGCCGCTGACCTGGTACAGCATTATTTCGAGGATGACGGTGAAATCATCAATGCCCTGCCACCCGGACTCGACGCGCTGGAAGGCGTCAGCGTACCCGAAGAATTGAAAGACCACTAAGGAGACCACCATGCAGCTATCCCGTCGCGAATTCATCAAGTCCGGTATCGCCGCCAGCACGGCGGGCGTGGTGGGCTTGCCTGTTTCCGGCCTTGCCGCGGCCGCGGCGGCGGAACTGGAAAAGGACTGGAAATGGGACAAGGCGGTATGCCGCTTCTGCGGCACCGGTTGCGGCATCCAGATCGCCACGCATCAGGGACGCATCGTCGCCACCAAGGGTGATCCCGACGCACCGGTCAACCGTGGCCTGAACTGCATCAAGGGCTATTTCAACGGCAAGATCCTGTATGGCAAGGACCGCCTGACCCAGCCCCTGATGCGCATGAAGGACGGCAAGTTCGACAAGAAGGGCCAGTTCGTGCCGGTCACCTGGGAGCAGGCGTTCGACGAGATGGAGCGCCAGTTCCGCAAGACCTATGCCGAGAAAGGTCCGAACGGCGTGGCCATGTTCGGATCCGGCCAGTGGACGATCCACGAGGGCTACGCCATGAACAAGCTGTTCAAGGCGGGCTTCCGCTCCAACAACCTCGACCCCAACGCGCGCAACTGCATGGCGAGCGCCGTGGCGGCGTTCTACAGCGTATTCGGTACCGACGAGCCAGCGGGTAATTACGACGACATCGAGTACACCGACACCATGGTGCTGTGGGGCGCGAACATGGCGGAGATGCACCCCATCCTGTGGTCGCGCATCACCGACCGGCGGCTTGCCCATGCGAACTGCCGTGTGGTCAACCTCACCACCTTCCGCAACATGTCGTCGGATATCGCGGATCTGGAAATCGTGTTCAAGCCGAATACCGATCTTGCCATCCAGAACTACATCGCGCGCGAGATCATCGCCCGCGACGCGATGAACAAGGCCTTCGTCGAAAAGAACTGCGTGTTCGCCACGGGTCCCTACGACATCGGTTACGGCATGCGTGCCACCGACAAGTATGCCTATCCTGCGGAGAAGGATACCCAGGCCAAGGAGCTCAAGGTCAAGCTCGACAAGTGGGAGGCCATCGGCCAGCGCAGGAAGGAAGGCGAGGTCGTCGAGCAGAAGAACACCGCCGACCCGGCGAAGCACTGGATGATCAGCTTCGAGGATTTCAGGAAGGGCGTCGAGCCCTACACGCTCGATTTCGTCGCCGAACTGGCCAAGGGTGATCCCGACGAATCGCTCGACATCTTCAAAAACAAGCTCAAGCAACTGGCCGATCTCTACATCGACGCGAACCGCAAGGTGGTGTCGTTCTGGACCATGGGCTTCAACCAGCACCAGCGTGGCACCTGGGTCAACGAACAGTGCTACATGAACCACCTCCTGCTCGGCAAGCAGTCGATGCCCGGCAATGGCGCGTTCTCGCTCACCGGCCAGCCCTCGGCGTGCGGCACCGCGCGCGAGGTGGGTACGTTCTCCCACCGCCTGCCGGCCGACCGCCTGATTCCCAACCCGCAGCACCGCGCCGAAACCGAGGGCTACTGGAAGATTCCGGCGAAGACACTCAACCCGAAGGTCGGCTCGTTCTATGCCAAGATTCTGCGCGATCTCGAGGATGGCTCGGTGAAATGGGCCTGGGTGCAGGTCAACAACCCCTGGCACACCCATCCCAACGCCAACCACTGGATTCGCGCGGCGCGCGAGCAGGACAACTTCATCATCGTGTCCGAAGCGTATCCGGGCATTTCCGCCAAGGTCGCCGACCTCATCCTGCCCAGCGCGATGATCTTCGAGAAATGGGGCGGTTATGGCAATGCCGAACGCCGCACCCAGCAGTGGCGCCAGCAGGTGCCGCCGCCGGGACAGGCGCGCGGCGACCTGTGGCAGACCCTGGAGTTCGCCAA
Organism: Thiobacillus sp. 65-29; assembly: GCA_001899775.1. Taxonomy (GTDB): domain Bacteria; phylum Pseudomonadota; class Gammaproteobacteria; order Burkholderiales; family Thiobacillaceae; genus Thiobacillus. The sequence goes on from MKWN01000058.1 coordinate 14,339, forward strand.
GCGCTTCAAGCTCAAGGACTTCTGGGGCGAGCAGAAGGTGCCCGGGCTCAAGGCCGAGGGGTTTGCCGACAACACCCTGCCCGACGTGATGGCGGAGGCGAAAAAGCTCGGCTATTCGCCGGAGGACAGCCTGTACAAAGTGCTGTTCGCCACGCCGGACAATCTCAAGGTGAAGTGGCCCGACGCCGTGGCCAAGGGCCACGATAACCATATCGCCACCCTGCTCGGCGACGGCTGGTTTCCGGAGAAGGCGTTCTGGATCGAATACCAGCAGTTCGGCAAGGGCAAGGGCAAGGACCTCGCCGATTTCGACGTCTATCATGCCGACAAGGTGCGCGGTCTGAAGTGGCCGGTGGTCAACGGCAAGGAAGTCGCCTGGCGCTTCAACGAGCAATACGACCCCTACGTGACCAAGGGTGCCGGAATCGAGTTCTACGGCAAGCTGTTCAAGGCGATCCCGAGCGGCAACCTTGACGGCATCACCGACCCTGCGCCGAAGAGCCTCGCCGGCAAGGCAAAGATCTTCTTCCGCCCGTATGCCGCACCTGCCGAGCAGCCGGACAAGAACTACGACCTGTGGCTGTGCACCGGTCGGGTGCTCGAACACTGGCACTCCGGCACCATGACGCGCCGCGTGCCTGAACTGCACCGCGCGGTGCCGGCGGCGGTGATGTGGATCCATCCCGCCGACGCCGAAGCGCGTGGCCTGAAACGTAACGACCTGGTGTGGATCGAGTCGCGTCGCGGCAAGGTCAAGGTGCGGGTGGAAACCGGCGGTCGCAACAAGATGGTCAAGGGAACCGTGTACGTGCCCTTCTTCGACGAGGGCGTGTTCATCAACCGCGTTACCCTGGACACGACCTGCCCGATTTCCAAGGAGAGCGACTACAAGAAGTGCGCCGTCAAGGTCTACAAGGCCTGAGTGACGCGCCGGAACGGGTGAGAACGCGATGGATGCCGGGCGCCGGGAATTCCTGATGCGGACCGCGCAGGGCGCTGCGGTGGCGGCCTGCGGCGGACTGCTGTGGGCGCACCTGCTGCGCCAGGAAGCGGCGGCGTCGGTGCTGGCGCTGCGTCCGCCCGGCGCGCTGGCCGAAGCGGACTTCGCCGCCGCCTGCATCAAGTGCGGCCAGTGCGTCCACGCCTGTCCCTACGACACGCTGCGCCTCGCACGCGCCCAGGATGGCGCCCCCATTGGCACTCCGTTCTTCACGCCGCGCAAGGTGCCGTGCTACATGTGCACCGATTTTCCTTGCGTGCCGGCCTGCCCGACCGGTGCGCTCGACCCGAAATTCGCGAACATCGCCGATGCGCGCATGGGTCTCGCGGTGATCGATGAGGAGTCCTGCCTGTCGTGGCAGGGCCTGCGCTGCGAGGTGTGCTATCGCGTCTGTCCCGTGAAGGACAGCGCCATCACCATCCAGACTCACCCGCGCCAGTTGAGCAAGCACGCCATGTTCGTGCCCATCGTGCATTCGCAGGCCTGCACCGGCTGTGGCATGTGTGAGGAAGCCTGTCCCACCGACGAAGCCGCCATCCGCGTGCTGAATCCGAAACTGGTGCAGGGTCGCATGGGCGAGCACTACCGGCTGGGGTGGAAATCGGAGACGCCATCATCCGCCGCTGTGCCCGCCGAGTCGCCCGCGGCCGCACCGGCACCATCCGCCGCCGAACCTGCTGCCCCCGCGAAAGCACCGGGCATGGATGTGCTCAATGAAGAGCTCGAACTGTGAACGCCACGGCGAATCCACCGAAGGTCGGCCTGTGGGGCTGGCGCCATCTGATCCTGCGCCGCGGCGTCCAGTTCGCGGTGCTGCTGATGTTCTTCGGCACCCTGCACTGGGGCTGGGAAGTAGCCGGAGTCCCGCTGCTGCGCGGCAATCTCTCGGCCGCCGAACTGCTCGGCGTGATCCCCTTTGCCGATCCGTTTGCGGTGCTGTAGCAACTGGTCTCCGGCCACTGGCTGCACACCACGGTGCTGACCGGCGCAGCGGTGATCCTCGTTTTCTATGCCGTCGTCGGGCGCGTGTTCTGTGCCTGGGTGTGCCCGATGAACCTGGTGACGGATTTCGCGGCATGGCTGCGCAATCGCCTGAATCCGAAGAATCTGTTCGTGCTGTCGCGCACCACGCGCTACTGGATTCTCGGCATGGCCCTGCTGTTGTCGGTACTCACCGGCGTCGCCGCCTTCGAATGGGTGAGCCCGATTTCCATGCTGCACCGCGAACTGATCTACGGGGTGGGCATGGGGCTGACCGCCGTGCTCGGTATTTTCATCTTCGATCTGCTGATCCTGAAGCATGGCTGGTGCGGTCATCTGTGTCCGCTCGGCGCATTCTACGGCCTGCTCGGCAGCCGTGCGGCGATTCGCGTGCGCTTCGACGACGCCAGTTGCACCCGCTGCGGCGAATGCGCACGCGTGTGTCCGGAACCGCAGGTGCTCAACCTGAAGCAGGCGGCCGAGCGCGGCATGGTGGCGTCGGGCGCCTGTACCAACTGCGGCCGCTGCCTGCCGGCCTGCCCCGAAGACAGTCTCGACTTTGCGTGGCGCTGGCAGGCAGTGCCGCAAGCTACGAGAAGACAACCCTGACCAAGAGGAAACGGAGATGAAAAAGACCATCACGGCAGTTCTGGCGATTGGCCTCGTGAGTGTGGCCTATGGTGCGCTGCAGGCGGGCGAGGTCGTGGTGCGTGACGACCAGATGGGCCTTGCGCCGGGCAGCGTGTTCGACGATCCCAGTCCGGAAGTCTTCCAGTATCCGGAGACCGAACCTTCGGCGGCGCGCGGGTTGCAGCGTGCCTACCTCGGCGCGCCCCCGCAGATTCCGCACAGGATCGACAACCTGTTGCCGATCCGTGCGAAGAAGAACGGCTGCCTGCGCTGCCACGACGCGCCGGACATGATCGGCAAGCCGCGTGCCGCATCAGGTGAGCCGACACCGATGCCGCTGACGCATTACGTGAAGCTCGACGACGGCAGCCTCAAGCGTGCCGACAACCGCCATGTGTGCGTGCAGTGCCACACGCCGCAGGCCGAGGTGAAGGAGCTGGTGGGTAACACCTTTGCACCCTGATTGCGGTCACCGCAAAAAAGTTGTGGGCCGTGCCGAATAGGCGAGCAGAAATTTGTGGCTGTCCTATAGTGAACAAAAATGGATTTTCGGCGTCTACGACGCCCCATTGTTCAGGTTGCGTCCGCCGGGGGGCGGATGAGACATACGGGAGGCGAGCATGGGCATTCGCGCTACGATCGCGGTATTCCTGGTGGGGCTCGGGACTTCGGCGCATGCCGCCGATTCCGTCGAGGCCCTGGCCAGTACCTGCAACAACTGTCACGGGGTGAACGGCGTTTCGGTGGGGCCCACCATGCCATCCATCGGTGGCTTGCCCCAGGCCTATCTCACCAACGTCATGCTGGAGTGGAAAAGCGGCACGCGCTTTTCCGCCACCATGGGGCGCCTGCTCAAGGGTTATAGCGACGTGCAGATCGCCGACCTCGCGGCGTATTTCGCAAAGCAGCCTTGGGTGCCCCAAGCGCAGAAGATCGACGACGCCCGCGTGCGGCTCGGCGCGCAATCGCTCAAGCGTTGCGAGAAGTGTCACGGCAACGACGGTCTCCCGCGCGATGGCGAAACCCCTCCCGTGAACGGCCAGTGGGCGGACTATCTCTACCTTGAGTCGCTCAAGTACCGCGACGACGCGGTGGGGATGTCGAACCGCCAGATGCGTGGCGCCATGAAGCGTTTGAGCGACGAGGAACTGCGCGCCGTATCGGACTATTACGCCGGTCAAAAATAATCGGGAGACTGCCATGAGTCGACTCAATCGCCGCGATTTTCTCAAGGCCGCCGCGCTAGGCGTCCCGGCCCTAGCGCTGCATGCGCCGTGGGCGTTCGCAAACGGCAAACAGCGCGTGGTGGTCGTGGGGGGCGGCTTCGGCGGCGCGGCGGCGGCCAAATACCTGAAGATGATGGCGCCCGCGCTCGACGTCACCCTCGTCGAGCGCAACAAGGTTTATGTATCCTGTCCCCTGTCCAACGAGGTTATCTCCGGACACGGCGAGCTCAAGGATCTCGAAGTCGGCTACGGTGGCCTGCAGAAGCGCGGCGTCAACGTGCTCTTCGACGAAGCGACCGCCATCGACGCGGCGAAGCGCACGGTCAGCCTCAAGGGCGGCACGACACTCGCCTACGACGCGCTGGTGTTGTCGCCGGGCATCGATTTCAACTACGCCGGTGTGGAAGGGTACACGGAGGAACTGGCGAATACCGATCTGCCGCACGCCTACAAGGCCGGACCGCAAACGCTCGCGCTGAAAAAGCAGCTCGAGGCGATGCCCGACGGCGGCACCTTCATCATCGCCGTACCGCCCGGCCCCTTCCGCTGCCCCCCAGGCCCTTACGAGCGCGCGTCGCAGGTGGCGGCCTATCTCAAGGGTCACGGCAAGACCAAATCGAAGGTGCTGATTCTCGACGCCAACGATTCCTTCTCCAAGAAGGGCCTGTTCGAACAGGCCTGGAAGACCCACTACGGCAGCATGATCGAGTGGGTGCCCGGCGCCTCCGACGGCAAAGTAGTGAAGATCGATCCCAAGACGAAGACCGCCTACACCAACTTCGGCGAGCACAAGGCAGACGTGCTCAACGTCATTCCACCGCATCATGCCGGTTCGATCGCGAAGAATGCGGGGCTGACCAACGACAAGGGCTGGTGCACGGTCGACATGTTGACCATGGAATCGACGGTGCAGAAGAATATCTGGGTAGTGGGGGATTCCTGTGTGCATGGTGACCTCCCGGTCTACCCCATGCCGAAGTCGGCGCATGCGGCCGTCACCCAGGCGAAAGTGGCGGTCGGTGCGATCCTCGCGCGGCTGGCCGGACAGCCCGCACCGACGCCGTATTTCGTCAACACCTGTTACAGCATCGCGGCTCCCGACTGGGGTTTTTCCGTGGTGCACGTGTACCGGGTGGAAGGCGGCAAGCTGATCTACGCACAGGAGGCCGGCGGTATCTCGGTGATCGAGACGCCCGCGATCACCACGCTGCGCAAACTGGAGGCGGAATACGCCGTCGGCTGGCTGAAGAACATCATGGCGGACTGTTTTGCCTGAGTACACGCATCGCTGAATTTCCAGGGGAGAACGCCATGAGCAGAGGGAACCGTTATACGCGCTGGCTGCTGGCGGCCGCCGCCGCATGGCTGGGCTGCGCCGTGCAGGCTGCGGAGCCGCCGAAACCGCCGATCAAGCCGGTCGATACCGAGAAATGCTTCGCGTGCCACGTCGAGATCGAGGATTTCCATGCCGAGGGGCGCCATGCCACGGTCAACTGCGCGCACTGTCACGAGAATCTCGATGCGCACCTGAAGACGGCCAAGCCGAAGAACATGGGGACGCGGCCGGTCACCATCACCGATCATCGCGCGTGTGCGACCTGTCACGCCGACCAGTACAACTCCTTCGTGCAGACCAACCTGAATTCGCCGGCGCGTCTGGAAAAGGCTACCTTCAAGGGCCGCTCGCCGCTGTTCGACAAGCTGATGGAGGGCTACGGCTTCACCAAGGAGCATGGCGAACCGCGCTCGCACGCCTTCATGCTGGTCGACCAGTGGGCGGTCGACCGCGCCTTTGGCGGACGCATCCAGTTCAAGGACTGGACCTACATCAACAAGGCCGAACTGGCGGCGAACAATGCGTGGAACGTGCTGGTCGATCGCGAGCCGGCGACTTCAGACCAGAAGAAATTCATGCGCCAGACCGTCACCGCAGTCAACCCGGTGTGCATGAACTGCAAGACGCAGGATCACATCCTCGACTGGAGCTATCGCGGCGACAAGCACCCCGCGGCGAAATGGGACCGCACGTCCAAGCCAGTCGAGTTCGCGCGCGCGATGAAGCATCCGCTCAACTGTTTCATGTGCCACGACCCGCATTCGGCTGGCCCGCGCGTGGTGCGTGATGCGCTGATCGATGCCGTGGTCGATCGCAAGCTTGGCACCTATCCGATGGACCCCGAGAAGAGCCAGAAGACGACCATGACCAAGGTCACGTTCAAGCGAAACGGGAGCGACTTCCGCGCCATCGGCGTGCTCAACCGGGTTGATTCCAACCTGATGTGCGCGCAATGTCACGTCGAGTACAACTGCGGACCCGGCTACGACTGCACCGACCCGGAGGACCACAAGCCCGTCGGCATGGCGGATGCGCGCACCAACATCTTCCCCTGGACCAACGTGTTCGGCTACAAGAAGGTCATGGTCGAGGGCTACAAGTTCAAGGACTTCAAGCATGCCGGCACCGGGGCCTACCTGCCCAAGATCCAGCACCCCGAATTCGAGACCTACTGGGGATCGAAGCATGAACAGGCAGGGGTCGAGTGCAAGAACTGTCACATGCCGAAGAAGGTGCTGGCCAACGGCAAGACGCTGACCTCGCACCAGCAGATGTCACCGCGCTACCAGATCAAGGAAACCTGTCTCACCTGCCACAAGGACTGGAGCGAGAAGGATGCCCTCTATCACATCGATTCGATCCAGAACTACACCCGTGGCAAGCTGGCCAAGGCCGAATTCTGGATCGCCAGCCTGATCGACTGGATCGGCAAGGCACAGGCCGCCGGCACGGTGCCGAAGGACGTGATGGACAAGGCCTATGATCTTCAGTACGACGCCACCCTGTACTGGGAGTGGTGGACCGCCGAGAACTCCGACGGTTTCCACAACCCGCAGAACGCGCGTGAGTCGCTCACTCGCTCGATGGACGCCGCGCAGGAAGGCATCGCCCTTCTGAAGAAGGCGCTGGGGGCGGACAAGGCGCCGGCTGCCGTCGGCAACAGCAAGACCGCCGCACAGAAGCCGTACTGACGCGGTGGGTGCTGGATCATTCCGGGGGGCTTGCGCCCCCCTTTTTTCGTCCATTCGCCGGCGTGGCGAGCGGTGCCGGGGGGGTGAATTCTGGTAAGCTGCGGGGTTGATTCACGCTTGCCTGTCATGAACGCTTTTCCCGTCCTTTCCGCTGAGGGTCTCGCCTGCGAACGCAGCGAACACACGCTGTTCCATGGACTCGGCTTCGAGCTGGACGGCGGCGAGGCCCTGCTGGTGCGCGGGGGCAACGGGCGCGGCAAGACCAGCCTGTTGCGCATCCTGTGCGGCCTGTCGCAGCCGGCGGCCGGTGCCGTGCACTGGCGCGGCGAGCCGCTCGCACGCGTACATGAGCAATACGGGCGCGAGATGGCCTACGTTGGCCACGTCAACGGCATCAAGGACGACCTCACGCCGCTGGAGAACCTGCGTCTGGCGGCCGACCTCGGCGGGCGGACGCTGGACGAAGATGCCGCGGTCGCGGCACTGGAACAGCTGGGCCTGGGGCGCTGTCTCGACCTGCCGGCGCGCGTGCTGTCCTTCGGCCAGCGCCGCCGTGTCGCGCTGGCGGGGCTGGTGACGGCCGGCGCGCTGCTGTGGATTCTCGACGAGCCCCTGACGGGGCTGGACGTGCACGGCGTCGCGCTGGTCGAAGGGTTGATCCGCGACCATGTCCTTGCCGGCGGCATGGTCATCATGACCACTCATCAACCGCTGTCGCTCGACGGCCTCACGCCCAAGTCGGTTTCGGTCGGGGAGTGATGGGCGCCACCCATGAATCCGCATGTTGCGCTTTCTGATCGCGGTCATCCGCCGCGACATCCTGCTCGCCGCGCGCCGTCGCGGCGACTGGCTGACCGCGCAATTCTTCTTCGTCATGGTCACGAGCCTGTTTCCGCTTGGCATCGGCCCGGAACCGGCGATGCTGCGGACCATTGGTCCGGGGGTGGTGTGGGTGGCGGCGCTGCTCGCCTGCCTGCTGTCGCTGGGGCGACTGTATGCCGACGACCACCGCGACGGCAGCCTGGAGCAGCTCCTGCTCGCGCCGTATTCGAATGCGCTGCTGGCGCTGGGCAAGGCGATCGCCCACTGGATCATCAACGGCATTCCGCTGCTGCTGATCGCGCCGGTGCTGGGCATCCAGTTCGGCCTGCCGGCCGACGCGCTGGTGGTACTGGTGCTGTCGCTGGCGATCGGCACGCCGGTGCTGTCGCTGCTGGGCGGCATCGGCGCGGCGCTGACGCTGGGGCTGCGCGGAGGCGGCGTGCTGATCACCCTGCTGATCCTGCCACTCTATGTGCCGGTGCTGATTTTCGGCGCGGGAGCGGTCGATGGCACGCTTTCGGGAACTGGTGCCGAGGCGCACCTGTCCCTGTTGGGGGCGGTGCTGGTGATGGCACTGCTGGTCGCGCCGTGGATCAGCGCACTCGCCCTTCGAGTATCCGTGGAGTGAACCCTTGAGTCTTTATCATTACGCCTCGCCGGCGACCTTCTATCCGCTCGCCGGCCGGCTCGTGCCCTGGTTCGCCGCGCTCGCTGTCGTGTTCGCCGCGGTGGGGCTTTACCTCAGCTTCTTCGTTGCGCCGACCGACTTCCAGCAGGGCGAGGGTTACCGCATCATCTTCATCCACGTGCCGGCGGCGTGGATGTCGATGTTCATCTACATCGTCATGGCGTTCTGGTCCGCCATCGGCCTGGCCTGGAACACGCGCCTGTCCTTCGTCATGGCGCGTGCGCTTGCGCCCACCGGCGCCATGTTCACCTTCCTCGCGCTGTGGACGGGGGCGCTGTGGGGCAAGCCGATGTGGGGTGCGTGGTGGGTGTGGGATGCGCGTCTCACCTCGGAACTCATCCTGCTGTTCCTGTACGTGGGCTACATGGCGCTGCAGGCGGCCATCGACGACCCGCGCCGCGCCGATCGCGCCGGGGCGCTGCTCAATCTGGTCGGTGTCATCAACGTGCCGATCATCTATTTTTCGGTCAAGTGGTGGAACACCCTGCACCAGGGCGCGTCGGTGAGTCTTACCCGTGCGCCGTCGATGGCGCAGGTCATGCTGTGGGGCATGCTCGTCATGGCGCTCGCGGCGTGGATGTATACCATCGCCGTCGCCCTCGCACGCGCGCGCACCCTCATTCTCGAGCGTGAGCGGCAGACCGAGTGGGCACGCGCCGTTCTCAAGGAGCAGGCATGATCTGGGAAAGCTGGGACGCCTTCTGGGCCATGGGCGGCTACGCGCTCTATGTGTGGGGTTCGTTCGGTGCGACGCTCGCCTGCATCGTGGGGGAGGTGTGGCGGGTGCGTCGGCAGCGCCGCCAGGTCATCAGCCGCCTGCGCCGCCTGCAACGATTCGATTCGCAATGAGCATTCAATCATGAAATCACGCCACAAGAAACTTGCCATCATCGTTCTCGTCGTTGCCGGCCTCGGTATCGCCGCCGCCCTCGTGCTCAACGCTTTCCAGAGCAATCTGGTGTTCTTTTTCTCGCCGAGCCAGGTCGCCAATGGCGAAGCGCCGACCGGGCGCGCATTCCGCATCGGCGGGCTGGTCGAGGCGGGCAGCATCCAGCGCCAGCCCGACGGCCTGTCGGTGCGCTTCGTCGTCACCGACACCGCGCGCACCATTCCGGTGATCTATACGGGCATCCTTCCCGACCTGTTCAAGGAAGGCAAGGGCGTGGTCGCCGAAGGTCGCCTGGGTGGCGACGGCGTGTTCACCGCCACCCAGGTGCTCGCCAAGCACGACGAGAACTACATGCCCCCCGAGGCGGCGCACGCCGTCGAACAGGCGCAGAAGGCCCAGCAAACGGTGGTCGAATGAGCGCGACGGGCGCGGCATCGGCGGTTGACGAGGAGAAAACATGATTCCCGAGCTTGGACATTTCGCATTGATCCTTGGACTGCTGCTGGCACTGGCGCAATCGGTGCTGCCGCTGGTCGGGGCGCAGCGCGGCGACCGCACCCTGATGGCGGTGGCGCGGCCTGCCGCGCAGGGGCAGTTCGTCTTCGTCGCGCTGGCCTTCGGCTGCCTGGCCTGGTCCTTCCTTGCCAACGACTTTTCCGTGATGAACGTGGCGCGCAACTCCTACTCGCGCCTGCCGGAGGTGTATCGCATCACTGCGACCTGGGGCTCGCACGAGGGCTCGATGCTGCTGTGGGTGCTGATACTTGGTTTCTGGAGCACGGCCGTCGCGGTCTTCTCGCGCCACTTGCCGGAAGACATGGTGGCGCGTGTGCTCGGCATCATGGGCCTGATCTCGGTGGGCTTCCTCGCCTTCCTGCTCACCACCTCGAATCCCTTCACGCGGCTCGTCCCGGCGGCGCCGGATGGCAGCGACCTGAATCCGCTGTTGCAGGACTGGGGCATGATCATGCATCCGCCGATGCTCTACATGGGTTACGTCGGTTTCGCGGTCGCCTTCGCCTTCGCCATCGCCGCGCTGCTGTCCGGCAAGCTCGATGCCGCCTGGGCGCGCTGGTCGCGGCCGTGGACCACGGTGGCCTGGGCCTTCCTCACGCTGGGCATCGTGCTCGGCAGCTGGTGGGCCTATCGTGAACTCGGCTGGGGCGGCTGGTGGTTCTGGGATCCGACCGAGAATGCCTCGTTCATGCCCTGGATCGCCGGCACGGCACTGATCCACTCGCTCGCCGTGACGGAAAAGCGTGGCGCGTTCAAGGCGTGGACCGTGCTGCTGGCACTGGTGGCGTTCTCGCTGTCGTTGCTCGGCACCTTCCTCGTGCGCTCCGGCGTGCTGTCCTCGGTGCACGCGTTTGCCACCGATCCGGCGCGCGGCGCGTTCATCCTCGGTTTTCTCGCGGTGGTCATCGGCGGTTCGCTGGTGCTGTACGCATGGCGTGCACCGAAGATGATCACCGGCGGCGGCTTCTCCTGGTTCTCGCGCGAATCGCTGCTGCTCGCCAACAACGTCATTCTGGTCGCCGCGCTGGGGGCGGTGTTGCTGGGTACGCTGTACCCGCTGTTCATGGACGCCATGGGGCTGGGCAAGATTTCCGTCGGCCCGCCTTATTTCAATGCCGTGTTCGTGCCGCTGATGGCGCCGGCGCTGTTCCTCATGGGCGTCGGTCCGCTGGTGCGCTGGAAGGAAGGCAGTCTGCCCGACGCCTGGACGCGCCTGAAATGGGCGCTGGCGGTGGCCGTGGTTGCGGCGCTGCTGCTGCCGTTCACCGTGGACGGCTTCAAGCCGTGGGCGAGCCTCGGCTTCTTCCTCGCGGTTTGGATCACGCTGGCGGTGGCGGTCGCGTTCCGTGACCGCCTGGGCCACGGAGCGGGCGGCGTCGGCCAGAGGCTGCGCAGCGTGCCGCGCGGTTTCTGGGGCATGCAGCTCGCGCACTTCGGCGTGGCGGTCGGCATCGCCGGCATCGCCGTGGTCGCCAACTTCGAGAGCGAGCGCGATGTGCGCATGGATGTCGGCAGCTACGCCGAGCTTGCCGGCTACACCTTCACCTTCCGCGGGGCGACTGAACGCGACGGTCCCAACTACCGCGCGGCCCGCGGTACCGTGGAAGTGACCCGCAACGGCGCCCCCGTCGCCACGCTGCATCCGGAGAAGCGCCTGTACAACGCCTCCGGCATGGCGATGACCGAGGCGGCGCTGCATGCCAACCTGTTCCGCGACCTCTATGTGGCCATGGGCGAACAACTGGACGAACAGGGGGCGTGGAGCATTCGCCTGTTCCACAAGCCGTTCATTAACTGGCTGTGGCTGGGCGGGGCGTTCATGGTCGTCGGCGGCTTGCTTGCTGCGTCCGACAGGCGCTACCGCATCGCCCTGCGGCGCAGCGAACTGCCGCGCGGCCTCGCCGCGCAGGGAGCCTGAGCATGAAGCGCTGGTTGCCGCTGCTGGCCTTTCTCGTCCTGGTGGGCTTCTTCGCCAAGGGGCTGTTCCTCAATCCGCGCGAGGTGCCGTCGCCCTTGATCGACCGTCCTGCGCCGGCGTTCAAGCTGCCGCTGGTGGGCAACGACGCCGCGTCGTTCAGCCCCGCCGACATGCGCGGCAAGGTGTGGTTGCTCAACGTGTGGGCGCCCTGGTGCGTGTCGTGCCGTCAGGAGCATCCGGTGTTGATGCAGATCGCACAGGGCGGGCGCGTGCCCATCGTCGGGCTGAACTGGAAGGACCGTGATCGCGAGGCTGCGATGCTGCTCGCGCGCGCCGGCAGTCCTTACCTTGCCGTGCCCGAGGATCTCGACGGCCGCGTCGGCATCGACTACGGCGTCACCGGCACGCCAGAAACCTATGTCATCGATCGCGAGGGTATCGTGCGCATGAAGCATATCGGCCCGATCAGCCCGGACGTGTGGAAAGAGAAATTCGAACCGAAATTGAAGGAGCTCGGCGCATGAGCGATCGCATCCGCAACCTCATGCTGGCGCTCTTGCTGGTGTGTGCGCCGTCTTTGGCTGTCAGCGCCGCGCCGAACGACGCAGCAGCCAGGGAAGCAGCACCCAACGCCGAAAACCCGGAGATCGAGCAGCGCATGGTGCGTCTGGCGGAAGACCTCCGCTGCCTGGTCTGCCAGAACGAGTCGCTCGCCGGCTCCAAGGCCGAACTGGCGGAGGATCTGCGGCGCGAGATCCGCGACCAGATGAAGGCAGGCAAGAGCGACCCCGAGGTGATCGATTACCTGACCGCGCGCTACGGCGATTTCGTGCTGTACCGGCCCCCGTTCAAGCCGGTGACCTGGCTGCTCTGGCTGGGTCCGGTGCTGTTTCTCGGCGCCGGCGCCGCTGCCTGGTACGTCACGCTGCGCCGCCGTCGTGCCGCAGCGGCCGAACCGCCGGATGAACAGAAACTTGCCGCGGCCGCCCGGCTGCTGAAAGAAGATCAATGAGCCTGCTTTCCTCCTCCCCCCTGTTCTGGGGGCTTGCCGCCGCCTGCGCGCTGGTCGCGCTTGCCTTCGTCCTGCCCGCGCTGCTGCGCGCGCGCAAGACGATCGGCGCGGCGGGGCGGCGCGACATCAACATCGCCGTCTACCGTGACCAGTTGAAGGAACTGGAAGCCGACCGCGCCAACGGCCTGATCCCCGAGGCGCAGTACCAGGCTGCACTGCAGGAACTGGAACTGCGTCTCGCTGACGACGCCCTGGCGCCGGACGCCGCGCCCGCGCCGGTCTCGGCGGGTGCGCGTGGACTCGGCTATGCGCTCGCCGTGGCCCTGCCGGCCGCCGCGTTCGGCCTGTATTTCTGGCTGGGCAACCCCGCCGCGTTGCAGGCGCCTGCAACGGCGATGGCCGCCGGCGACGGCGGCCACGACATCATGGCGATGATCGGCAAGATCGAGGAACGCACGCGAAGCAACCCTGACGACGTCCGCGCCTGGGAGATACTCGGCCGGACCTATGCGGCCCTCGAACGCTGGGCGGACTCGCAGAAGGCCTATGAGCAGGCGCTGCGTCTGCGTCCCGACACGCCCGCACTGATGACCGGCTATGCCGAGGTTCTGGCGCTCGCCGGCAACGGCCTGCTCAAGGGGCGGCCGATGGAACTGGTGCTGAAGGCGCTCGAGATCGATCCGGACGACACCAAGGGACTGGAACTCGCCGGACTCAATGCGTTCCAGGAAGGCAATTTTGCCCAGGCGGGCTATTACTTCAAGCGCCTGCACGCGCTGCTGCCACCGGATTCCGAATTCGCCCGCGACGTGCTGGCGGCGCGGCAGGAAGCTGAACGCCGTGCCCACACCGCGGTCAGCGGACTCGACAGCCTGGCCGCCCCGCCGGCAGCGAATCCGCCCGCCGCGGTGGACGCGCGCATCGAAGGTCGCATCGAAATCGCCGCAGCGCTGAAGGACAAAATCGGCGCCGGCGACACACTCTTTCTCTTCGCCCGTTCGCAGCAGGGCGGACCGCCGGTCGCCGCGCTGCGCGCCAGCGCCGCCAGGTTGCCGCTGGATTTCCGCCTGGACGACAGCATGGCGATCAGCCCCGCCAACCCCCTGTCCGGCCAGCAGCGTGTGACCCTGGTCGCGCGCGTGTCGCGATCGGGCGATGCCACGGCGCGGCCGGGCGATCTGGAAGGCAGCATGGCCGGCGTCGAAGTGGGTGCCAGGGGGGTGCGCATCGTCGTCGACAGGGCGCTGCCGTAGGTGCTTTGAGTGGACAGGGGGATGGAGTAGAATCCGTCATCACCCGCCCCCGCGCATAACAATGACGAAGTACGTGTTTGTCACCGGCGGAGTGGTTTCTTCCCTCGGGAAAGGGATCGCCTCCGCCTCGCTCGCTGCGCTGCTCGAATCGCGCGGTATCCGCGTCACCCTGTTGAAACTGGATCCGTACATCAACGTCGATCCAGGCACCATGAGCCCGTTCCAGCACGGCGAGGTGTTCGTCACCGAGGATGGCGCCGAGACCGACCTCGACCTCGGGCACTACGAGCGCTTCTCCAGCGCGCGCATGAGCAAGCGCAACAACTTCACCACGGGACAGATCTACAAGTCGGTCATCGACAAGGAACGCCGCGGCGATTACCTCGGCGGCACGGTGCAGGTGATCCCGCACATCACCGACGAGATCAAGCTGTCGATCCGCGAGGGTGCCCGGGGCGCCGACGTCGCGTTGGTCGAGATCGGCGGTACCGTCGGTGACATCGAATCGCTGCCCTTTCTCGAAGCCATTCGCCAGATGGGCTTCGAGGACGGCAAGGAAAACACCTGCTTCATCCACCTCACCCTGTTGCCCTATATCGCGACCGCGGGCGAACTGAAAACCAAGCCGACCCAGCACAGCGTCAAGGAACTGCGCGAGATCGGCATCCAGCCCGACATTCTCCTGTGCCGGGCCGACCGCGAGATTCCCGTCGACGAGCGGCGCAAGATCGCCCTCTTCACCAATGTGCGCCCCGAGGCGGTGATCGAGGTGCGCGATTCGGACTCGATCTACAAGATCCCGGCGATGCTGCATGACCAGATGCTCGACGAGATCGTCTGTCACAAGCTCAACATCCTCGCGCGCGCTGCCGATCTCACGGTATGGAAGAACCTGGTGCACGCGCTGGAGCATCCGCGCCACACGGTCGACATCGCCTTCGTCGGCAAGTACGTCGATCTCACCGAATCCTACAAGTCGCTGTCCGAAGCGATGATCCACGCCGGCATGCACACCCTGAGCCGGGTGAAAATCCACTACATCGACTCCGAGCAGATCGAGAAATCCGGTACCGGTTGCCTGAAGGACATGGACGCGATCCTGGTGCCGGGCGGCTTCGGCAAGCGCGGCGTCGAAGGCAAGATCGCTGCCATCCGTTACGCGCGCGAGAACAAGGTGCCCTACCTCGGCATCTGTCTGGGCATGCAGCTCGCCGTGGTCGAATTCGCACGCGACGTCGCTGGCATGACGGACGCACACTCGACTGAATTCGAGCCGGCGACCACGCATCCCGTGATCGGCCTCATCACCGAATGGCTCGACCGCAGCGGCCAGGTGGAAAAACGCAGCGAGCAGTCCGACCTTGGCGGCACCATGCGCCTCGGTGGGCAGCCGTGCAATCTGAAGCCGGGCACGCTGGCGCGCGAGGTCTATGGCGCCGACAGCATCGTCGAGCGCCACCGCCACCGCTACGAGGTGAACAATACCCTGCTCGCCGAGCTGGAAGCCAAGGGGCTGGTCGTTGCCGGCCGCGCCCCCGGCACCGACCTGTGCGAAATGGTCGAACTGCCGCGCGCGGTGCATCCCTGGTTCGTCGGCTGCCAGTTCCATCCCGAATTCACCAGCAACCCGCGCAACGGCCATCCGCTGTTCATCGCCTTCGTCAAGGCGGCGCTCGCGCAGCGGGAGGAGCAGGGGCGATGAAGCTGTGTCATTTTGAGGCAGGCCTCGACCAGCCGCTGTTCCTGATCTCCGGGCCGTGTGTCATCGAGTCGGAGCAACTGGCGATGGACACCGCCGGCACGCTGAAGGAAATGTGCGCGGCGCTCGATGTCCCCTTCATCTACAAATCCTCGTTCGACAAGGCCAATCGCTCGTCGACCGCGTCCTTCCGTGGTCTCGGCCTCGACGAGGGGCTGCGCATCCTGGCTGAGGTCAAGAAACAGATCGGCGTGCCGGTGCTGACCGACGTGCACGAGGACACGCCGCTTGCCGAAGTCGCCAGCGTGGTCGACGTGCTGCAGACGCCGGCCTTCCTGTGCCGGCAGACCAACTTCATCCAGAACGTGGCCCGCCAGGGCAAGCCCGTGAACATCAAGAAGGGCCAGTTTCTTGCGCCGTGGGACATGCAGAACGTCGTCGACAAGGCGCGCGCCGTCGGCAACGAACAGATCATGGTGTGCGAACGCGGCGTCAGCTTCGGCTACAACACGCTGGTGTCGGATATGCGGGGCCTGGCGATCATGCGTGCCACCGGCTGTCCGGTGGTATTCGACGCCACCCACTCGGTGCAGCAGCCGGGTGGGCAGGGTACGTCGTCCGGCGGCCAGCGTGAATTCGTGCCGGTGCTGGCACGCGCGGCGGTGGCCACGGGTGTCGCCGGTCTCTTCGCCGAGACGCATCCGAATCCGGAGTGCGCCCTGTCCGACGGCCCCAACGCCTGGCCGCTCGGCAGGATGAAGGAACTGCTGGAAACGCTGAAGGAAATCGACGCGCTGGTGAAGCAGCGCGGGTTTGTCGAACATGAATTGATGAAAACCTGATCCGCGAAGGGCGCGAAGAAACGCGAAGAAAACCCGGGTTCTGTCTCGTTTTTTTCCTTCGCGTATCTTCTCTTCGCGCCCTTCGCGGATGAAATGAAAATTGAAGGAAACAGAGTGAGTGCAATCATTGATGTCGTCGCCCGGGAAATTCTCGATTCCCGCGGCAATCCCACGGTCGAGGCCGACGTGCTGCTGGAGTCCGGTGTGCTGGGCCGCGCGGCGGTGCCGTCGGGGGCGTCGACCGGCAGCCGGGAAGCGATCGAGCTCCGCGACGGCGACAAGTCGCGCTATCTCGGCAAGGGCGTGCTGAAGGCGGTTGAGCACGTCAACACGGAAATCTGCGAGGCGATCATCGGGCTGGACGTCGAGGATCAGGCCTTCATCGACAGGACCATGATCGAGCTCGACGCCACCGACAACAAGTCGCGCCTCGGCGCCAACGCGCTGCTCGCCGTTTCGATGGCGTGCGCCCGCGCCGCCGCCGAGCAGGCCGGGTTGCCTCTTTATCGTTATCTTGGCGGCGCCGCGCCGATGGCGCTGCCGGTGCCGATGATGAATATCATCAACGGCGGCGCGCACGCCAACAACAACATCGACATGCAGGAATTCATGGTGATCCCGGTGGGGGCGCCGAGCTTCCGCGAGGCGCTGCGCTATGGTGCCGAGGTGTTCCATGCGCTGAAGAAGCTGCTCGACGACGCCGGCATGACCACCACCGTCGGCGACGAGGGCGGCTTCGCGCCCAATCTCGAATCGCACGAGGCAGCCTTGAAACTGATCGTGCAGGCGATCGAAAAGGCGGGTCTGCAACCCGGCATCGACGTCGCCATCGGCGTCGATTGTGCGAGTTCCGAATTCTACCGGGACGGTTTCTACCACCTTGAATCCGAGGGGCTCAAGCTGACTGCGGAGAAGTTCGCCGACTATCTTGCCGCCTGGTGCGACAAGTATCCCGTCATCAGCATCGAGGACGGCATGGCCGAAGGCGACTGGGAAGGCTGGGCGCTGCTGACCGAGAAGCTCGGCCGCCGGGTGCAACTCGTCGGCGACGACCTTTTCGTCACCAACACGAAAATCCTCAAGGAAGGCATCGACAAGGGCATCGCCAACTCGATCCTCATCAAGGTCAATCAGATCGGCACGCTGTCGGAGACCTTCCAGGCGATCGAGATGGCCAAGCAGGCCGGCTACACCGCCGTCATCTCGCATCGTTCCGGCGAGACCGAGGACACCACCATCGCCGATCTGGCGGTCGCCACCAACGCGCGCCAGATCAAGACCGGTTCGCTGTCGCGCTCCGACCGCATGGCCAAGTACAACCAACTGCTGCGCATCGAGGAAGAACTCGGCGAGGCGGCGAGTTATCCCGGACGCGATGCGTTCCGCCAGCGCGGCTGACCGGATCGCACGCATACGCAGCCAGGGCCTGACCTGGGTGCTGGCGGCCGCCATCGTGCTGCTGCAATATCCGCTCTGGCTGGGCGACGGCGGTTGGCTGAAGGTGCGCGCGTGGGCGCGCCAGGTCGCGGCCCAGCAGGCGCTCAATCAGCGCCTGCAAAGCCGTAACGCCGGCCTTCTGGCCGAGCTGGGAGACCTCAAGCAGGGGCGCGACGCGATCGAGGAGCGCGCGCGCAACGAGCTGGGTATGGTCGCGCCGGACGAATGGTTCGTTCGGGTGGTGCCGGCCTCTACCGTTCAGTCGGGAAAGACGCATGAGTGAATTGCAAATCTGGTTGCTGGTGCTCGGGGTCGCCGTGGTGGCGGCGGTAGTGCTGTTCAACTGGCTGCAGGAACGCCGTTTCCGCAAACAGACCGAAGCGGCGTTCCAAGTGCCATCGGTCGACCCGCTGGCCCGCCCTGGCGTGACACCGCGCGAGAGCTCGGGCCGTGTCGAACCTGCCCTGCGCGAACCGGTGTTCGATGCGGCAGGTGCTCCGGATCTGCCCGAAGCCAGCGAACCCCGCCTGCATATCGAGCCGGAGCCTGTCGTCGAGATGCCCGCGGCGCGCCCGGCAGCGCCGCATACGCCGCCCCCCGCGGCAACGGCCGTGACGCTCCCACCGGCACCCTATGACGAACTCATCGAATACCGCGTCCGCCTCGGCGGCGACGGCGTACTCGCCAACGCGTTCGCCGACGCCTTCAACCACTCGCGCACGCTGGGCAAGGCGGTACGCTGGGCCGGCCTGCCTGTCGGCACGGCGCAGTGGGAAGAGCTGCAACCGTGGCGCGACGTGCATTATCAGCAGGTGGTGGTGACCATGCAGTTGGCCGACCGCAACGGCGCGGCGGAACCCGAACAGCTGAGCGCGCTGTGCGAGCTCCTGAAGGCGACCGCACAGCTGCACGGCCTGCGCGTCGCCTGCGACGATACCGGCGAAGCGCTCGAGCGTGCGCAGGCAATCGATCATTTCTGTGTCGATGTCGATGTGCTCATCGGCCTGAACGTCATGGCACGTGGCGAAGGCGCGGTCAACCTTGCGCGCATCGTTGGCGAGGCCATCGGCAACGGCATGGTGCTCGGTGCGGATGGCGTGTTCCAGCTGATCGACAGCCGCGGCGAACCCTTGTATACGCTGTGCAATCATGACGCCGAACCGTTCAGCGAAGTCGTCGAGGAAGGGCAGACCTCGCAGGGCGTGACCCTGCAATTCGACGTGCCGCGGGTGCCGGACGGCCTCAAGGTGTTCGACGGCATGGTGGCCTTCGGCCGCAAGCTCGCCAACGAAGTCGGCGGCATCCTGGTCGACGACAATCTGCGTCCGCTCACCGATTCCGGCATCGAGAAGATCCGCAGCCAGCTCGCGCAGATCTACGAACGCATGGAAGCGCGGGGTGTGCCCTCCGGCTCGCGGCGGGCGCTGCGCCTGTTCGCCTGATGGCCGCACCCGACGCCGTGGCGCGCGCCGCGGCGTTGCGCCGGGAGATCGAGCGCCATAATTGCGCTTACTACGTCCTCGACGCGCCGACTGTCCCGGACGCCGAGTACGACCGCCTGTTCCGCGAACTGCAGGCGCTCGAAGCGGAATTTCCCGAACTCGTCACACCCGATTCGCCGACGCAGCGGGTGGGCGGCCGCCCACTCGATGCCTTCCCCAAGGTGCATCACGCGGTGCCGATGCTGTCGATCCGTACCGAGACCGACACCACGGCGGCGGGTGCGCGTGCGTTCGATGTGCGGGTACGCAAGGAACTCGGGCTTGCCGAGTCCGACCCGCCGGTCGAGTACCACGCCGAGCTGAAATTCGACGGTCTTGCCATCAACCTGCGCTACGAGCACGGCGTGCTGGTGGCGGCGGCGACGCGCGGCGACGGCGAGACCGGCGAGGCGGTGACGCAGAACGTGCGCACGGTACATGCGATTCCGCTGCGTCTTGCCAGCGATCGTCCACCCGCCGTGCTCGAAGTGCGCGGCGAGGTCTACATGCGGCGCGACGACTTCGAGCGCTACAACGCGCGCCAGCGCGAGGTGGGGCAGCCGACCCTGGTAAATCCGCGCAACGGTGCCGCCGGCAGCATTCGCCAGCTCGATCCCGCGGTGGCGGCGCAGCGTCCGCTGTCGTTTTTCGCCTACGGTCTGGGCGAGGTCGTGGGCTGGGACGATGCGCCCGTCACCCACGGCGCCACGCTCGATGCGCTGCTCCGCCTCGGCGTGCCGGTATGTGCCGAACGGCGTGTCTGCCGCGGCGCCGAGGAGCTGGTCGCCTTCCATCATGACATCGCGCTGCGCCGCGACAGCCTGCCCTTCGACATCGACGGCGTGGTGTACAAGGTCAATCGCCTGGACCAGCAGCGCGCGCTCGGCTTCGTCACGCGCGAGCCGCGCTGGGCGGTGGCGCACAAGTACCCGGCGCAGGAGGAGCTGACCGTGGTCGAGGCGATCGAGGTGCAGGTCGGTCGCACCGGGGTGCTCACGCCGGTGGCGCGACTCGCGCCGGTGTTCGTCGGCGGCGTCACCGTGACCAACGCCACCCTGCACAATCAGGACGAGATCGACCGCAAGGACGTGCGTGTCGGCGACACCGTCATCGTGCGCCGCGCCGGCGACGTCATTCCCGAAGTGGTCGCCGTCGTCGCGGAGCGGCGCCCCGTGCCCGCACCGCCGCGTTTCGACATCCTGCAAAGCTACCCGGTCTGCCCCGAATGTGGCTCGCACGTGGTGCGCCTCGAAGGCGAGGCGGCGGTACGCTGCACCGGCGGCCTGTACTGTCCAGCCCAGCGCAAGCAGGCGCTGCTGCATTTCGCTTCGCGGCGCGCCATGGATATCGAGGGCCTGGGTGACAAACTGGTCGACCAGTTGGTCGACCGCGAGCTCGTTCATACCCCCGCCGACGTCTACCGGCTCGATCTTGCGACGCTTGCGGGGCTCGAGCGCATGGCGGAGAAATCCGCCGCCAGGCTCATCGCCGCGATCGAGGCGAGCAAGTCGACGACGCTGGCGCGCTTCATTTTCGCGCTGGGCATCCGTAATGTGGGAGAGACCACGGCGAAGGATCTGGCGCGGCACTTCGGTGCACTCGATGCGCTGATCGGCGCGACGCCGCAGACGCTGACGGCAGTGCGCGACGTGGGGCCGGTGGTGACCGAAGCGATCACGCAGTTCTTCGCCGAGCCGCACAACCTGGACGTGGTGGCCGCGCTGCGGCGGGCTGGCGTGCACTGGCCGGAGCAGACGGGTACGCAGGAAAGCGCTGGTATCCTTGCGGGCAGGACGCTGGTGCTGACCGGCACCCTGCCGACGCTGACGCGCGAGGCGGCAAAGGAAATGATCGAGGCCGCCGGCGGCAAGGTGGCCGGCTCGGTATCGAAGAAGACCGACTACGTCATCGCCGGGAGCGAGGCCGGCAGCAAACTGGCGAAAGCGCAGGAGCTCGGCGTGGCGGTGCTCGACGAGGCCGGGCTGTTGGTGCTGCTGGCGCGGCAGGGAGGGTGATTTGCGGTCCGCGAAGGACGTGAAGCGTCCAGGGTATTCGGGCTCGCTTCGCGTTTCTTTGCGCCTTTCGCGGACCAAATGTTCTTGAATCAGACAATCATGGAAGAGACATGCAGAAAGTAAGAAAAGCCGTATTCCCGGTGGCCGGCCTGGGCACCCGTTTCCTGCCGGCCACCAAGGCCAGCCCCAAGGAAATGCTGCCCATCGTCGACAAGCCCCTGATCCAGTATGCGGTGGAGGAGGCGATCGAGGCGGGCATCACCGACATCATCTTCATCAGCAGCCGCACCAAGCGCACCGTCGAGGACCATTTCGACAAGGCGTATGAACTGGAGACCGAACTGGAGACGCGCGGCAAGAAGCGGGTGCTCGAACTGGTGCAGTCGATCCGGCCGAACCACATCAATTTCATTTACATCCGCCAGGCCGAAGCGCTCGGCCTCGGACATGCCGTACTCTGTGCACAGCCCGTGGTGGGTAACGAGCCCTTCGCCGTCATTCTCGCCGACGATCTCATCGACGGCGAGCCGGCGGTGATGAAGCAGATGGTCGACCAGTACAACTATTACCAGTGCTCGGTGCTTGGCGTGCAGCAGGTGGCGCGCGAGGACACCGCCTCCTATGGCATCGTCGATGCCACGCCGATGGCCGAGCGCGTGTCGCGCGTCAATGCCGTCGTGGAAAAACCCAAGCCGGAGGAAGCACCCTCGACGCTCGGCGTGGTCGGTCGCTACATCCTCACGCCGCGCATCTTCCACCACATCCAGCATCTCACGCCGGGTGCCGGCGGCGAGCTACAGCTGACCGACGCCATCGCTGGCCTGCTGAAGGAACAGCAGGTACTCGCCTACGCCTACGACGGCATCCGCTACGACTGCGGCAGCAAGCTTGGCTACCTGCAGGCAACCGTCGAATACGCTCTCAAGCACAGCGAAGTCAGCGAGGATTTCGCTGCTTACCTGAAGCAGCGCGTTTGTTGAGCCGCGCCCCGGATTGCGCGGCCGGCGGCAGAAAGTGCGCCCCCGGCACGGTTATCGTGACATTTCCCATGCCCCATCCATAACGCGAAGGAGCGCGCCGGTCTGATGAAGTGACGGATCGGCAAGTTTCGCACCGCACGTGGTGCTCCAGGCCGCATGCGCGCCAAGAGACAAATGCGGTCAACAGCGTGCAGCGCCTTGACGCCGCCGTAGCAGCGTTTGGTAGAGCTTCAGTCGCGCCGGGTCGACGGTCCCCGCGGCAACGGCTTCGTCGAGCCGGCAGCCGGGTTCGCCGGCGTGGCGGCAGTCACGAAAGCGGCATTGGCCGAGAAACGGACGGAATTCGACGAAGGCGCGCGCCAACGCCTCGTCGTCGAGGTGTTGCAGCGCGAATTCCTGCAGGCCGGGAGAGTCGATCAGTGCGGTGTCGGGGTCGAGGCGGTGCAGGCGCGTGTGGGTGGTGGTATGGCGACCGCTGTCGAGCGCTTCGGAGTATTCGCCGGTCGCGACTGCGGCGTCCGGACATAGCGCATTGACCAGGGTGGACTTGCCCATGCCGGACTGCCCGATCAGCAGGGTGGTGTGACCCTGCAGATGAGGCAGTAACGGGGTGGCGTCCGACTCCGCGGACAGCGTCACTACACGGTAGCCGATGTGTGCCAGAGGTTCGAGGGGCGCACGCGCCGTGGCGGTTTCCGGCAGATCGGCCTTATTGAGGACGATGAGGCTCGCCATGCCCTGGTCCTCCGCGGCGAGCAGGCAGCGTTGCACCAGTTCCGGCGAGAAGCTGGGCCGCGCCGCCACCACCACGGCAACCTGACTGGCATTGGCGGCGATGGCCTTGCTGCGGAAAACGTCCGAGCGGTACAGCAGGGTGGTGCGCGGGAGCACCCGCTCGATCACGCCGCCGTCGCCGGCGCGCCGTACTTCGACCTGGTCGCCACACACCACATGCAGGCGCCGGCCGCGTACCTGGCACGCGAGTTCGCCTGCCGGTGTGGCGACGATGAAGCGGCGGCTGAAGGCGGCGATGACCTCGCCCGAAAGTGGATTCAGGGTAAGGGCACGCCGTTGTCAGTATGCTGCTGTGGCAGGTCGTTGACGCGGTGTTTGCGCCGTCCGGATGGCACTCAGATGTCGAACAGCGCGTCGACCTTGGCGGCACAGATGAAGTCGTTCTCCGACAGGCCGTTGATCGCGTGGGTCCAGTACTCGACGCGCACGGTGTTGTAGCCGACGACGAGGTAGGGGTGGTGGTCCTCGCGGTGCGAGACCCACATCACCGCGTTGACGAAGGCCTGAGCCTGATAGTGGTCCTTGAACGCATAGTCCTTGGCGATCTTCATGCCGTCGCGCTGCCAGCCGGCAAGGCCCTTGAGGAACGGCGTGATCTGCGCATCGGTGAGCGGCTCGACGCCCCCTTCGCAGGGTGCGCATTTCTTGCGGACGAGGGCTTCGACGACGGTGGTCATGGCGGACTCCTACTTGAACTTGTAATACTGCTGGTTCAGATACGCCGCGACGTGGGCTTCGTCCTCGGGGAACCAGCCGGCGCCGGTGTTGGCGTTGCAGCCGGCAATGCGCCCCGCGAGCTGCTGTGGGGTGCGCACCTTACGGTCGGCGCGCGTGTAAATGCCGCTGCCGTCGCCGCCGACCAGGCCGACGTGACAGTTGACACAGGACTTGTCGTGCAGGACCTTGCCGGCCTTGGCGTCGCCCTTGGCGGGTGGAGCCGCGTGGACACCGGCAGCCATGGCAAAGGCGGAGAGGAACAGGACGAAGGCTTTCATCGGGGGGCTCCGGTCGATCCAAATATTCGCATTATGGACGCAAGATGCAGCGGCTTCCACCCCGCCGTACCCGGGGTCTATGCGAAAATGCCGGCATCGCAATCCAGGAAATCCCCATGCCGCAAAACCCCACCCACCTGCTCTGGCTCGACATGGAAATGACCGGTCTCGCGCCCGATACCGACCGCATCATCGAGCTGGCCATCGTCGTCACTGATGCCGACCTCAACACCGTCGCCGAGGGGCCGGTACTCGTGGTGCACCAGCCGGACGCGGTGCTGGACGCGATGGACAGCTGGAACAAGGGCACCCATGGCAAGTCCGGCCTGATCGAGCGGGTGAAGGCGTCGCGGCTCTCCGAGGCCGATGCCGAAGCGCAGATGCTGGCCTTCGTGAAGCAGCACGTGCCGGCGCGCACGTCGCCGATGTGCGGCAACTCAATCTGCCAGGACCGCCGCTTCCTGGCGCGCTACATGCCGGCGCTGGAAGCCTTTTTCCACTACCGCAACCTCGACGTCAGCACGCTGAAAGAGCTTGCCAAGCGCTGGCACCCCGGCTTGCCGGAGGCGTTCAAGAAGACCAACAAGCACGAGGCGCTCGCCGACATCTATGAGTCGATCGAGGAGCTCAAGCACTACCGCGAGCACTTCATCCGCGGGGCCTGAAGCCCCCGCGGGGTGTCAGGGCTTGAGGTAAACGAAGCCTTCCCTCGCCTGCAAGCGGCCGATTTCGGCGACGCCGGATGGGACCACCTCGGCATCGATGATCACGGCGTCGTCGCCAAGATTGCGTCCCCTGAGCGTATTGCGACAGACGCGGAACCCGACGCCACGCTCCTTGAGGCCGGCGACCTGTGCCTCATAAGCCTGACCCTTGTCGTCTTTCGCGCCGTTGAGCAGGAAGTCGATCCCCGCGCCGTGCGTCACCACGACGATCTTCGCATCGGGGTCGGCGGTGATGTGGTTCTGCACGTTGCGCAGGGCCATGCGCGCACGTGTGGCATCGTTGACGTGATAGACGACTTTTTCCTGTGCTGCGGCGAGGGTGGCGGATCGTGATGGCGTGGGATCGGCGCTCGCGCCGGTGCTGGCGAGCGGGGTCACGGCGAGCAGCAGTGCGGCGGCAAGGGCGGCAGGGCGGGGCAGGTTGCATTTCATGGCGTTCTCCGGTTGGCATGGGGCTGGTGGTCTGCTTCCGAAATAACGCGACATGAAACGGCGTCTTTTTCCGCATGGCGGCGTTGCTCGTCGTTGCCATAGTCCGGGCTATGTCGCCTCCTCGCGCCTTGCCCTGCAGAAAAAGCCATCCGTTTCATCCTGTCACCCTATTTCGGAAGCAGACCACTGGATGCCCTATAGTGAAAGACGTTCCTGCTGAAACACTTATTCCATGCGCTGGCTTTTTTTTCATGGAATATTCGGACCGTTTCCCGCGTCTTATAGCCATGAGCCTGATCACACGCCTCCTGTTCGGTCCGCCTCGTGGCGATATCGAGGCCCTGCGCCCCGCGCTTCATCGCATTGCCTACGCCTGGTGCCACGACGCCGCCCTGGCCGACGACCTGACGCAGGAAACGCTCGCGCGGGCACTGGCACGGCGCGGCCAATTGCGCGACGCGCGGGCACTCAAGGCCTGGATGATGAAAATCCTGCACCATTGCTGGATGGACCATCTGCGCCGCAGGCGGGAGTTCGACGATTGGGAATCCCTGGAAGACACTCACGAAACCGGGGCCGAGACCCCCGAGGAGTGCTGCGACCGCACGCGCATCGTCGCGTGCGTGCGCGCAGCCGTGGCGCGACTGCCGATGGCTCAGCGCGAAGTGCTGACGCTGGTGGATCTGGAGGAATTCGGCTACGCGGAGGTGGCCGGCATCCTTGGCATTCCAGTCGGCACCGTGATGAGCCGGCTGTCACGCGGGCGAGCCGCACTGAAGTCGCTCCTGCTCGATGGTGCGCAGCGCACCGCTAAACATCCTGTGCTGAGGCGCGTGAAATGACCGGCGAGATTCCTGACGAGATCCTGCATGCCTTCGTCGATGGAGAACTTGCCGCGGACGAAAGCGAACGCCTCATCGCCCGCGTGCGTGACGACGCGTCGCTCGCTGCGCGCGTGTGCGAACTGCGTAACCTGCGGTCGATGGTACGTACGGCCTACGCCGAACCGCCGCTACCCGCCAGGCGAGTCGATCGTTCGTCGCGCACGTGGCGGGCGGGTCTTGCGGCCGCAGTCGCCGTGCTTGCGATCGGCGTCGCCGCGGGCTGGATGCTGCGGGGCCTGGATGGCGCACCGGATGCGCTCCATCTCGCCCGCATCGTCGCGCCGGCCGGGCAGGGCAAGGTGCTGCTGCATCTCGACAGTGCGGAACCGGAACGCATGCAGACTGCGCTTGATGCGGCCGAACGGTTGCTCGACGAGGCGGAAAGGCAGGGGCGGGCCACGCAGGTCGAAATCGTTGCGAACAGCCAGGGAATCGGCTTGCTGCGCGCTGGTGTCAGCCCTCACGTGGCGCGCATCGCGCAACTGCACGCCCGCCATGTCAACCTGCAATTCGTCGCCTGCGGCCAGACGATCGCCCGTCTCGCCGGCGAGGGGGATCGTGTCGTCCTGCTGCCTGCGGTCCGTACCGCGCCCACGGCAGTCGGCGAGATCGTCGACCGCCTGCAGCAGGGCTGGACTTACGTGCGCATCTGACCCGCGACACGGCGTGCGGGTCGTGCGGGCCCGGGAGAGTCTCATGCAAACCGGTTGGTCTGGATTCACGCGTGTGCTGGCCGGTGTTCTGCTGCTGGCGTGCCTGCTGCCGGCCGCTGCGGTGACGCAGCCCCTGTCGAACCGACTCGCCGGCCATCCCTCGCCGTATCTCGCCCTGCACGCCGGCGATCCCGTGGTGTGGCAGGAGTGGAACGCCGAAACGGTCGCGCGCGCACGGCGCGAGAACAAGCTGCTGTTCGTCTCCATCGGCTACTTCGCCTGCCACTGGTGCCACGTCATGCAGCGCGAGAGCTATCGCAACAGTACGATTGCGGCGCGTCTCAACGAAAATTTCATACCCGTCAAGGTCGACCGGGAGTTGCACGGTGGACTGGATAGCGCGCTGCAGGCGTTTGCCGCGCGCCTCACCGGTGTGTCCGGCTGGCCCCTCAACGCATTCGTGACGCCCGACGGCTACCCGCTGTCCGTCGTTCTATATGTCCCGCCGCAGGACCTTGCCGCGGTGCTCGACCGCATCGCGGCGCGCTGGGCCGCGGAGCCGGAGGCCCTTCGCGCGCTGGCGCGTCGCGCCGCCCCGGCGGCAACCGCACCGCCGCGGGCCGCGCCGCTCACCACCGCGCGTGGCGCCGATGCATGGCGGCAATTTCTCGATGCCGCGTGGCATGAGGCCGATCTCCTGCACGGTGGCTTCGGACAGGTCGCAAAATTTCCCATGGCGCCGCAGCTCGAGGCCCTGCTCGAACGCCAGGCGCGGAATCCTGAAGCCAGGCTCGCCGAGTTCCTGCGTCTCACGCTCGAGCAGATGGTCGCGCGCGGTTTGCGTGACCATGTTGGCGGCGGCTTCTTTCGCTACACGGTCGACCCCGGTTGGGAGACCCCGCATTTCGAAAAGATGCTTGCCGACAACGCGCAATTGGCTGCGCTCTACCTGCGTGCGGCGGTGGTGCTGCGCGAACCGCGCTATCGCGAGGTGGCGCGCACCACGTTCGACTTCATGCTGCGCGATCTGGCCGATGCGGGGGGCGGCTTCTACGCCAGCACATCCGCAGTCGATGCGCAGGGACGCGAAGGCGTGTTCTACCTGTGGGAGCCCGAGGTGCTGCAACGCCATCTGTCGCCTGCGACCTACGCCGCCGCGTGGCGTGTATGGCGGCTGGACGCGGCGCGTGCCTTCGATCATGGTTACCTGCCGGCGGAATATCGCGTGCCGACGGAGTTGGAACGGCCGCGCCTCAAGGAAGCGGCGGCCGTCCTGCTGCCGTTGCGCCAGACCCGCAGCCTGCCGCGCGATACCAAGATGAACGCGGGTCTCAATGGCCTCGCCCTGTCGGCGCTGAGTCGGGCGGCGGCGCTCGATCCCGCTTACCGGCGCGCCGCCGACCGTCTGCAGCACTTCCTGCTCAAACACCTGGTGCGCAGCGGCAAACTGGTGAAGGCCGTGGCCGGCGGCAAGAAGGTGGCAGGCGCGGAACTGGAGGATTACGCCTGGACCGTGGCGGGACTGCTTGATTACGCCGACGCTACCGGCGATCGGGCGTCGCGTGCGGCAGCCCGAAACCTGGCGCACGTCGCCTGGCAGACATTCTGGCGCACGGCGGGCTGGCAGCACGAAGTAGAGCCACTGCTCGCGACCCGTGCGCCAGCGGCGGGCCTGCCTGACGGCGCGCAGCCCTCGCCGGCCGACGTGCTGATCCGGTCCAGCCTGCGCCTGGGTGACCCGAAATTGCGGGAACGCGCACGCGAGGCCGCCGCGTGGACGCTGCCGGAGATGGCGCGCGACCCGCTTGCCTGGCCCAGCCGTGTGCGCCTGCTGGATGCGCTCAGTTGAGCTCGGGATCGGCCTGTGGCAGCGGTGAACGCTGTACCGGGCGGCGCCCCGCCTGCACCGAGACCTCGAGTGATTGTTGCTTGCGCGCCACCGAGAGGCGCGCGGTTTCGCCGGGTTTGAGTGCGGCGATGAGATTGAGCAGCGACGCCGAGTCGGATACCTGTTTGCCGTTCACCGCGAGCAGGACGTCGCCCGGACGCACGCCGCCGTTGTCGGCCGGTCCACCCTTCAACACGCCCGCGATCAGCGCGCCGTGGGCGTTCTTCAGGCTGAACGATTCGGCGAGTTCCGGGGTGAGGTCCTGCACCTCGATGCCGACCCAGCCGCGTGTCACGCTGCCTTCGCGAATGATCTGCTCCATCACCTGGCGCGCGATGCTCACCGGAATGGCGAAGCCGATGCCTTGCGAGCCACCGGTACGCGAATAGATCGCGCTGTTGATGCCCACCAGATTCCCGGCGGCATCGACCAGCGCCCCGCCCGAGTTGCCGGGGTTGATCGCGGCGTCGGTCTGGATGAAGTTCTCGAAAGTGTTGATGCCGAGCTGGGTGCGCCCGAGGGCACTGACGATACCCGCCGTGACCGTCTGCCCGACGCCGAAGGGGTTGCCCAGCGCCAGCACCCAGTCGCCCACCCGGAGCGTGTCGGGTTGCGCGAAGGTGATCGCCGGCAGGTCGCCGGCGTCGATTTTCAGCACCGCCAGATCGGTTTCCGGGTCGGCGCCGACGACGCGCGCGGGCAGGGCGCGGCCGTCGGCCAGTGCCACCTGGATTTCGTCGGCCGCCTCGACCACGTGGTAGTTGGTGAGGACGTAGCCGTTCGCGCTGACAATGACTCCCGAGCCGAGGTTGGACGCCTGACGCGGGCGGCCATCGAGGCGATCGCCGAAGAAGTAGCGGAAAATCGGATCCTGCACCGCGGGGGCGCGCATTTTTTGCTGGGTGAACACGTTGACCACGGCGGGGATCACGCGCTGCGCCGCCGGCGCGAACGATTCCATGGGAGGCAGCGGCGTCGCGGGTGTCGCGGGAGCCTGGCGAATGGTTACACCGGGGCGGGGTTGCGGTGCCTGCCAGCGCAGCAGGTCCGGCTTGAAGAGCGCGATGACGAACAGCACGCCCAGGGCCACCGTGGTGGTCTGGGCGAAAAGCAGCCAGAGTTTGCGCATAATTGATTTAAATCAAGGCATGGAGAGGGCCGGTAGGCGACAATTATAAATTCAAAAACACGCCGTGCCCCTCCCCCCACCCCCGCCGCAAGCCATGTGGGCCTTCCGGTCGTGGGCATCGTTTTGTTACAATTTCAGTTTGGTTGAAAAACGGTCAGGTTGAAAAACATGAGTCAAACAGCCGATGGGCAACAAATAAACCGCAGCAAACGGAAATTCCTGGTCGCCGCGACCAGCGCCCTCGGTGGCGTGGCGGCGGCCGGTGTCGCCGTGCCGCTGGTGATGAGCATGCTGCCGAGCGCGCGCGCGAAGGCCGCCGGTGCGCCGGTCGAGGTCGACATCAGCAAGATCGAACCCGGCATGATGCTGACCGTCGAATGGCGCGGCAAACCCGTATGGATCGTCAACCGCACCAAGGAAATGCTCGATCTCATGGTCAAGCACGACGACCAGCTCGCCGATCCCAAGAGCGAAATGCCGCAGCAGCCCGAGTACTGCAAGAACGACGGCCGCTCGATCAAGCCCGAGCTGCTGGTCGCCGTCGGCATCTGCACTCACCTGGGCTGCTCGCCCACCTACCGCAAGGAAATCGGCGCCGCCGATCTCGGTGCCGACTGGCCGGGCGGCTTCTTCTGTCCCTGCCACGGTTCGCGCTTCGATATCGCCGGGCGCGTCTACAAGGGTGTCCCCGCACCGACCAACCTGGTGGTGCCGCCCCACCAATATCTCGGCGACGCCCGGCTGTTGATCGGCGTGGACACGAAAGGAGCCTGAGTAAATGTCTGCCCTGCAAAAAATGATGGGTTGGATCGACGACCGTTTCCCGCTCACCGCGACCTACAAGGCTCATCTGTCCGAGTACTACGCACCGAAGAACTTCAACTTCTGGTACTTCTTCGGCTCGCTCGCCCTCCTGGTGCTGGTGCTGCAGATCGTCACCGGAATTTTCCTCACCATGAACTACAAGCCGGATGCCGCGCTCGCGTTTGCGTCCGTCGAGTACATCATGCGCGACGTCGAATGGGGCTGGCTGATCCGCTACATGCATTCGACCGGCGCCTCGATGTTCTTCGTGGTGGTCTACCTGCACATGTTCCGCGGCCTCATGTACGGCTCCTACCGCAAGCCGCGCGAACTGATCTGGATCTTCGGCGTGCTGATCTACCTCGCGCTGATGGCGGAAGCCTTCCTCGGCTACCTGCTGCCGTGGGGCCAGATGTCGTTCTGGGGTGCGCAGGTGATCGTCAACCTGTTTGCCGCCGTGCCCTTCATCGGCGAGGATCTGTCGATCTGGATCCGCGGCGACTACGTCATCTCCGACGCCACCCTGAACCGCTTCTTCGCCTTCCACGTCATCGCGCTGCCACTGGTGCTGATCGCGCTCGTCGCCGTGCATCTGGTCGCGCTACACGAAGTCGGCTCCAACAACCCCGACGGCATCGAGATCAAGAAAAAGAAAGATCCCAACACCGGCATCCCGCTCGACGGCATTCCCTTCCATCCCTACTATACGGTGAAGGACATCGTCGGCGTCGTCGTCTTCCTCATGGTGTTCTCGGCCATCGTGTTCTTCGCGCCGGAAATGGGTGGCTACTTCCTCGAAGCCAACAACTTCATTCCCGCCGATCCCCTGAAGACCCCGCCGCACATCGCGCCGCTGTGGTACTTCACGCCGTTCTACGCGATCCTGCGTGCGGTGCCGCCGATGTTCGGCTCGCAGTTCCCCGGTGTCGTGGCGATGGGACTGTCGATCGTGCTGCTGTTCTTCCTGCCCTGGCTCGACCGCGCCAAGGTGAAGTCGATCCGTTATCGCGGCTCCATCTACAAGATCATGCTGGCGCTGTTCATCGTGTCCTTCGTGGGGCTTGGCTATCTGGGCCTGTTGCCGGCCACGCCGATCGCGACGCTGTTCGCGCGCATCTTCTCGGTGGTCTACTTCCTGTTTTTCCTGTTGATGCCCTGGTATACCTCGATTGACAAGACCAAACCGGAACCGGAAAGGGTGACTGGCTAAAATGAAACGCTTGAAGAAATTTCTCCTCCTGCTGACGGCTGCCCCGGTCGTGGCCTTTGCGGCCGAGGCCGGAATCCATCTGGACACGGCCCCGGTCAATCTCGCCGACCAGGAATCCCTGCAACGCGGTGCCCGCGTGTTCGTCAACAACTGCCTCAACTGTCATGCGGCCGCCTCCATGCGCTATATCCGCATGCAGGACATCGGCCTCAGCGAAGAGCAGATCAAGGACAACCTGCTGTTCGCCGCCGAAAAGCCGGGCGAAACCATGACCGTCGGCATGAAGGCCGCCGACGGCAAGGCCTGGTTCGGTGCTACCCCCC
This sequence comes from Thiobacillus sp. 65-29, assembly GCA_001899775.1. Taxonomy (GTDB): domain Bacteria; phylum Pseudomonadota; class Gammaproteobacteria; order Burkholderiales; family Thiobacillaceae; genus Thiobacillus. The sequence continues at coordinate 46,593 of MKWN01000058.1, forward strand.
CCGACCTGTCGGTGATCGCGCGCTCGCGGAGCGCCGACTGGCTGTACACCTATCTGCGCGGCTTCTATCGCGACGACACGCGGCCGTCCGGCTGGAACAACACCGTGTTCGACAAGGTGGGCATGCCGCACGTCCTGTGGAGCCTGCAGGGCGAGCAGGTGCCGCGCTTCAAGACCGTCGACGGCCATGAAGTCATCGACCGCCTCGAACTCGTCAAGCCCGGCACCATGACTCCGGCCGAATACGACGCCATGGTCGGCGACCTCGTCAACTACCTCGTCTGGATGGGCGAACCCGCGCAGCTTACGCGCAAGCGCACCGGCCTTGCCGTGCTCGCCTTCCTCGCGATCTTCTTCATTCCCGCCTACTATCTGAAGAAGGAATACTGGAAAGACGTCCACTGAAGACGTGTCGAGCCCTTGCCAACAGCCGGGCCGTGGTCCGGCTGTTGGCGTTTTGAATCGCTCCGCCCATCACTCCGCAACGCCACAGGGAGCCCCCCGCCATGATGACCCTCTACTCCGGCAGTACCGACCCGTACAGCCACCGCTGCCGAATCGTCCTCTTCGAAAAGGACATGGACTTCGAAGTCATCGACGTCGACATGCACAACAAGCCCGAGGAAATCGCCAGCATCAGCCCCACCGGCAAGATGCCCGTGCTGGTCGAACGCGACCTCGTGCTGACCGAGGCGAACATCATCAACGAATACATCGACGAGCGTTTTCCGCATCCGCAACTGATGCCGCCCGACCCCGTCATGCGTGCGCGTGCCCGTCTGGTCCTGTTCAACTTCGAACGCGACCTCTATACCCACGTCGACACGCTCGAGCACAGCCTCAGCAAGGCGTCGGACAAGGCGCGCCAGGAAATCCGCGACAACCTCTCGCAGCTCACGCCCATTCTCACCAAGCAGAAATACCTGATGAACGACGAGTTCTCCATGCTCGACGTCGCCATCGCTCCGCTGCTGTGGCGACTCGAGCACTACGGCATCGAACTGCCCAAGATGGCCGCGCCCGTGCTCAAGTATCGTGAGCGCCTGTTCAGCCGTCCGGCCTTCATCAACGCACTCACGCCCACCGAGAAATCGATGCGCAAGTGAGCGGCGAACGGAGCCGGGGCATGGCCGAGATTTCCACCAAGCCGTACCTCATCCGCGCACTGTACGAGTGGTGCGTGGACTCCGGCTTCACGCCCCAGTTGCTTGTCGCCGTCGATGCCCAGACCCGCGTGCCCATGGGCTACGTGCGCGACGGCCAGATCCTCCTCAATATCGGTGCGGCCGCGGTGCGCGACCTCACCCTCGACAACGAGTGGATCCAGTTCTCCGCGCGCTTCGGCGGGGTGTCCCAGGAAATCGCCATTCCGGTCGACCGCGTCGCCGCCATCTTCGCGCGCGAGAACGGCCAGGGCCTGCACTTCGAGCCGACCGACACCCCCGAGCCGCCGGAACCGACCGATCAGGAACCACCGTCATCCGAGGCGCCCCGCACGCCGCCCAAGGGCCGTCCCGCGCTCAAAGTCGTGAAGTGATGCGTGGTCGGCGCATGGCGTGGCTATAATGTCGCCCTTCGCCGCTTTAGCTCAGTTGGTAGAGCAACCGCCTTGTAAGCGGTAGGTCATCTGTTCGAGTCAGATAAGCGGCACCAATTCCGATGTGCGCGCGTCTGCCGGCGCGTTGCTGATCCACCGATGGCTCACCCTTGCAACACACACCGCGCGCGGCTGTGCGGTGTCACACCGGGGGCAACGTTGCGCGCAGGCACGCCGCGGCTCCGGTGCTACTCGATTCCCAGCCGCTCCAGCCGGTAGCGCAGGCTGCGGAAGGTAACGCCGAGCAGACGCGCGGCGGCGGTCTTGTTGTGGCGGGTTTGTTCCAGCGCGTCGAGAATGGCGGCGCGTTCCGCCTGATCGAGGTAATCCTGCAAGGGGTAGGTGCTGCCGGGCGTGGCTTGCGCGGCGGGTGCGTTAGGCGCGAGGTTGAGGTCGTCGGGCGTGATGCGCTGGTCTTCGCACAGCGCCAGCGCGCGTTCCAGGATGTTCTCCAGTTCGCGCACGTTGCCGGGGAAGGCGTAGGCGGAGAGGGCGCGCATCGCTGCGGCGTCCAGCGTGACGTCGGCGCCGCCGAGGCGGTCGAGCAGCGCTCGCGCCAATTCGGGAATGTCCTCCGGGCGGTCGCGCAGGCTGGGCATGACGAGATCGATGACGTTCAGGCGGTAGTAAAGGTCCTGGCGGAAGCGGCCGGCCTCGACGAGTGCCGCCAGGTTCTGGTGGGTCGCGCTGACGATGCGCACGTCGACGGCTTCTTCGGTGGTGGCGCCAACCTTGCGCACTTTTTTCTCCTGCAGCACGCGCAACAGCTTCACCTGCATGGACAGCGGCAGGTCGGCGACCTCGTCGAGAAACAGGGTGCCGCCGTCGGCCGCCTGGAAGAAGCCGCCGCGATCGGCGTCGGCGCCGGTGAACGCGCCCTTGCGGTAGCCGAAGAACTCGCTTTCCATCAGCGTTTCGGGAATCGCACCGCAGTTGACCGCGACGAAGGACTGGTCGGCGCGGCTGCCGAGGCGGTGGATGAGTCGCGCGGCGAGTTCCTTGCCGCTGCCGGATTCACCAGCGATGTAGACGGGTGCCTGGGTGCGCGCCAGCTTGGCGATGCGCGCGCGCACCTCCTGCATGGCGGCGGATTCGCCGATGAGTTCGCGCGGCGAACTACCGCTGGCAGGCGCTTCCGGCACTTTCAGCGCCGATTTCACCAGCGCGCGCAACTGGTCGAGCGCCACCGGTTTGGCGAGATAGTCGAAGGCGCCCGCTTTCAGCGCGGCCACCGCATTGCCGGCGTTGCCGTAGGCGGTGATGACCGCGACCGGCACCGGCGTGGGCAGTGCGCTGGCGCTGGCGACCACGGCGAGGCCCTCGCCGTCGGTCAGGCGCATGTCGGTCAGGCACAGGTCGTAGCGCGCTGTGGAAAGCTTTGCCTGCGCTTCCGCAACGCTCGTGGCACGATCCGTCTCCAGGCCCATTTTCGTGAGCGTGAGCTCCATCAGGTCGAGCAGGTCGGGCTCGTCGTCGACCAGCAGTACACGCGGACAAACGGCCATGTCAGTCGCCTCCCGCCACGCTCAGGGCGAAATGGGCGCCGCCCGTACCCGGCACATAGTCGAGCTGTGCGCGATTGGCTTCGGCGAGCTCGCGCGCGAGAAACAGCCCCAGGCCGGTGCCCTGCGCGTCGGTGGTGAAGAAGGGCTCGAACAGGCGGGGCTGGTGCTCGGGGGAAACGCCCGGGCCGTCGTCGACGAATTCGATCTGTACCATGCGCCCCGCGGTCTGCACGCGAATCTGCAGGCTCCCCGCCTGCCTGCGACAGAACCGCCAGGCGTTGCGCATGAGATTCCACAGGATCTGGCGCAGGTGATCGGGGTCGAAACGGAAATCAAGTGTCTGCGGCATGTCCACTATGACGGCCGCGGCGGGGATTTCTTCAGTCTGGCGCAGTTCGCCGATCAGCGCGACGAGCATTGCGGCATCGAACGAAACGGGTTTCAGGCGGTCGCGGCGGTTGAGCGTCAGGACTTCCTCGACCAGGCGGTCGAGCCGTTCCGCGTTCTTCTCGACGATGCCGGCGAGTCTCGTCTGGGCATCGTCGGTGGCGTCCTCGCGCAACAATTGCGCGGCATGGCTGATGGCCGACAGGGGGTTGCGGATCTCGTGTGCGATGTTGGCCGTGAGACGGCCCAGCGCCGCGAGCTTCAGGCGTTGCGCGGTGCGTTCGGCTTCGCGCAGGTCCTCCAGCACCAGCAATTGGCTGTCGTCCTCCATGGCCAGTGGCATGCGGCGGATTCTCAGGTGAGCGGCCGGGGTGACCAGGGTCGGCGGGCTCGTCGTGCCGCCGTTCAGCACCAGTCGCGCGAGTTCCGGACAACACGCCTGCAGGCGCGTAACACCCGGGGTCGGCGCAGTCGCCAGGCCGAGCAGCGCCAGCGCGCGCGGCGTCATGTGGTGGATCACGCCGTCGCCCCGCACCGCCATGAGCCCGTCCGCCGAGTGTTCGATGGCGACTGCGTTGATGCGGTCGAGCAAGGCGAGCCGCTCCGCCTGCCGCTGCGCCAGCCGTTCCGAATGCAGCGCGCGCTGCGTCAGCGTGTGCGCCAGCCAGCCCGTGGCGAAGAAACCCGCGCAAAGCAGGCCGACCTGGAAGAAACCATCCATGCCCAGGCGGTTGTCCAGCACGCCGAAAGTGTGCTGCAGCAGCACGGCGATCGATGCCATTGCCGCGTACAGCAGTGCCAGCCGTCCGCTGCCCACCAGACCGCCGGAGGCGATGGAGATCACCAGCAGCAGGCCCATGCCGCCCGCCAGCCGGTGGCTGGTTGCCATCAACAGCGTCACCACCAGAATGTCGGCCAGGATGTGGGCGGTGAGTTGCGTCTGGAAACCCGGCCAGCGCGCACGGATGCCCAGCACGAACAGGGCGGCCAGCACCAGGTAGGCATACGCCACCGAGACGAAGCGTGCGCCGGCTCCCGGCGGAAACAGTTCCGAATCGGCGAACAGCGTTCCGGCGAACACCAGCGCCAGGGCCAGGGTGAGCCGGTAGAGGTTGAAATAGTCGAGACTGCGCCAGTGCGACGGAAAATAGTCCGGCGCGCCGCGGTGCCGCGCGGAGGCCATCACGGCGCTCATTTTTTGCCGAGGCGCTGGTGCTCCGGCGTACAGAAAAAGGAGCCGCCGGAATAGATGGCCTCGCTGCGCGGCAGGTTCACCCCGCACTGCGCGCACTTCACCATGTCTTCCGCCTCGCGCTGGCGCGGGACCGGCGGCCTGCGCAGCGAGCGCTGGTACCCGCGCAGCACGCCCCACACCAGAAACGCAATCGCAAGCAGCAACAGAATCTTGATCACATGGCCTCCCGGAACAGGCTGGCAGGATAGCATGCTGATTGTGTGAAGCGGGAAGGGGAAAGCGGGGAGCGGGGAGCGGGGAGCGGGGAGCGGGGAGCGGGGAGCGGGGAGCGGGGAGCGGGGAGCGGGGAGCGGG
>MKWN01000058.1:51639-93058 GCA_001899775.1 Thiobacillus sp. 65-29
GCGGGGAGCGGGGAGCGGGGAGCGGGGAGCGGGGAGCGGGGAGCGGGTGTTGTCGGAAAACTTTACACTGACGTAGTCTGGAATTCGTCCATTTCCTGTCCCCGGAAAAAAGTTGTCGATTAATCATCGTGATAGATGATGAATCAACGTGGTGGCCGGAATCTTGCTTGTTAAAGGGCCATAACAAGCTGTCGCCAGGATGTTGCGGACGTAGTTGCGAACCGTAAGACTGTTGCACACACAACTGGAGGAGTATTCATGACGTACAAGAACGCTGTATTGGCCACGCTGCTGGCCGCGCCCGCGCTTGTGATGCCATCGCACGCCGGGGCCGCGGCGAACTGGGTCGGCTCCGCCGACTACACGGCAAGTCCCTTGAATATCACCACGGCCGACGTCGTCGGTCCCTTCTCGGTCTATGACGCCGGCAGCGGGGTGGTGTTGCTGCACAACACCAGCTCGAGTGGTTCCCTGGCCTATTACGACGGCTACTATCAGTCGTATGTGACCAGGCACGAACTGAACGGCAACCCGGTTGCCGCGCCCAATCTTGACTCGAAATACGAGTTGACCGTCGTGGCGGATTTCAAGGAGACGCTGGATACGTCCACCAACACCTTCAGCGTCACCGGCGGCAGTTTCGCCATCTATCTGGACAATGCGGTGGACCGCAGTTTTTCGGGCGATTCAGGCTTCAGCGACGGCGACAAGATTCTTTGGGGCAGCATTATCAGCGGTTCCGGAACCACGATGAGCGTTGGCAGCATGGTCTTCGGCGCCACCGACCTCAACATCAAGATCACGGGCTACGATACGAACGTCTACAACCCGGACACCATCACGGACGCCGGTGGAATTTTCACCCTGCGCCTTGGCAACCCCTACGATGCGGACTTCCTTGTCCCGATCACCAAGGTGCAGGGGCACGCGGTGGGTTCGGGCGATCTGAAGTTCGCCGCCGACGGTTATCTCGCGCTCGCGGTTCCCGAAGCCGAAACCTACGCCATGATGCTGGCTGGCCTGGGACTGGTAGGCTTCATGGCGCGGCGCCGGACGCGCGGTCTGGCCTGACCTGTGGACTCCCCGCTTGACGCGGGGGGTGTTGCGGCTGCGCAGGCAGCCGTTTTCGTTTGGGCCGTCCCGCGTTGCGATCCAGGACCCTGTCCAGGCGATTTCCCCGGCGGACAACACGATTTTGTCGGAATTCTTTACACTCGCTTGGGCGACAAGATTCGTGAAATCGACGCATCCAAACAAACTCAATAAAATCAAATGATTGGCTTGTTGATCGAGCGCTGGCCCCGGTCTTGCTTTGTGTCAGGCATCATCAACAGCGTTCATGACCAACAATGCGCCCGATAAAAACAACTCTGGCAGGATTCGCTCTCGCACTGGCATGCGGGTTCGCGCAGGCGGGCGTGATTACGCTGAACGGCGATCATTTCTCGGTCAGCTACGACGAGGCGCTGGTCGACCCCCTCTACAAGACCGCGCTCCTCTCCGGTTCGCAGGATACGGTCTATTTCCTGCCGACCAAATTCGCGGCACTGACCGGCGGCGCGCCCGTTTCCACCCAGGCCGCGTTGCACTTCACCCTGGCCATCGACCCCGGTTACAGCTTCGCCGGAATCGAATTTGCCGAGAGCGGCAGCTATTTCCTCTCGAAGGGTGGCTCGGTCGGCGCCGGCGCGAGCCTGCAGGCCACCAATTCCGACACGCTGGCGGCGGTGGTGCTGAACCTGGCCTCCCCCGCGCTCGGTGCGGTGGGCACCTCCACCCCGTGGTCGCTCGCCGCCCTGCTCGGACCCGGCGGGCTCGACGCGCCCCACACGCTCGCGATCAGCTTCGACAATACCCTGCATAGTGAGCCGTCCAGCGGCATCGGCTTCATCCAGAGCACTTACGTCGGCTTCCGCGTCCTCACGCTTCCTCCGGCGCAGTCGGTGCCCGAACCCTCGGGGCTCGCGCTGCTGGTGGGCGGGGCGCTCGCCGCCCTGGCGGTGCGCCGGCGCCGCTTGTGATCGGGCGGCAAAAGTCTTAGAGTCACGCCATACAAATATCAATCAAATCAAACATCAAAGAGGCAGGAGGAGTCATGAAAATCAACAGCAATCACGCCCGCGCGGCGGTTCTGGGCTGCGCGCTTGTGCTGCTGAGCGGTGGCGCGGCGGCGGGTACCACCCTTGCCGGCAACAACGTCAGCTACCAGTTCGACGCGGGCGAACTGGGCCTGTTCGGTAGTGCGTCCGTGGTTGGTGGCAATCTGGTGTTCACGCCTGCCGGCTTCAGCGCCGACGGCCCTTTGGGGTTCGCCAGCGAAACGATCAACATCACGGTCATGGCCGACGCCGGCTATGTACTCACCGGCTTCGGCCTTCAAGAAACCGGCGGCTACGCCGGCGATGCGGAGAGTGCGTACGCGACGGGCACGTTCACCGCCATCGACATCGAGGGCACGACGGGCAAGCAGTTGCCGGTGTCGTTCAACGGTGTCAACGGCGGTGGAACCTGGACCGCGGACGCCTTGATCGCCTTGCCCGCCAGCGGTTGGGGCGGCGCGGACGGCGAGGTCACCAGCGTCACCCTCACGCTGTCGAACCAGTTGTTCGCGGTGGGGGATTCTTCGATCTGGAAGAACGGCGTCAGCATTTCCGCCACCGCGCTTCCCGTCCCCGAAGCCGATACCTACGCCATGCTGCTCGCCGGCCTGGGGCTGGTGGGCTTCATGGCTCGCCGCCGCGCCGGCCACACGGTCTGACACGCTTCCCCGCCGGCCCCGCGGGTCGGCGGCAGTTCCGCACGCACGGCATTCCCGCCGCGCGCCAGCCTGAAGACCGCGCCCTGAGCTGTTGCGACACGTCCGCGCTAAAGCCTGGCCGCGAATGGCCGTTGTCAGGACAGCACCTCCCGGATGGTACTTTTGTAAGATAATGTCCGCCTCCTGCGGCGCTGGGCAGGCAGCGGGCGCCCGGTCGTGACGCTCGCCGGGCGGTCGGCCGGTAGCGCGGGACACAGGATGTTCCTGTTCGACAACGATGACAACGCGCGTTCGCGGACGCGCATGGAGTGATGACAAACCATAACCAGTGGCTGTTCCGCCAGCAACTGTCTGTCGTGACACTGACCAAGATCCTGCTCGATCCTTTCGTGGCGGTGCTGGTGCTGGTGGGCTGCGCGCTGTACTTCGACGAGCCGTTCCGCGGCCCGTACCCGATTCTGGCGCTGATCGTCTTCACGCTGACCTTCCCCGGCAAGTGGCCCGAGGTGAACCTGCGGGTGTTCTGGGCCGAGGTCATCATGCCGTGGTTCTTCCTGGCGGGACTGATCCTGCTGTTCGGCTATTCCAGCGGCTATCTCGACTGGTTCCCGCCCAACCTCGTGCTCGCCTGGGTGCTCATCACCCCGGTCGCGATGTATCTCGCGCACCGCATCGTGCGCAAGCTGTTGCCGCGTCTGCTGCTGCTGGAAGGCGGACGCCGCCGCGCGCTGATCGCCGGGGCGGGCCACCTCGGCACCGAGCTGCGCGGACGTTTTGCCAATGACGCGTCGCTCGGTGTCGACGTCGTCGGTTTCTTCGACGATCGCGCCATCGAGCGCACCGACCTCGTCGATCCGGCGCGCCTGCTCGGGAAGCTCGCCGACATCCCCGGATACGTCAACCGCAATGCCATCGACCTCGTGTACATCACCCTGCCGATGGCGTCGCAGCCGCGCACGCTCGCCCTGCTCGATGCACTGCGCGATACCACGGCATCGGTCTACTTCGTGCCGGACATCTTCGTGTCCGACCTCATCCAGGCGCGCGTCGACCACATCCACGGCATGCCGGTGGTGGCGCTTACCGAAAGCCCCACCCTCGGCGTCTCGGGCATCGGCAAGCGCATCAGCGATATCGTCATCGCCAGCCTCATCCTGCTCCTGATCTGGCCGCTGCTGCTGGTCCTCGCTGCCGGTGTCAAGCTGTCATCGCCCGGCCCGGTCATTTTCAAGCAGCGCCGCTATGGTCTGGATGGACATGAAATCCTCGTCTACAAGTTCCGCTCCATGCGGGTGTGCGAGGACGGCGGCAGCATCAGGCAGGCGGGACGCGAGGATCCGCGCATCACCCGGTTCGGTGCGTTCATCCGCCGCACCTCGCTCGATGAGCTGCCGCAGTTCATCAACGTGCTGCAGGGCCGCATGAGCGTCGTCGGCCCGCGCCCGCACGCGGTCGCGCACAACGAGCAGTACCGCAAGCTGATCAAGGGCTATATGCTGCGCCACAAGGTCAAGCCGGGCATCACCGGCTGGGCGCAGGTCAACGGCCTGCGCGGGGAAACCGAGACCCTGGAAAAGATGCGTGCGCGCATCCAGTACGACATCGACTACATGCGCAACTGGTCGCTGATGCTGGACCTGATGATCATTGCCAAGACCATCGCCGTGGTGTGGCGCGATCAGAACGCCTATTGAGCCCGTGCACCGATCGCTTTCCGCGCGCACGCTTGCTGGCTGCGGCGAAATGTCGCGTCTGACGTTGTGCGGGCGCAACATGAGCGTGATGGAATGCAAAAATTCAGCAGATTGTGATTTTCTTTTGCGATTTTGCTAGAATCCGCGCGTCGGCTGGATCAACAAATCCCGGACCGATCTCTGGTGTGGGTTTTAATCGCAAACTTAAGGGAAATCCGAAATGAAATACTCTGCTCTGCTGGCCGCTCTGCTGGCCCTGTCCGTGACCGCTTGCGGCCAAAAAGAAGAAGCCGCTGCGCCTGCCGAGGCACCTGCCGCTGAAGCTCCGGCTCCGGCTCCCGAGGCTGCTGCCCCGGCTCCCGAAGCCGCTGCCCCCGCTGCTGATGCCGCCGCTCCGGCTGATGCCGCTGCCGCCCCGGCTGACGGTGCTGCTCCCGCTCCTGCTCCCGCCCAGTAATTCCGGGCATCGGGACCAAAACCGGCCTGTGGGCCGGTTTTTTTACGCCTGCAGAAAACCGTCCAATCGTGCCAGGGCCTCCGCGAGGCGGGGAAGCGGTTGCGTGTAGGCCAAGCGCAGATGCACGCCGGCGCGGTGCGCACCAAAATCGATGCCGGGGGTCGCGGCGATGCCGGCTTCGTCGAGCAGGCGCTCGGCAAATGCCTGGCTGTCGGCGGTGAAGCGCGCGCAGTCGGCGTACACGTAGAACGCACCCTGCGGGGTGACGGGGACGCGGAAGCCAAGGGCCTGCAGGCGGGGTAGCAGAAAGTCGCGCCGGACCCGCAGTTCGCCTTTGCGTTGTTCGAGGACGGTCATGGCCTCCGGTGTGAAGGCCGCCAGGGCGGCGTGCTGCGCGGGCGTGGGCGCGGCGAGGAACAGGTTCTGCGCCAGCCGTTCCAGCCCCGGCAGCGCCCAGGCAGGCGCCACCAGCCAGCCGAGGCGCCAGCCGGTCATCAGGAAGTATTTCGAGAAGCTGTTGACGACGAACACGTCGTCCCAGCGCGATGCGCTGTGCTCGGCGCCGTCGTAGGTGAGCGCGAGATAGATCTCGTCGACGATGAGGGCGACCCCGCGTTCCGCGCACCAGTCGTGGATGCGCGCGAGTTCGGCGGGGGCGATGGCGGTGCCGGTGGGATTCGACGGGCTGGCGATGAGGATCGCGCGGGTGGCGGGCGTGGTGTAGCGCTCGATCAGCTCGAGCGTGAGCTGGAAGCCGGTGGCTGCGTCGACCGGCACGCTCACCGCACGCGCCTCGCAGAAGCGCGCGAAATGGCGGTTGCAGGGATAGCCGGGATCGGCCATCAGCACTTCGTCGCCGGGGCCGGCCAGGAGGCCGAGCGCGAGCAGCAGCGCGCCCGATGCACCGGGGGTCACGATGATGCGTGTTGGTTCAACCGTGGTCTGCCAGCGCGTCGCGTGGAAGCCCGTAATCGCCTCGCGCAGCGCCGGCAGGCCGAGCGCGCCGGTGTAGCGCGTGTGGCCGGCACGTAGCGCGGCGATGCCGGCCTCGACGATGGGCGCGGGCGTGGCGAAATCCGGTTCGCCGATTTCCAGATGGATGATGTCGCGCCCCGCGGCTTCCATCGCCTGTGCGCGTGCGAGGATATCCATGACGTGAAAGGGCGCGATATCGTGGACGCGCGCTGCGCTGCGGGGATCAGGCATGAGCGGCCTCCAGGCGGGCGAGCGGATGCTGGCGGTAGAACAGGCGCAATTGCGCATATACGGCGGGATATTCGGCGTGGACGACGTGCGGGATCTCGAAGAAGGCCTCGGTCAGCACCGCGAAGAATTCTCCGGGGTCGTGGGTTGCATAGGGGTCGATAGGCGTGTCCTCGCCGGCATCGACGCGCGCGCACAGGTCCTCGTAGGCCGTGCCGAAATCGCGCGCCCAGGTGGCGGCATCCATGCCGCGATGCAGCGGCGGGTAGCCGTTGGCGTCGCCGTTCAGCATGTCGAGCTTGTGGGCGAATTCGTGCAGCACGACGTTGAAGCCGTCGGCCTGGCCGCTCGCCTCGACATCGGCGAGCGAGAGCACCAGCGGGCCGCCGTGCCAGGACTCGCCGGCCAGGATGTCGCGCGTGTGGTGCACTACACCGGCCTCGTCCATTTCCTCGCGCTCGCGCAGGAATTCCTCGGGATACAGGATGATTTCGCTCCAGCCGTCGTAGCTGTCCTCGTCGAGATTGAGCGTCAGCAGGCAGGCCTGCACCGCGATGACGCGCTGCATGGCCTCGTCGACCTCGGCGCCGCCAGCCGCGGAAAACGCCTTGCGGTGGATCAGCAGGCTGGCCTGCTCACGCAGGCGATGCAGGTCTTCGGGGGTGAGCCCGTGCAGGATCGGCAGCGCCGCGACGGTCGCGTCGAACGCGGCCTGCGCAATATTGTGCCGCGCCAGAATGCGCGTCCGGCGCCAGCGGCGGAACCAGTTCATGCGTCGACGTCGGGCAGGCGCGCGGTCATCGCCTCCGCATGGTCGAGTTCCACCCGCTCGATCTGCGCGAAGCGCTTGCTGATCTTGTCGCTGGAAATGCGCACCTCGCTGACGTCCTTGTTCGCCTGTTCGATATGCGTGGCCAGCTTTTTCATGCGCTCGTCGAAGCGGGCGAAATCCTTGGCGAGCTTGGCGAGTTCGTCCTTGATGACGTGCGCCATGCGCCGTGTTTCCGAATCGCGGATCACCGCGCGCGCGGTGTTCAACACCGCCATCAGCGTGGTCGGCGAGGTGAGCCAGACGCGCTTCTTCTGCGCGTGTTCGACGAGGTCGGGATGGTAGGCATGGATCTCGGCGAACACCGCCTCGGCCGGCAGGAACATCACGGCGCCTTCGGACGTCTCGCCGGCGACGATGTAGCGGGTGGCGATATCGTCGACGTGCTTCTTCACGTCCGCCTTGAACTGCCGGCGTGCGACATCGCGCTCGGCGGCCGGCAACGCCTCGTCGAGCATGCGGCTGTAGTTTTCCAGCGGGAACTTGGCGTCGACGCACACCGTGCCGGTCGGCTCCGGCAGGATCAGCACGCAGTCGGCGCGCGCGCCGCTTTTCAGGGTGTGCTGGAAGGCGTAGGCGTCGGGCGGCAGGCTGTTCCGCACCAGCGCCTCCAGCTGCACCTCGCCAAACGCACCGCGCGAGCGCTTGTCGCCCAATATCTCCTGCAGCGACACGACGTTGGAGGCGAGCCCCTCGATCTTCTTCTGCGCCTCATCGATCACCGCGAGGCGCGTCATCACCGAGGTGAAGGTCTCGTTGGTCTTTTTGAATCCCTCGTCGAGGCGCTCGGCGACCTTGCCGGAGATTTCGTTGAGCCGGCCGTCGACGGTCTGCGACAGCTGCTGCACGCGCTCGCCGAACTGCGCGCTCATGCCCTTCAGGGTGTCCTGCAGCAGGCCCTGCTCGGCGCGCCCCTGCTCGATGAGTTTTTCCAGCATCGCGGTCTGGAACTGGCCGAGGTGCTCGGTGACCGTCGCGCGTGTCTCCGCCAGGCGTTCGGTCTGGCCGACCTGTAGCGAAGCCAGTTGGCTCATCATGCGGTCGGACTGCTGCGCGAGGCCGGCGTGCAGGTCGGCGAGCACGGCACGGTGGCGGGTTTCCATGTCCTGGGTCAGCAGTGCGGGCAGGCCTCCTTGCTCACGTCGCAACGCCTGCAAACGCAGCAGCAGCACAACCGTCAGAACGGCGAGGAGGGCAAGGCCGAGAATCAGGCCGATTTCGAATGGACGCATGGGGCGATTTTACCCGTAGCACGCTGTCGGAATTCTTTGCAGCAGAAAACGACTGTCGCTCAGGCCTTCGGAAAGGGATTGACGACCGTCACCCCTTCGATTTCCTGTCCATCCTGCAAATCTTCCGAATACAAAACCGAAGCGCCCAGTTGCACGGCTGCCGCGACAATCGCCGCATCCCAATAGGACAACTGATAGCGTGCTTTCAAGCGCAGGGCGTCGAGTAGCAGCGCCGCGTTGTTATCCGCCACGGGGCGCAGCAGCAATTGCCGGATCGCCGCTTCCGCATCTTCATGCCGCATCGCGGGCTGCGGTGGGCGGGTCGCGTTCACATAAAATTCCTGCAATACCTGAATCGACAGCCCCCAGTCTGGCTGCGCCAGAATCTCGCGTGCACGTTGCTTCCTGGCGGCTTCTTCCGGGGCGGTGGAAATTGCGTAAAGGAGGATATTGGTGTCAACGAACGCGTCCGCGCGCATGGCTTTCCTCCCGCGTCATGCGGCTGGAAGCCTGGTACGAATCCGCCCGATCCAGCGTATCGAACAGCGCGGTCGTCGGGTCGGTTTCCGTGCCGCGCCGGGACAGGCTATTCAGGTAATCGCGCACCAGCGCGCTCACCGTCGTGCCCCGTTCGGCGGCCTTGATGCGTGCCTGGCGCCAAGTTTCCTCGTCGACAGAGAGGGTAATGTTTTTCATGGGATGTGTCACACAGTCTCACATATGCACAGAATATGTGTGGCGTGAGGTGCTGTCAAGGTCTGCCTTGCGGGCTGAAATCTGTCGGAAATTTTTACGTCTCTCTGCTCTCTGCGATGAAAATGCTTGGGGTGACAAATCCGGTTGTGGCACCAACGCATTAGTCATAGGAATTTACCCGTCACAGATGACCAATGCAGGGGGAACCATATTCACGAAATACAGTTACTTGGCGTTTTGCAGCGGGGACGCATGTAATACAGGAAGTTGGCAATTCACGAGTCTCACGTCGAACTTGACCACGGCCAGCATTACTTCAGTGCCGGAACCGGAATCCTATGCCACGATGCTGGCGGGACTTGGGGTGGTTGGCTGGATGGCGCGTCGACGCGCGGAAAGTTGACCCAATGCAGCTTCGAAACGATCAAGGGCCGCATTCGCGGCCCTTGATCGTTGATGCAGACGGATGCGTTACGCCGCTTCGCGCGCCGCGCGCTTGCGTTCGTGCTCGTTGAGGAGGCGCTTGCGGATACGGATCGACTTGGGCGTGATCTCGACCAGCTCGTCGTCGTCGATGAACTCGACCGCGGATTCGAGCGTGAGCTTGATCGGCGTGGTCAGGCGCACGGCTTCGTCGGTGCCGGAGGCGCGCACGTTGGTGAGCTTCTTGCCCTTGATCGGGTTGACGATCAGGTCGTTGTCGCGGCTGTGGATGCCGATGATCATGCCTTCGTACAGCTTGTCGCCGGGGTTGACGAACATGCGGCCGCGGTCTTCAAGGTTCCACAGCGCGTAGGCGACGGCCTCGCCGTTTTCCTGGCTGACCAGTACGCCGTTGTGGCGACCCGGGAGATCGGGCTTGACCGGCGCGTAGTCGTCGAACACGTGGCTCATGAGGCCGACGCCGCGGGTCATGGTGAGGAAGTCGGACTGGAAGCCGATGAGGCCGCGCGCGGGAATGTGGTATTCGAGGCGGGTACGGCCCTTGCCGTCGGATTCCATGTTGGTGAGTTCACCGCGGCGGCGGCCGATTTCCTCCATCACCGTGCCCTGGTGTTCGTCCTCCAGGTCGATGGTGAGGTTCTCGTAGGGTTCGCACTTCTCGCCGTTGATGTCCTTGTACACCACGCGCGGCTTGCCGACGGCCAGCTCGAAACCTTCGCGGCGCATGTTTTCCAGCAGGATCGTGAGGTGCAGCTCGCCGCGGCCGGAGACGCGGAAGATGTCGGCGTCGGCGGTGTCCTCGACGCGCAGGGCGACGTTGGTCAGCAGCTCCCGCGTCAGGCGCTCGCGGATCTGGCGGCTGGTGACGAACTTGCCCTCGGTGCCGGCGAGCGGCGAGGTGTTGACCATGAAGTCCATGGTCAGGGTCGGCTCATCCACGCTCAGCATGGGCAGGCCGGCGGGCGTGTCGCGGTCGCAGAGGGTGACGCCAATGCCGATGTCCTCGACGCCGGAGACGATGACGATGTCGCCGGCTTCCGCTTCGTCGACCGGGATGCGTTCCAGGCCCTTGAAACCGAGCACCTGGTTGATGCGGCCGGTGGCGACCTGCTCCGCGTGGTTCATCACCGCGACCTGCATGCCGGGCCTGATGCGGCCGTTCAGCACGCGGCCGACGCCCAGACGCCCGGTGTAGGTCGAATAATCCAGGGCGGCGATCTGCAACTGCAACGGCGCGTCGGCCGAGCCGGGTGGGGTGGGGACGTGGCTCAAGACGGTATCGAACAGCGGCGTCATGTCGGACGCGGCCCCCCCCTGCGACGGTGCGTCCTTGAGGTCCATGCAGGCCCAGCCGTTGAGGCCCGAGGCGTAGATGATGGGGAAGTCGAGCTGCTCGTCCGTCGCCCCCAATTTGTCGAACAGGTCGAAGGTCTGGTCGACCACCCAGTCCGGGCGCGAGCCCGGGCGGTCGACCTTGTTGATGACGACGATGGGGCGCAGGCCAAGCGCCAGCGCCTTCTTGGTGACGAAACGCGTCTGCGGCATCGGGCCTTCGACGGCGTCGACCAGCAGCACCACGCCGTCGACCATGCCGAGCACGCGTTCGACTTCGCCGCCGAAGTCGGCGTGCCCGGGGGTGTCGACGATGTTGATGTGGGTGTCGCCGTAGGTGATCGCGGTGTTCTTCGCCAGGATGGTGATGCCGCGCTCTTTCTCGATGTCGCCGGAGTCCATCACCCGTTCGTCGACTGCCTCGTTGTCGCGGAAGGTGCCGGATTGCCTGAGAAGCTGGTCGACCAGCGTGGTCTTGCCGTGGTCGACGTGTGCAATGATGGCGATGTTGCGAAGCTTGCGGGACATGATGGAACTCTGGGCGGAGAAAAGCCCAAAATTATAGCATGCTCACTCGGTTACTCCTTGTGCAAGGGGTGCGCGGCGAGGCGCGCGTCGATGCGCTCGATGACCCGCGTGTAGCGTGGCCCGCCGACGGGGCCGAAGCGTCGCGCGAACTCTGCTTCCGGCATGTATTCCGGCAGGTCGCGGAAGTCCGGCAGCAGGTCGGCGTCGGTGTGTACACGGGCCAGCAGGTGGCGAATGCCCGCGGCGTGGTTGCCGGTGGCGCGTTCACCGAGCCGGGCGCCGGCGCGATTGGCGGCCATGTCGGTGAAGCTGAAACCGGAGCCACGCTCGGCGTCTTCTTCCTCCTTGACGAGGCCGATGGCGTTGGCGAGCCGGCTGCCGCCGTTGGCGGCGAGTGCGGCGGAAATCACGAAATGCTCGGCGAAATCGCGCCGTCCGTGCAGCGTCAGTAGCACCCGCGGCGCACGGCGGATCGAGCGGCTGTCGCCTTCGAGCAGACGCGGCAGGCTGACGCCCGAAAGATACGCGCCAAGTGCCGTGAGTGCGGCGCGATTTTGCAGCGCGGCGTCGTCCTGGCGTTCAGCGAACAATGGGGCGATGACGCTGACCAGCGGTACCGTGCTGCCGTGGCGATACGGCTTCAGCAGGGCATCGAGCCGCTGGGCATGCGCCAGCATGCGTGCCTGGTCATCCGGCGCGATGAGCAATTCGGCGCCCTTGCGTTCGAGGCGCGTGAGAAGTTCCGGATGCCAGCGATAGTCCAGCGTGGCCTGGTTCTCGTCGAAGTTCACCCGCACGAAGGCATCGGCGAAGGCGGCATAGGTCGCGTCGCGGCGCAGCCAGCGGTGAGCCTGCCGCGCCGTCCAGTCGGCCAGCGCGCCGGGCAGGGTGAGGCTGCCCAGTTGCAGGCTATTGAGGCGAACGCCACCGGGCGCCTCGGTGAGTTCGGCGGTGACGTTGAGGTAGCGCCCGAAGGGATTGCGCGGCGCGACGAGCGTTGCCGTGAGGGTTGCCATGCCGGGGGTGAGTTCCGCCGCGACGCCGGTAACGCGGCGCAGTTCCACGGCGTAATTCAGCACGCGATTCAGTTCGGTCTCATCGAGGCGGATGCTGTGGACCATGTCCGGGGTCTGCCCGCGTGGGTCGTGCCGGTCGAACAGCGACTTGATCCACGCCAGGTCGGTGCGGCGGAACTTGCCCGGCGGCTCGATCGTTGGTGTGGCATCGAGCATCAGCCAGGGCAGCACCGTCAGTACCGTCAGCACGACGATCAGCAGGCTCCACCCCAGCAGGCGTCTCATGTCATTGCGGCTGGTTGCGCATGAAGTCCGCGGTCTGGAACAGGGCAGTGTCGAGTTCCTGCCGCAACGCAGCGTCCAGATCCATGTCCCGCATCGCCCGGCGCATGCAGTCCATCCACTGGTCCCGTTCCGCCGTGCCGATGGCGAACGGCAGGTGACGGCGCCGCAGGAAGGGATGGCCGAAGCGATCGACGTATTCCGGTGGCCCGCCGGTCCAGCCGGAGAGGAACCAGAACAGCTTGTCGCGCGATGTCGACAGGTCCGCCGGATGCATCTTGCGGATGCCGTAATAGTCCGGGTCCTCGTCCATCAGGTCGTAGAAACGGTCCACCAGTGTGCGCAGCGCATCCGCGCCGCCGAGGCGGTCGTAGGGGGTCGGTCGGGCGGGTGTGTTCACGGTGTGGCGACGGGTAACGGAGAATCCAGAGGGGATTCTACTTGCAGGCGCGCGGATGCGTCATGCCCGTCGTGCACGGATGAAGCTTACAGATGTTCCTCGATGGGCAGTGCTCGCAGGATACGCAGCAATGCACGCTGCAGGGGGGTGGTGCCCGGCTCGACATCGCTGACGCGTTCACTGCCCTGGAACGTGTCGTGCCACTGCACGCGCGCTTCGTCCGGCGTGTCGACGGGTTCGATCAGGCGCGGTTGGTAGCTGCGTTCGGGGCGCATGGCGTCTTCGGCGATGGCAGTGACTTCGCGCGCGAGCGCGGGCGAATGGATGACGATGCCCAGTTCGGTATTGAGATGCGCGGAGCGCGGATCGAAATTGAAACTGCCGATGAACACGTGGAGATCGTCGAAGACGAAGGCCTTGGCGTGCAGGCTGGCGCGCGAGGCGCTGCTGCCAAGGTCGCGCAGGCGACCGCCGACGGGTTCGGCGACGGGCTTGAGTTCGTAAAGCCTGACGCCGGTCTGCAACAATGGGACGCGGTAGTTGGCGTAGCCCGCATGCACGACCGGTACGTCGCTGGCCGAGTAGGCGTTGGTGAGGATGTCGATGTGCACACCCTGATGATGCCAGTAGCGGAAATACGCCATGCCCATGGGCCCGGGAACGAAGTAGGGGGAAACGATGAGCGCGCGTTGCCGGGGATCGATCCACAGGCCGGCGAGCTGGCCGATCAGCAGGCGCGCGGTCGGCTTGTCGGGTTCGCGCGCCTTGGAGGGTGGATCGACGATGAGGTCGGCAGGGGCGATATGCCACGCGGTGTGCCCGGCGAGAAGTGCGGGCAGCGGGTCGGCGGCGGCCAGGGTGCGGCCCGCCTCGCTTTTCGCATGTTCGCTGCGCAATTGATCGAGCCGGCGCGTCGCGCGCTGAAGGCGCGCATCGTCGGGGGCGACCGGCAGGGCGGAGGCGGGAACGGCCGCCTCGTCGCTCCAGTATGCGTCGAAAGAGCGGGACAGGTCGTCGACGATGGCACCCGCGGCGAGCACGTCCAGATCGACGAAATCGAGACCGTCGTGTGCCTCGAAATATTCGTCGCCGATGTTGCGACCGCCGGTGATGGCGAGCTGGTTGTCGGCAATGAAGGCCTTGTTGTGCATGCGCCGGTTGAGCCGCACATGGTCGCGCAGCGCCTGCCACGCCTTGACCAGCAGGTTGCTGCTACGGGTGCGGAAGGGATTGAACAGGCGTACCTCGATGTTGGGGTGGCGATCCAGCGTGGCGAGCCGGACATCCTTGTCCAGGCTGTCGATGTCGTCGACGAGGACGCGCACGCGCACGCCGCGTTCGGCGGCGGCGAGCAGGGCGGCGGTGACGAGTTTGCCGGAGGTGTCGGTATGGAACAGGTAATACTGCACGTCGAGGCTGTGCACGGCACGCTCGGCGAGCGCCAGGCGCGCGGCCAGCGCGGCACGCCCGGCGTGCAGCAGGTGGAAACCCGACTCGCCCGGTGGAATGTGCGCCGCGAGTGCGGTCTTCAGGGGGCTGTCGGCAGCCTGGGTGATGGCGTGCGACGGCGGGCGCGGCGCGTCGACACGCAGCATGGGGGCGCAGCCGGGCAGTGCGGCAAGCACAGCGACCGCGAGGCCGGCGAGAGCGCTAAGCCGTTTGCCCATGCAGGCGCTGCCAGGCGAAATGCGGGCCCGGATCGGTCTTGCGGCCCGGGGCGATGTCGCTGTGGCCGACCACTGCGCGTATGGGATAGGTGGTCTTGAGCGTTTCCAGCAAAGGCATCAGGGTGGCGTATTGCGCCTCGGTGAAAGGCGTGGTGTCGCTGCCTTCGAGTTCGATGCCGATGGAAAAGTCGTTGCAGCGTTCGCGGCCTTCCCAGCTTGATGTGCCGGCGTGCCAGGCGCGTAGCCCGCACGGCACGAACTGGATCAGGCTGCCGTCGCGGCGGATGAAGAAATGCGCGGAGACCTCGAGGCCGCGGATGCTCTGGTAGTACGGATGGGCATCCCAGTCGAGCCGGTTGGTGAAGAGCTCGATCACCGCATCGCCCTCGAATACGTCGGGCGGCAGCGCGATGGCGTGAATGACGATAAGCTCGATGGCGGCGTCCGCGGGGCGCGCGTCGCAGTTGGGCGAAGGCAGCCGGCGCGCGGCGGGCAGCCAGCCGGCGTCGTCGGGGGCAGGGGGAGTGGAGGGCGGCATGACGCAAGCTTACGCGACACCGTCGCGCTCTGGAAACATCGGGCCGCAGGCCTTAGACTCTGGAACTTTGCGAAACCGCAACGCCGCGATGAAACTACCCGATCCGCAATATCTGCTCGACAGTGCCGAGTGCATCGCTTCGGTGGCGACGGTCGAGGCTGCCATCACACGCCTCGCCGATGCGATCACCGCGGCGCTCGGCAACGAGTTTCCGCTGGTGCTGCCGGTGATGGGGGGCGCCATCGTGTTTGCCGGACAACTGTTGCCGAAGCTCGCGTTTCCGCTGGAGTTCGACTATCTGCACGTGACCCGTTACCGCGGTGGAACCCGCGGCGGCGACATGGAGTGGCGCGTGCTGCCGGGCAAGAACGTGGCGGGGCGCAGCGTGCTGGTGCTCGACGATATACTCGACGAGGGCGAAACGCTGGCGGCGATCCGCGACAAGCTCATGGAGATGGGCGCGAAACGTGTGTGGTCGGCGGTGCTGACCGACAAGGACAACGGACTCGCCAAGCCGATCCGTGCGGATTTCGTCGGCCTGTCCGTACCGAACCGCTATGTATTCGGTTGCGGGATGGATGCCTATGGGTTGTGGCGTAACCTGCCGGCGATCTATGCGCTGAGGCCCGAAGCGATCATGAATGGAGAGAACTGATACATGTTGGGCATCATCGGCGGCACCGGGCTGACGCAACTCGCCAATCTCGAAATCACCCACCGCAGGGTGGCACGCACGCCGTGGGGCGAGCCTTCCGGAGCCCTCACTTTCGGGCGGCTGGGTGATCAGGAAGTGATTTTTCTGGCGCGCCACGGCTATGGTCACAACATTCCTCCGCACGAGGTGAATTATCGCGCCAACCTGTGGGCACTTAAGGATCATGGCGTCGATCGCGTGGTGTCGGTGGCGACCGTCGGCGGCATCCGCTCCGATCTCCTGCCGGGTGTGCTCGTCATTCCCGATCAGATCATCGATTACACCCACGGCCGCGCGACCACGTATTTCGTCGACACCGACAAACCGGTGGTCCATCTCGATTTCACCACACCTTATTGCGAGGCGATGCGCGCCGCGCTGTTCGCGGCGGGCGAACGCGCCGGCATCCACTTGCGTGACGGTGGCGTGTATGGCGCGGTCCAGGGGCCGCGCCTGGAGACGGCGGCGGAGATCAACCGCATGGAGCGCGATGGCGCCGACATGGTCGGCATGACGGGCATGCCGGAAGCCTACCTCGCGCGCGAGCTCGAGCTCTGCTACGCGGCGGTGGGGGCGGTGGTCAATTATGCTGCGGGCCGCGGCCTGTCGGCGGACGGCATCCAGATGGAAGAGATCCAGGGTGTGCTCGGCGAGGTCATGGCACAGGTGCGCCATCTGCTCGAACAGCTGGTGAACGACGACGCCAGCACGCAACCCCCCGGCTGATGCGCCAATGAAACTGTTCCGCGCCCTGCAGACGCAGGGTTTCGGCAGCCGCAAGGCGTGCCGGCTGCGTGTGCGCGCGGGCACCGTCGCGGTCAACGGCGTGGACTGCACCGATCCCGATGTCGAAGTGGATCCCGGTTCGCTGGAACTGAGCGTCGACGGCGAGCGCTGGCCATTTCGTGAGCACGCCTATCTCGCGCTGCACAAACCCGCCGGGTATGAATGCTCGCACCAGCCGAGCCATCATCCGGGTGTGTTCGCCCTCCTGCCCGCGCCGCTGGTGCAGCGTGGCGTGCAGTGCGTCGGCCGGCTCGACCAGGATACCACCGGCCTGTTGCTGCTATCCGACGACGGCCAGTTCATCCATCGCATGATTTCGCCGAAGAAAGGCGTGCCCAAGGTGTATTGCGCACGCTGCGCCGAGCCGGTGGCACCGGCGATGCTCGACGTGCTGCGCGCCGGGGTGCGGTTGCGCGACGAGCCGGCGCCGGTCGCGGCGCTCGCGTGCACGTCGGTCGATGACCACACCCTGCAATTGACGCTCGCCGAGGGCAAGTATCATCAGGTGAAGCGCATGATCGCCGCGGCCGGCAACAGTGTCGTCGCGCTGCACCGCGAATCGATCGGCGCCTATGTCTTGCCGGCCGACCTGGCGCCGGGAAGCTGGCGCTGGCTGGAAACCGAAGACCTGGAAAGACTGGAGCGCACGTGGCCGTTCGTGAAGTCCTGAAAATGGGCGATCCGCGCCTGCTCGAACCGGCACGCCCGGTGGGCGATTTCGCCTCTCCCGAGCTTGCCCGTCTGATCGTCGACATGCACGACACCATGCGCGCTCTCAACGGCGCCGGGCTCGCGGCGCCGCAGATCGGCGTCGGGCTGCAGGTGGTCGTGTTCGAGGTCGATGCCAATCCGCGTTATCCGGATGCCGAAACGGTGCCGTATACGGTGCTCGTCAATCCGGTTCTCACGCCCCTGTCCGAAACGATGGAGGAAGCCTGGGAAGGCTGCCTGTCGGTACCCGGCATGCGCGGACTGGTGCCGCGCTACGCGGCGCTGCGCTACCAGGGATTCGACGCAGGAGGGCAGCCGGTCGACCGCAGTGTCAGCGGTTTCCATGCCCGTGTCGTGCAGCACGAAGTCGACCATCTGCACGGCATCCTCTACCCCATGCGCATCCGCGATCTGCGCTGGTTCGGCTTCACCGACACCTTGTTTCCGGGACAGACTTTGCAGGACGACTGAATCCTGGACTGCGAACAAAGCGGATGTGCGTGAGCTTCGTCTCGTGATGCTCTGCGGAGTCCGGCGGGAGTGAGCGCGCGCCAGCCCCGTCGCACCTAAAGTTGCACTCCGACCGTCCGCTAACCAGAAGTGTGCAAATGGGCAAGCAGTCGTGAAAAAGGACGGCCAATGATTCGTGAACATCATTTCCAGCAGGCGCGCTGCGGCCACCGCCGCCCGTGCTCGACGCGCAGCCAGGTGGTGCGGCTCGAGGAACTCGCCGCGCGCCTCATGCGGCTCCAGCGCCAGTGGGATCAGCCCGGTCGCGACAGCGAGCTCGACGCCGTGCTCGCCAGCAGCCGCGACGCGTGGCACGACATCCAGAACGCGCTCGCCCACGGCACCCTCAGCCTGCCGCTGGAAGTACGCGAGAACCTGCTGATTCTCTCCGTGTACGCGCACAGCAAGATCGAAACCTGCGCCAGCCATCGCGACGGGCAGGCATTGAGTTCGCTGCTCGCCCTGACCCGGACGCTTGCGGGCAGTCTGAAGGAATGGCGGGCGGCGGCATGAGCCATCTGGTGATCGCCTTGCACCACGAAAGCGGATTCCACCGGGTCACGGCCCACTTCTCGCCCGCGGACGGCATGGGGGTCGGCGCGCCGGGGCGCACCGGCCGCGTGCGCAGTCGCACCAAGATCGGCCCCGAAGAAAAGGTGAAGAAACCCGTCGACGGCGTGCGCAAGAAACCCCCGCCTGCGCGCAAGACGCCGCCCCGCGGGCGTTATGTGGACGAATACGCGCGTCCTTGCGGATGAGTGGGGAGTGGCAAGTGGCAAGTGGCAAGTGGCAAGTGGCAAGTGGCAAGTGGCAAGTGGCAAGTGGCAAGTGGCAAGTGGCAAGCATGTTGCTGGTTCTATCCCTCACCCCTCACCCCTCACCCCTCACCCCTCACCCCTCACCCCTCACCCCTCACCCCAGCACCTCCAACACCCTCGCTTCCAGTCGGCGCACGCCGTCGGCCGTGTCCAGTGCGCTGCCCCGAATCACGAACGTGTCCTCGACGCGAGCGCCGAGGGTGTCGATTTTCGCCGCGTAGACCTCGATGCCGTGCCGCATCAGTACTTCGGCGACAGTGAACAGCAGGCCGCCACGGTCGGCGCAGGTGATCGACAGGATGTGGCCGCGCCCCTGGGGGTCGGGCGTGATCTGCGCGCTCGCAGGATAGGGATGGTGGCGCTGATGGCGCGAAAGACGGCCGCGTGGCACGCTCTGCAGCGGCTGGGCTGGGTCGAGGTCACGTGCGAGTTCATGTTCGACGAAATTGAGGAAATCGCGGTAAGGGATGCCGCGATTCACCAGATCCATGACCTGGAAACTGTCGAGCGCATAGCCGTGGTGCGTGGTGTGAATCTTGGCTTCGACGATGGTGTAGCGGATGCGTGCGAAAAAACCGCAGATGCGCACGAAGATGTCCGGGCGGTCCGGGGTGTAGACGAGTACCTGGATGCCTTCGCCCGCCGGCGACAGGCGCGCGCGCACGATGATCGCTCCACTGTCGGCGCGGCGCCACAGCACCCGGGCGTGCCATGCCATGTCGCGGGCGTCGAAGCGCGTGAAATAGCGCTCGTCGAGATGGGCCCACAGGGCGTCGGCGGCGTCTTCTGGCAAGCCATGGAGCGCGAGGGCGGTGAGGGCCTCGCGCTGCCGTTCGGTGATATCCGCAATCGATACGGCGCCGGTGAGGCGCGCGCGCGTGGCGTGAAACAGGTCTTCGAGCAACTTGCCTTTCCAGGCATTCCACGCCGTAGGGCTGGTGCCACGGATGTCGGCCACGGTGAGCAGATAGAGCGCGACCAGATGGCGCTCGTCTTTCATGCGTGCGGCGAAGGCCGTGACGACGTTGGGGTCGCTGATGTCCTCTTTTTGCGCGGTGCGCGACAGCGCCAGGTGCATCGCCACCAGCCAGGCGACGAATTCGCTGTCGGTGCGGTCGAGTCCGTGCTGGCGGCAGAAGCGGCGCGCATCGACTGCGCCGAGTTCGGAGTGATCGCCACCGCGTCCCTTGGCGATGTCGTGAAACAGGGCGGCGAGATACAGCAGTTCCGGCTTGTCGAAGGTGGCGATGAGACGGCTGGCGAGTGGAAGTTCGTGCGCCAGCTCGGGGACGGTCAGGCGTCGCAGGTTGCGCAGCACGGCGAGAATATGCTCGTCGACGGTGTAGACGTGGAAGAGGTCGTGCTGCATCTGCCCGACGATGCGGCCGAAGGTGGGGATATAACGCGCGAGCAGGCCATAACGGTGCAGCGCACGCAGGGAACGGCTCACCCCCACCGGTTCCCGTAGCAAGGTCATGAACAGGGTGCGATGGTGCGGATCGGCGCGAAACGCGGCATCGATGCGGGCGCTGCCACGCCACAGCGCACGCAGCGTGGCCGGTTCGAAACCGGCGGCGGCCGGGTGCCGCGCCAGCACGATGAAGGCGCGCAGCAGCGCATCCGGCGCGCGCTCGAACAGGTCGGCGCTACGCGCTTCGATGAGGTTGTCGCGCAACTGGAAGTCGGTGTCGATTGGCAGCGGTGGTGCACTGACCGGAAACAGGCGCGCGTGCAGCGACTGGACCAGAATATCGTTGGCGCGCTGGATGAACTTGGCGGCACGGTAATAGCGCTGCATCAGGCGTTCACCCGGGCGGCGGTGCGCGCTGGCAGCAAGCCCGAGCCGCGTCGCGAGTTCGGTCTGGTAGTCGAAGGCAAGGCGGTCCTCGCGTCGACCGGTGAGCAGGTGGAGATGGATGCGCAGCGTGGCCAGTGTGCGCTCCTCGGCGGCGATGCGGCGTGCTTCCGCGTCGGCGAGCAGGCCCGCGCGCGCCAGGCCGCGCCAGCCGCCGGTGATGCCGCAGGCCTGCGCCAGCCAGTGAATGGTGTGCAGATCGCGCAGTCCGCCCGGACTGTCCTTGAGATTGGGCTCGAGCTTGTAGGCGCTGTCGTCGAAGCGCGCATGGCGTGCCTGCTGCTCGGCGACTTTGCCGTCGAAAAAATGCTGCGCGTCGAAGCACTGGCCGAGGCGTTCGCGCAATGCGTCGTGGAGTTCCGCCGCGCCCCACAGCGAGCGCGCTTCCAGCAGATTGGTTTCCACGGTGAGGTCGGATGCTTCCGTGAGGCACGCGTCGACGGTACGGACGCTGTGGCCGATTTCCAGGCCGATGTCCCAGCATGCGCGCACCCAGTGTTCCAGCACTTCCGCTTCGGCCGGCGTCGGGTCGCCCGGTAGCAGCAGCAGGACGTCGATGTCCGAACCGGGAAACAGTTCGCCGCGGCCGTAGCCGCCGACGGCGACCAGGCAGTATGTGCGCGGCAGGGCGAGCCGCGTACAGAGGTCGGCGAGCACGGCATCGACGAGGTCCGTATGGCCGGACAGGTAGCGCGCCGCCGCACCCCGCTTGAGAAAGGCCGCGGCGAGCGCGGTGCGGCCGGTTTGCAGCCGCTCGCGCAAGTCGGCGAACGGCGTGCTGCTCACGCGGCCTTGCGGATGAGGTCGGGGATCGCGGGGCCGCCGGCCGACAGCGTCAGCACCTCGTAGCCCGAGTCGGTCACCAGCACGGTGTGCTCCCACTGCGCGGACAGGCTGCGATCCTTGGTGACGATGGTCCAGCCGTCCGGCAACTGACGGATGTCACGGCGTCCGGCGTTGATCATCGGCTCGATGGTGAAGGTCATGCCGGGTTCGAGGGTGAGCCCGGTGCCTGGCTTGCCGTAATGCAGCACCTGCGGCTCCTCGTGGAATTTGCGGCCTATGCCATGGCCGCAGAACTCGCGCACCACGCTGTAGCCGTGCTGTTCGGCAAAGCGCTGGATGGCGTGCCCGATGTCGCCCAGCGTCGCACCGGGACGAACCTGGGCGATGCCGATCCACATCGCCTCGTAGGTGACCTGCATCAAGCGCTTCGCCTGGATCGACGGCTCGCCGACCGCGAACATGCGGCTGGTGTCGCCGTGCCAGCCATCCTTGATCACGGTGATGTCGATGTTGACGATGTCGCCGTTCTTCAGGATCTTCTCCCCTGGAACGCCGTGGCACACCTGGTTGTTCACCGAGGTGCAGATCGACTTGGGATAGGGCGCGTGCCCGTTCGGTGCGTAGTTGAGCGGCGCCGGTATCGTGCCCTGCACGTCGACCATGTAGGCGTGGCAAAGGCGGTCGAGTTCGCCGGTCGTGACACCGGGCTTGACGAAAGGCGCGATGTAGTCGAGCACCTCGGCAGCGAGGCGGCAGGCCGTGCGCATGCCCTCGATTTCGGCGCCGGTCTTGATGGTGACTGACATGGAAGAGAAAAATCCGCAAAACGCTGATTTTAGCCCGTCGCGCCGTGGATGCCGAGAATGACCCCGTATTGGTGAGGGAAAAGGCGGGGGCGCCTGCAGACGCCCCCGGTGCCGGCTCCGGCGAGCCGGCGATGTCGCGAGCTTACTCGGCCGCAGGGGCACCCGTGTTCAACTGTTCACGGTTCTGGCGGCGGTTTTCCTCGCGGTTCTGGACCCGCTGGGCATCGCCGCTTTGCGAGCCGTCGCGCGACTGGGCGCGAGTCTGGGTGCGTTTCATGTCGCCGCTGCCCATGCTGCCGCTGTTGCCGTACATGCCGCTGCCCATGCCGCCGCCACCGCCACCGCCACCGCCACCGCCACTGCCACCGCCACTGCCACTGCCACCGCCACGGGCGAAGGCGGTGCCGCTGGCGAGTGCCGTGGCAAACAGGACGACGGAAAGAATTTTCAACGATTTCATGCTGTGCTCCTGAGAGTGATGTCATGTGATGACATGGAAATCACCGTCCCCTGCGCCCTGCGCCCGCATTGCCGCCGCCCGCGCGCGGCGCGGCGCCGGAAGGCACCTCACCCGCTTGAGGATGGCGATGCTCGTACCCCGCCCCGTATGGCAGGCGGGCCGGGTGCGGGGCCGCGCCACCCGGCAGCCGTCCGCTTTGCGGAGGGTCCAGGTTGCGCAGCGCCGTGTCGTCCGGTTCGCCGCTGCCGGCAGGTGAGGCCAGCAGATCGCGCGGCAGGGAAAGATTGAGCGGGCGCCCCGTCGTTTCCGCCGCTGGGGCCGGGCGCTCGCTGGCCCAGGCCGTGCCGGCAAGGGCCAGCAGGCAGGACAGGAGAATCAGGCTTTGGTGCGGCATCGGCGTCGTTGGGGCAGGTTCCGGTATTGCGCCGCAACAGCGCGGCGTGTGGGCATTCTCTCGGTGCGGTGCAACATCGGCTTGTCGGTTTCGTGTCAAAGTGTGCCGCTGTGTGACAACGTGCGCGTGGCGTGGCGAACTACGTTAGCATAGCCAGAAATGGCCATCGGCCGTACCTGGTGTGATTGCATCCGATGATCCTGCTGCCTTCGACAGCTGCCGCGTGGCCGGCAAGAATGCCGTGATCGACGCGGCGGCCACCCGCATCCTGGTGGTCGATGACGACCCCGGCCTGCGCACCCTGCTGGAAGCCTACCTTGGCGACAGCGGGTTCATCGTCGACACTGCGGCGGATGGCCGTGCCATGGATGCCATACTGGCGCGCGGCATGCCGGATGCCATCGTGCTCGACCTCATGTTGCCGGGCGAAGATGGCCTGTCACTGGCGCGACGTCTGCGCAATGCGTCGAACGTACCCATTCTCATGGTTTCCGCGCGCGGCGAGGAAATCGATCGCGTGGTGGGCCTCGAAATGGGGGCCGACGATTATCTGGCGAAGCCGTTCAGCCCGCGCGAACTGCTTGCGCGCCTGCGGGCGCTGCTGCGACGCAGCCGCGCTCAGATGACGCCGGTTGCCGGGCCGGATACGGCATTCGGCCCGTTCCGGCTGGATCTGGCGGGGCATCGCCTGACCCGCGGCGGCGCCGAGGTGAAACTCTCCGCTGCCGAATTCGGGTTGCTGCGCATCTTCGTCGAACATCCCCTGCGGGTGTTGTCGCGCGACACGCTGATCGACATGCTGAAAGGTTACGAGCGCGATCCCTTCGACCGCAGCGTCGACACCCGCGTGACCCGCCTGCGCCGCAAGATCGAGGACAATCCGGCCGAGCCGGAGTACATCCGCACTGTGCGTGGTGAGGGCTATCTGTTCAATCCGCGCGGCGGCGCGACGTGAAGGCGGCACGCCCGATCGGTCTTACGCAGCAGAACGCGCTGCTGCTGATCGGCGCCTTTCTCGTATTCGAGCTTCTCGTCGTGGTGGTGACGGCGTATTTCGTGATGCTGCCTCTCGCGCGTCGCTCCACCGCCGATCTGGCCGGACTGATGACCCTGTCGGCCCAGACCTGGAGCGAACTGCCGCCGGTCACGCGACCCGCGTTCGAGATCGAACTGGCCCGCTCGCATGCGCTGGCCCTGCGCGCCGAACCGCCGCTCGATCCGGCGCCGCCTTCATGGCGCGATCCCTATCTGCGCTTTCTGCTGCTGTCGCTGGCGGAACGCACCGGCGTACCGGTGACCGGGTCGCGTGAAACGATCGGTGGGGAAGACTGGTTCTGGGTGGCGCTGCCGGCAGGCGGCGGGTATCTGTCGGTCGGGTTTCCCCACAGCCGCATTGCGTCGCGGCCGCTGCAGGCGCTGCTTGCGTCGCTCACCGGCGGCTTTGCCCTGGCGCTGGCGGCTGCCTGGTGGCTGGCGGGCCGTACCACGCGGCCGCTGGAACTGCTGCGCGAGGCGGTCGATTCGCTCGGGCGAGGACAGACTCCGGCGCGCCTGCCGGAAACCGGGCCGCGTGAGATCGCCGCACTGAGCCGGCGCTTCAATGCCATGGCGAAGGAAGTCGAGGAATTGCTCGCTGCGCGAACCGTGCTGCTTGCCGGGGTGTCGCACGATCTGCGCACGCCACTTGCACGGTTGCGGTTGGCGGTGGAAATGCTGGTGCGCAGGCCGAGCGCCGAACTGGCGGCGCAGATCGAAGCCGATATCGAGGCGATGGACCGCCTGATCGGCGATGTGCTGACACTGGCGCGCGGTTTCGGACACGAGCCTGCGGCACGGGTGGATCTCGCGGGTCTTCTGGCGGAACTGGCTGCGACCGCACCGGATCGCGTAACGCTCAGCGCAGACACGATCGAAATCGAGGTGCCGCCGGGCGCGCTGCGGCGCGTCCTGGGCAATCTGCTCGACAATGCACTGCGCCATGGCGGCGATGCGCCGGTGGCGTTGCGCGCCGAGACAGAGCCGGACGGAGGGGTGCGCATTGGTGTGCTCGATCGTGGACCGGGCATCCCGCTGGCGGAACGCGAGGCGGTATTCCGCCCGTTTCATCGCCTGGACGCTTCGCGCAATCTCGCGGCGGGCGGTTCGGGCCTGGGTTTGGCGATCGTACGCCAGCTCGCTGTCGCGCACGGCTGGCGGGTCCGGCTGGAAGACCGTGCGGGGGGGGGTCTCGCTGCCTGGCTGGAGATCGACCCGCGAGGCGCGGCAGCGACTGCGACTTGAAGCGAACGGCGCTTCGGATTAAAATTATTGGCTGTCCGGAATGGTCCGGACAAATTCGCACACCCGCCGATTAAAGGGTGGCGGCGCGGCGGGACAAGCCGCGCGGCTGCTGGCGGGTGGAGGCTCAACCCTTTAGGAGATTTCCATGTCCGTCACTATGCGTCAAATGCTGGAGGCCGGTGTCCATTTCGGCCACCAGACCCGCTTCTGGAACCCGAAGATGGCGCCGTTCATCTTCGGTCATCGCAACAAGATCCACATCGTCAACCTGGAAAAGTCGCTGCCGATGTTCCAGGAGGCGCAGAAGTTCGTGCGCCAGCTCGCCTCCAGCAAGGGCACGGTGCTGTTCGTCGGCACCAAGCGCGCCGCCCGCGACATCGTGCGCGAGGAAGCGCAGCGCGCCGGCGTGCCCTATGTCGACAACCGCTGGCTCGGCGGCATGCTGACCAACTACAAGACCGTCAAGCAGTCGATCAAGCGCCTGAACGATCTCGAAGCGCAACTGGCCGAGCCGGGGCGCCTGTCGAAGAAGGAAATCCTCACCGTGCAGCGCGAGGTCGACAAGATCAACCGCAGCCTCGGCGGCATCCGCGAAATGGGCGGGCTGCCCGATGCGATCTTCATCATCGACGTCGGCTACCAGAAGGGCGCCGTGACCGAGGCGAGAAAACTCGGTATTCCGGTGATCGGCGTGGTCGACACCAACAACAGCCCGGAAGGCGTCGACTATGTCATTCCCGGCAATGACGACTCGGCTCGCGCCATCCGCCTGTACGCGCGCGGCATGGCGGATGCCGTGCTGGAAGGACGTGCCCAGGTGATCAGCGAGATCGTCGGCGGCGAGGAGTTCGTCGAAATCGAGGAAGCGGGCGACGTCGCGGCCGAATAAGCGCATACGACATGCGACATCGTTCCGGCACATTCGTCGAATAGGGCCGGTGCGAGTGGTTTTCGGGGAGGGGCGTCGGCCCCTCTTTCCGTATTGAATTGTTCGAAATCTATCGGGAGTTGTAAATGGCAGAAATCACTGCAAGCATGGTCAAGGATCTGCGCGAGAAGACCGACGCGCCGATGATGGATTGCAAGAAGGCGCTGAGCGAAGCCGGCGGCGACATGCAGAAGGCGGAGGAAATCCTGCGCGTGCGCTTCGGCAACAAGGCCGCCAAGAGCGCCGGTCGCGTCGCCGCGGAGGGGCTGGTGACCATTGCGATCGCCGCGGACGGCAAGAGCGCCGCCATGGTCGAGGTCAACTGCGAGACCGACTTCGTCGCCAAGAACGACGACTTCGTGGCGCTGTGCAATGCGCTCGCCGAGATGGTGCTGAACCAGAACCCGGTCGACGTCGCCGCGCTGTCCGGCCTGGCGTACAAGGGCACGACGGTCGAGGCCTTCCGCACCGAACTGGTCGGCAAGATCGGCGAGAACATGTCGGTGCGCCGCTTCGCACGCATGGCCGCGCAGGGCAAATTCGCCAGCTACATCCATGGCGGCAAGATCGGTGTGCTGGTCGACGTCTCCGGCGACGAGGCCATCGCGCGCGACATCGCCATGCACATCGCCGCGTCCAAGCCGAAGTCGCTTGACGCTTCCGGCGTGTCGCAGGCACTCATCGACACAGAACGCCGCGTCGCCATCGAGAAGGCCAGGGAAGCCGGCAAACCGGAAGCCATGCTGGAGAAGATCGCCGAGGGCACGGTGCAGAAATTCCTCAAGGAAGTCACGCTGCTGTCGCAGCCCTTCGTCAAGGATGACAAGCAGACCGTCGAACAGGTGCTGAAGTCGAAGAACTCGCAGTGCCACGGCTTCGCCATGTACGTGGTGGGCGAGGGCATCGAGAAGAAGGTCTCCGACTTCGCCGCCGAAGTGGCGGCCGCGTCCAAGGTCTGAACGCAGATGGCGCCGGTGCGACGCATCCTGCTGAAGCTGTCCGGCGAAGCCCTGATGGGGCCGGACAGCTTCGGCTATCACGCCGAAACCCTGGCTGGCTTTGTTGCGCAGATTCGCGACGTGACGGCGCTGGGTGTGCAGGTGGGCATCGTTGTCGGCGGCGGTAACCTGTTCCGCGGCGCCTCCGGCGCGCTGTCCGGGATGGATCGCGCGACGGCGGATTCGATGGGGATGCTCGCCACGGTGATGAACGCGCTGGCCCTGAAGGACGCGCTGCAGCGCGCGGGGGTGCTGGCCCGCGTGCAGACCGCGGTGTCCATCGCGCACGTCGGCGAAGGATTCGAGCGCGACGCCGCGGTGCGCGAGCTGGAAGCCGGTAACGTCGTCATCTTCGGTGGCGGCACCGGCAATCCCTTCTTCACCACCGATACCGCGGCGGCGCTGCGCGCCGCCGAGATCGGCGCCGACCTGCTGCTGAAGGCCACCAAGGTCGATGGTGTCTACACCGCCGACCCGAAGAAGGATCCCTCGGCGCAGCGCTACGCGTCACTCTCGTTCGACGAGGCGATCGCCAGGAATCTCGGCGTCCTCGATACTGCCGCGTTCGCGCTGTGCCGCGAACAGAACCTGTCGCTCGTCGTGTTCAACGTCTTCAAGCCTGGCGCGCTCAAGCGTGTGGTACTGGGCGAGGATGAGGGCACGCGGGTCCGCAATCACTGAGGAGCAGACATGGCTGAAACCACCATTGCCGACATCAAGCGTTCCGCCGAGCAGAAAATGGGCAAGACCCTGGAAACGCTCAGGAACGATCTGGCCAAGATCCGCACGGGTCGGGCGCACACCGGTATCCTCGATCATGTGATGGTCGACTATTACGGCAACCCGACGCCGGTGCCGCAGGTCGCGAACGTCTCGCTGGTCGACAGCCGTACCCTCGGCGTGCAGCCGTGGGAGAAGAACATGGTCGGCAAGATCGAAAAGGCGATCCGCGATTCCGATCTCGGCCTCAACCCGGCCACCCACGGCGAGATCATTCGCGTGCCGATGCCCGCGCTGACCGAGGAGCGCCGGCGCGACCTCATCAAGGTGGTGCGCGGCGAAGGCGAGAACGCGCGCGTGGCGGTGCGCAACGTGCGTCGCGACGCCAACAACGCCGTAAAGGACATGGTCAAGGCGAAGACCGCGACCGAGGACGAGGAGCGTCGCACCCAGGACGAGGTGCAGAAGCTGACCGACAGGTACATCGGCGAGATCGACAAGATGCTCGCCGAAAAAGAGAAAGACCTGCTCGCAGTCTGAGTTCCGGAAGCGTGACCGCCCGCCACAAGCCGGCCGCACCGGCGCACGCCGAGGTGCCCCGGCACATCGCCATCATCATGGACGGCAATGGCCGCTGGGCCAAGCGCCGCCTGATGCCGCGCGTGGCCGGTCACCACAAGGGCGTGGAGGCGTTGCGCGGGGTGATTCGGGCGTGCGCCGAACGCGGCGTGGCGCATCTCACCGTGTTCGCGTTCAGTTCGGAAAACTGGCGGCGACCGCCGGAAGAGGTGACGCTGCTGATGGAACTGTTCATGCGCGCGCTGGAAAACGAGGTCGCCAGGCTGCACCAGAACGACATCCGCTTCCGCGTGGTTGGTGATCTGTCGGGTTTCTCCGAGCGCATCCAGACCCTGATCCGCGACGCCGAAGCGCGCACGCGCGACAACACCCGCCTGACACTGACCGTCGCCGCCAATTACGGCGGACGCTGGGACATCGTGCAGGCGGTGAAAAAGCTCATGCTGTCGGGTGTCGCGCCCGGTGCGGTGAACGAGGCGAGTCTTGCCGAGCAGCTGAGTCTCGCGGATCTTCCCGAGCCCGACCTGTTCATCCGCACCGGCGGCGAGCAGCGCATCAGCAATTTCCTGCTGTGGCAACTGGCGTACACGGAACTCTATTTCACCGACACGCTGTGGCCGGATTTCGACAGCGACGCGCTGGACGCGGCGATTGCATCCTACCGGCGGCGCGAGCGCCGCTTCGGGCGCACCAGCGAACAAGTGCAGGATACCCGCGGGGCCGCCGGATGAGCGGCTTGTTGAGCCGTGTGCTGACGGCGGGTTTGTTGCTGGCGGTTTTTGTGCCGGCGGCGCTGTGGGCGCCGAGTGGCCTGTGGGGCGCGTTGATGGCGATCGTCGTCGGCCTGGCTGGTTTCGAGTGGGCGCGGCTCGGGCATTTCACCCAGGCGGCCGCACGTATTTACGGTATTGCCCTGGCGCTGGCGGCCTTGGCGATGCCGGTGCTGGCGGGCGCGGACTGGCCGGCGTTGCAGAGCGGCCTCGTCATGCTCGCCGCCGCATTCTGGATCGTGGTGGCCCCCCTGTGGCTGCTGCGCCGCTGGCGAGTGTCTTCGGCGACACTGCGTGCAGTGGTGGGTGGCCTGCTGCTGCTGGCCCTGTGGGCGGCGTTGATGGATCTGCATGCACGTGGGCCCCGCGTTCTCCTCGGCGCCGCGATGGTGGTGTGGATCGCCGACAGCGCCGCCTATTTCGCCGGGCGCCGCTTCGGTCGCCACAAGCTTGCACCGGCCATCAGTCCCGGCAAAACCTGGGAAGGGGTGGTGGGCGCGCTGCTTGCGCTGGCGCTGTACGGTATCGCCCTTGGCCGTTTCGCCGGCGTGCCGCCATGGCCGCTGCTGCCGCTGCTTGCCATACTGCTCTACGTGTCGGTGCTGGGCGACCTGTTCGAATCCTGGATCAAGCGCGTGTCCGGCATGAAGGACAGCGGTGCGCTGCTGCCAGGGCATGGCGGCGTGCTCGATCGCATCGACGCCCTCGCTTCGACCCTGCCGGTCGCCACCGGCATGCTGATGTGGCTCGAGGCGCAGCCGTGACGCCGCGCGTGCTCACCGTGCTCGGCGCCACCGGCACCATCGGCGTCAACACGCTCGACGTGGTGGCGCGCCATCCCGGACGCTTCGACGTGTTCGCGCTGACCGGCGCCACGCAGGTCGAGCGCATGCTCGAACAGTGCCGTGTGCATCGCCCGCGCTACGCGGTCATGACCGAACCCGCCGCTGCCGCCACGGTGCGCGCGCAGGTGACGGCCGAAGGTCTCGGCGTCGAGGTGCTGGAAGGTGCGGCGGCCCTCGTCGAGGTCGCGACCGCGTCCGAGGTCGACACGGTGATGGCGGCGATCGTCGGTGCGGCCGGCTTGCCCGCCACGCTTGCTGCCGCGCAAGCGGGCAAGCGTATTCTGCTCGCCAACAAGGAAACCCTGGTGGTGTCCGGGCAGCTCTTCATGGATGCGGTAGCCGCCAGCGGCGCCGAGTTGTTGCCAATCGACTCCGAGCATAACGCGATCTTTCAGGCGCTGCCGCGCGATTTCCGCGGCGACCTTGGCCGGTCCGGGGTCAATGCGCTGTGGCTCACGGCATCCGGTGGTCCGTTTCGCACCCTGTCGGCGGAAGCGATCGCCGCCGCCACGCCCGCGC
Source organism: Thiobacillus sp. 65-29 (assembly GCA_001899775.1). Taxonomy (GTDB): domain Bacteria; phylum Pseudomonadota; class Gammaproteobacteria; order Burkholderiales; family Thiobacillaceae; genus Thiobacillus. The sequence goes on from MKWN01000058.1 coordinate 82,175, forward strand.
AGGCGGTGGCGCACCCGAACTGGGTGATGGGAAAGAAGATCTCGGTCGACTCCGCCAGCCTGATGAACAAGGGGCTCGAAGTGATCGAGGCGCGCTGGCTGTTCAACGCGCGGCCGGGGCAGATCAGGGTGCTGGTGCACCCGCAAAGCATCGTCCATTCGATGGTGGAATACATCGACGGCTCGGTGATTGCGCAGATGGGCACGCCAGACATGCGCACGCCGATCGCCTATGCGCTGGGATTCCCCGAGCGCATCGACGCCGGTGTGCCGATGCTCGAGTTGATGGGCAGGCAGCTGAGCTTCGAGGCGCCCGACATTCGACGCTTCCCCTGCCTGCAACTCGCGTTCGACGCGCTGGCCGCGGGCGGCAATGCGGCGGCGGTCCTCAATGCCGCCAACGAAGTCGCGGTCGCCCGCTTTCTTGATGGTGCGGCGCCGTTCGGCGCTATCGCCGCCAGCATCGCGCATGCGCTCGACACGCTCGCGGGCGGCCCGGCCGCGACACTGGATGATCTGCTCGAGTCCGACCAGGCGGCGCGCCGTGTCGCTGGCGCCTTCATCGGAGCCGTACACGCGTGAGTGTGCTGCACACCCTGCTGTGGTTTCTCATCGCTATCGGCGTGCTTGTGGTGGTCCACGAGTTCGGCCACTATCTTGCCGCGCGGCTGGCCGGGGTCAAGGTGCTGCGTTTCTCGGTCGGTTTTGGCAGGCCGCTCGTCAGCCGCCGCGTCGGGCGCGACGCGACCGAATGGACGCTCGCCGCGCTGCCGTTCGGCGGCTATGTGAAGATGCTCGACGAGCGCGAGGGCGCGGTGCCGCCGGGGGAGGCCCACCGCAGCTTCAATCGCGCCACGGTATCGCGCCGTATCGGCATCGTCGCCGCCGGGCCGGCCGCCAATTTCCTGCTTGCCGTGGTGTTTTACTGGGCGTTGTTCCTGCATGGCCTGCCTGCGCTGAAGCCCCTGATCGGCGAACCGCCGGCTGGCACGCCCGCGGCCCACGCGGGACTCGCCGCGGGCGATGAGGTCGTCGCCGTCAATGGCGTAGCAACGGCGTCCTTTCAGGATCTGCGCCTGGCGCTGTTGCGTGCCGGCGTCGCGGGCGGCAGCGCCGAACTCACGCTGGCCGGCGGACGCCATGTCCAGATCGACATGCCGTCGGTGGAAACGGAGAACCTGGAGCGCGATACCCTGCGGCCCCTTGGCATCGTGCGCTACGACCCACCGCTGGCGCCGGTGATCGGCGAAGTGCTGGCGGATGGCGCTGCGGCGCGCGCCGGCCTGCGGCCAGGCGATCGTCTCGTCGCCGCGGCCGGCATGCCGGTGGCGAGCTGGCAGGCGTGGGTCGAGACGGTGCGCGCGCATCCCTCGCGCCCGCTGCGCGTGGAATACGCGCGGCAGGGCCGTCACGCCGCGCTGACGCTGGTTCCCGATACGGTGGACGTCGACGGCGAACGCATCGGTCGCATCGGTGCCGGCCCCGAGGTCGATGCAGCGCTGCGCGCCAGCCTGATGACCGAATTGCGATATTCGCCGCTCGCCGCGCTGGGGCAGGGTATCGCGAAGACCTGGGAGATGAGCGTGTTCACCGTGGAGATGATGGCGCGCATGGTGATGGGCCAGGTGTCGTGGAAGAACCTGTCCGGTCCGCTTACCATCGCCGATTATGCGGGGCAGAGCGCAAGCCTCGGCTGGGTCAGCTTCGTCGGCTTTCTCGCGCTGGTGAGCGTGAGTCTGGGTGTGCTCAATCTCCTGCCGATCCCGTTACTGGACGGGGGACACCTCATGTATTATCTTGCGGAAGTTTTTACCGGCCGCCCGGTGTCGGAACGCACCATGGAGATCGGTGGCCGGATCGGCACGGCGCTTCTGCTGCTGCTGATGTCGTTTGCCCTGTTCAACGATTTGCAACGCCTGCTGGGCGGACAGTGATAATCATGACCCTGAAACGTTTGACGTTCGCACTTGCCGCTGCACTGACCATGCCCGCTGCATGGGCCGAAGCACCGTTCGTGGTCAAGGACATCCGGGTCGAGGGCATCCAGCGTACCGAAGCGGGCACCGTGTTCAGCTACCTGCCGGTCAAGGTCGGCGAAGTGATGACCGAGGAGAAGACGACGGCGGCCGTGAAGGCGCTGTATGCCACCGGTTTCTTCAAGGACGTGCGCCTGGAGGCGCGCGACGGCGTGCTCATCGTTACCGTCGAGGAGCGCCCGTCGATCGCCACCATCACGCTCACCGGCATCAAGGAATTTTCCGCCGACGACCTGAAGAGCGGTCTCAAGCAGACGGGTCTCGCCGAAGGTCGCGTGCTCGACCGTGCGCTGCTCGACAAGGCCGAGCAGGAAATGCAGCGGCAGTATTTCAACCGCGGCAAGTATGCGGTGGAGATCAAGTCGACCCTGACCCCGCTGGAACGCAATCGCGTCGCGGTGCAGTTCGACGTCGTCGAGGGCGAAAGCGCCAGGATTCGCCAGATCAACATCGTCGGCAACAAGGCGTTCAAGGAAAAGGAACTGCTCAAGGAGCTGACCTCGACCACGCCCGGCTGGCTTACCTGGTACACCAAGAACGACCAGTACTCGAAATCGCGCCTGGCCGGCGATATCGAGGCGCTGCGTTCGTTCTACCTCAATCGCGGCTATCTCGAATTCAACGTCGATTCCACCCAGGTGTCGATCTCTCCGGACAAGCAGGGGATCTACATCACCCTCAACGTGACCGAGGGGCCGCAGTACCGCGTGTCCGACGTCAAGCTGGCCGGACAGATGCTGGTACCCGAGGCAGAGCTGAAGAAGCTGATCACGGTGCAGCCGGGTGAGGTATTCGCGCGCGACCGGCTTACCGAGAGCACCAAGAAAATCAGCGAACGTCTCGGCAACGAAGGCTATGCCTTCGCCAACGTCAATGCCGTTCCGGAACTCGACAAGGAAAAGGGCAGCGTCGCCTTCACCCTGTTCGTCGATCCCGGGCGCCGGGTGTACGTCAACCGCATCAACGTCGCCGGCAACACGCGCACACGTGACGAAGTGGTGCGCCGCGAGATCCGCCAGATGGAGGGTGGGTACTACGACGCCGAGAAAATCAACCGCTCGCGTGATCGCCTGAACCGGCTCGGCTTTTTCAACGAGGTCAACATCGAGACACCGAGCGTGTCCGGCACGACCGACCAGGTCGACGTCAACGTCAGCGTGACCGAGAAATCGACCGGCAACATCATGCTGGGCGCCGGCTTCTCCTCCTCCGAGGGCCTGGTGCTGTCCGGTTCGGTGTCGCAGGCGAACGTGTTCGGTACCGGCAACCGTGTCACCGCGCAGTTGAACTCCGGAAGCGTCAACACGGTGTATTCGCTGTCGTTCACCAACCCCTACTACACGATCGACGGCATCAGTCTTGGCTACGACATCTACCGGCGCGACGTCGACGCGACGCAGATTGACGGCGTGGGTGATTACCAGACGTCGACCTACGGTCTGGGTGCGCGCTTCGGCCTGCCGATCAACGAGCGGGACTTCATTTCCTTCGGCCTGACCTACGAACAGACATCGTTGACGCTTGGCACGGACCCCTCCACCCGCTACCAGGATTTCGTCGACGTGTTCGGCAGCGACAACGACACGTTGCGTCTCGATACCGCCTGGGCGCGCGATACGCGCAACAGCTACCTGTTCCCGAGCCGGGGCTTGTACCAGCGGCTGGGCGCCGAAGTCGGCACGCCGCTGGGCAGCCTGCAGTACTACAAGCTGTCGTTGCAGCACCAGCAGTATTTCGACCTGGGCCGCAGCTTCGTCCTCATGTTGAACGGCGAACTGGGACTCGGTGGCGGGCTGTCGGGCAAGCCGCTGCCCTTCTTCAAGAACTTCTACGCCGGTGGTACCGGCTCGGTGCGCGGGTTCTCGAACGGCACGCTCGGCCCGAAGGATGCGGCGGGTGATGCGCTTGGCGGCGATACGCGCGTGATCGGCAACGCGGAACTCTTCTTCCCCTTGCCGGGCCTGAAGGACAACCAGTCGCTGCGCATGTCGGCGTTCGTCGATGCCGGCGCGGCTTTCGGTCCGTCCGACGGCGACGTGGCGAATCCCTACAGGGGGCTGTACGAGAAATTCGCCTTCGATGATCTGCGCTATTCCGCCGGACTTGCGGTACTGTGGGTTTCCCCGATGGGACCATTGAAATTCAGCGTGGCGCAGCCGATTTCGAAGAAGTCCGGCGACGAGACGGAAGTATTCCAATTCACCCTTGGCAACGTGTTCTGAGGGTGCTGTGAAGCGGAGTGAAAGAAAATGAAATTCAAGCCCTTTTGTACATCCCTGATGCTGGTGTCCATGGCGATCGCCACGCCGGCGTGGGCCGACACCAAGATCGGCTTCGTCAACACCGAACGCCTGTTGCGTGAGGCGCCGCTGTCGGTTGCCGCCCAGAAGAAACTGGAGCGCGAGTTCGCCTCGCGCGACCAGGAACTGCAGAAACTCGCCAAGCAGGCGCGTGACCTGCAGGCGCAGCTCGACAAGGACGGCGTGACCATGTCGGAAACCGAGCGTCGCAACAAGGAACGCGACCTGGGCAATCTCAACCGTGACCTGCAACGTCAGGGGCGCGAGTTCCGCGAGGACCTCAACCTGCGCCGCAACGAGGAACTGGGGCAGATCCAGGAACGCGCACGCAAGGCGATTCAGGATATCGCCAAGGCCGAGAAGTTCGACATCATCGTCGAGCAGGCCGTCTACGTCGATGCCAGGACCGACATCACCGATCGCGTGATGAAGGCGCTCGGCGGCAAGTAAGCCACTGAATCCAGGCGCATCTCCGGAGCACGCAGCGGCGATGGCCCTCACGCTCGCCGAACTCGTCGACCGCCTGGGTGGTGAGCTGCTTGGCGACGGCACGCGCACCATCCGCCAGATCGCACCGCTCGATCGCGCCACGTCGGACGAGATCGGATTCGTCGCCCAGACGAAATATCTCGCCCAGCTTGCCACGACCGGTGCCGGTGCGGTCATCCTGCCGCCGGATGCGCGCGACGCGTGCGAGCTGCCGCGCATTCTCACGCCCAATCCCTATCTGTATTTTGCCCGCGTTTCCGCGCTGCTGAATCCGCCGCCGCACCCGCCCGTCGGCGTCCATCCCACAGCGACGGTGGCGCCGGATGCGCAGGTCGCGGTGGATGCCAGCGTCGGCCCCGGCGCGGTGATCGGCGCCGGGGCCCGGGTCGGCGCGCGCAGCGTGATCGGCCCGAATTGCGTGCTGGGCGACGGAGCGGCGATTGGTACGGACTGCCTGCTGCACGCCAACGTCACCGTGTATCACGGTTGCGAAATCGGCGACCGCGCGATTCTCCACTCCGGCTGCGTCATCGGCTCCGATGGCTTCGGCTTCGCGCCGAACGATGGGCGATGGGAAAAAATCCCGCAGATCGGCCGCGTCCGCATCGGCGACGACGTCGAGATCGGTGCCTGCACCACCATCGACCGCGGCGCGCTGGAGGACACGGTGATCGAGGACGGCGTCAAGCTCGACAACCTGATCCAGGTCGCGCACAACGTGACGATCGGGGCGCACAGCGCGATCGCCGCGTGCACCGGGATTGCCGGCAGCGCGAAGATCGGGCGCCACTGCACCATCGGCGGTGCGGCGATGATCTTCGGCCACATCGAGATCGCCGATGGCACGCGCATCTCGACCAATACACTCATCACCAAGTCGTTGCCCCGGCCGGGCACCTACACCTCCGCGCTGCCGTTTTCCGAGCACGAGGTGTGGCAGAAGAACGCCGTGCACATGCGCAACCTCGACAAGCTGGTGCAGCGCGTCAAGGAACTGGAAAAGAAACTCAAGGAACTGGAAGCCAAATGATCATGGAAATCGAGGAGGTGATGCAGTACCTCCCGCATCGCTATCCCTTTCTGCTGGTCGACCGTATCGTCGAGATGGAACTTGGCAAGTCGGTCACCGCGATCAAGAACGTGACCATCAATGAGCCGTTTTTCCCCGGCCATTTTCCCGGTGCGCCGGTGATGCCCGGCGTGTTGATTCTCGAGGCGATGGCGCAGGCGGCGGCGATCCTGTCGTTCAAGACCAAGAACTACGCACCGGAAGACATCGGCGTCGTGTATTTCGCCGGCATCGACGGCGCGCGCTTCAAGAAGCCGGTGAAGCCTGGTGATCAGCTGGTGCTGAAGATCGAGATCGTGCGCGAGATGCGCGGCATCTGGAAATACACCGGCCGCGCGGAGGTCGACGGCGCGCTGGCGGCCGAGGCCGAACTCATGGCGACGCTGCGCGACAAGCCGAAGGCCTGAGCATGGCTGCCGGGAGGATCCACCCCACTGCGCTGGTGGCGCCAGGCGCGCAACTCGCCGACGACGTCGAGATCGGTCCTTACACAATCATCGGTGAGCATGTCGCGATCGGCACCGGCACCACGGTCGGGGCGCACGCGGTCATCACCGGCCACACCCGCATCGGCGCACGTAACCGCATCTTTCATTTCGTTTCGCTCGGCGAGGCGCCGCAGGACAAGAAGTACGCCGACGAGCCGACGCGCCTGGAAATCGGCGACGACAACGTCATTCGCGAGTTCTGCACCTTCAACACCGGTACCGTGCAGGACCGTGGCGTCACCACGCTTGGCAGCCATAACTGGATCATGGCCTATGTCCACATCGCACACGACTGCGTGGTGGGTGACCACACCATCTTCGCCAACAACGCCTCGCTGGCGGGACATGCCGAGGTGGGCGACTGGGCGATCCTCGGCGGCTTCACCGGCGTGCACCAGTTCTGCAAGGTCGGCGCCCACGTCATGACCGGCATTTCGAGCGTGGTGTTCAAGGACATCCCGCCTTTCGTCATGGCGTCCGGCCAGCCCGCCGCGCCGCACGGACTCAACAGCGAGGGCCTCAAGCGGCGCGGTTTTTCGGCCGACGCGCTGGCGGCCTTGAAGCGCGCCTACAGGATTCTCTACCGCGAGGGCAACACAGTGGCCGAGGCGCAGGCCAGGCTCGAACCGCTGGCGGCCACGCATGCCGAGGTTCGCCAGTTGCTCGATTTCCTTGCGCGCGCCGAGCGCGGCATCATCCGGTGATCGATCTCGGAGTCGTCGCCGGCGAGGCGTCCGGCGATCTCCTCGGCGCGCACTTCGTCACCGCCCTCCGGCAAACCCGTCCGTCCCTCAGCGCCGCCGGTATCGCCGGCCCGCGACTCGTCGAATCCGGCGTGACGGCGGTTTATGCCAGTGACAGGCTCGCGGTCAACGGTTATGTCGAAGTGCTCCGTCATCTGCCGGAATTGTTGTGGATACGCGCGCGCATGACCCGCTATTTCCTGCGGCAACGCCCCCGGGTGTTCGTCGGCATCGATGCGCCGGACTTCAACTTCACGCTGGAAGCGCACCTGAAGGCCGCCGGGATTCCCACTGTGCACTTCGTCAGCCCGTCGATCTGGGCGTGGCGGCCGGAGCGCATCCATCGCATCAGGCAGGCGGTGTCACACATGCTGGTGGTGTTTCCGTTCGAGGAAGCCATTTACCGCGACGCGGGCATTCCGGTGAGTTACGTTGGCCATCCGCTCGCCGACGTCATTCCACTCGATCCGGATACCGCGGCCGCGCGCGCCGCGCTTGGACTGCACGGCGGGCCGATCCTGGCGCTGCTGCCAGGCAGCCGCCTGTCCGAAGTGAAGCGGCACGCGCGACTGATGCTCGACGCCGCGCGCCTCGTTCACCAGCGCCACGGTGATGCGCAGTTCGTTTTGCCAGCCGCGAACGGCGCTGCGGCGAGCATCGTGCGTGCGGCACTGCATGGGACGAGCCTGCCGGTACGCGTTCTGGACGGACAGTCGCACACGGCGCTGGCGGCGTGCGACGTCGCATTGGTCGCCTCCGGCACGGCCACGCTCGAGACGGCGCTGTTCAAGAAGCCGATGGTGATCACCTACCGCGTGCCCGCGCTCACCGCGCGCATGATGCGAAAAAAGGCGCTGCTGCCGTGGATCGGACTGCCGAACATCCTGGCACGCGACTGGATCGTCCCGGAGCGCGTGCAGGAAGCGGCCACCGCGGAAAACCTGGCGGCCGATGCGCTCGCCTGGCTGGACGATGCGCCGCGCCGCGCTGCCGTGATCGAGCGGTTTCGCGCCATGCACGAGTCGCTGCGTTGCAACGCAGGTGCGCGCATCGCCGAGGCCGTGGTGCCTTATCTGGAGACGCGTGCATGAACCTGCACTGGGGACCGGTGGGACTGTGCGGCGTGGACGAAGCCGGCCGCGGACCACTTGCCGGCCCTGTCGTCGCCGCCGCGGTGATGCTCGATCCCGCGCGGCGCATCGACGGTCTGCGCGACTCGAAGAAGCTTTCCGCCGCGGCGCGCGAGCGTCTTGCGGGTGTGATTCGCCGCGACGCACTCGCCTGGTGTGTGGCCGAGGCGAGCGTCGAGGAAATCGATACGCTGAACATCCTCAACGCGACCCTGCTGGCGATGCGCCGCGCGGTCGAAGGACTGACACGTGCGCCCGACGACGTGTGGGTCGATGGCAACCGCTGCCCGGTCTGGCCGTGGCGCTCGCAGACGGTGGTGAAGGGCGACGACAAGGTGGCCGCCATCGCGGCGGCCTCCATTCTTGCCAAGACCGAACGCGACCGCTTCATGCGCCGTCTGGACGAAATCTACCCCGCCTACGGTTTCGCGCGCCACATGGGGTACGGCACTGCGGTGCACCTCGAGGCGTTGAAGGCGCACGGCGCGTGCCCGCAGCACCGTACGAGCTTCGCACCGGTTAAACTGGCAATCGCGCAAACGGCTTTGTTTTGAAAGGAAAAACCATGGTGGTGTCATTGTTGTTTCATGTGCTGGGGATCGTCGTCTGGGTTGGCGGCATGTTCTTCGCCTACATGGCTTTGCGGCCGGTGGCGGCCAGCGTGCTGGAACCGCCGCAGCGGCTGACGTTGTGGGCCGGGGTGTTCGGGAAATTCTTTCCCTGGGTGTGGGTGTCGGTGCTGCTGATCCTGCTCACCGGCCTGCACATGATGGCGCTGTTCGGTTGGCTTGCGGCGCCGCTTTACGTTCTCGCCATGCTGGCGATCGGCCTTCTGATGATGCTGATCTATCTCGTGGTGTTCTTCATGCCCTACGCGAAGCTCAAGCGTGCGGTCGCCGAGCAGAACTGGAAAGCAGGCGGTGCTGCGCTCGGACAGATTCGACAACTGATCGGCATCAACCTTGTTCTCGGCCTGCTCACGATCGTGCTGGTGTTCGCCGGCAAAATGATGGTATCCGGCGCCTGAACGGGCATCAGGGGGCTGGACGCGGTTCCCGTCGCATTTTGCAGTTCTTTACGCTTCCTCGGCTTGGATTGCCGAGAAATTGGCTAATATTAGAAAAGTATGAAGCAATCTGGCCGTTCCAGCCTCCGAGCGGATCGCCGCGCTTTTCCACATGAGCACGCAGTGGCGATGCACGTGCAAGAAGCGTGGCCTGCGCGCCCAACGTGGCTGGGTCTGATGATTTCCCACAATGAAAGGAAAATGTCTATGCGTATCGCCATGAAAACCATCAATGTTGCCTTGCTGGCCATGGGCATGAGCAGTTTCGCCGCCACCCCGGCACTGGCTGAAGCGCGCTACTACGATCCCAGCAACGTGGGTGGCAATACGACCGGTTACGAGCTCTACAAGACGATCGGCTGCCCCGGCCGGCAACTGCTCGATCCGCCGTGCAAGGAAGACGTCAAACCTGCACCGGTCGCCAAGCCCGCTCCGGCGCCGGTGCCGGCGCGAACAGCCAAGGAAGAGTGCATGGCGAACGCCAAGCCCGGCGAATGCTATGTGCTCATCGTCAAGGATCCGGTGTACGGCACGGAGAAGGTGCAGAAACTGGTGAAGGAAGCAGGCGAGCGCATTGAGATCGTTCCGCCGGTATACAAGGCGGTGAAGGTTCGTGTGACCAGCGAGGAAATCCAGGAAGTGGTGCCTGCGGTCTATGAAACGGTCAAGGAACGTGTCCTGGTGAAGCCGGCGACGAACCGGCTGGAAACCGTGCCTGCGGTCTTCGAGGAGGTCGAGGAACGCGTGATGGTCAAGCCGGCCGGCAAGAAAGCGATCGAGGTTCCCGCGGTCTACGAGGATGTCACCGAGCGGACACTGGTGCGCGCGGCGTACACGACGTGGAAGCCGGGTACGGCGACCAGCATCCAGAAAATCGATGAAAAGACCGGCGAGATTTTCTGTCTGGTCGAAGTGCCGGCGGAATATCAGGAAGTCACCACGCGCGTGATGAAGACGCCGGCCTCGATCCGCTACGATGAAATTCCGGCGGTGTATGAGACCGGCAAGCGTACCGTGCTGAAGAGCGCGGAGACGACGCGTACCATCGAAATCCCGGCCGAATACGCCGAGCGCGAAGTGACCAGGCTGGTCAAGCCGGCCACCACGGTGACGAAAGTGGTGCCGGTCGATTACGAACGCGAGATCATGACGGAAGTGCAACCGGCGACGCAGAAGCGGGTGGCCGTACCTGCCGAGTTCGAAATGGTCGACCAGCAGGTGATCCTCGTTCCGGCGAAACAGTACTGCACCCGCATCCTTTGCGACGTCAATGCCACGGCGGAGAAGATGATGGAAATCCAGCGCGCGCTGAAGGCGGCGGGATACTATCCGGATGGTCCGATCGATGGCGTGGTCGGCGCCAACACGACGGCTGCGGTGGCCGAGTTCCAGAAGGCCAAGGGATTGATCGGGGACGGGTATCTGACCCTCGAGACGGTCAAGGCACTGGGCGTCGCGGCGCCATAAGCGCATCCGAAGTCGACAGCCCTCCCGCTCGCGGGAGGGCTTTTTTGGTGCGCCCGGCACGGGCGCACTCTTGTGGGTGAAAGTCCCACCGTAAGTT
>MKWN01000059.1 GCA_001899775.1 Thiobacillus sp. 65-29
CCGTGATGATGATCGGCGACTTTGGGTATCGCCCGGCCTCACGGCCGGGCGCGGATTGAAACTCTTCGGTGAGCATGTCGTAGGCGCTGATTCCTTGTATCGCCCGGCCTCACGGCCGGGCGCGGATTGAAACATCGACACGCTGGCCTTGGTTTCGGTAGTCAGGCGTATCGCCCGGCCTCACGGCCGGGCGCGGATTGAAACAATTTGATACTGATTGCTACTGTTGCCATGTCGGAGTATCGCCCGGCCTCACGGCCGGGCGCGGATTGAAACCGCTTGGGCGGCGCACGCTTGGCGTCGGTCAGGATGTATCGCCCGGCCTCACGGCCGGGCGCGGATTGAAACTGTCGTTTTCCTGCTTGCCTGGATGCTCGGCCTGGTATCGCCCGGCCTCACGGCCGGGCGCGGATTGAAACTGCCCTGGTGTTTATGTAGACGCCATCCACCAGCGGTATCGCCCGGCCTCACGGCCGGGCGCGGATTGAAACATGCGCGGATGCAGGCGCAGATGCACGTGCACCGGCGTATCGCCCGGCCTCACGGCCGGGCGCGGATTGAAACATGTTGCGCAAGTCGCCGCCTGCCAGCATCAGGAAGTATCGCCCGGCCTCACGGCCGGGCGCGGATTCAACCTGCGCATCGTCGGCGCGAAGGATCAGTCGACGTGAGCGGCTTCTGCCAGTACCTTCGCCGCCCACTGGTTCAAACTGGTTCCCGCAGCCTGCGCGGCAACCAGAGCGGCGCCGTGCACCTCTGGAGGAATGCGCAGCATCAGGCGGCCGGAGCTTGGTTTGTTTGGATCCTGGCCGAGTTTTGCGCATGCGGCCAGATAGTCGTCTACAGACTCGTGAAACGCCGCTTCCAGCTCTGTTACCGATTCCCCGTGAAACGAAACGATGTCGCGGATGCCGGCGAGACGCCCAACGAAAATTTTGTCGCGGTTGTCGTATTCGATGCGGGCGGTGTACCCGCGATAGGTCATGATGTTGTTCATGGTGTCACTCCAATCTGTTCCAGAAATTCACGTGCGGCGATAACGCGATACCGCAATGCTTCCTTGCCTGGATGCGGCCTGTGGAAATACACCCGCTTGCCGTCCTTCTCGAAGGTCACGGACGATCCTGCACCTTCAACGACGCGGCATCCTGCCGCAACCAGCAACGCTTCGATCCGAGACCATTCAAGAGTGCCATTGACCGGCGTAGCGAAGATGGCATCGAGCGTCTTGCGATGTCTGCTGTTCATGCCGCACATGATAGCAACTCTTGCAATCATAAGCAATCAATATTTGCTATCACACCGATAGCTTTCCATCTTGATTACGACAGCAGGCAGCCGCTATTGGCGTTCTGGAGAACGCCGCACGCCTTCCTAGGCGGGGTTGGCGCCGGCAAGACGTTTGCCGGCGCGATGGCAATCCTGCGCGCACCAGCTTCGGTCAGCACGGCGGTCGCGCCGACGGCCGACATGACCGGGGAACCATACAAGGCGCTGACGATTGCCGGCCCGCTGGTGCAGGAAGGGCGCCGCGGCACGGGCGACCGCTACAAGCTGTTGCGTACCGGGCAGATTCATTTCCGCAGCACCGACTACCCGGAGCGTTTGTGCGGCCACAAACTCGGCTGGTTCTGGTTCGACGAGGCGACGCAGTTGCCGGACGAAGACGTGTGCATGATTATGATCGGCCGCCTGCGCCTGAAGCCAGGGCGTGGCTGGTCACCATGACACTCAACGGGTTCAACTGTCTCTATGCGTAGTTCGCGCACGAGGCTTCGGTGAACCGCGTATGCTGGATTTTGGAATGCAGGACAGCCTGCCGTACTGCTTGCCATGGCCGCAACTGCGCCTTGAGCAACACGCCATCTCCTCGACATGGCGCGGCGGCAAGACCTTCAGGCTGCCCAAGGGCGTTTCCACTACTCGAAAAGAACAACATGGCGAGACCGCTCACGAGGGATCCCGCACCTGCCCGGGACCCCGACACCCCGCTTCAACAATACTCGCGCTGGGGTTGAACCGCCCTGCCGCCCCGGCGGATAATATGCAATTGCCCCGGATTGACTGCCTTGGAAGCCTATCTCCTCATCCTCATATCCACGGTGTTCGTGAACAACATCGTGATGGCCAAGATTCTTGGCCTGTGCCCGTTCATGGGCGTGTCGAAGAAGCTGGAAACGGCCATCGGCATGGGGCTGGCGACGACGTTCGTGCTGACGCTGGCGTCCGGGGCGAGCTACCTCGTCAACGAATACCTGCTCGGGACGGAACTGTTCTATCTGCGCACGCTGTCGTTCATCGTGGTGATCGCAGGCATCGTGCAGTTCACCGAGATGTTCATCCACAAGACGAGCCCGATGCTGTATCAGGTGCTGGGTATCTATCTGCCGCTCATTACGACCAACTGCGCGGTGCTGGGGATTCCGCTGCTCAACGTGCAGGCACGGCACAATTTCGTCGAATCGCTGTTCTTCGGCGCCGGCGGGGCAATCGGTTTTTCGATGGTGCTGGTGCTGTTCGCGGCGGTGCGCGAGCGCATCGAAACCTGTGACGTGCCGGCGCCATTCAAGGGCACGAGTATCGCGATGGTGACGGCCGGATTGATGTCGCTGGCGTTCATGGGTTTTTCGGGCCTGGTCAAGTAATGCTCGCAGCGATCGGGGTGATGGTCCTGCTGGCCGTGGCGATCGGCCTGGTGCTGGGCTGGTCGGCGGTCCGCTTCAAGGTGGAAGGCAATCCGCTGGCGGAGAAGGTCGATGCCATCCTGCCGCAGACGCAATGCGGGCAGTGCGGATATCCCGGCTGCCGCCCCTATGCGGACGCGATCGCCAGCGGCGAGGCCGATATCAATCGCTGCGTCCCGGGCGGTGAGGACGTGGTGAAGAAACTGGCGGACCTGCTGGGCGTCGATCCCAAGCCGCTGGACGGGGCATTGGGCGAACCGAAGCCGAAGTCGGTGGCGTTCATCGACGAGCAGGCCTGTATCGGTTGCACGCTGTGCATCCAGGCCTGTCCGGTGGATGCCATCGTCGGTGCCGCCAAGCAGATGCATACGGTGATCGCCAAGGAGTGCACCGGCTGCGAATTGTGCGTGGCGCCGTGCCCGGTGAACTGCATCAGCATGGTGCCGATCGAGGAGGATCTGCCACACTGGAAATGGAAACACCCGGTGGTGATGATGAAGACCGTGCGCACGGAGACACGCGCATGAGCCGGGAACTGTTCACCTTCCACGGCGGCGTGCACCCGCCCGAACACAAGAGCGAATCGAGTGGCCGACCGCTCCATCCACCGCTGCTGCCGCGCGAGCTGGTGATTCCACTGCGCCAGCATCTGGGCAACCCGGCCAAGCCGATCGTTGAGGTGGGCCAGCGGGTGTTGAAGGGGCAGATGATCGGCGAGGCCGACGGTTACATCTCGACGGCGGTGCATGCGTCGAGTTCGGGTGTGGTGACCGCGGTCGAGATGCGCCCGGTGCCGCACGTATCCCGGCTGCCGGACCTGTGCGTAGTGATCGAGACCGATGGCCAGGACGAATGGATCGAGCGCACGCCGCTCGACCCCCACGCGATGTCGCTGGCCGACCTGCGCATGCACGTGCGCGATCTGGGTATCGCTGGCCTGGGCGGGGCGGTGTTCCCCAGTGCGGTCAAGCTCGATCCCGGTGCACACCATTGTCCCGTACTGATCATCAACGGCGGGGAATGCGAACCCTGGATCACGTGCGACGACCTGCTCATGCGCACCCGCGCGGACGAGATCATGGACGGCGTGGCGATCATGCGCCACCTGCTCGGCAGCCTGCAAATCCTTGTCGGTATCGAAGAGAACAAGCCGGAAGCGATCGCTGCGATGCAGGCCGCCGCCGCGCGACTGGATTTCGCAGTGGAGGTGGTGCCGGTGCCGACGATCTACCCGGGCGGCGGCGCCAAGCAGTTGATTTACACGCTCACCGGCAAGGAAGTGCCATCGGGCAAGCTCTCCACCGACATCGGCATCCAGGTATTCAACGTCGGCACGGCGCAGGCGCTGGCGCGCGCAGTGCGTCACGGCGAACCCCTGATCTCGCGTCTGGTGACGGTGACCGGCCATGTGCTGCGACCACAGAATTACGAAGTGCTGATCGGCACGCCGATGCGCGTGCTGATCGCCGAGGCCGGCGAGCGCGACGGCGCCACCGGCGTGGTGATGGGTGGCCCGATGATGGGCGTGCCGCTGGCATCCGCCGACGTGGCGGTGGTGAAAGCCACCAACTGCGTGCTGGTGCGCTCGGCAGAATTGTTCCCGCCGCTGCCGCGGGAACTGCCGTGCATCCGCTGCACCCGCTGCGCCGACGCGTGCCCCGCAGCGCTGCAACCGCAGGAACTGTTCCGCTTCGCCAAGGCCGGTGATTTCGGGCGTGCACAGGAATACCACCTGTTCGACTGCATCGAATGCGGCTGCTGCAACTACGTCTGCCCCAGCCATATTCCGCTGGTCGACTATTATCGCTACGCCAAGAGCGAGATCTGGGCGCGCGAGAAAGAGAAGCGTGCCGCCGACCTCGCGCGCGAACGCCACGAATTCCGCCAGTTCCGTCTGGAACGCGAAAAGAAGGAGAAGGCCGAGAAGCTCGCCGCCAAGACGCAGGCGGCACGCGCACAGGCTGCGTCGGCGCAGCCCGCCGAATCTCCCGCCACAGCGCCAAGCGAGGCCGACGCCAGGAAAGCGCTGATCGCCGCCGCGCTGGCGCGCGCGCAGGCGAAAAAAGCGGAAACCGCACCCAGGAACACGGAGCACCTCACCCCCGAGCAGCAGCGCACCATCGACGAGATCGAAGCCCGTCGGGCGAAAATCCGTGAACTGGCGCACCAGCCGCTGGAAACCGAAGAGAAGAAATAGCCCATGCCCGCTCCCTTCATTACCGGCCGTGCCAGCGTTACCCAGGTCATGGGCTGGGTGCTTATCGCCCTGCTGCCCGGCATCGCCGTATATGTGTGGCTGTTCGGCCCGGGCATTCTCATCACGCTCGGAATGGCCACGGTCACCGCCCTGGCAGCGGAAGCGGCGATGCTGAAGGCGCGCGGTTACCCGGTGAAACCCTTCCTCGTCGATCTCTCTGCCGTCGTCACCGCCTGGCTGCTGGCGCTGTCACTGCCCTCGCTGGCGCCGTGGTGGCTCATCGTGACGGGTACGCTGTTCGCCATCGTCGTCGCCAAGCATCTCTACGGAGGGCTCGGCCAGAACGTCTTCAACCCGGCGATGGTCGGCTATGCCGTGCTGATCGTCTCCTTTCCCGTGCAGATGACGCAGTGGGCGGGTCCGCTGGCACTCACCGGCGAATCGCTCACGCTTGCACAGAGTGCCGCGGCGATTTTCGGCGGCCTGCCGAAAGGCACGCTCGACGCCGTGACCATGGCAACGCCGCTGGACACCCTGCGCACGGGCTTGCTGCAGCAGCACACCGTGGACGAGGTCATGGTGCAGCCCATCTTCGGGCAGTTCGGTGGCACAGGCTTCGAATGGCTGGCCGTGGCCTTCCTCGCCGGCGGCCTGCTCATGTGGGCGCGCCGCATCATCGGCTGGCAGGTGCCGCTCGCCTTTCTCGCCGGGGTGTGGCTCACCGCCGGCTTCCTGCATTTCTACGATGCCGGCCGCTTCGGTGCGCCGTGGTTCCATCTGTTCGCACCGTCGGTCATGCTCGGCGCCTTCTTCATCGCCACCGATCCGGTATCGGGCTCAACCACGCCACGCGGCCGCCTGATCTTCGGCTTCGGCGCCGGGCTGCTTACCATCGTCATCCGCACCTGGGGCGGCTTTCCGGACGGCGTCGCATTCGCCATCCTGCTCATGAACGTGTGCGTGCCGCTCATCGACCAGTACACCCAGCCGCCCATCTATGGCGCGACGCGCACCGGCAAGGACACCCAGAAATGAAGGATGTCGTGCGTGCCGCGCTGGACAATTCGCTGCGCACCAGCGCGATCCTGCTCGTCTTCGCCGTCGTCGGCACGGCCATGCTCGCGTTCACCCACCAGCGCACCGAACCCAACATCACCCGCAGCCAGCAGGCCGAAAAACTCACCCTGCTCGATCAGGTGCTGCCGCGTTCCCTCTATGACAACGATCTGCTCGCCAGCCAGCAACTGCTGCCACCCAGCGACCTGCTCGGCACCCGCCAGCCCTCCGCCATGTGGGTCGCCCGCCGCGGTGCCGAACCGGTCGCCGTGGCGCTGGAGGCCATTGCGCCCGATGGCTACAGCGGTAATATCCATCTGCTGATCGGCATCACCGCCGATGGCCATATCACCGGCGTACGGGTTACCGCGCATCGTGAAACGCCCGGTCTCGGCGACTACATCGACCGCGCGAAGAGCCCATGGATCGACCAGTTCACCGGCACGTCGCTGGTCGAACCACCGCTGCGGCACTGGCGCGTCGCCAAGGACGGCGGGCGCTTCGATGCGCGCGCCGGCGCCACCATCACGCCGCGCGCCGTGGTGAAGGCGGTGAAGGACGCGCTCGAATATTATTCCCGCCAGCGCACCGCATTGCTTGCCGCCCCTGCCCAAGGAGTCCCCTCGCCATGATCACCCGCCAGGAAATCCTCGACCTCTTCCGCAACGGCCTCTTCAAGCAGAACACCGGCCTGGTGCAACTGCTCGGCCTGTGTCCCCTGCTGGCAATCAGCAGCAGCGTGATCAACGGACTGTCGCTCGGACTCGCGACGACACTCGTGATGGCGGCGTCCAGCGGCGCGGTTTCCGGCGTGCGCAACTTCGTGCCCAACGAAATCCGCATCCCGGTGTTCGTCCTCATCATCGCCGCGCTGGTCACCGTGATCGACCTGACGATGAACGCCTTCGTGCATCCGCTTTATCTGGTACTCGGCATCTTCATCCCGCTCATCACCACCAACTGCATCGTGCTCGCACGCGCCGACGCCTTCGCCGCGAAGAACCGCCCGCTGCACAGCGTGATCGACGCCGTCGCCATGGGCCTCGGCCTCACCCTCGTGCTCCTGATGCTGGGCGCCATCCGCGAAGTCGCCGGGCAAGGGACACTGCTTTCCGGCATCGACCTCGTATTCGGCGCAGAAGCCCAGCGCTTCGTGGTACACGTGTTGCCGAACTACCAGGGTTTCCTGCTCGCCATCCTGCCCCCCGGCGCCTTCCTCGCCCTGGGGCTGCTCATCGCTGCCAACAACTGGAACAAGGCGCGCGCCGAACAGCGCACACGCGCCGCGGTGCCCGTCACCGCATGAAACCGCCACTGAAAAAACGCGTACCGAAGCCACGCAATCCCTACGTGCCGCTGGCGCTCACACGCAAGGCGGGCGAGCACGAGAAAACCCCCGGCGCGAAACGCCAGGCGGAAAAGCGTGCATTGAAAAAACAACTGACCGAACAATGAACCCAACGTTCATGGCGACTCGCCACGAACCTTGCCCTCTCCCCGCCCTCTCCCGCAAGCGGGAGAGGGGGACAAGGTTTCGCTGCGCGAGTTTCACGCTGAAAAATCCAATCGCATATCGACACATGACCCATCAGCCCGAACGGCCTGTCAAACTCCCATGCGGCCCGGGCAGGCGCACCCGCAAGGGGCAGGCCGTGGTTGCAATGCCAATGAATTGGCAACAACCACGCACCGGCGCCTTCATGCCCTCCGGGTGCTCGCCGCGATTTTCGG
Organism: Thiobacillus sp. 65-29; assembly: GCA_001899775.1. Lineage (GTDB taxonomy): Bacteria > Pseudomonadota > Gammaproteobacteria > Burkholderiales > Thiobacillaceae > Thiobacillus. The sequence goes on from MKWN01000059.1 coordinate 7,669, forward strand.
GCGGTGCAACTTTCACCGCATCGGGCCGGGGGCGGCCCTCCTACAGCACCACGCTCCATGCAGGCGCGGCGCCCTCGCCGCGATTGGGGCGGTGGAAACATCACGGCAATCGGGCCGGGGCGGCCCTCCTACAAGGGCACGGCACCCCTGTGGGAGCGGCACCCTCGCCGCGATTGGGCGGTGGAAACATCACAGCATCGGGCCGGGGCGCCCCTCCAGTACCGCGCTCCCATGTGGGAGCGGCGCCCTCGCCACGATTTTCGGGTGGCGGAAACATCACGGCATCGGGCCGGGGGCGACCCTCCTGCAATGCCACGCTCCATGTAGGCGCGGCGCCCTCGCCGCGATCTTCGGGTGGCGGAAACATCACGGCATCGGGCCGGGGGCGGCCCTCCTGCAACGCCACGCTCCATGTAGGAGCGGCGCCCTCGCCGCGATTTTCGGGCGGTGGAACCATCACGGCATCGGGCCGGGGGCGGCCCTCCTGCAATGCCACGCCCCATGTAGGCGCGGCGCCCTCGCCGCGATTTTCGGGCGGTGGAACCTTTACGGCATCGGGCCGGGGGCGGCCCTCCAACAACGCCCCACCCCGTGTGGTGTGCCGCGTGGTTGCACAATATTTCAGCACGCGCGAACGGAGCCTCTCCCGATTGCTGGAGAGGCGGCCCCGATCGTTGCCGCTGCGGCCAACCACCCGAACTCTTCTCCCCCTCAACGGGGCCGGGGGAGAGGGTGACAACGGCCGTGCGCCCGTCGCGGGCGCATGCGCGAAATCAATCGCCCGTGGGCCGTTCTCTTTGCCCACTGGATCCCCGGCATGAACTCCGCCCGCCGTCACGAACTCTTCCGCCGCCTGCGGGCGGCCAACCCCCATCCCACGACCGAGCTCGAATACAGCACGCCGTTCGAACTGCTGGTCGCCGTAGTGCTGTCGGCGCAGTCCACCGACCGGGGCGTGAACCTCGCCACCCGCCGCCTGTTTCCGGTCGCCAACACGCCTCCGGTGATCCTCGCACTGGGCGAAGCGGGCCTCGCCGATTACATCAAGACCATCGGTCTATACAAAAGCAAGGCGCGGCACCTCATCGCCGCCTGCCGCCTGCTGGTCGAGCGTCACGACGGCGAAGTCCCCGCCGAGCGCGCCGCGCTCGAAGCGCTGCCCGGCGTCGGACGCAAGACCGCCAACGTCATCCTCAACACCGCCTTCGGTCAGCCGACCATGGCGGTCGACACGCATATCTTCCGCGTCGCCAACCGCACCGGCCTCGCCCCCGGCAAGACCGTGCTCGAAGTGGAAAAAAAACTGCTGCGCGCCGTACCCAGGGAGTTCCTCGTCGACGCCCACCACTGGCTGATCCTGCACGGGCGCTACGTGTGCCAGGCGCGCAAACCGAAGTGCGGCGAATGCATCATCGCCGACCTGTGCGAATACAAGGACAAGACACCGGCCGCACCCGCTCCGGCGCGAGCCAAGCGCAGCACCCGCGCCACACCCTGAACTTTCGACTTCACCGTCCTGTCTGTATTGCCATGAACCCAACGCCCCCCACCCGCCTCGACGCCGCGCACTTCGACAGCAAGGCCCGCCAATGGGACGAAAACCCCGTGTTCCAGGAACGCGCGCGCAAGATCGCCGACGCGATCCGTCGCGCCGTGCCGCTGCGCCGTGACATGAGTGCGCTGGACTACGGCTGCGGCACCGGATTGCTGTCGTTTCCGCTCAAGGATGAACTCGGCGCCATCCTGCTCGCCGACAGCTCGCGCGGCATGCTCGACGTCCTCGCCGAAAAAATCAGCCAGCACGGCGTGCGCAACATGACGCCCGTGCTGCTCGACCTGCTCGCCGATCCGCCGCCCGCGCAGCGCTTCGACCTCATCTACACCTCGATGACCCTGCACCACGTCCCCGACACCGACGCCATCCTGCGCATCTTCCACGGACTTCTCAATCCCGGCGGCCATCTGTGCATCGCCGATCTCGACCAGGAAGACGGCTCGTTTCACGGCCTGGATGTCGACGTGCACCACGGTTTCGAGCGCGCCGAGCTCGGCGAGCGCGCCGTGGCAGCAGGTTTCCAGGCGATCGACTTCCAGACGGTGTTCAGCATCGAGAAAGAGCAGGAAACGGGTAAACGGGACTACCCGGTATTCCTGATGAGCGCGCGCAGCGCTGCGGCGTAAGACAACCCGGCAGAGACGCACTGGCGGAGCCAAAGCCCGCCATCGCGCACACCCTCAGGCCTGCGGCCTGCTCCACCCGAGCGTGCGACCGAACAGGCGCAGCAACCTGCCGGCGTGTTCCACGCCGAAGAAATACACGACGAATACGGACAAAAAGCCGTAAAACAGCGTCGCATCGGCAAGACCGGCACGCCAGCCATGGAAACCGACCAGCCCGAAGAACACCGCCGCGAAATGGATCGTCCAGACGACCTGCGCATCCGTGTAGCCGGCGCGCGAAAGAATGTGATGCAGGTGGTCACGGCCATGCTGGAAAGGGCTGCGTCCCCTCAGCATGCGACGCAGCATCAGGCTCACCGTATCCATCAGGGGAATGGCAAAGAACCACAGCGCCGCCGCGGGCGGCAGGGCGTTGGTGTCGGCCTGCGTGACCCGGACCACCGCCCAGGCCAGCAGAAAACCCAGCATCAGGCTGCCCGAATCGCCCATGAAGACCTTGGCATGACACTGCCAGGGTAGGCGCATGTTGAAGCACAGAAAACCCGCCAGCGCCCCGCTCAGGATCAGCAGCAACACCAGCGTCTCGCTGCTGCCGGAGAGATAGGCCGCCACCGCCAGAAACGCCGCCGTGATCATCGCCAGGCCGCCGGCCAGGCCATCCATGCCATCCGACAGATTGAACGCATTGGCCACCCCCACCGTCGCAAATACCGTAAACGGCACCGCCATGACGCCAAGCAGCACCGGCCCGGTACCGACGAGATTTCCCAGGCTCGTCAACTGCGCCCCGGCGTAGAGGCTGACGATGAGACCCGCTGCGCCCTGCATCAGAAAACGCACTTTCACGGGCAGTTCGTTCCGGTCATCGAGGACGCCGACAATCACAATCATCGACACGGAAACGAACAGCCCCCAGAAGATCTCGCTGTCCGCGAGTTGCCACGCCGCCACCACCGCGATCGCAAATGCCATCGCAAGCCCGCCCACCACGGGGATCGCGCCCTGGTGATGCTTGCGTTCATCGGGTCGGTCGAGCAGGTTGTAACGATGCGCCGCACGCACCAGTATGGGTGTGGCCAGCACGGTGAGAATCAGGCCGAAGATCAGTTGCAGCATCGTTATTCTTCCCAGGAAATTTCGATGAATTCCCGAGGTCCAGGATGATGCAACGCAACGGACGACGCCATCGCGCCGACGTACGGTACCGAACGTCCCGTGCGTATCATCCAGCCTCCTCCTTATTTTTTCCGCCACCCGCCCGAGTCGGACGCATGGTCAGGAAAAATTATATCGCCATAATACAAAAACACCATCATCAAGCCGCTGCCAGCAGGGCCGACACCCGTTCAACCAATGGTCGCAAGCGGCCTGCCCAGGAATGATTTTCCCTTACATACCGGTAAGCAGAGGCTGCCAGCCGCGTTCTCAATACCTCGTCATGCCAGAGCGTTTCGAGTTGAACGGCATATTCTTCCGGCGTGGCCGCCACCAGCAAATCAGAGCCCGCCCGAGCCTGCAGTCCTTCAAGTGCCACGGGTGAGGTAATGACCGGCAACCCGAGCGCCATGTATTCCAGGACCTTGTTCTGCACCCCCGCGCCCAGACGCACCGGCGCGACACCCACCCGTGCATTGCCCACGGCTTCAGGAACACTTTCGACATTGCCGAACACCTCGACCCCATCCATAGCGCGCAGGCGGCGCGCATCGCTGGCCCCAATGCGGCCGACCACCCTGAAAGTGCATCGCAGACGTCCTCGCACCCGCGGGAGGATTTCCTCAGCGAAATAGAAGCACGCATCGAGATTCTGGATTGAAGCCATATTCCCGATGAACGCGATTGCAGGCTCGCTCGTCCGGCGCTCCCGAAACGGAAGCGCATCCAGATCGACCCCGTTGGAACACACCACGACGTTGCCGCCGCCGCGCCCATCGAGCAGAAACGCTCGGTCCAGCTCCGACACCAGCGTTACCGCCGCAAACGATTCCAGCGCCGCACGCTCATACCGCAGAAGCCGCTCCGCTTCGAAGCGATAAACCCATGACTTGAAGCCACGTACGTTCTCCAATTCCTGGACGCGCCTGTAGTTCAACGAAATCGCATCCGTCATTTCGAGAATCACCGGCGTGCCGGCCTGACGCACATAGTGGCCGGTCCGGATCAGGTGTGCGATGCAGAGGTCATGCTCGGGCAACAATTCCCGGACACGCCCGGCGAACGCCGCCGACTGATAGTACGCAATCTGCAACGGCGTCTGTCCCGGCACCGCAGCCAGCACATTCAGCACCGAACGCCATCTGGGCAGGAACACCCGTTCTATTTTCCCGAAAACTCCGTCCGTCGGTGGCGGGCTGCACATTTCCGCTTCGGATTCACAAAGACTGAGCAGCGACAATTCGTAATGCTTCGACAGCTCCCGGCAAATCTCGTAAATACGCAGGCGGTCGCCCCCGACCACCGGATAAGGAAAACGGGGGGTCAACACGAGAATGCGCTTGCGCGGACTCACGAAGCGCTCCAGAATGCAGCGATGTCCTGCGCCACCGCCGAACGCCTGTAACGCTGGGCGCGCGCCAACCCGAGCGCGGCGCGTTCCGACTTGCCCTGCTGGTCGGTCCAGGCGGAATGCAGCGTAGCGGCCATATCCTCGATATCACGCGGATCAAACAGCCATCCTGCATCTCCGATCACCTCGGGCAGCGATGTCGTGTTGCTGCAGACGACCGGCGTGCCGCTTGCCATGGCCTCCAGCAGCGGAATTCCAAACCCCTCGTAAAGCGACGGCATGACAAAAAGCCTGGCCTCACGGTAGATCTGGCGCAGCGCTTCCTCGTCTAAAAACGGCTCGAAAACCACGCAAGCGGCCACCCCGGCGACGTCAGCCACTCTCCGGAAATGGTGCTGGTAGCTCGGTTTGACACCAGCCACCCGCAACGTGCAATCCGCTACCGACTTCCCCCCCATGCGCCGAAAAAGCGAAAAGGCACGAATCAATGCCGAGAGGTTCTTGCTTGGCGCTTCGCCCGCGACGGTTAGCACATATGGCTTGCGCGACGCCGCCGCCAAAGGGGATTCAGCGTACCACGCATCATCCAGGCTGTTCGGAATCACATGAACACGTTGTCCGGAAATGGAAAACTTCTCAACAAGCTGGTTCCGGGTGAATTCCGAGACGGTCACCAACCGTGCAGCACCGCGTACCGCACGCGGCACGACGAGACGCCGATAGATTCTGCCGAGCGTCTGGTAAACCGAGACGGAAGGCGGCAGGCGCGACCAGGGTTCCAGATAGATCAGGTCATGCACCACCAGCGTCAACTCCACCGAGGACGGTAGGCGCAACGGCGCCGTGTTGTAAGGGCAGAGCAGTTTGGAAACAGCATGGTCTGCACACAGTTTCGGCAGCACCACCTGCTCCCAATAGGGAAAAAAGCCTGCGCCGGCGCGGACGGTTGGATAACGGGCCTCGGGATAATTTTCCGGCAACAGCGCCAGGACCTCGGCGGCTACCGGCTCAAGCAATGCGTGGGCGTAATGCCCCATGCCACGGTACTGGCCAACCATCCATCTGGCATCAACCGCCAGCGTCACGCCGCGCGTCCCTCGCCACATTCCCTGCACAAGACGGCAAGATAGCGCTGGCGGGCCAATTCGGGGGAGTTGCGCTCGCGAAGACGCGACATGGCGGCAGCGACAACGGTGCGGGCGTCGTCTCCATCCGCACTGGAAAGCCGGACGCGCGCGGCAGCCAGCGCCCGCTTAAGCGCGGCGCGATCACCGGGTGGGAAGAACAGCTCGTCGGGGTAGCTTTCGCCGAGCAATTCGCGATGCGCGGGGATGTCGCTGACGACGCAAAGCAGCCCGGCGTAAATACCTTCAGCGAGTGCAAGTGGCGAAGACTCCGAATAGGACCCTGAAATCAGGATGGAATATTTCTGTAAACACTCTGATACGTTCGCCACATGGCCATTGAAGTGCAACCTCGTGGAGTCTCCATGAACTCCCACCAATTGCTCGCGCATAGGACCATCACCGTAGATGCTCAAAACAATTCCATCGTCCTCTGCACATACGGCAATCACATCCTCGACACCCTTTCGGGGAGCCAGGCGTGACAATACCGCCGCATATAGTATCTCTCCATCAGTAACATTCTGAGTTCGCCTGGATGTACCATGCGAGCCTAAGACAATCCAGTTGCGAATTGACTCTACCGACAATCCCGCCCAGCGCTGTTTGTGTTGGGTGGCAACAAACTCACCTACCGTGATAACATGGCTGGCGAAACGCGCGGCGATACCATACAGAACTTCCTTGGGATCGAGAGAGCGCATTGACAACTCCGTATGCGCAATGATGATCGGTGCCACGCCCACAGACATGCGCACCAAAGGTGCCAAATAAGCAGCGCCTCTGCCGTTAAGGATAATCGGGACACCGCCCTCGCGGATGCTGCTGCGCTGCCGCCACAGCCATCGCAGGAACTGCCATCGCAGCGCCATACCGCCAGATGCTCCCAATTCCACAAACTCTGCGTCTGCCTGAACAAGCGCTTCCCGTAATGATGGAACAGCGGGAGATATGACAATCAGCCTAACCTGATCGTGCAACAGGGAAGCCAGCTTGATCAGGAAAATCTCTCCTCCCCCCAGAAAGCCGGTCATGCTTAGAACAAACGCGCTTTTTTTCATCGTGCTCTCTGATGCATCATTCGCTGAACCAACCAGCCGCAGCCCGCTACAAACAGTATGGGCAACGCATATCGCATCAAATTATGGATTGGATCGTGGAGCATCGTCCGTGGGTAATAGATAAGCCCACACACCACCCAGAACGAGAGCGCACCCATGACGCCATAATGGAATCTGCGAAGGGTGCTTAGCATCCAGCCAATAGACAAACTCCCGATGAAAACGCCAGCCCAACTACCTAACAATACAAGTTCAGCCAGATAACTGCTTCCTGTCCCAAAACCGAGTGTATAGGCCGCAGGCATCACCAGCATCGAAACATCATTGGCCAGAAACCAACCCTGCTCGACTTCAGGCTGCGCATAAAATGGCACCATGAACTGACGGACAAGATACTCACCCGCATTGTCCGCAAAATATTGCAAGTCATCCAGCACAACCAGATTCACCCCTGCTGTAACACCCTGCTGGACAAAGAACCCCATCAAGAAAGAACCTTCGATTGAGGATCCACCCTGACGGATGATTTCGATAGCGATTGCAAGAATGAATATGGCAACAAAAAGCCCAAGCATTCCACGCAAGGAAAATTTCCCGCCAAAGCGAATTTTATAGAAAAACAGGAACGCCAATACCACAACGAAAAACTTGCCACGCAATCCGATCAGAAGTTCGCTGGAGAAAATAACAATAAACAGAAGCAATGACCACCGCGCTCTCCTCCGATTCGTTTCGTGAAAAAAATACAGGGTGAACGCGGCCATGCATAGCAGTGCACCAGCGCGGATTGGCAGGCCCACGCCTTCCACGAACTCCGAGTCTTGATAGATGGCCAGATATCCCCCCGAAGACATTACGTAACTCAAGTAACTGATATTTTTATACAAATACAACGGCAAAAATAACACAAAGAAAATGAAATAAATTCGTGCAGCACGCGTCGATGTCTTTGGAATATTTCTCGTGGCCTGTGGTATCAATGACCCAAAGTGCACAAAAAAGAATGATGCGAGAACGAGCCATGCATATTCAAATACCGTTTCGTCGGCTACGTAATATTCGTTACCGAACCCAATCTTTGCCAGCTGTGACTCATCCCCCACAAGAGAAGGAAATGCGCGCCCACAAAGGAAGATGCATCCAAAGACCAGAAAGAGAAAAGACGGGCTGCGCCCTCCACGATGCTCATACCAATTGAGGCCCGCAATGGCAAAGCCGCCGATAACAAGCAGCAACGAGACCTTCTGCAGGGCACCCGGCCCCATCTGGGCGTAAATTCCGAGCAAGAGCACCAGCCCGGCCCAGCCAGATGCCCGGATGAGACTGTAGCGATTCAACATGTCCGCAACTCGAAAAGTCTGGCATGCTGCGCAGCACAGAAGAACTCAACCATGCAAATCGCCAGCGCGATTCCGACCGCTCCCAATTGCCACGCGCCCAACGGCATCAGAACCGACGCGAGGACGGTGTTGTTGCGCGCCACTTCCCACAAATGGGCCGACTCATGAAAGGCGATCAGAAGGGCCGCATGAAATCCGTTGGCCACCTGCAGGGTCAACACAAACCCCTGCAATCCGAGCAAAGTGAGATTCACGTCTTTCAACTGGAAGAAGGGCGCAATCCATAGGCCGATACCGGCAAACCCGACGCCACTCGCTGCGGCAGCAAGGTAGGCCCGTTTCCTGTATCGGGAAACGGAGCGGTCGTTCTTTTCGTGGCCCAAGCGTTCTCCCGACAGCCTGGCAATATTCACGCTCGCCACGGTAGAAAAGAACATCAGGGGCGCGCTCGCCAGCCTCTGGAACAGCAGATACTGGGTCAACAAAGCGCCGCCTGCGACCCAGGACACCACCAGTGCATCGACGCGACCGTAGGCCACGCTGAGGAGAGACACATTGCCGAGCGGCGCGATCCGGCGAAAAACGGCGCCGATCCCGGAAAAACCGGAGCCTGACGGCACCCCCTTCTTCATCCCGGACAAGGGTGCGGTCTCACGCCTGAACCGCCTGACGACGAACCCGCACGCGAGCAGTGCGGCAACCTCGAAAAAGATTGCGCCAATCCAGAGTGGCGCCATGCCAAGGGCGACCAGCAGCAGCAACACGGATTGCGCCAGCGCGGCCAATATCAAGGGACGGACCAGCGCCGCCATGCCTCCCGCATAATCCGTCTGCAGATGGGCCTGCAGATAGCCAAAGCCCATCAGACACGCAAATTGCAGGCTCGCTACCAGCGGAATGGTCATTGGCATGTCGAATTTGAGACAGAATGCGGCAATCGCCGCGCTCGTCACCAATTGGCCAATCAGGATCGCAAGCAGTCTGAAGCGTCCCTTGGCCGCCGCAAAGCGCTTGGCATCCTCGGCAGCCCGTTGATGAAAACGGGCAAGGACGCCATTCTCGAGGCCATAGTCAAAAACGATACGGAAGAACTCGACGACCGCCACCGCGAGGAGAAACCCCGCAGCAAGCTGCCCGAGGAGGCTTGCCACGAATAACAGCGACAAGTAACGGCCGCCAAAAAAAATCAGGCGGCTGACCGTTGCGGAAACCATGATGGACCTCGTGGCGCCAGGCCGTTCATTGGCGTAGCAAGTCTGAAAGGCCATAACGCCACCTGCACCACCGACGTCATCACCCCGCTCCAGTCAGGACCCGGCGCGCCTGGGCCGGCATCGCGCCGAGCATGGCACGCACGAAATCTTCCTCGACCTCGTAGGACTGTGTTTCGTTTGCCGAAATGGTCGACACCCGAATCAGGATTCCATAGGGGATTGTCCGAGTGAGACCATATTTCACACGTGCCAGGCTCTGGTCCAGCCCCCCGCGCACGGCCGACTCGCCGATCATGACCCAGTACATGATCGGTTCGACCCGCTGGCCTTGGGTCGCAACCAGTTTCATGACCGGGAGTTTGTTCCCGCCGATATCGATCACATCCTTCGTGACCGCACCCACCGCGAAACCCTGGGCCGGATAGCACATTTCGGGTCGATGAACCTGCATCACGGTATTTTGGGTGCCGCCATAGGCGATCGATAGCATGATGCGGTGTCCCTTGTTGTTGATGTAGTTGCGGGTGAGAAGCTGGTTGTATATCTTGCCCATCAGCGACTCGACCTGGGGGCTAAGCACGAGGGCGTCCAGCGTCTCTTGCTTACGCCATTCGCCAAATTGACCTGGAATGATGGCCTCCAGGTCGACGACGGGCCCCTGGTCAGCCATTTTCCGATTCGGTGTCAACGCAGTTGCCAAGCCCACGGCGGCCAGCATGGTCAGTCCGACGAAGAGGTTGCGGAAACCGTTGGACCTCATGATTCAATCTCGTAGATGCCGCCACCCCGGCGAAGCCCGCCGCCCGCGCACGTTCTCGCTCGGCAATGCAGACTCACAGCAAAAAACAAGGGACGTGTTCTTCAACGGGCCATGGGCCGCCGGCGCTGCCACGGTTTGATCACGCGCAGAAACCCCGCCCGGATCACCGCCACTTTCTCTGCATCTTCCGGATTCTGGCCGGAAGCCTTGAACGTATGCCGAACGAACACATAACCAGCCAGCACGATCCCGGCAACGAGCCAGGCAATCAATGCAATGATCGCTTTGTGAAGGTTGGTTTTCCTCTCCGGCGGAACGGCGACGTCGACGACCTGGACCAGCGGCCCTTCGCGCAATTCATCGAGTTTGGCGAGTTCGAGTTGCTTCGCCAGTTGCTCGAAGAGAACCTCGTGATATTTGAAGTCGCGATAGCGCTGCACATATTCGGCGTTTGCCTCACTCGGCTCCGCGCGTTCGAACTTTGTCATTTGTGCGCGCAAGGCAGCCAGTTCTTCACGGGCGAGGCGGTAGTCCATGTTATTTTCGGAAAGGTAACCGCGCATGCTGGCCAGTTGCAGCTCCTTGGCCATGATCTGCGCCTTGAGCGTGGCCAGCCCCTGGCCCAGTACAGCCGGGTTGAATTTCAGTGCGCCTTCGCTGATACCGGATTCCCCGAGCGCCACTTCTGCCTTGGTGAGTCCGTCCTTGGCCTTGGCCAGTTCTTTTTCGAGGAACACGCGGCGTTCCTGCGCTTCGGTTATGGCCAAGCGGTCGGAGAGAACGGTAAGCTCATGCACATAAGCATTGGCCATGTCCGATGACAATTTCGGAATCTTTGAAATGACGGAGATGCTGATGATGCCATCCCTGCCCTGAACCACCCGCGTAACACGCTCGAGAACTTCTCGCGCGTCTTCACGCGTCTTGACCTCTTTCATTCTCATTAAACCGAAGCGGTCCACCAGACGGTCGGCAACGGTTCGGCTCTTCAACAAGCCAATGTACATTGCCGCCTGCCCACCCGCAGAGGTGCCGCCTCCCCCCATGCCTGTCATGGCACTGAGCTGCGCGAGTGCTGCGGCAGCCATGCCCTGGCTCTGTTGCTGCGGTGGCAGGATGGCGGTGGTGGCTTCATACTTGGGAGGCACTAGCCAGGACAGCCCCCAGATGACAAGTGCAAAGACAATCGGTCCAAAAAACAGCAGGCGGGCGTTTTCGGACAGGGTCTGAAGCACGTCGAGCCAGCGAATGCCTTCCTCGTCCACCTGGTCAAGATAGTTGTTGTCGGTCACGGCCGCCCCCTCACTCAAGAACTTTCCACGCCGCGACACCCAGACCAAGCTGATAGAGCACCTGTGTCCAGTCCTTGAGCCCCGTCACGAACTTGGTCCAGTTGGTGCGGCGATCGAGTTTGGCCGGTACGACTACGGTGTCGCCCGGCATCAGTTCAAGACTCTCGAAGCCGCCGATGGTGAACAGGCCGCCCACATCGCGCGCGGCCTTGACGCTGCCGTCGGCACGCAGCACGAAGGCATAGCGCAGTTCGGCATTGTCGCTCACACCTGCTGCCTCGAGCACGTCACCCACGGTTCTGCCGTTCCGGTAAATGATGGCGTTTTCGTTGTACACCTCGCCCACCGCAGTGACGAAACCCGGGCGGCTGGGAATATGGATGGTGTCGCCATCTTCGAGCGGCAGCGCCGGCAGCGTTTCCAAAGCCAGCTGTTTCGGCGGCAGCTCCAGGCTGACCCGGCCGCTGCTCTTGAATGCCTTCATGCGGTCGAGCTGCTGTTGCTGCGCGAGAAGCTGGTCCTTCGCCTCGGCTGCCGCATTGGCGTCGGACAATTGCTTGCCGATCTCGGCCTGCAACTGCGCTTCCAGCTTGCGGATCACGGTATCGAGGTTCTGCTGCTGCTGGCGGCGTACCGATTCACGGGTGAATTCCGTGCCATAGAGATAGGCATTGCCCGTGACGCCCCCCAAACGTCCCAGCAGTTGCGGCAGGGTTTCGCCTACCTGGACCTGATAGATGCCGGGGGCGGCGACTTCGCCCTCCACCCGCACCAGACGGGTCTGGCGGTCCTGCGGCACGCGCAGGTCGTTCTTCGACAGGATGGTGACGATGTCGCCGGGCTCCAGTTCAAGGTTGTGCTGCGCGTCGCCCTCGTTGACCGCGCGCCCGAGGTTGAAGGGAATGAGTTTCGTGGTGAGGGTGTCGCGATCCAGCCGCTCGATGACGGCATACTCCCAGTTGACCTCGTCGAGCAGTTTGCGCACGCCGAACTCGACATCGGCGGCACCGGTCTTTTCCGACAACATGAGCCGGTTCTTGCGCTGATAGTAGTCAGGCGTGATCAGGGCTTCGCGGTTCGGGATCAGATCACGCACGCGCATGCCGGGACTGTAGGGATAGCGCAGCGGCTCGGCGACGTTGCCGCGCAGCGTCACCGCATTGGAAAACTGCGGACTGATTTCGAACAGGGTCAGGATGTCGCCGTCCCGCAGGGTGCGTTTGAGGCCCGCAGCGTCGAGCGCAAAATCCTCGACGCGGCGCGCGGTAGCAGTCGCCGGATCGATCCGCTCCAGCAGGGCCTTGCCGGACTTGGCCAGCACCGACAGGCCGCCACCGAGTGCAAGCACCTCATTGACCGAGTCGGCGCCCTTCAGTTCGTAGATTGCGGGACGCTCGAACGCGCCCAGCACCGCCACGCGCGGGCCGACAGGCGGGATCACGATGACATCGCCGGGCAACAACGCGGCATCGCCGCTGCGATCGCCGCGTGCAATGAAGTCATAAAGGTCCAGGGTGCCGACGACGCGACCGTCGCGCTTCAACTGGATGTTGCGCATGGAGCCCGTACTGCTCGGCCCGCCCACTTCGAACAAGGCATTGATCAGCGTCGAAAGGCTGGAAACCGTGTAGGTCCCTGGCTGCAAGGCGTGGCCCACGACGTAAATCTGGATGCTGCGCAGACGGCCAAGCGTGGCATTGAGTTCGAAGTTTCTGAAAACGCGTCCGATCTTGCTGCGCAGCACGGCTTCCAGATCGCCCGCGCGAACGCCCGTGAGGTTGATTGCCCCGACCTTGGGAAGGTGGATCTGCCCGGTGCGGTCGATCACCAGGCTTTTTTGGGCATCGATGCTGCCCCAGACGTGTAACCGGATTTCATCTCCCGGACCGAGGATGTAGTCATTCGGCGCGGGAGCCTGCGTAACAGGGACATAGCCGGCCGGTACGCTGAACAGTTCCTGGCCGTAGACGGGCAGCATGCGGCCGGTGGCCTGTTGCACGAAACGCTGGAAATTGCTGGGGAGCGCTTCCACCCGTGGGCGTTCGATGCGTGGTGCCGGAGCATTTTCCGTGGGCGGCTGGACTGCGTACACTGGAAGGGGCGCCAAGCGGTCAGCGCTGTCGCCTCCCAGGGACATACTATTCCGCAGCGCGAATGAAGACGGATCGGCAGGCATTGTCGGGGCCACTGCCGCAGGCTGGATGTTCGTCGCCTGCGAGCCGCCCAACGCGTCGCTGACCGTCTGTGCAGCGGCCGCAAGACTGGTGGCCCACAGGATCGCAGCCAGCACGGCGCCACGTCGGTACAAGTATTTCATCATCTCCCCTACTGCGACATCCATGGTAAATCGGTTCGCGCCTGCGTCCCGAAATACCCGAGCAAAACCCACCCGCTCATTCCGTGCAACGGGCATGGAATGAACGTGGCACGTATCGGCAACCCCCGTTCCCGATTTCAGCTGCTCCGGCGCAAGCCGGAATTCCGTCAAACCAATGGATCGCGGCTTGCGCCGGCATCACCTCAATGTTCATTCCAAAAAAACCCCATTGGCACATCCATACGCGACAAATCGATGGCGCGCAGGTCGGGCTTCAATCCGGCACGTCGCGCTGAAGCCCGACCTACAATCCATTGGATAATCCGGTTTCATGCCGATATTCGGGCCGGCTGAATTCGTACAGCAACCCGACCCCGACGAGCGTGCTGTCCAGCTTGCCATCCGGCGCAACGATACGGCCCGCTTCCAGGCGGGCCGCGAATTGCCGGTCGAGGCGCCAGCCCAGTCCAACCTGCGGCTGCAAGACAGCCCCGGCGCCCACGTCGACGCTACCGCCTCCCGCTGCGCCCACGGACAACTCGGCATTGAAACTCAAACGGCCATCCGCACGCAAGGGCATTTCCCATCCGGCGCCAATCAAGCCCGCCGCATAGCCGCCTGCGCCACCCGCAAAGGCGCCGTGTGCCTGTCCGGTGAGATAGACGGAGGGTGAAAGAAATTTTTCGAGTTTGAGGCCAACGAGGCTCAGATCGCGCCCGTTTCCATCTTTGCGCGCTGCATCGAGATTGCTGTGCACCACACCGGCCAGGCGCCACTTGGCCAGATGCACGCTCGTGATCCGCGCGTCCTCGCCATGCCGCCCACTGCCCACATCACCGAGTCGATAGCCGATTCCCAGATTGTAAAGCGTGCCGCTGAAACTGCCGCCGCTTTCGATCCAGCCGCCTTCCAGCGACAACTTGAGAGCCGGTGCCAGTTCGTAATCCAGGCCCACGCGCAGCTTGCCCACCGCACCCCCTCCGGTGTCGACCAGTCCGCCACCGGCACCCCCCACGGCGACACTTCCCGTCAGAACCAGGCGGTTCGCGAGTGGGAACCGGTACCCGACACCGGCCAGGAGTTCGGCGAAGCCGTCCGATTCACCCCCCATTGCACCGGCTGTCTCGACGAAGAAATACCGGCCACCATTCAGCAGCCGGCGATACTCGAAGCCGACGCGCCGCAGCGTGGCATCCATGCTGTCGCCCGCCGTGGTGCGCGCTTTGTTCGACGGGCGATATTCGCCCAGGGTGGCGGACCATTCCGATCGTTTCAGCCTGAGTCCGGCGAGGTCGCGCGCATGCACGGTCTTGCCCGCATCGCTGGCGCGGGCGTAATGGATGTCGAAGGGAATGCCGAGCGTGAGATGGGCCTGCGTGCTGTCGATGTCGCCATCCGGAAAGCGCACATGCGAGATGCCGGCGCCCAGCATCACGCCACCGATATCCCGGCTCACACTCAGGTGTGGGCGCAGCATGAGTCCGCTGCCCTGCGGCGCCGATCCGCCGCCGCCACCGCCGACGAAAAACCCGCCGTCGACCATCCATCGCGAGGCAAAACGCCGGCCCGTGCCCAGCGTGAAGCCTCCGGTGAAAAAGCCGCCGCGCTCACCGTGCACCGCGCCAAAACCGGATGCGCCGACATACCAGTCCCGATGCACGTTGACGAGATAATGCACACCCGCGAGCCCCATCGTTTCGGACGGCGAAAGGTCCAGCACTTCGTAGCTCATGCGCATAAGAGCCGGTTTGCTGCGCAAAGCGGGCGCTTCACCCACCTCGGCCCATACGGTGCCGCTCGTCAGGAACGCGGCGCCTGACACGGTGGCCCACCGGGCGATCTGACGCACAACTTTCATCAGCAGGCGGTGGCACGCTGTTGCTGGCCAATCTGCCCGAAACGTCGTTCCCGTCCGGCAAACCATGCAAACGCCAGTTCCATTGCGGCGGTGTCGAAATCGGGCCAGAGCGTCTCGGTGAAATACAACTCGGCATAGACGCTCTGCCACATCAGAAAATTGCTGATACGCTGTTCACCGCCGGTACGAATCACGAGATCCGGATCGGGCGCATACGCCATCGACAGATAAGGCTTGAGATCGATTTCACTCGGTTCGGGCAGCGTGCCTCCCGTTGCCAGGGAAGGCCACTGATTCTTCATCCAGGCCCTGAATGCCTGCTGGATATCCCACTGACCACCATAGTTGGCAGCCACCGTCAGAATCAGTCGGTCAGCCCCAGCGGTGCGTGCCTCGGCCGATGCGATCAAGGCCTGCAGGCGGGGCGTGAACCGGGTGCGATCGCCAATGACGCGCAAGCGCACGCCGTTCTCCCAGAGCTTGTTGATTTCGCCTTCCAGCGTAGCGGCGAAGAGCCCCATGAGATAGCTCACCTCGTTCTCGGGACGATTCCAGTTTTCCGTGCTGAAAGCGAACAGGGTGAGGAAGCGAGTCTGGCGCGCGAGACAGAACTTCACCACATCGCGGACCCGCCTCACGCCGCGCGCGTGACCGGCCACCCGCGGCAAGAAGCGGTTCTTCGCCCAGCGGCCATTGCCATCCATGATCATGGCAACATGTTGAGGTACTTCCAACCTACTCCTCCTGCGGGCTTGGTGCTTGTGCGCCGGATGCTGCGAGCGCACGGGCCCAGCCCTGTCTTAATTATTGATCGCACAAGCGCCGGGTTCGGCGGATGCCATCCTGCCCCGCACTCCCACTTACCCCGAGAAACCCGGCCCGCCATCGCGGCCGGGCATGCGAACCCGCATGGATAGTACGACCAAACTATATCAAATCCAGGCTGGTATCGGCCAAGGTGGGCACGATTTGAGGGGTAGCCGAACCGCGGTCACTCCCACTCAATTGTTTCCGAGCACAGAAGACCCGCATAAACACTGGATTTCTTTGTCTTTGTCATCACGCTTTACCGTCACTTCTACCGTCAAAAAACGAACGCTTTTGCCAGCGCGGGAGATGGACTCGGTTTGACGGGCGGCTACTCCAGCCCATCAATCGTCAACTATCGCAGAGAACCGGCAAGCCAGATTATTTGAATTATTAGACATTATCGTAGTACAACTACGACTAACGCGTTCAAACAAAGCTTGG
>MKWN01000060.1 GCA_001899775.1 Thiobacillus sp. 65-29
AGCAGCTTAGAGAATAAACGGGGATTTTTTCATGATTCCCGGCCGACCCTCATATTTACGCATCATTGCGCGTGCGCCTGCTCGGCGCCAACGCTTACGTCGACAATCTTCCCGTCATCCATGTGCGCGATGCGGTCGGCAAATTCATAAATGCGAGAGTCATGCGTTACGACCACCAACGCACGGTCAGGCGCTTGCGCCACATTTCGCAGGATCTCCATCATGGCATGTCCGGTAGCATGGTCCAGACTACTCGTCGGTTCGTCGCAAATAATGATTTCAGGATTGTGCACAAGCGCGCGGGCGATCGCCACGCGCTGCTGTTGCCCACCACTGAGTTGGCCAGGGAGCGCGTCTTCGCGTTCAGAAAGGCCGACCTGATCGAGGACGGCCCGAGCACGTTGATCGGCTGACTTGCGTGCTTCGCCGCTTATCAAGAGCGGCACGGCAACGTTCTCAGCGGCAGTCAACGTGGGCAGCAAGTTGAAAGCCTGGAAAACAAAACCGATAGAACGCCCGCGAAAGCGCGCTCGGTCGCCTGTATTCAGGTCTTCCAGGTTTTTGCCGAGTACCGTGCATATGCCCGCATCACGCTTCAATATCCCGCCGATGATTGAAATCAGGGTGGTCTTGCCGCAGCCAGAAGGGCCGGCCAGGATGAGCAACTCGCCTCGGTATACATCGAGGTCGATCCCGCGCAATGCGATCACTTTCGCATCACCCACCCCATAGCACTTCGTCACACCGGAACACTTGACGGCAACGTCCTGGCTTGGATTCATTGCTTTTCCATCCCTTTCTTGTCGCGGGAAGCTGCGTTTGACCGGAGGATGATAGAAGAACGAGGGGACCGGAAGATGACGGCAACCTGACCAATTGGTCATTTTCGAACGCGGCAACCCCGAAGCGTAAGCTCGCCGTGAGATGGAGCCGGATCAGGCAGTACCTGCGGCTGCAGGAAACGTCAGCGTGACGTCCGTGCCACGATCAAGTTCGCTCTGGATTGAAACCGTGCCACCATGCAAATGCATGATCGACTGTACGATGGCAAGACCAAGTCCTGAGCCTTGACCCTGCCGCGCGCGCGCGCCATCGACCCGATAAAAGCGCTCAAGTACACGGGGCAAATCTTCGGGTGCTATTCCGCACCCGGTATCGCTTACGGTAATTTCAGCCGCGTTATTCCGCAGCGTCTTCGCCTCGATGACGACGCGTTCGCCGCTTGGTGTATGGCGAAGCGCATTGGCAACAAGATTGCCCAAGGCACGCCGTAAGAGACCGGAATCCGCCAATACCTTTCCAGTCCCATGTGCAATCAGTGTGATGCCTTGCTCATCGGCCATCGCCTGATAAAAGGCGCATACAGCGCCAATTTCCTGCTCAACGCCCAGCCATTTCTTGTCGATCTGCGCGGCCGGCTGTTCGGTGCGGGCAAGAAACAGCAGTGCATCCACCATGTGGGATAGACGGTCATATTCGTCCATCGATGATTCAATGCAAGCTCGGTAATCCTCATTGGATCGATCCCTGGAAAGCGCGATTTCTGCTTCGCCGCGCAGGATATGGAGCGGCGTGCGCAGTTCGTGTGCAATGTCGGCCGAGAAGCGTGAGATGCGCGCAAACGAATTTTCGAGGCGCGACAGGAGGCGATCAAAGTTGGTCGCGAGCGGCCTCAGTTCCAAAGGCCAGGCTTCATCGCCGACGCGGCGATGCAATTGACCCGCGCCAAGCTCATCGACGATCGCGGCAAGCCGCGATGCGGGCTGCATTTCGCGACGGGCAATCAGGTAACCACCGGCAATGGCAATCGCCAGAGCGATGACAACGGATAACAACACGCTGCCCCGGTAAGCTGCCAGTAGTTGCGCCTCTTTCGATAGGCTCATCGCTGTGTGCACGGTGAATAGCGCGTCTTCCTGGAATTTTCCGGACATCAGACGGTACTTCTTCCCGTCGCTGGAAAACCAGTCCCGCCCGTGTTCGTCTATTGCGTGTGGGGCGTTTGCGAAAGTCTCACCGCTGTCAAAAATGGCGCTGGGCGTTGGGCTGTCCGCAACAATGTCTTCCTGCGCATTCAGTACCCGGATATAGATGCCGGGAAGCGTATCCGCCTCGTGTTGAACTTCTTCGCGCAAGGCCGCGTAATCATTTGGATGGAGCTTCAGAACGGCGCGCACTTCAGCGATTTTTCCCGCTAGTAGCCGATCATTTTCCTGCTGCAACCGATCCGCGAGCACCCAATAAAGCACACTGCCGACCGATGCGATCAGCGCGATGCTGAGCAGCGCATACCAAAAGGTGAGGCGCGCGGCAATCGAACCGGGTCTTCCTATTGCCGCCTCAGTCCCGTTCTTCCAGAACATAGCCAACCCCACGTAGTGTGTGAATCAATTTTTGCGGGTAGGGATCATCCGCTTTTCTCCGCAATCTGCGGATGGCAACATCGACAACATTGCTGTCGCCGTCAAAATGCATATCCCACACCTGCTCTGCGAGCCTTGTGCGGGTCAACACTTCGCCCGGGTGGCGCAGAAGGTATTCCAGAAGCCGGTATTCCTGAGGAGCAAGATCAATCTGTTTCCCGGCCCGCATTGCCTTATGTCGCAACAAGTCCATTTCGAGATCGGCGAATTGGAGCGTCTCGGTCTGCCGAGCGGGCGCCCGACGCAATATGTTGCGTACCCGAGCAAGCAGCTCCGAGAAGGCGAACGGCTTGACCAGATAGTCGTCGGCGCCTGAATTCAAACCCTTCACACGGTGGGAAACATCATCCAGCGCGGTGAGCAGGATGACCGGCTGATCCTGCCGATGTTTGCGGATTTCCTGCAACACCCACCATCCATCGCGCTTCGGCAGCATGATATCGAGCACGACCATCTCATAGCCGCCCGTCGCTGCCAGATGGAATCCATCCTCACCGTCTGCTGCAACATCGACAACATAACCTTCCTCATTGAAACCTCTTGTGAGGAAGGCGGCTGTCTTGGGTTCATCTTCAATGATCAGAATTTTCATCGTTGGCTTTCGGCTGCTGGCGAGTAGCTAAGCACAGCGTTAGCGTGTTGAGTGGCGACATGCGCGCTTCCTGCGATCAGCAGGATAATGGCCACGAGTATCGTCAACTCCTTCGCTCCAAATTCCTCGCGGGATTGGTAAAAGTAGGCGACGGCCAGTGCCGCCACCCATGCCGCCCAGCACGTCAGACAGTTCAGATTACCATTCCCTCTTGCCCATCTGGGAGTCGCATGGCGTTATTTCCTGCGCAGCGGGCAGAGTTTCGCCTGTCAGATCGGCGCACAGCAAGATATTCTTCCCATAAAAGCCAATGAACGACAAGATCAACCCATCGACCAGCACAGAAGCTTTGTCCATGAAACCGAGCACACCGTCGCAAGAGACCAAGCGCACTGCCACTCCTGCCCACATGCCCTTGGCCATCTGGACGCTCGGCTTTGTCAGCTTGTTGATGGATATCTCGTCCGAGATGATTCACAGCCTGTTGCCGGTCTTCCTGGTCACGGCCCTTGGAACAAGCGTGTTCGTTGTAGGCCTGATAGAGGGTGTGTCGGAGGCCTCCGCGTTGATCGTGAAGGTGTTCTCGGGTGCGCTTTCCGACTACTGGGGACGGCGCAAGCCCATTGCCGTTTTGGGCTACGGGCTGGGCGCGCTTTCCAAGCCCTTGTTTGCCCTCGCGTCGAGCGCCGGCCTCGTCCTCGTCGCGCGCCTGATCGATCGGATTGGCAAGGGAATCCGGGGGGCGCCGCGGGATGCGCTGGTGGCAGACATCGCCCCGCGCGAACTGCGCGGGGCAGCCTTTGGCCTGCGCCAGTCACTCGACACCGTGGGCGCCTTCCTTGGCCCGCTGCTCGCCTTGGGCTTGATGCTGCTCTGGGCGAACGACTTCCGCGCCGTTTTCTGGGTAGCCATCATCCCCGGCTTTCTCTCTGTCGCCCTGTTGCTGTTTGGCGTACAGGAGCCCGAGAAAAAACATGGCGCCCATCCCGTCAACCCCATTCGCCGGGAAAACCTGCGCCGGCTGTCGCGCGCTTACTGGTGGGTCGTGGTGATCGGCGCCCTGTTCACTCTGGCACGGTTTTCCGAGGCGTTTCTCGTCTTGCGTGCCCTGCAAGGCGGCCTGCCCATCGCGCTGGTGCCGCTGGTGCTGATTGCCATGAACGTCGTCTACGCACTCTCGGCCTATCCGTTCGGCAAGCTCTCAGACAGCGTGAGCCACACCGGCTTGCTTGTGCTTGGGCTTGCGACCTTGATCGGCGCGGATGTGGCACTGGCTTACAGCAACCATTGGACATGGGTGTGGCTGGGCATCACCTTGTGGGGCTTGCACATGGGGATTGCACAAGGCCTCCTGGCGAGGATGGTCGCCGATACCGCGCCGGCAGCGTTGCGAGGCACTGCCTACGGCTTTTTCAATCTGGTAAGCGGTATGGCGATGCTCGTGGCCAGCGTTCTAGCCGGCCTGCTGTGGGATCGCTTCGGCGCATCGCAGACGTTCATCGCCGGAGCAGTATTCAGCGGCCTCGCATTGATGGCAATATTGTTTCGTGACCACATACCGGCACTGCGGAGATGAGCATCCATCGCTATTCGCTCATGCTTTCTTTACAGCCGGATTTGCACATCCCGCCTCACCTGAATGACTGCTGTTGGCCGCTATGTAAACCTCTACATAGCGGCCAACTGCTGCCATTCGAACATTTCAGGAAGCTGCTATCTGTACGACCGCTGTACTTCGCAACCAGTCGGAAGGGGCATTCCGGCTCCTCGGCCTTTGCCAATCTGCCTTGGCTAGAGCCCAAGCAAGCCACCCTCTGAGTATCTGTCGCTCAAGAAACCTTGGGAGCGAATTGATGAAGGTCAGCTCTCTGCGCTACGCTGCATTGGTTAGTTCTGCTTGGCCGTAAGCAACGAACTGACCAGCAAGTGACCAGCAATTGCGAGGCTCAGCAACACCAGCGTGCCCAATCCCAAAATTGCCCAAAGCTGGGGGCCGATCCAACCAATGGCCGAGGCAAAATAAGGTACGGTCTGTTTCATCGTTTCGATGAAGCTAACGAGACCCGATTGAATCGATTGTATCCAGGCGGGATCAATCCAGACTGCCAACCAAGGCGGTACCGGTACGGTGCTCAGAACCGAGCCAAGGTCGATGGGCAGGGTGGGGCCGAAGGTCCGAGCTATCCAGTCGACGAGATGAGAGTGAGTAATGTCATTCCGGTCCAGATAATTGACACCGGGCAGCCAGATAATCGTTTTCATGTCGGTGATCACTGTCTATAGAGGTTGCCCCTTGAATTGCCGTTCTTCTTTACAAATCTGCAGCTAAAGTTCCTGTGATTACCGACTGGAAGTGAGTCCCACCAGCGAGAGTAATTCGGTAGCAACAAGGGTGCCTCCCCACCAGAGCAGCACCACCGAGGCGGCCGCCGCCAGAGTGACCAGATAGCCGAGCAGCAGCATCAGGCCATCTCGGAGACGCAGCCCCCACGAGAGCAAGACGATGGCCAGCGCAGGCAGTACATTGTCAAAGCTGATGATGGGGACCGGAATCATCATCGACACCCCTGCGGCAGAAAGCATTAACCCGTTCAGCACCCGGGCCGGCTTGTTGCTCAAGGGCAGCATGCGGGGTCGTCCCAACAACGCGATGATATTGATGACCCGGTTAATGATGCCTTTCAGCAGCATCCTGACGCGATCATTCATCTCTCGTTTGGCGAGCCAACCCGGCAAAGGCACCGGCTGACCAATACACAGCCCGTAAGCGATCAACAGGCAAAAAGCACCTACCATGGAGGCCATGCTGGGTAGTGCGATCGGGAAAAGGAGCGGCATTGCCAGTAAACTCAACCAGACCAGCCGTTGCCGGCTGCTCTGGCCAACGCTGTCTGCCAACGTGCCGCCCATTGATGCCAGGTGTGCCCCGGCAATCCGTTCCACGGTAGCCCGTCGTTTGTCCTTCAGGAATTCTGGCTTAGTCAGTGTTTGGGTGCTCTTGTTTGCCACGATTGTCCAAAGAAATGAGTTACTGGAAAAGAGGGGATGTCCATCGGCTTAATCTTTATGCAAGAGACAATCAGGAAGTCATGGACCCCGCTCTGTCCGGATTGCCAATGAGACCGTCGCATCACGGATTTTCTTCGGTTAAGGGAGTGTGCAATGTGAGCTGTTGGGTCGCACTGAAAAAGCAGCTTTTTGAGGACACAAACTTCCGAAAAAACTGAACATACGACAAGGCTTCGGTCGCAAACTTCGGTTGTTTGCGGCTGAGGCTCGTATTCGCTGCAATCCGTAGCCCCCTCAGCACTGCATCTTCCGGAGAACTCATCCCATGCCCCACACCCGAAAACCCAACGCCGTTCGTCTGGAGTTCGCGCCCGACTCACTGGTTCAAACCAACTTGTCTGGCGCGGCCTTTACAGGCGACTGGCTCTGGGTGGCAGGCGACGAAGCCTGTGGCCTGGACCGCCTGCGCCGGCTCGATGCGGTGGGCCGCGAGGCCTTGCGCTTCGGTGAAGTCCGCGACTTTCCGCTGGCCGACCTGCTGGACCTGCCCGGTAAGGCCGATGAGGAGGCCGACCTGGAAGGCATGGCGATGGCCGATGGTTACCTCTGGGTGGTCGGTTCGCATGGCCTCAAGCGCAAGAACGCCAAGCCGGACCGCGGCCACGCCGACAACGCCAAGCGGCTGGCAAAGGTGGCCCTCGACGGCAACCGCCGCCTGCTGGCGTGTCTGCCCATCGAGCCCGACGCCCAGGGCGAGCCCTGCCTGGTACGCCAGGCTCAGGATGGCCGGCGGGCATTGCGGCTGAAGGGCGATGTGCAGGCGAACCTGCTCACTCGGGTGCTCGTCGGCGACCCCCACTTCGGGCCCTACATGGCGATCCCGGGCAAGGACAACGGCTTCGACATCGAAGGCCTGGCGGTGGACGGACGCCGACTGCTGCTGGGCCTGCGTGGCCCGGTGCTGCGCGGCTGGTCGGCGCTGCTCGAGATCGCCGTCGAGGCGCACGGGGATCAACTACGCATGGTGCCCATTGACGAGAGCAGCACGCTGCTGCGCAAGCACTTCCTGCAACTCGACGGTCTGGGCATCCGCGACCTGCACTTCTCCGGCGATGATCTCTATATCCTGGCCGGTCCGACGATGGTGCTCAACGGCGATATCCGTGTCTTCAAATGGCCGCTCGCCAGACCCACGATGAAAGCCAACCGTGAGCCGGTGCGTTTCGAAACGGCGCTGACAGAGTCGGTTTCGCTGCCCCATGGGCGTGGCACCAACCGCGCCGAGGCGATCTGTGACCTGCCGCCCGCGATCTCCGGTGGCAAGCCCTGTTGGCTGGTGCTCTACGACGCTCCGGGCGCCGATCGCCGGGACGGCGAGCACACCGTCTTCGGCGATCTGCTGCGGCATGACTGATGCTTTCCGGTCTAAACCGATAGGGGCTGACAGTGGGCAGTGCCCCGCCATGTCGGTTCCGCGCATCGATCCTGCATCGTCCCTGCAGTTCGTGATCAACGCATCCGCTGGGGCTTTCGACCTTGACGAAAAGCGTGCCGTGATCCAATCGGCCCTCACAGCGCATGGAAGAAAGGGTGATCTGTTGATTTGCCGGCCTGCTGATCTGGCGCGGGTGGCTGCCGAGGCCGCAGCGGCGGCGGTTGCGCGCAGTACGGCTGTGATTGCCGTAGGCGGCGATGGCAGCCTCAACACGGTAGCCCAGGCCGCGCACGCCGCCGGTTGCGCAATGGGTGTCATCCCCTATGGCACCTTCAATTATTTTGCCAGGACGCATGACATACCCACCGAGCCAGCCGCTGCGGCGCGGCAACTGATGGATGCGCGCCCGATGCCGGTCCAGGTTGGGGCCATCAACGACCGGGTCTTCCTGGTCAATGCCAGCCTGGGTGTCTACCCCGAACTGTTGCAGGACCGCGAGTCCTTCAAGGCCCGCTTTGGCCGCAGCCGCTGGGTGGCGTTCGTAGCGGCCTGTGCGACGCTGCTCCGCGCACAGCGCCGGCTGCGCCTGCACATCGAGATGGGTTCTGCGGTTCGCGACGTGCAGACCTTGACGCTTTTCGTCGGCAACAACCGGCTGCAACTGCAACAGTTCGGGGCCGAGCCGGAAGACACCCTGGCGGGTACGCCCGGCGACGGCAGCATGGCCGCGCTGATGCTACGGCCCATCGGCACGCTGTCGATGCTCAGGCTGGTGCTGCACGGGGCGATGGGCAGGCTGAGGGAAGCTGCCGGCGTGGAAGGTTTCGAGTTCAAGCACATGGTGGTGAAGCCCACCCTGGCCCCCGGCCGCAAGGTGGTCGTGGTGGCGTTCGACGGTGAGGTGGCACGCATGCGCGTACCCATCGACATTCGTGTGCTGGACAAGCCCTTGTACCTGCTTCAAGCCACTGGCGAAGCACGCACGGCGGATGCGCCCAAGGTTGCGGCATGAGTGTCCTGCTGCAGATTTCCGATACCCATTTCGGTACCGAACAGGCGCCGGTGGTCGAGGCCCTTGTCGCCCTGGCAGCGCAGCAGCGGCCGGATGTAGTGGTGCTCTCGGGTGACATCACGCAGCGCGCGCGGCCCGCCCAGTTTCGCGCGGCGAAGGTCTTCGTCGACCGACTGGGGGCACCGGTTCTGGCCGTGCCGGGCAATCACGACATTGCATTGTTCGACCTTTGGGCGCGGCTGACCCGCCCGTACGCGCGCTACGCCACGGTGTTCGGAGCTGATCTCGAGCCCGTGCACTCGTCGCAAGATCTGCTGGTCGTTGGCGTCAACACCACGCGCGCATGGCGGCACAAGAACGGGGAGGTGTCCACGGAGCAGATCGATCGTGTGGCAAACCTGCTGACCGCAGCCAGCCCGCAGCAGTTGCGCCTGGTGGTGGTGCATCAGCCAGCGGCAGTGACCCAGGCTGAGGAACGCTCCAACCTGCTGCGCGGCCACCATGCCGCCCTGCGGGTCTGGTCGGCGGCCGGGGCCGACCTCGTGTTGGGCGGGCACATTCATCTGCCCTACACGCTGGCGCTGCACGGTTTGGCGCGGCGACTGTGGGTGCTCCAGGCCGGAACCGCCGTCTCGTCGCGCACACGCCCCGAAGCGCCCAACTCGGTGAACATCCTGCGATGGGGCGCGGCGTCCAGTGCGTCTGGTGACCAGGCGCAGACCGGGTCTGAGGCGGGGGAGTGTTGCCTTATCGAACAGTGGGACTTTGCGCGCCACGATCAAGTCTTTGTCCGCACGGCGGTCACACCCGTAATGCCAGAGCGCGCCTGATCGCACGCAGCCACTACCTGCATCACCAAGGGGTGGTGCTGGCCACGGCGTGAGCGGATGGCATAGATTTCTTCCTTTACGCCATCGCAATGCCCGAGCAAACGCAGTCCGCGCATCAAGCCTTTGTCACTGGGGCCCAAACGGCTGACCGGGAACACCCCAAGCCCGCGCGCAGCAAACACCGCCATCAGCGCGCTGTCTTCGAACTCGCCGACAATGCGCGGCCGCAACCCCTGGGTCTCGAACCAGCGATCCAGGGTTGGGCGCAACGCCGAATGACCGGTGGGCAGCAGCACTGGCAATCGGTTCAACGACTGTGGGAACCGTTCCACATCGGCTTTGCGCACGTAGGCAGCGGGGCCGTACCAGTCGACCGGCGACTCGACCAGGCGTTCGCTCGTCAGACGCAGGTTCGGGTTGCGCGGTGCCTGCTGCCCGGCGAGTACCAAGTCCAGGTGATGCAGCGCCAACTCGGCCAGCAGTTGCTCGAATTCGCCTTCGTGGCACACCAGCCGCAACGATGGCGTGGCCAGCACAGGCTCCAGCAGCGCATGCGCGGCCAGCTTGGAAATGCCGTCTGACAGTCCGACCGCCAGTCGGGCGACCTTGCCGCTGGCTGCCTCGCGCACTTCGTCAGGAATGGCCTGGCCGATCTGGAAGATTTCCTCGGCGCGAGCGAAGGCGGCCTGGCCCGCCTCGGTCATCGCCACACCGCGACCGGCAGGCTTGAGCAACTGGTAGCCAAGCGCCCTCTCGAGTTCCCGCACCTGGGCGCTGATGGTCTGGATCGCCATGTCCAGCCGCTCGGCCGCGCGGGCGAAGCCACCTTCCTTTGTAACGACCCAGAAGTAGTACAAATGACGGTAGTTGAGCATGTCCATCTCACATCGGAAAAATAGAAGTGTATATCTTCCTGAAACTGGTTTATGCGAACGTCGAATAGTGCAAGAATGAACGCTGATACTGCTCTACTAGGAGGCAATCGTGTTCTACATACTCAGTTGGTTTTTGGTGTTCGGACTTTTTGCACTATGGTCACTGACAGCCTGGGCAGTTTATGCAGTCGCCGTTTGGTCGGTCTCGAATGCCAGTGCGTTGACCGGCGTCGCATCAGGTGTCGAGGGTCTTCGACTGCCGGAGTGGCTGGCGCCCTGGGTGCCGCCGGAGATCGCACAGGCGATGACCTCGCTGCTGGCAGGCTTTGCGCCGGTCTTCGAGAGTCTGCTTCAGACCGCGCCGGCGCTGACCGGCGGCCTGACCGTAGTGACTTGGGTGGTCTGGGGTCTTGGCAGCGTGCTGTTGGTCCTGCTGGGAGCGGGTTTGCATCTGCTCATTGCGATCTGGCGCCGCCACAGTGGTGGTGGCGGTTCCGGTCCGCAGTCGCCAAGTCAGGTGGCCGCATGACGGGAATGCTGTCCTCGCGCTGGCGCGACGCAACGGCTGTGCGGGACGCGGCTGTTCCGACTAGCTGCGTGAGGCGGACCGCCCTGTGTTGGGCAGACGTCTTGAGCTACAGTCTTCGACCATGAACATGCTCATGTTTCTCGGCGGTCTGATCCTGCTGGTCATCGGCGCCAGCACGCTGGTGCGCGGCGCGTCCAAACTGGCGCTGTCGTTCGGCATCAGCCCGCTCGTTGTGGGACTCACCATCGTCGCCTTCGGCACCAGCGCGCCCGAGGTGGCGGTGAGCGTCGGCGCCGTGCTCGACGGCAAGACCGACATCGCCATGGGTAACGTGGTGGGCAGCAACATCTTCAATGTGCTGTTCATCCTGGGCATCAGCGCGCTGATCGCGCCACTGATCGTCAATATCCAGCTGATCCGGCAGGAGGTGCCGATCATGTTGGGCGCAAGCCTGCTGCTGCTGGCGCTCTCGCTGGACGGGAAACTCTCGTGGCTGGAAGGGGGCCTGCTGTTCGCGCTGCTGGTGGCCTACACCGTGTTCCTGGTCGTACAGTCGCGCCGCGAAACACAGGCTGCGAAGGACGAATTTGCCGACGCGGTGCTGCCCGCCAGGGCCGGCGCCTGGGACAGCCACTGGGCGGTACAGATCGGCCTGATCGCCGCCGGCCTGGTGGCGCTGGTGTTGGGCTCGGACTACCTGGTGCAGGCCTCGGTCAGTTTCGCCAAAGCCATGGGCGTGAGCGATCTCGTCATCGGCCTGACCATCGTCGCTGCCGGCACCAGCATGCCCGAGGTGGCCACCAGCATCACGGCCGCGATCAAGGGAGAACGCGACATCGCGGTGGGTAATGTCGTCGGCAGCAACACCTTTAACATCCTGGGTTGCCTGGGCTTGTCGGGGCTGGTGTCGGGCGACCTGGGTCTGGCGATTGCGCCGTCGCTGCTGGCCTTCGACATCTGGGTGATGCTGGCCGTGGCCCTGGCCTGCCTGCCGGTTTTCATGACCGGCCGCGAGATCGCGCGCTGGGAAGGTGGCGTGTTCCTCGCCTATTACATCGCCTACGTGGCTTACCTGATCCTGGCGGCGCAGCAGCACGATGCTCTGCAGGCCTTCTCGAGTGTGATGATGGGCTTTGTGGTCCCACTGACCGTGGTGACGCTGGTGGTGGTGGTGATCCGTCGCCCGGCCTCAGCCGGCGAGCCCACATGACGGCGCCCATCGTGCAGCGGCTATGCGAAGCAGCAGCGGCCTTATCCGAAAAGAGCGTGTCGGCCTCCGGGATGGCAGCACCAGCGGCTGCGATGTGGCACGAACTCTCAAGCCAATGGGCTCAGAAAGAACTCCTTCAATGATTTATGCGATCCTCAAGACTCTGCATGTGCTGTCCATCATCGTGTGGATCGGTGGCATGGTGTTCGTGCACTTCTTCTTGCGCCCCGTCGTCGCCGAGCTCGAACCGGCGGTGCGGCTGCGCCTCATGCACGATGTGCTCGGCCGTTTTTTTCAGGCCGTACTTGCCGCCTCCTTGCTGACGTTGGCTACCGGTGTGTGGATGCTGGGCCGCGTAGCCAAGCAGGTGGTGCAGTCTGGTGGCAGCTTCGAGATGCCGCTGGCCTGGACCTTCATGGCGGTGATTGGCGTCGCGATGGTAGCAATCTTCATGCACATCCGCTTCGTGCTTTACAAGAGGCTGGGCCGTGCCGTTGCGGCGTCTGAGTGGGTCGCTGGCGGTGCGGCCTTGGCACAGACCCGCAACTGGCTCTCGATCAATCTGGGCCTTGGCGTGCTGGTATTGCTCGTGACACTGCTGCGCTGAACGGCCCGCTCCAAACTTGCCCCAGCCCTGATCACTCGCCTGAACAGTCTGTGGCCTTGCCGCATCTTTGCGTTTTCAAATCAGCAAGGCCGCGCCAAAAATACCCACCATAATGAAAGCCAGCACGACTTTGGCGATGAGTCCCACCATGATCCCGACCCATGTGGCGACGCCGACTTTGACGGCGCGTGTTTGGTCTTTTTGTGCCAGGTACTCGCCCACGGCGGCACCGACCAAGGGCATGAAGAGCACGCCCACCAAGCCCATGAAAAGACCAAGCACCGTGCCTACCGCCGCGCCCAGCAGGGCCAGTTTGCTGGCACCGGCTTTTTTGGCTCCCATGAGCCCGGCTACATACTCCAAACCCCAGGCCAATAACGCCAGCACACTGACCACCACCACGGTGGTCATGCCCACACGAGCGAAGTCGTCTATCCAAGCCCCCAGCACGATGCCGCCCCAAACCAACACGGTGCCCGGTAGCACGGGCAGTACGGTGCCCGCCAAACCCAGCAAAATCAAGGCAGCACACAAGATCCATAAAAAGGTAATTACCAAGATAAGCCCTCGAGGTCAAAATAAACAGTGTACCGACAGTCATGTGGATCTGTCTGATTGAACTTCAAGTGTTGACCTGTATGACGAGATTTGCCGTGTAGCAGTCAGCCAGCGACCACTCGGTGCGACTGCTCCGCTCAGAAACCTGCCGCTGGATCACCGATACGATGAATCTCTCTTCTGGGTCGATAGGGTGAGTAGCGTTTTTCGGTAAGCAGCCTCTCCGATTTATCGCCGCTGATTTTTCGTTGGCAATGGTCGAACGGCAGCAATGTGAAGGCGAGCGGCCGCCCGAGTAGCAATCCCCCAATGACCGTTCAGGCCGATGACCCGGCATCCACCGCGAATTTTTGAATGGCGGCTCGGCCCCAGCTAGCCGACCGTCAAGGCTTCGTAGGCAGGGTGGCGGTATGGGTCGGGAGTGCGCATTCGCCGAAATTGCGGATTTAACTGGCCGTTGCATCGCCTGATGTGCGAAGCCCTGAGCTACCTTAACGCTTCCTGCTCAACCGTGAACCCAGCCAGCGCCACTTCGTCACCCAGCGCGTCCCAACCTGCCGCACTCGCAAAATGCTGGATTCTCTCTAGTGTGTGTGGCCTGGCCTCAACACGCCGATCCATCGGCACATCGTCTGGATGCATCTTCCAGGGCTGAAGGGTGTGACCTGATGAATTGGCTTCACTGGCCAGAATGGCGGCGATCCGGAATCCGCCCTCATCGATGTCGCCCCAGTGGTAAACCGGCACGCTATCAGGAAGGCCTTTGAGTAATCGGACGTACATCGATCGCCAAGCGGGCGTGGGCATGCCAGCGGTATAGATGAGCAGGATTTCCTCATCGTGCCGGCGTCTCGCCTCGCCATGAAACGTGGTCTGGTTTTCGATAGTCATCACCAGCTTCGGGTTGCTGGCCAGGCTGATAACCGAAGGCGCAGAAAAAGCCCCATACGGTTCATCCAGGAGCGCCGTGACGCGTGTGCGCGTTACGATCACCCTACCCGCCAAGCGAACGGGCTGTTCCTCCCTGAACAGGCCGATTTCCTGCCATACATCGGCTGGTTCTCTAATCTCGGCATCGACATCCCCGGTCAGGAGCACATCGACTGGTGCTGACAGATTCTCGATGCGCTTGCTGTCCTTGAACAGACGCGCGCTGACTTCTCGGATTGGCTCATCAACCGTGCTGTTCTCACGGGTTGCGGTCATAAAACTGACGATGCGGGCAGCATCGATCCAGTCCTGGGCATCCTCCGGGCCG
The DNA here is from genome assembly GCA_001899775.1 of Thiobacillus sp. 65-29. GTDB lineage: Bacteria > Pseudomonadota > Gammaproteobacteria > Burkholderiales > Thiobacillaceae > Thiobacillus. The sequence continues at coordinate 14,339 of MKWN01000060.1, forward strand.
AAGGTTCGAACCTTTTTCAGGCTGGCCCAGCGAGCAAGCACCACTGACAGAACGGGGTGTTTTTCCAACAATGGGGAAAACTGAACGGCTGCCCTCTCAAGTCGACTTGCTGCGGTATCCACGCCAATCAGCTTCGCCAGAGCATCGATATCGACCAACTCGACGCGCTGGATGAACCCGTCTTCGCCATATCCTTTCTCCCATGTGAGGGTCACGGCGCCTTCGGCTCTGGCAACCTTCATTGCGGCCTCGAAGGCCTCCTTCTCTGCCAGCGCACGCGTAGCCTGATAGTCGACGAGTTGCGCCTTGGTGAGCGCCGGCCGGGTCGATCGCACTCCAGCCTTTTCCCGATTTCCAGCCTCCAGCAGTTTCTTGAGGGCGTTGTGTGCTTTCGTGTCCATGGAATATCTATGCCGTCAGGATTACAGCCGCTCCCGTTCCGTGCATACGATTGACTTCCTGCTCGATGAGTTCGGGGTGCGTATCCAGATCGTCCGACATGAACATCTCCCGGACTTCGTCTGTGACATCATGGCCGTCGATGAAGATCACATTGCGTAGGGAGTCTTTCGAGATGTCGTAGTAGCGATGCAGGAAGGCATTGAGCACGCCCAGATTCTCGCCAGGGCTGGCCATGAACACCTGCAAGCCAAGATCCTGCAGGTAGCGCATCGTGGCCGTGATATTGGTCGGGTCCATCTTGTTGAAGGCTTCGTCCAGCAGGATCAGCCTGATGCCGTCCCGGTTGCCACGATCAAGGCGATAGGCCGATGCCAACGCCGCACCGGCAATCACGTACAGCGGTGCACGATGCTCGCCGCCAGATCCTGGTCCAATGCGCTTGCTTAGATGGCCAACGACTTTCTGTTTTGCCGTTAGGAGGTCTTCACGCAAAATCTCGACGTCGAATTCATAGAACTCGCGGTAGTCATCCAAGGGGCTTTTCATACTTCCCGCCCCCGGCGCGATCTTGTCTTCCAGCAATTCCTTGAACTGCGGCGGAATCTCGCCGGCCCCGCCTAGCAAATCCTCCTGTGGACCGAATGAAGCGATGTTTTTCACGAAATCGAGCAGCTGCTTGAAGTGTGGGCGAACGACGCGCTTGAATTGATAGCGCTCACCGTTGGTGAACGCCGGACACTCTTTCAACACCCGGTTGAGCTGCTCCATTGTCAGGTCAAGCGCCTCAATGTTCTGACTCAGCGCCAAGGCGACGTCATTCCTGAACGTATCCTGTGAAACCTTGTAGGCATCATTCATCTGCTCCTTGTAGTCGAGCAGCTCAGTGCTCCGCAGACGATTCAGAATGTCGGCTATCCAGGCCTGCCCCTTACGCCAGTCTTCCAACACCTCTTCGCTGGCCTGTTCCCGGTATTTCGACAGGAATTCGCCCATCAGACTGCTTCCCTTGCTGACTTCGCGTTCTACCTGCTTGAGGGCTTCTGTTCTTTTGTTTTTGCAATGATTTTCCATGTCGGAGAAGTTGTCGCCGAACTTCTCCAAGGCGTCATCCCAATGGGTTGACGCGTAATCGGCGTCGTATTCCGGGTCATTTCGGGCTTCCCCTGAGGCTTTGTTGGCTGCCTCGACTTTCAAGGCAGCTGCCTTGAAATCGTTTTTGCGCTCGTTAAATACAGTTTCTTTTTCGCTGCGCCGACCGTTGGCGTCAGTGACGTTGGCATTCAGAACCTTTGCCTTGTTTTCCCACGCTGCTTCATCCTTACCCAGCTGTACATAATCTTCGTTGGCTGCACCTTTCAGTTTGCCTTCGAGACTGGCTGCGGCGTCGCTGGCAGATTCCGCTTCTTCCCAGAAACCCTTGATGAATTCTTGGGCCTGGCCATCTGGCGGAATGAGCCGAAGCGCCTTGGTAAGATCATCGACCCCGCGCTTCAGGGATTTAAGTTCAGTCACAGCTTTCTCGCAGGCTGCGAGGCGTTTTTTGGCGGCATCGAGGTGTTGGCCTCCACCATCGCGACCGATGCGCAGTTCTCCATCGCTGACGGGTTTCAGGCGATCGATGGTGCCCTTGCCAACGAGCATTCCATCCTGCGTCAGCGTGCGCTTGCCGCTCGCCATTGCTTGCGCATCAGTGGTGGCCTGCACCATGTCCCCGAAGAGGCCACGTAAATAGGCAACGGCAGCCTGATCGGTACCCTCGATCAGCTCTGCGACGGAACCATCTTCGAAGCGCCGGCCGGACTGCTGTCGGCTTTCCATGACGATCTTCGCACCGTAGACGGCACGCTTGCCCGTCAGGCCGCGATAGATCTCGAATGCCCTGCGCTCTTCGTGTTCGGCTACCAGGAGAGCCTGAAGGTTGGGGCCGAGGTAGGATTCGACGACGGGCTGCCATTCCTTTTTGGTGATCTTGACCAGGTCGCACACCGCAACGGGGCTAAGGCCTTCGTCCCTGAGTTCTCGCATCAGGGTTTCGACGTGAGGACTGAGTGGTGTTTTGCCCTGTTTGACCCGTTCAAGCGACTTTTCGGCGTTCTTGAGGTCGTCGTTAGCGGTTATCAATTGGTCGTTGAGTGCCCCGCCGATGGCATTCAGGTCCTGCAACGCCTTTTCGGAAGCCTGGACCGCTGTCTGCAAGTGTGCCTCGATCTCAAGCCATTCAGCTTTGCCAAAACGTTCGAGCAACACTGCCAGTTTTTTGGATTCTGCGTGCAAGTTGCGCGTGACATCTGCGTCAAGGAACGGCGCCTCCGCCGCATTTTTCAGGAAATTGCGGATATGGGAAAGTTGGTTGACGATGTCATTCTTTTTCCGTTCTGCCCTGCCGCGATCTGCGCGGATCTGGCTTTCTAGGCCAGCGTAATCAGCGTGTGAAGTATGCTGTTCGCGCAGCCTGCGGTAATGCCTCGATTTCTCAACCGCATCGGTGTGATCGGTGGCCAACTGCTTGAAAGCCTTGTCCGCAGCTTCAAATGCCTCTCGGGCAGCGTCCATGACTCCTTGGGCTTCGTTGTGCGTCTGGTTGGCCTGTTCGAGTGCCACATCCAGCCCCAGCGTCTTCCATGTGACGGCTTTTCTGGAGGCCTTGGCAGCGTTGCCGAAGACGCTCTCGACTGCGGAGCCGTCGTTAATCTTCTGTTCGACGTTGGCCACCAATTCGGCCAGACGCCGGAACGATTCGGTGACATCCTTGAATTTCTTGATGTTGGTCGGCCTGGATTCGAGCACGTCGTTGCGTACGATCTCGTCTACCGTCTTGTCGAAGCGCATCCTCAGCGCAAAGCGGAACGCGCGGACAAAGGCATCGTATGACGGTGCCCCGCCTGAGCCGCGTAGTTCAAGCAGGCAAGCACGAATATAGCGTTCGGCCTCCTCGAAAACGCATTCCTCGCCTGACACCTTCGAACGCTGAAGCAGCTGCTGCTTGAAGGCGTTCCATTCCCTCGGCTTTTCTTTGCCGTCGACCGTCTCAAGGTGGTCACCCAGAGTCAGTTCCACGTCAGGAAGCAGATAGCGTCCAAGCACTTTGTGCTGCTCGCTGTCCTCGGCCGCATAGATGCAAACCCCCATGGAGACGGGTTTCTTGGTTTCGGAGTCGCGCCAGACCAGCGTGATATAGGTATTCGAGCGTGGCCGTACCCGGTCTTCGGGCGTATCGCCGTACTGACCAAGGCAGTAGCTTCGAATCGAACGGGTCGTCTTGTTCTCGTCTGCCTGAGCATTCAGCGCCATCAGGCGGCTGTTTGCGCCGAACATGGCGATCTGGACGGCATCGAGAAACGAGCTTTTTCCGCTGCCGTTTGGCCCGAATATTCCTGTGATCTCGGAAATGCGGACATGCTCTCTTTCATACAGAAAGAACTGCACCAGGTTGATACTTTCCAGATATTTCATGCTTCGGCTTCCTCTGCCTGGTCCGGTCCTTGACCGTCTTCATCATCAGAAGAATCCCGTGCGGGTTCGAATGATTGTGTGAACTGAGCCAGCCGGGAGATCGCTGCCTCACCCAGCAGATCCACAATGGCGGGGCGTATGGCTAGTACGTATGGTTGGTCACTGCCAGCGGCCATATCGGCGAATTCATGCTCATCCATCTTGCGGACGATCCCCCAGCGTTTCAGTGTCTTGACCAAGCTTTCCAGTTCGCCGCGTCCAGGCAGCTCGCGCTTGCCGGAAGTGGAGAGGCGATACTTTTCCTCAAGCTCGACCAGATCGCAGATCACTTCGCCATCGTCGTTCAGCTGCCCTGTCCTGGCCTGTTCGTCATAGATCTTCCTGAGCACGAGGGCGAGCAGCGTTTGCGCAGTATTGGCCGTTCCTGCCTTGCCATTGTCCGGAGTGGCGCAGGCATAACGCAGTTGCCTGTTCACGATCAAACCGCTGCCGACCAGCGAGAGGACGTGTTTGAACTCGCGCTCGAACTGCTCAACCATGCCGTATGCCATGCGGCTCTGCCGATCGGCGTAATAAAGCACTTGCTCGGCGAGCAGGCGGCTGGCGGTGGACTGGAAGTCCTCTGCAACGTATTGCTTGTCGGTCTTTGCTGCGATGTTTTCCCAATACTGGCTCATATCGACTTCCCTTTGGTGGCGACCGATTTCTTCGCGTTCTCTATTTGGAACGGAACACCGGTAATCCACTTGTTTTCAATTTCCTTGTCGTCTGTGCGGCGGACCCTGAAGCCACGCATCATGGTTGACGCCTGCTGCTGCAAATAAGCCGAGCCACTTTCCATTGCCGCACCGAGAACGAGCAGGGTTTGATAAGCGCGAACGTCGGCCACACCTTCGAGCTGAAGTTCTTCACTGGTGATGGCTTGTCGGCCGGAAAGCTGGCGGGATACAAATTCAGCGAGTTTGGGGGCGTTCACTAGGCGCAGATTACGAGCAAGGGCCCTGAGCTTTGCCCTCGCAATATCTTCGTCTGTTGGGGCGGTTTCCCTTAGCTGCGGCGCTTTTTCCCGTGCCTCTTGCCTCCTTGGTTCGGCGAGATTGGATGGGCTGATCATGTCGCCGGGAGCGAACGGACCCTCGTGAATGTCCCCCTGGTCGTCCATGACTCGAGCGATTGCAGCATCAACCACCTTGTCGATAGGCCGCAGGGAACGTAGCCGGTAATCCAGATAGGCAAGAGCCCGGCGATTTGCGCGCCGGATCTCGTCATCCAGCCGCTCAAGGTAATCATCGATTCGCTGGATATCGCGCAATTTCTGTACATCCCGCTCGAACATGCGCTCCGCCTTGATGCGGTCGCCCTGGAAGCGTTTGGTTGCGTACCAGGTGATCAGGCGCTCGCGGCTTTGCTCGGAGCCGTGAAGTTCTTCGGCCCAGTGCAGGATTTGTGGACGCCGTGACAAAGGGTGCTCGCGCGTTCTGAGTTCCTTGTAGTCGCCGATGAACACCTGCTCGATGAAATCGCTGAAGAAGCGGCGGACGTACTGAGTGGTAGTTTCTTCCGCCCCGAGCGCGCTCATCAGGTCACGGACGTTCGTACCGGTATTGCGGATGTGTTCGAGGAGGTTTCTCGCCTGGTCGGCGGCCTCGGAAAGCGAGTCGCCTCCGGCGCCTTCCATTACCAGTTTCAGGTTGGCCTCGATGGAGCGAACCTTGCCTGCCACGTAGATCGGCCCGGTTTCCGCGAAATTGATGAGTTGCCCCAGAAACTGGTTGACCGTGGGGGTCATCGAAACTCGCTTGTCAACGCCATGGCGGTCCAGTCGCAGCCACCCGCAATCATGCAGTCGGTTGAAGATGGTGATGGCCCGGATGTTGAGCGGGGTTTCGGGCGTCGCGCCTTCCTCGTCTGTCCAGGAATCGTGAATGATAAGTTCTGACTCAATGTCCTGGGTGATATCACGCGTTGTGAATCCGTGACTGGGCGGCAACGGGGCATCTGGCCCGAAGCGCCTGTCGTGAAGAGCACAAAGGATGCCCCAGTAGGTCTGCTTGTTTGGCGAGGCGAGCGGCGCAAATAGACGCTCTGGCAGTCGGGTGAACAGAAGTGAGGCAGCACCGCCGCCCGTGCCTAGCGGTTGAAAAGCCACTTGGACACCTCCCGTGCGTTCTCAATGGCGATCAGATACTCAGGGGCATGCTGGGCCTCTGTGTCCATGGCAGCCCGGATGTCCTGGATGAAATAGGGAACAAGCGCCGCGCGGCAGGTTTCTACGCGGCTCGAAGTTCCATTGAAGTATTCAGTCTGGATCACCCTGGCCTGTTCGGGTGAGAGTTCAGGGTGGGCAACCAGCCGCACCTTGACCTTGGTGTTCCAGTCGGGGTCATCGAATCGGGTGCGATCCGAAGGACGCGTCAAGGGTTTCACCTCGAGGATTCGCCCCAGTGCGTAATCGCGGAATTCCTGATTGGTTTCACTGTAGGCCCGCACATGCCATCTGCGGCCAGCGAGAACCAGGCTGTGTGGATGGATCGTGCGGCGATGTGGTGCAGGCTCGCTCAACGACATGTACTCAATGTCGACGGCTTTTGCCTGTCTGATTGCGTGCCCGAGGCTGGCGAATGTCTTGGGTGACGGGGCGGTGATGCTTGGTGTGGCTGACCACATCACACCCGTACCGTCGTCCAAGGCCGACGCATACGGAAGCCCGACCATGGACAGGTATCTGGAAAGCGATTCTGAAATGCTGGCCTGAGAGGCCTTGGTGTACCGCTTATAGAAATCAGCCGTAACGAAGTAGCTTCTGGACTTGCTGTCCCATTGCATCCAGGTGGGGTTCAGATCGCGTATTTCCTTGATCCACTGACTCGCCCGTGGCAGACCGATGCCGAACAGTTCGCACACCCGCGAACGGTAAATTCGCCCTTCCCAAACCAGAAGCAATTCCAGAAGGGTGAGGCGTTGTTGTGGGCTGTCGTTCCGTGGGTCCATGCGCTTGTCCGTATGTTATAGAAAAATATAACATATAAATTCTTATAACATGTATTTTACGTGATGTCGTGAAGTGGTCTACACGTAGCCGGAATTGTGTGTTTTGCGCCAGCAGCCCGTTGACCGGGCAGCTGCCGGGCAGATGCAGCAGCACCCGGTCTTTGTACTGTTTGACGCGGGCGGCGATCTTGAACAGCGTGAGCATGACCGTCCTAGGCTGAGCCAACTGCGGATGTGCTAATCGCCGGGCTCCATACGTTCCAAGCCGACGTATCGATCGACTCCATCGGTGAGTGGATCGGCAGAGCGCGCCTTCGATAGCCACACCACTTCACCGAATTTCACCATGCGCCAGCCCAGGTTCAGATTTTCTCAGTCACGTTCGGCACACCTCTCCTGCCAGGCGGCAAATTCCAGTGGGCGCAAGCCAAAGCGGATGGCATTGCCGGCGTGCAGCGTTTTAAATTCCTCCAGCGCCAATGCGACAAAGCGCGGCTGATCCTCCTGCACCACCGTCGTGGGCATGATGGCGAGAATCGCTGTTTCGACGGCGGGCTGTCCATCGCGAACGATGGCGCGCACAGTCTCGGCCAGTTCATTGCGGTAACGCAGGCGAAAGGTGTCCGGCGGAACGAGTTGCTGCTGCACGGCAACGTATTGCTGGCAGGAGCGTTCGTAGGCCCAGACGTAAATATCCCGCAGCAATTCAATGCGGTTCAATTCATAAACGCCGATCATGCCATCCACATAGGCTTGCTGTGGCACGTCAACGAAGGATAACGGACACAGATTGTGCTGGATTAGCGGGATGTTGGCGGCCAGACGTGAGACGCGCTTGTTCACGTCCTCGAAGGGTTGCAGGTAAGGCAAATGCACCATCAGGAAGAAAGACTGCTCAAAAGGATCCCGGATTTCCGCAGCCATGCTCATCACAATGCCAAATAACTCCCCCAGGCGTTGCGGCATGGCAATCGGCAGATAGACACTGCCGCCTATTTCCACTGGGCGGTTTCGAATACGGCCACACGTGAGTGGATCGGGCATCAGGCCATCGGATAGAAAGGCGTGCAAGGCGATGATGGTTTCAGGATTGACGCCTGCGTGCTCGGTGTCACGCACCAGATATTCGATGGCTGACTTGTGGTTGAGGATCATCTGGGTTTCCAGCGCATCCTTGCCTTCGGCAGCCTGGCCGAATTCGATCAGCCGCTCGGTATCGAGACGGCTATAAGTGTTGCCTTCCAGCTTTGATGATGCCCACGAGAGATCAATGAGCAGGCGGTTCAGAATATCGCGCGCAAAAGTGCCTGCGGGCGTTTGCTCAGCAGGCGAGCGACCCAGGCTGTGCAGTTGGGCGCATAACGATTCAGGCAGATAGGTCGTTTGATTGGGGTGGTATTGCTCAAGAAATTCGTTCTTGTAGCTGACCGGTTTGCGTTGTTGGCGCGGTTGGCGAACGTAGGCTTTGATCTCCTCGCCTTCGGAGGAGATAGGAATGTAAACCTCGGCTGCGATTTGATCCGTTGCGTGGACGTGTTCAGTGATGGAAACTTCGACTATCCGAGGGGCGCGACGGTAACGTAACCCACGCCCCACACCTTCGCTGACGATTCGTTTTTGCTCGATCAACGATGCCAGGCGGCGCTGTAACGTGCGACGCGGCATGCCTGGGTCAATCGCCTGCACAAGCCCTTCCACACCAATGCCGTCAGCATATTGGCCGATCAGCTCAACAATCTGGTCGAGTTCTTGAGATGAAATCACTTTTGGCATGCCATTCACTCTTTTTGTGACATGAGGCACAGTATCGCGCCATCTTATTTGGCGCGCAACAGCTTAATTGCGCCACTTAAACTATTTATGTGGCGCGAATCATGAAAATCGCGCCATATCATAATGGTTTTTTCTGGCTGTCCAAGTTTCGACAAGTGCATCCATCTGCTGCCAAAAGACCCGGCCATCGGCTAGCCACTGCGCCCATGCCGCCGCAAGGCCTGTGGCTGATCATCCTTGATGCGTTGATGGTCTGGCGCTTCACGCATAGTGGGATGGAGAGGTTTGCGATGTTGGCCCGCAAAGCTGGTATTCGTTCTTAAGCCGAACTGACTGTTTGAATGCGGACGCGGCCTACAAGGGCAGCGCCACGTCCGCACATTTCACATCACTTTTTCTTTGCAGCTTTCTTACCCGCAACGGCAGCCTTGAAACCGGCGCCGGCCGTAAAGCGCGGCACAGTTGTGGCAGCGATCTTCAGTTCCTTGCCTGTTTGTGGATTGCGTCCAGTACGAGCGGCACGCTTGGAAGATTTGAAAGCGCCAAACCCA
>MKWN01000061.1:0-30030 GCA_001899775.1 Thiobacillus sp. 65-29
ACCCCTTCATCGGTGTCCAGATGAATGCGTCCGACCAGATGCATGCGACCTCCCGGGTCATGGTTTGATATATGTAGCATTACACCATATCGGTCGGTGCGCGAACAGCGGGATCACGCCCATCAGTATGTGTTTCCTGGCATGGATATGATGAAATCAGTCTGGTCGGGTCTGAATGAATATATGTATTGACTTACATAACGCCACGATCTTTGCGCACCGTGCATGGGTTTTCCGGCTACACTGTTTCACCAGGCAGGCCGTGTCAGTCCGCCATCGCCACGAGGAAAACGGGATGAAAAGCAGCGCGCGCAACCAGTTCACCGGCAAGGTCGCCGCCATCATCAGCGGCCCGGTCAATGCCGAGGTGGACGTGGTCCTGGACAGCGGCGAGCGCATCGTTTCCGTGATCACCGCCGGCAGCGTGAAGGCCCTCGGCTTGCGCGAAGGCAGCCCGGTGCTGGCCCTGATCAAGGCGCCGTGGGTCATCCTGCTGACCGACGACGCCGGTCTCAGGACCAGCGCACGCAATCATCTGCGCGGTCAGGTCAGCCGGCTGGTGAAGGGGGCCGTCAATACCGAGGTCAGCCTGCAAACCGAGGGCGGTCTGACGGTGAACGCCATCATCACCAACGAGAGCGTGGCCTCGCTTGGCCTCGATGTCGGCGTGCCCGCTTCCGCCCTCATCAAGGCTTCCCATGTGATTCTTGCCACTCGGGCCTAATCAGGCGAGGCGCGAAGGTCGTCGGGCCGATTGAAGTTGGTGAACGCCGCCGCATCGAAACGCACGTTCACCGAGGCCAGCCCGGCCTGCCAGCGCCGTACCGCGCGCTCGCCGCGTGCGAGGAAGGCGGCCAGGTTTTCGCGCTGGCTGGTGCGCATGATGAAGCAGGTGTGATGCACCTGCGCATCGTCCGCCGCCACCGCGAGTGGCACGTCGTGGCATTGTGCCGCCGCGAGCAGGCGCAGCGCGAGGTCGGCGGGCAGGTGCGGCGTGTCGCACGGCACGACGAGCAGCCAGTCGGTGTCGACCGCGTCGAGTGCCGCCAGCACGCCCGCGAGCGGGCCGGGAAAGTCCGGCAGGACATCGGGCAGCACGCGTCGGCCATACCGTGCGTAGCGATCGAGATTGCGGTTGGCACTGATGAGGAGCTCGCCGACCTGCGGCGCCAGCGTGTCGAGCACCCACTCGACCAGCGGGCGCCCCCGGTAATCCATCAGGCCCTTGTCGGCCCCGCCCATGCGGCGCCCCTGGCCGCCGGCGAGAATGACCGCGGCGACCCGTTCAGTGCCGTACATAGAGATGGAAGCGGTCGGCGCGGTCGCCGGGGCGCGCGCCTTCCCACTGCTTGACCCAGGTGTCCGGCACGTGCGGCGCCGCGCCACGGCTGCGGGTTTCCAGCAGCAGCCAGCCACAGTCGAGATCGGCCGGCGCCAGCGTGCGCCCGCTGTGGTACGCGAGCAGCAGGCGCTGCGTGCTGCGCATGGCGTGGGTCTGGATGCAAGCGCCTGGGGGCACGCGGGCGGCCAGTTCCTCCGCGACGCTCACGTACGACAGGCGGCGGTCGAGCGGTGCGAGAAACAGCGCCAGCAGCAGCGTCCAGATGAAAGTCATGCCTGTCGCCCACACCAGCGCGGGGCGCAGGGGCGAGCGCTGGATGCGGGCGAGAAACGCGATCCATGCGAGGGTGAGGAGCGCACCCAGCACCGGCGCCCACGGCCGCAGCGTGCCGACGTCGGGCACGCCGAAGCGGATCAGCCGGCGCGCCAGACGTGCGGGCATGCCGAGATCGTGCGCGCTCCAGTACGTCCAGAACAACAGCGCGATGAAGCCGAACAGCATCACCGCGAACCACAGCAGCGCATTCGCCGCACCGCGCCGCAGGGTGAGCACGCCGGCTGCACCGAGCAGACTCAACGGCAGGAGCAGGACGAGGCCGCGCTCTTCACCCGGGTGCGCCGCGAACGCGTACAGCAGCAGCAGGCCGGCGAATGCCAGCACCGGCAGGGCGATCGCGGCCGTGCGCCACTGGCGGCGGCCGCGGTACAGCGCCCAGACCGCGAGCGGCCAGGCCGGCCACGCGAACCAGCCGAGAATGCCGGGGTAATACAGCGGCCGCAGGTTCGCGAAACCGATCCAGCGATCCAGCCCGAGCGCCGTGGGCAGCGCGGCCTGCCGCACGGTGAGCCAGGTGCTCCAGACCACCGCGAAAGCCAGCGCGCCGGCAAGGCCCCACGCCAGCGCGCGACGCGCAAGCGGAGTACGGTGCGCCGCGACCATGGCGGCCAGCGCGACGGCCAGGACCAGAAACAACGCGGCCTCCGCCGCGGCGCCCGCCAGCAGCAGCAAGGCCGCGCCCAGCGCGAGAAGTCCGCCGCCGTGGCGCCCCTGCGGCAGGCGCGCCACGCCATCGAGCATGATCGCCGCGGCGGCGAACTGTGCGGTGTACGCGTTGAGTTCGTGCCCGCGCACCAGGAGGCCGACGCTGCCCATCAGCACCAGCGCGGCAGCCCAGCGGTGCTCGGTGCCGTACAGGGCCTGTGCGGTCCGGGCGGTAAACCACAGGGCCAGCGCGACGAACACCCCCGAGGCGAGACGCGCACCGTCGGCGAGCGCAAGAACGGGCGAAGTGAGCCAGGCGGTGGCCGCAGCCGTCCAGAAATACAGCGGCGGTGTATCGCCGAGCGGCACGCCCCGTTGCAGCCACAGCCACAGCGTCACGAAGTGATCGCCGTCGCCGCCCTTCCACGGTGCGTGGCCGATCAGCCCCGGCACGATCCAGATCGCGCACAGGAGCAGCAGGCCGGCTTGCGCCAGGAAAAATCGGGGCTTACTGGACAATTTTCAGGAGTTGCCCGGGACGTGGCTCGCCGCCGGGGTACAGGGCGTTCATCAGGCGCAACTGGCTTTCCGCGGTCGCGCCCAGCGGCGACTGCCGCGCCAGCGCGGCCATGGTCGTGCCGGGCTGCGCCGTCGTCAGGTGCAGCCGATACGGCCGTGCATCACGGATTTCGCCGGGGGTGAGCGCGCGAAAGCTGTTGAGCGCGTTGCGCAGCGTGACCCGCTCGCGATCGTACACGGCCTTGTCGCGCGCCATGCCGGCGACGAGATACTGGGTACCCTTGAAGACCACGGCGGCGACGAGGACCGGCTTGCCCTGCTGCGCGCCTGCGGCGAACGCCGCGGGGTAACCACTCAGCTGGCCGGTGTCGTAGCGCGCGCCGGCGTCGAGCTTGAGGCCCTTCTGCAGGGTTTCCAGCGGCCGGTCGTTGCGCGGACCCGGTTGCAGTTCCACCAGTGCATCGCCTTTCGGACTCAGCGCGACGATCCGGTCGGGCCGGTTGTCCACCCGCCAGCCAGACGGGAACTGCATGGCGAGGCCGAGCACCGGGTGCAGCAATTGATTGTCGCGGATCAGCCCCTGCTCCGGGCTGTCGCCGAACACCACACCGGCGAGTTGCCGCAGATATTCGTCGTGACCCTCGCGCGGCGCCACCACCGCGTACTTGTCCGCCTCGGCCACCACCTGCTTGAGGCGCGCATCGTTGCTCGGGTGGGTGTCGAAAGTGCCGTGATAGCTGCGCGGCTGGCGTCCGTCCCGCTTCGCTTGTTCCGCGGCGAACAATTCCTGGTTTTTCAGCACGCCGATGACGTCGATCATCGCCTGCGGCGCGTAGCCGGTGCGCGCGAGATACTGCGCCCCCAGGCGGTCCGATTCCAGCTCGTGCTCGCGGCCGTAGCCGGCGGTCCAAGCCTGTGCCAGGGTTTGCAGCAGGTTTGCACCGGCCTGGTTGCCCAGCCCCGGCACCAGCACCGAACCGAGCACCGCTCCCAGTCCCGCCGCGGTCTGCGCGCTCTGCTGACGCACCCCGTGACGCGCGGTGACGTGGCCGATCTCGTGGCCGATCACCCCGGCAAGTTCGGCCTCCGAATTCAGATAGGCCATGATGCCGCGCGTGATGTAGACATAGCCGCCGGGCAGCGCGAAGGCGTTGACGTCCGGACTGTCCACCACCGTGAACTGCCATTTCAGTTGCGGCCGATGGCTCTGCTGCGCCAGCCGCATGCCCACGTCCGTCACGTAGGCCTGCAGCGCAGGATTGTCCAGCGCCGGATATTCCTTCAGCACGTCCTTGTGGGCCTGCAAACCCATCTGGATTTCCTGTGCCTCCGACATCAGCACGAAATCCTTGTCTCCGGTGACGGGGTTCTGTGCGCAATGACTCAGTGCCAGCGCTCCGGCCACGGCGGCGGCGATACGGCGAAGCGTCTTCGGATACACGTGGTTCAATTCTCTGGAGTGCGGCAAGCTAGGATCATACCGTCGCGGAAGTGCAGAAAAGCAAAAAGCGGCCGAAGCCGCTTTTCATGATCGAGCAGGAACGCTCACTTCATGCCATAGCGCTGGCGGAACTTCTCGACGCGGCCGGCCGTGTCGACGATCTTCTGCTTGCCGGTGTAGAACGGATGGCAGGCGGCGCAGACTTCGATATGCAGCTTGTCCTTGCCCAGCGTCGAACGGGTGACGAACGTGCTGCCGCAGGAGCAGGTCACGGTAACGTCTTTGTAATCGGGATGAATGCCGGCTTTCATGGCAATTCCTTCGGGTTGAATTCGGAGAACGCGAGAGTATAGCGGGTCGGGCCACGGCGGGCAACAAGATTTTTTATCCGCGAAGGACGCGAAGAAGCGCGAAGGAAACCCCGAACATCAGCTTATATCTCGTGGAGACCCAGCCGGCGAATCAGCGTCAGGACCTCATCCCGGCGCGTGCCGATGGCAAGAGGCTCCGTTGCGACAATGGAGAAAGGCGGGGCGGGCAATCGCTGCCGGAAAAGCATGACGCAGCGGGCCGCATCGTCCCGGCGTGACCCGTAAGCGATGGCCTGTGCGATCGGGCACTGCAAATAAGCGGCCTGCGCCCACGCACGGGTTTCCGGGTAACAGACCGGAAGACTGTCAATGAGCTGGTTCCGCGTGAGCTTCAACCGCGGCAGATAGGGCGTGTGAAAGCTGACGCACGCCAGCTTGTCCGGAAGCCTCAGCGTGGCGAGATGGTAATGTGCCAGCTCGTCTACTTCGACATGCCCGGGCGGCGACAGCGGGATGTCGTGCAGCACCGACTCCATGTAGGCGCCTTCTGCCGTGCTCGCCGCGTAATAGGTGTGAACCGGCGTCCCGTCCGCCTGCTGGATGGGCGCAAACCGCGTGTTGCCCCATCCTGCCGAGAAGGATTCCGCCGTGAGGGCATGGTGCTTCGTCGAGTACACGTGATACCACACGCCGACGTCGGCGGTATCGAGGCTGACCTCGGTGAACTTCTCCGCAGCCCCGGGGGTGGGCAGGCCGCAGGTCATGCCATGTAGCTGCCTTGTCGCGCGGCCACAGCGCGGAGCAGCGCTTCACGCTGGTCGAGAGCATCCTTGGGCGCGACCGGCTCCTCGCCGCCGGTACCGGGCTTGCTGATCCAGCCGTTCGGGAACTGGAACCAGGCTGCGATTTTCCATGTGTCCGCCATCTCGCCAAACGCCTTGAGGACATCCCGGATGACGGGAAGGGGCTGGAAAGCCTCGTCGAACCCGTAACGTGGATAGTAGTCACGCCCCCCATGGCTCACGGAGAAAACACGGCCCCGGCGCTTCCAGTCGCTTGCCGGCTGGGACTTCTGGGCTGGCGGGTTGGGCTGCAAGGCATTCAGCTCCTCGGCCGTGAGCCATTCGCCATCTTCGAGGATCGCGCGGATCGTCTTCAGACGCGCGAGCCGGGCTTCAACCAGCCCGGTGCTGGGCTCGATCTTCCCGCTCAGCAGTTCGGCAATACGATCCGCGTCCTCGATCACCGCAGGCTGCTCGGCCAGCACCAGAAGCTGAAGGGCCCGCTCGATTCTGGGGCGAATCGATTCGGCAACCCCGGGATCCATGTCTTTGGGCAGACTGACGTCCAGGGTGAGCCCGGGACCAGCCGCATCTGCGGCGCGAGGTTTCACTGCGGTGGAAGGTGTCATGGCCGCGCTCCGTTGCCAACATTGCCTTATTTATATTCAAAACCGGCGAAGTTGGCAAGTGTATTCTGGAAACCGCAGTTGACCGCCCCATTCCCTTGCGGACGTCACATGAACCCAAAAATCCATTCGCATCTCGACACGTGACCCATCAGCCCGAACGGCCTGTCAAATGCCCATGCAGTGCAGGCAGGCGCACCCGCAAGGGGCAGGCCGTGGTTGTCATGCCAATGAATTGGCAACAACCACGCACCGGCGCCTTTTTGCCCTCCGGGTGCGCGCCGCGATTTTCGGGTGGTGGAACCTTTACGGCATTGGGCCGAGGGCGACCCTCCTACAGCCCCCCCCTTGTGGAGTACCGCTTGCAGTGCAAACAGGCTTGGCACCGCGCAAGCAGGTCTCCTGCCGCCTGATGGACAATCCTGGTTCATCAGGGGTGGGGAGATGAAAACGTTTAGGGCCCCTCGCCGTTTCATGCTTCAGGGCGACGAATCGCCATGGCTGACACTCAGCCGCGGCGCATGGAGTCGAAGAACTCGGCGTTGTTCTTGGTGGCGCGGATCTTGTCGAGAAGAAATTCCATCGCCGGAGTGTGCGCCCGCGCAGGGCGGAGCCTCGGCACGTGCGACCCCGTAGCGGGCGCGACAGGGAGGCGATTCCTTGCTGACGCTCAGCCGCGGCGCATGGAGTCGAAGAACTCGGCATTATTCTTGGTGGCGCGGATCTTGTCCAATAAAAACTCCATCGCCTCCATGTCGTCCATCGGATACAGCAGCTTCCTGAGCACCCACACCTTCTGCAGGATGTCGTGCGGCATCAGCAGTTCCTCGCGGCGGGTGCCGGAGCGGTTGACGTTGATCGCGGGATACTGGCGCTTCTCGGCCATCTTGCGGTCGAGATGGATTTCCAGGTTGCCGGTGCCCTTGAATTCCTCGTAGATGACGTCGTCCATGCGGCTGCCGGTGTCGATCAGCGCGGTGGCGATGATGGTGAGGCTGCCGCCTTCCTCGATGTTGCGCGCGGCACCGAAGAAGCGCTTGGGCTTCTGTAGGGCGTTGGCGTCGACGCCGCCGGTGAGCACCTTGCCGGAGGCCGGCTGCACGGTGTTGTAGGCGCGTGCGAGGCGGGTGATGGAGTCGAGCAGGATGACCACGTCCTTCTTGTGCTCGACCAGGCGCTTGGCGCGTTCGATGACCATTTCCGCGACCTGCACGTGGCGGCTGGCGGGTTCGTCGAAGGTGGAGGCGACGACTTCGCCGCGCACGGTGCGGCTCATCTCGGTCACTTCCTCCGGGCGCTCGTCGATCAGCAGCACGAACAGCACGACGTCGGGGTGGTTGGAGGTGATGGCGTGGGCGATGTGCTGCAGCATCACCGTCTTGCCGGATTTCGGCGGCGCCACCAGGAGGCCGCGCTGGCCCTTGCCGATCGGCGCGACGATGTCGATGACGCGGCTGGTGATGTTCTCCTCGGCCTTGATCTCGCGCTCCAGCTTCAACGGCTTGTCCGGATGCAGCGGGGTGAGGTTCTCGAACAGGATCTTGTTCTTGGTCGCCTCGGGCGCCTCGCCGTTGATCTTGTCGAGCTTGGTCATCGCCGAGTAGCGCTCGCCGTCCTTCGGGGTGCGGATCTCGCCTTCGATCTTGTCGCCGGTGTGCAGGTTGAAGCGGCGGATCTGCGACGGCGACACGTAGATGTCGTCGGTGTTGGCGAGATACGAGGTTTCCGGCGAGCGCAGGAAGCCGAAGCCGTCCGGCAGCACCTCCAGCACGCCGTCGCCGTAGATGCTCTCGCCGCGTTTGGCCAGCGTCTTCAGGATGGCGAAGATGAGTTCCTGCTTGCGGAAGCGGTTGGCGTTGTCGAGGCCGACACTGGCCGCGAGTTCGAGAAGCTCGGTGATGGGTTTTTGCTTGAGTTCGGAGAGGTGCATGGGATGGACCTGGGTGGGCGCGCTTGAAAGCGCCGGGTGTGGGATGCGGGTGGAGCCGGACGGCGTCGCCAGCAGAGGGCTGTCGACAGAAGCCGCCCGGGCAGCGGGGCGATGGGTCAGATGTTGCTGTCGACGAAGGCGGTGAGCTGGGACTTGGACAGGGCGCCGACCTTGGTGGCTTCGACGTTGCCGTTCTTGAAGATCATCAGGGTGGGGATGCCGCGGATGCCGAACTTCGGCGGGGTGGCCTGGTTCTCGTCGATGTTGAGCTTGCAGACCTTGAGCTTGCCGGCGTATTCCTTGGCCACTTCGTCGAGAATCGGCGAGATCATCTTGCAGGGGCCGCACCAGTCCGCCCAGTAATCCACCAGTACCGGCAGCCCGGCCTGCAGGACTTCCTGCTCGAAGGAATCGTCGGATATGTAATGAACATGCTCGCTCATCGGGAAGCTCCTAGTGTGAGATGCGGTGGGGCGTTCGCGCCCGGGGGGATCGGATGGAAGACGGTAAGGCTGGAAAATTCGGTTTTGTGCCGATATGCTACATCAAAACCGCCCCTTGCAAGCAACCCCCGGGGCGTCCCCTTGTAACGGAAAAGGATACGCGCAAATGACCTACGTTGTCACCGAAGCCTGCATCAAGTGCAAATATACCGACTGTGTCGACGTCTGTCCGGTCGACTGTTTCCACGAAGGCGCGAACTTCCTCGTCATCGATCCGGAGGAGTGCATCGACTGCACCCTGTGCGTCGCCGAGTGCCCGGTCGAGGCCATCTACGCGGAGGATGACGTGCCGGACGACCAGCGCGCCTACATCGCGCTCAATGCCGAACTGGCCAGGCAGTGGAAAGTGATCGTCGAGAAGAAGGATCCGTTGGCGGACGCCGACGAATGGGCCAAGGTGAAGGACAAACGCCAATACCTGGAACGCTGATACCGCTCGCCGGCGCGTCGCTGCCACAGGCCGTCGCGCGCCGCCTGCTCGAACGTCACGCCGACCGTCTGCCGGACCTGTCCGGCATCGTCGTCCTCGTCCCCAATCAGCGCGCCGGGCAGGATTTCGCGCGCAGCCTGGCGCGCGAAGCCGGCCGTGTCGCGCTGGTTCCGCCCCACATCACGCCGCTGAAAGCCTGGGCCGAAAGCGTGGCCGACGCTCGCGCCGAGCCGCAGGCGCGGCGGCTGGCGCGCCTGCACGGCGTGTTGCGGCGCGTCGACTGGCTGGGCGACGTCGACCGCTGGGCACTCGCTGGCGAACTGCTGCAACTGGCCGACGAGCTGTCCGCGGCGCGGCTGGGCGGCGAGATCGGATCGCAACTGCGCGCCTTGCACGCTGCTTGCCTCGACCGTGAAACCGCGCTGATCGAGGCCGTGTGGCAGACGATGAACGGCGACGGCCACGATCCCGCGGCGCGCTACGCGCGTGCGCTCGATCGGCTACTCGACGGGATTGGCGCCGTGCCGCCGCCTGCTTCCGCGACCGGACCGGCGAACGTCTGGCCCGAGGCGATTTACGGCTATGCACCGGGCATTCTCACCGCCGTCGAACAGCGGTTTCTCGAGCGCTGCGGCGAACGCGTCCCGCTCGAACTGTTCGAGCCGGCCATCGCGCCCGGCGACCCCGTGCGCTTCGTTCTGCACCAGGCCTGGCAATGTACCGATCCACCCCTGCGCGACCGCGCCACCCTGCTGGCGCGCGCGATCCCGGCCTCGCCCCTGCACGCGCGCATCACGCTCGGCCCGGCTGCGCACCTCGAAGCCGAAGCGCGCAGCGTCGCCACCTGGGTGGCGGCGCAGTTGCACGCCGGCCGGCGCGACCTTGCCCTGATCGCCCTCGATCGCGAAACCGCGCGCCGGGTGCGCGCGCTGCTCGAACGCATGGACGTGCTGGTGGCCGACGAAACCGGCTGGACGCTGTCGACCACCGCCGCCGCCGCGGTCATCGACCGCTGGCTGGAATGCGTGGCCAGCGACTTTCCGCACGTCGAACTGCTCGACCTGCTGAAATCGCCTTTCCTGCTGGGCGAGCTCGCCGCGCGCCAGGACCCGGTGCTGCAGTTCGAACTCGCGCTGCGCCGGCAGGGCGTTGCGCAGGGCATGGCCGACATGCAGCGGCTGGCGCATGCGGAGTTCGGCGCCTTGCCGGCGTGGCTGGCCCGCCTGTTCGATGCACGCCAGGGCTTCGAACAACGCCGTGCGCCGCTGGCGACCTGGCTCGCGCGCCTCGTCGACAGCCTTGCCCGGCTCGATGCCCTCGCCCTGCTTCAGGCCGATGCCGCTGGTGCCAACCTGCTCGAAGCCCTCGAAACCCTGCGCCACGACCTCGTCGACGACGGCGAAACCTATAGCTTCGGCGAATGGCGGCGCTGGCTCAATCTGGCGCTCGAAGCGTCCAGTTTCGTCGACGCCGGCGTCGCCAGCCCCGTCGTGCTCACCTCGCTGCCCGCCGCACGCGGCCGCTTGTTCGATGCGGTGGCGGTGATCGGCGCCGATGCGCGCCATCTGCCGGCGCCGCCCGCGCCCGGCCTGTTCAGCCAGGCCACCCGCGCC
The DNA here is from genome assembly GCA_001899775.1 of Thiobacillus sp. 65-29. GTDB lineage: Bacteria > Pseudomonadota > Gammaproteobacteria > Burkholderiales > Thiobacillaceae > Thiobacillus. The sequence goes on from MKWN01000061.1 coordinate 10,479, forward strand.
CGGCTCGGCCTGCCTACGGCCGCGGAGGACGGCGAGGCGCTCACCCGCGAGCTGATCGCGCTGCTGGCGCAGGGGCCCGCGCTCCTGAGCTGGCAGGCGTGGTGCGGCGACGCCCCCAATCCCGCCTCGCCGCTGGTGTTGCGCTTGCAGGCCTTGCATCGGGCCGCGTGGGGCACGGCCCTGCCGGAACAGGCCGGCGGCGAGCCGCCCGCCCGGCCCAGCCCGCCGCTTTGCGCCAGCGAACAGCCTGCGCCGGCCGTGGCGGCGGCCCACCTGCCGCGGCGCTATTCCCCCACCGCGTACCAGACCCTGCTCGACTGCCCGTACCGCTTCTTCGTCAGGCACGTGCTCGATATCCGGGAACTCGACGAGGCCGACGAGGCACTCGACAAGAGCGATTATGGCAACGCGCTGCACCGCATCCTCAAGACCTTCCACGACAGCGCCCCATCGCCTGAACGCGCCTCCGCGCTGACCCGGCTGCAGGAAATCTCCGACGCCGAATTCGCCAAGCTGCCCGCCTGGACCGCCGCCGCCTGGCGCAGCAAATGGGCGCAGATCCAGCCCGCCTACATCGACGTCTGGCTCGACCGCATGGCGCAGGGCTGGCACTACCAGTCCGGTGAAGCCGCGTTCGAGCTGCCGTCCCGCGTACCCGGCCTCGGCGAAATCACCCTCTATGGCCGCATCGACCGCGTCGACCACCGCATTGATCCAAGCGGCGGCGACGCGCGCGCCGTCATCGACTACAAGACCAGCGCCACGCAAGGGCTCCGGAAAAAACTCAAGGACCCCACCGAAGCCGTCCAGCTGCCCTTCTACGCCTGGCTCGCCGAGGCCGCCGCCGCCTACCTGCCGATCAACGAAGCCCCCGTCGTCCCGCTCGAACTCGATGGCGAGACCGACGTCGACGCCATTGCCCGCCGCCTGCCGGAACTGCTCGAAGCCATCGCCGCCGGCGCGGCCCTGCCGGCGTCGGGCATCGACAGCGTGTGCGCGCATTGCGAAGTGCGCGGGGTGTGCAGGAAGGGGATGTGGAGCGAACCCGGGTGCGATAACCGATTGATCGATAAACAATAAGCTGTTAATGTTTTATTAGTAATTTTTTACGAACGCTAATTCGACAAACTAGGCACCTCAATAAATGGCTATTCGCAAACCCTTCGAAATCCCCCTGCGCGAGGTGCAAAAGCGCATGGCGCTGGAAAACCCGTGGTGGGTGGCGGGGGCGGGGATCGACACCGAGCAGCGAGGCTGGCCGCGACGCGCTTATTTCGGGCCGTTCATGCGCCTGGTGCGGGAGGTGGCGGTTCACCGTGCAGTGGTGCTGATCGGGCCGCGCCGGGTGGGCAAGACGGTGATGCTGGCGCAGGCGGTGCAGGCGTTGCTGGACGAGGGCCTGGGTGACAGGGGGGTGGCGGGGATCGACATCCTGCAGCTGTCGCTGGATACGCCGTTGTATTCCGGACGCTCGCTGGAAAGCCTGGTGCGCACGTTCATCGATCTGCACAGGCACGATCCGGCGCGCCGTCTGTGGGTGTTTTTCGACGAGATCCAGTATGTGAAGGACTGGGAAGTCCATCTGAAATCGTTGGTGGACACGTTCCGTCAGATTCGTTTTGTGGCGAGCGGTTCGGCGGCGGCGGCCTTGCGGATGAAAAGCCGTGAGTCGGGCGCGGGTCGGTTTACCGATTTCATGCTGCCGCCGCTGACGTTCGCCGAATACCTGCAATTCGCCGGACGCGAGGACGCGCTGATCATCGAGTCGCCGGGCGACGGCGTATTGCCCCAGTATCGCGCCACGTCGATCGAGGAACTGAACCGGGAATTTATCCATTATCTAAACTTCGGCGGTTTTCCCGAGGCGGTGATGAATCCCGCAGTGCGGGCGAATCCGTCGCGCTTTCTGCGCGAGGACATTGTCGAGAAGGTGCTCCTGAAGGACTTGCCGAGTCTGTATGGCATCAGCGATACGCAGGAACTGAACCGTTTCTTCAACGTGCTGGCCTACAACACGGGCGCCGAGGTCAGTCCGGAAAACCTGTCGCGGGATACAGGCATCGGCCGCGCTCGGCTGATGGATTATCTGGAATACCTGGAAGCTTCTTTCCTCATCAGGCGCATGCACCGCCTGGATGACAACGCCCGGCGGATGAAGCGTGCCCGCACCTTCAAGGTGTATCTTACCAACCCCTCGATACGCGCCGCGCTGTTCGGGTATGTCGATGCGCACGACGACGCTATCGGGTCGCTCGCGGAAACGGCGGTGTTCGGCCAGTGGCTGCATAGCACCCGGACCATCGAGTCGTTGCACTACGCACGCTGGAAGCAGGGGCGCAGCGATCTGGAAGTCGATCTGGTGTCGCTCGACCCACGCACCCAGAAGCCGCGCTTCGCGGTGGAAATAAAATGGAGCGACGCGTGCTTCGAGGACTGGAGCCTGCTGCGCGGCATCCGCACGCTGGCCGCCGAAAATGCGCTGGCGCGCCCACCGGTCGTCACCACGCTGGCTGCCTCTGGCATGGGTGAAGCAAACGGCGTTCGCATCGAGTTCATTCCAACCAGCCTGCACTGCTACACCATTGCGCGCAATGTGTTGCGCATGGAAACGTGAGTCGGCCCCTCGACCCCGCTATCGCCCTCTCCCCCACGCGCTCGGCGGTGGTGGAAGCCTGCGCCGGCAGCGGCAAGACCTGGCTCCTGGTGTCGCGCATGCTGCGCCTGCTGCTGGCGGGGGCGGCGCCGTCGGAGTTGCTGGCGATCACGTTCACGCGCAAGGCGGCGCAGGAGATGACCGACCGGCTGCACGAGTGGCTGCGGGTGCTGGCGCTGGCGGACGACGCGACGGTGCGCAGTTTCCTGCGCGAGCGCGCGGTGCCTGAGGACGAGATCGACGCCTTGCTGCCGCGCGCGCGGGGGCTCATGGAAACGGTGCTGACAGCGCAGCCGGGGCCGACGGTGACGACGTTTCACGGCTGGTTTCTCGATCTCCTGAAACGCGCGCCGCTGGAGGCGGGGGTGCCGTGGGGCGCGCCGCTGCTGGAGCGCGAGCAGCAATTGCGGCGCGAGGTGTGCGAGCGGATGCTGGCGAAATGGGCAGCGGACGGTGCGTCGGTGGAGGGTGCGGCGCTGGTGGCCCTGCTCGCTGACCTGGGCGAACACCGGCTGCGCGCGCTGCTGGCGCATTTCGTCGCGGCGCGTGCCGAGTGGTGGGCGTACACGCGGGATCAGGCAGACCCGGTCGATTTTGCGCTTACACAGTTGCGCGCCGGCTTGCATGCCGATCTGGAGACCGATCCGGCTGCGGCGTTCCTTGCCGACGCGTCGATGACGGCGCGGGTGCGGCGGGTGGGGCAGGCACTGCAGGCGGGGAGCGACGCCGAGCGCAGGACCGGCACGTCCATTCTGGATGCGCTGGCAGCCGCGGATTTCGAAACGCTGCGCGGACTGATCCTGAAGAAGGATGGCGGGCGGCGCGCGAAGAAGGCCAACGCGCCGACGCTCAAGGCCATGGGCGCCGCCGCGGAGCGTTTCCTCGCCGACTACGAGACGCTGGAAGCCGCATTGGAGCGCGTCGCGGCGATCGAAACCGACCGCCGCATCTGGGCGCTCAACCGTCACGGCCTGCTGCTGGGCCATGCGCTGCTGATGGCGTATCAGGATGCGAAAGCACAGCAGGGCGTGGTCGATTTCGCCGACGCGGAGTGGCTGGCCTGCCGGCTGCTCGCCAGCGAGGAGCACGCGCCCGGCCTGGCGCTGAAGCTGGACGCGCGCTACAGGCATCTGTTGCTCGACGAATTCCAGGATACCAACCCCCTGCAATGGCAGGCGCTGTCGAACTGGCTCCTCGAAGCGCGCGGCGGCGGGAGCGACATGACGGTGTTCATGGTGGGCGATCCCAAGCAGGCGATCTACCGCTTCCGTCGTGGCGAGGCGCGGGTGTTCGCCGCCGCCGCGGAATTCCTGCAGACACATTTCGCTGCCGCCCGCTTCGCCACCGACATGACACGCCGTCTGGCGCCTGCGGTGGTGCAGGCGATCAACCCGGTGTTCGCGGCGCTGGAGGGCTTTGCGCCGCACACCCACGCACCGGCCAACGCTGCGCGGCCGGGTGCGGTGCGCTGCCTGCCGATCACCGTGGACAAAATCGCGCCGGTGCCGGCCGGCGCGTTGCGCAACCCGCTCACCACGTCGCGGGCGGACGCCGACGACCGCGCGGTCGACGAGGAAGCGCGCGTCCTCGCCCGCGTGCTGCGCGACGAGGTGCTGGGACGCTGGGGGGTGGTGGACCGCGCTACGGGCGCGCTGCGTGCCGCCCGTCCGGGCGACGTGATGGTGCTGGTCAGGGCGCGCACGCATCTCTATCGCTACGAGCGCGAACTGGAGCGTGCCGGCATCCCCTTTATCACCTCGCGGCGCGGCGGCCTGCTGCATGCGCTCGAAGCACGGGACATCGTCGCGCTGCTGGAAACCCTGCTGCTGCCGCATGCCGAACTGAAGCTCGCGCATACGCTGAAAAGCCCGCTGTTTGGCTGCGGCGACGACGATCTGCTGCGGGTGTTCGCGTCCCGGCCGGACGGTGGCCCGCGCGGCTGGGAACGCCTGAACGCACTCGCCGCGCAGGCCGATTGCCCGCCAGCGCTTGCGCGCGCCGCCCGCCTGCTGCACGGCTGGCGGGCGGCGAGCGGCACGCTGCCGGTGCACGACCTGCTCGACCGCATCTATTGCGAGGGCGATATTGAAGCGCGTTACGCCGCCGCCGTGCCCGCGGCGATGCGGCCGCAGGTCGCGGCGAACCTGCGCGCCTTCGTGCAGCTCGCGCTGACGCAGGACGCCGGGCGCTATCCGACGCTGGCGGGTTTCATCCGCGAGCTGGCGTCACTCACCGAGGATGCCGACGAAGCGCCCGACGAGGGGTTGGCGGCCGACGGCGAAAACGCGGTGCGGCTGCTGACGATCCACGGCGCCAAGGGGCTGGAGGCGCCGATCGTCTGGCTGCTCGGCGGCAGCGACCACCCGCGCGGCGACAGCTACGCGGTGCTGGCACCGTGGCCCCCGCAGGCGCCGCGACCGGTGCATTTTTCCCTCTATGGCAGCCGCGAAGCCTGCGGCGAGAGCCGCGCCGCCTGGTTCGCCGAGGAAGACGCCCTGGCGCAGCGCGAAACCGACAACCTGCTCTACGTTGCGCTGACTCGCGCCAAACAGGGGCTGATCGTCAGCGGTGACGCCGCGCACAATGCGTGGCTGAAGCGGGTCGAAGCCGCCTGGCAGGGGAATCCCGGCCCCGCCGCGCTGCCGCATGCGCCACCCGTGGAAGCGGCGGCGGCCGTAACGCCGGCCGCCATCATCGCGCCACCCGTGGGCGAGCGTGTCGCGCCGGTGGTGCGCAACGCCGCCGCGGCACGCGGCGAATTCTTCCATGCCTGTCTGGAGCGTTTCGCGCCGCCGGGGGCGCCGCGCGATCTCACCGCGCTCGCCACGCGGCTGAAACTGGAAGAGGAACGTGCAGAACTCGAAGGCGCAGCGCGCGCGCTGCTGGCTCGCAATGAATTGGCGCGTTTTTTCGACCCGGCGTGCTACCTGCGTGCGCACAGCGAGCGGGTGCTGCTCGATGCCGACGGACAGGTGCAGCGGCCCGACCGGGTGGTCGAATTCGAGGACGCGGTGTGGGTGATCGACTACAAGACCGGCGACGATGGCCTTGCGCTGTCCGATGCCGATCTCGCCGCGCGTCATCGTGCACAGCTCGAAGGCTACCGGCACCTGCTCGCGGCGCTCTATCCGGCCAAGGCGATTCACGCGGCAGTGTTGCGTGCCGACGGGCGCCTGGTCGTCGTGTAAGGGATGCGCGCCGCCGCGTGGCTCAGGCGGGATTCACGCGATCGTAGAAACGCGCGCGGAACAGCAGCCGCTTTTGCGCCGGATCGTCGCTGTCCACAAGCTTTTCGCGGGTATGCAGCACGTTGTTCGACACCAGGCCCATGCCGGATTCCAGCCGGCCTTCGATGACGTGCGGGCCTTCCGCGGCGATCATTGCTTCCAGCACGCCGCGTGCGGCGGCGACGTCGGCATCGTCCGCCCACGCCATGTCGGTCTTGCGGAAGGAGAAGCGGTGGCACAGGTGGCCGTCGGAATTGGTCCAGAACACCTTGCCGCCGCGTTCGGGATGGATGGTGCCGCTCGCCGGATCGCGGTAGTTGAAGCAGTCCTTGTTCGTCAGCACGCGCAGCGCACCCGGATCCTGGTCGCGCAGACGGATGTAGAGCATCTCGTTGTCGAGCACCTTGTTACTGCCACCTTGCAGCGCCGGCCGCTTGCACAGCAGGAACAGCGCCTCGATGGTGCGCTGCGAGCCGTAATAGGTGGCGTCGGTATGCCAGTTGACGTGGCGCGTGGAGAACGGGATGGCGCGGTTGAGGATGCCCGAATCGGTGAGTTCGTCGGACTGTCCATGGCGCGTCGACTTGTCGGTGTGCGACACGCCGAGCGCGCGGCCGAGTGCGAGGAGCGAGTCCATCTCCAGTGGCGCTGCGCCGGCGGTGACCACGCACATGTTCGCGCGCTCCACCCGATCCATGATCGCGGCCTTTTCGGCCGGGGTGATCGCGGTCATGTCGCCGAGCTCGACGACGAGTTCGCCGACGCTGCGCGGATAGGCAGCGAGCTTCTCGTCGCGCCACCTGAGATAGTCGGCGTCCGTGTCGAGGTCGAAACGGCGCGGGTATTTGGTGTTCCAGTCGTACATGATCGGGTGCGTGCAAAAAGCGGATAACAGGACTGCGATATCGTAGATCAGCTGGCGGTTTCCCACAATGCCCGTCCAGTGACACGATTTCGGGAATCCCGCAGTCACCGGTAAAATTTCCGGATGATCGTCTACCTGCACGGCTTCAACTCGTCTCCCGCCTCCGGCAAGGCGCGCCAGCTCGGCGAGTACCTGGCGGCGCAGGGGCGTGGGGGTGAGTACTACTGTCCGGCGCTGCCCAACAGTCCACGCGAGGCCGTCGCCACAGTCGAAGCCGCGCTGGTCCCGCAACGGCCTGCATCGATCACTTTGGTGGGCAGTTCACTGGGCGGTTTCTACGCCACCCATCTTGCGGAAAAGCACGGCTGGAAAGCGGTGCTGGTGAACCCCGCGGTGCACGCCCACCGCCTGCTGCGCGACGCCGTTGGCCCGCAGAGCAACTGGCACACCGGCGAAAAATGGACGTTCACCGAAGCGCATCTGGCCGAGCTTGCCGCGCTCGACGTGCCGGCGATCACGCGTCCGGAACGCTATCTGCTGCTGGCGCAGACTGGCGACGACGTGCTCGACTACCGCGACGCCGTCGCCTGTTACGCTGGCGCGCGCCACATCATTGAGCAAGGCGGCGACCACGGTTTCTCCGGATTCGAGCGCCACTTCCAAACCATCCTGGATTTCTGATGCACGTTATTTTCGAAGAGGACGGCCACTTCAAGGCCGGCTCGATTCTGTCCGAAACCGAGGCGAGCGCCCAGGTGGAAAGCGCCAGCGGCAAACGCAGCAAGGTCAAGGCGGCGAACATCCTGCTGCGCTTCGCGGCCCCCGCGGCGACGGAAGCGATGAGCGAAGCCGAGACGCTGAGCGCGGAGCTCGACGCGGATTTCCTGTGGGAAGCGGCGGGCAGCGTGGAATTCGGTTTCGAGGAACTGGCGCAGGAGTATTACGGTCACGCCCCGCGTCCGGCGGAAGCCGTGGCGCTGCTCATGAAGCTGCACGCCTCGCCCATCCATTTCCACAAGAAGGGCAAGGGCCGTTATCGTCCGGCGCCGCCCGAGACCCTCGCGGCGGCCAAGGCCGGTCTGGAGAAAAAGCGCCTGGCGGCGGAAAAACAGGCACAGCTCGCTGCCGAACTCGCGGCCTTCCGCCTGCCGCCGGAATACGCGTCGCTGATCCCGCGCATCCTTATCGTGCCCGACAAGAACACGCTGGAATACAAGGCGCTGGAAGAGGCGGCGGCAACGACCGGCCTGTCGCCGCTGCGGCTGATCGAGCGCTGCGGCGCGATTCCGTCGACGCTGGAGTTCCATCGCATGAGCTTCCTGCTCGAATGGTTCCCGCGCGGCACCGGCTTCGCCCCGGTCGGCGCGCCCGCCGATCCGCCCGAACTGCCGAAAAGCGCGGTACGGGCGTTTTCCGTCGACGACGAGGACACCACCGAGATCGACGACGCGCTGTCGGTGCAATGGCGCGACGATGGCACGGTGCGCGTCGGCATCCACATCGCCGCACCGGCGCTGGGCATCGTGCCCGGCTCCGAGCTCGACCGCGTGGCGCGCGAGCGCCTGTCCACCGTGTACTATCCCGGCGAAAAGATCACCATGCTGCCGGACGCGCTGATCGACCACTACACGCTGGGTGAGACGCACGACTGCCCGGCGCTGTCGCTGTACGTCGACGTCGCTGCCGACCTGCGCGTGCTCGGCACCGAAAGCGTGGTGGAAATGGTGCACATCGCCGAAAACCTGCGCCACGCGACACTGGAAACCGAATTCAACGCCGCGACGCTGGGCAACCCGGAGTTCCCCGACTATCCGTGGCGCCGCGAACTGGAATGGCTGCATGCCTTCGCCGCGGCGCTGGAAGCCGGACGCGGCAAGACCGACACGGTGGACCGCGTCGACTACAGCTTCAAACTCGACGGCGAGCGCATCCAGATCGAGCCGCGCAAGCGCGGCAGCCCGATCGACAAGGTAGTGTCGGAACTGATGATCTTCGCCAACACCCACTGGGGTGCGTGGCTGGCCGAGCGGCGCGTGCCCGCGATCTATCGCGCGCAGGCCAACGGCAAGACGCGCATGACCACCGCGCCCGATCCGCACCAGGGCCTGGGCGTTGCCCAGTACGCCTGGGCGACCTCGCCGCTGCGCCGTTATGTCGATCTCATCAACCAGCGCCAGCTGATCAGTCTGGTGCAGGGCGAGCCCCCGGTCTATCCCCCACGCAGCGAACAGCTGTTTGCCGCGCTGCGCGACTTCGAGCTCGCCTATGATGCCTATCATGATTTCCAGCGCCGGCTGGAGCGCTACTGGATGCTGCGCTGGCTGCTGCAGGAAGATGTGCGCGAAGTGACCGCGAGCGTCATCCGCGAGGATCTGGTGCGCTTCGACACGCTGCCGATGGTGACGCGCGCGCCTTCGGTGATGGGTATCGCACCGGGCTCGCGGGTACGGCTGGCGATCTCCGGCATCGATCTCCTCGACATCCATTTCCACGCCGAACTCGTCGAGACCGTGGCGCCGCCTGACAGCGTCGCCCTGGTTCCGTAGAATCAAGGCGTTTTCCCGCCGTCCCCGTCATGGTCACTGCCGCCACCGCCCCGCTCGCCGCGCCGTCCCCGCAGGGGACGCGCATGGCGCTCGCCCTGCTGGTGTCGGCGGCGGTGCATGGCATGGTGCTCTCCACGCAGTTCGTGCAGATCAATCCGCGCCTGTTCGAGGACACCAACCTGCCGATGGAGGTGGTGCTGGTCAATGCGCGCAGCGCCGAGGCGCCGCTCAACCCCGATGCCCTGGCGCAGGTCAGCCTGGCGGGGGGCGGCAACACCGACGACGACCGGCGCGCGAAGAGTCCGCTGCCGGCCAGCCCGCGCAGCGAAAGCGGCGCGGGCGACGCCGCGCTGCAGGCCCGTGTCGCAGAGCTCGAACAACAGGCGCGCGCCTTGCTGAGCCAGTTGCAGCCGGATGCGGCGCTGAAGAGCCGGCCGCAGCCGACGCCGCAACAGGCCGAGCAGGTCAGTGTGGACACCAGCCAGCTCACCGCGCAGGCGCGCGAGATGGCGCAGTTGCAGGCGCGCATTTCGCAGCAGTGGGATGAATACCAGAAACGCCCGAAGCGCGCCTTCGTCGGTGCCAATGTGCGTGAATATGCTTTTGCGCGCTACGTCGAGGACTGGGTCGCCAAGGTCGAGCGCGTCGGCAACCTCAACTATCCGGAAGCCGCGCGCCGCCAGGGCATTTACGGCAGCCTCAAGCTCACCGTGTCGATCTACGCCGACGGGCGCATCGAGACGATCGAGGTCGACCGCCCCTCCGGCTCGAAGATCCTCGATGCGGCCGCCACCCGCATCGTCGAACTCGCGGCGCCGTTCGCCGCCTTTCCCGAAGACATGCGCAAGAAGGCCGATATTCTTTCCATCACCCGTACCTGGACCTTCACCCGCTCGGATCAGCTCGTCGGCACCGAGTGAGGCGGGAGGATTGCCTGCCAGGAAAAGCGGTCATAAAGTAGCGTTATTCCTGGTTTGGTTTTCCTGCGGGATGCCGTACGCTGGCCTGGAATACCGGCCGGGCCGCGCATTCCCCAGCGCCCTGCAGCACAATGTTTTTTGCCTTCGGCCGCACCCACTGTCCGGGTGCGACCGGCTGAAGTTTCCGGGTTCAACCACGCGCGCAGCGTGTTGTGCAAACGGCATCCGGCAGCCGCCGGACGCCCCGTCTACATGGAGGCAATCATGGCGCATCTTCAGGTCGTTGAATCCCCGCTGCAACCGCAGCAGTCCCCGTTTACCCAGCTCACCACGCATTTCGATGCGCCGTCGCAGATCGCCTGGGGTTACATGCACGCCTTGCCGCGACCGTGCTTCACACCGGCGCTGCTCGGCGAACTGCTGGCCTGGGGACAGGACATGACGGCCAGTCACGCCGATCCGGCACGTGTGCCGGTGAAATACTTCGTGCTGGCGTCGAGCGTGCCCGACACGTTCAGCCTGGGGGGCGATCTCGACCTCTTCATGCGGCATATCGCCGCACGTGACCGCGAGGCGCTGTTGCACTACGCCATGGCCTGCATCGACTGCTCGTATGCGGTACACACCGCGCTCGGTCTGGCCGGGGTGACCAGCATCGCGCTGGTGCAGGGGCAGGCGCTCGGCGGGGGCTTCGAAAGCGCGCTGGCGGCCAATGTGCTCGTTGCCGAACGTGGCGCGAGAATGGGCCTGCCGGAGATCCTGTTCAACCTGTTCCCTGGAATGGGCGCGATGACCTTCCTCGGCCGCCGCGTCGGTCATCACATGGCCGAGCGCATCATTCGCAGCGGCAAGCTGTATCTCGCGGAAGAACTCCATGACATGGGCGTGGTGGACGTGCTCGCCGAGCCGGGCGAGGGCGAGGCCGCGGTACACGAGGCGATCCGGCGCGAGGAGAAGTCGCGCAACGGCATCCTGGCACTGCGTGCCGCGCGCGAGGTGAGTCAGCCCGTCTCCTACGCGGAACTGGCGCGCATCACGGAAATCTGGGTCGATGCCGCGCTGCGGCTGGAGGCCAGGGATCTGCGCATGATGGAACGGCTGGTGAGCCGCCAGACCAGTCGTGCCGGGGCCAGCGGGGGGCCGACCTCAGAGGCTCTCGGCGCGTAACCGGGTTGCCTGGTAGGCCGCCAGCGCGGCCTGCGCCTGCGCCAGTGCCTCGCGCACGTGTGCCAGGCGCTCGGCCGCCAGCTCGCTTGCCAGCTCGAACGGCTTGACGCGCTCCGCCTCGGCGCAGCGCTGTGCCAGGCGCGCGGCGCCGACGTCGCTGGCACCGCCTTTCAACATGTGCAACTGGTGATGCCACTGGCTGTAATCCTGGGTCTCGACGGCACGCTCGATGTCGCGCAGCGCACGCGCACTGTCGGCCTCGAAGCTGGCGAGCAGGTCCTCGACGAAGGGGGCGCCGCCCAGTTGCGCCAGATCGTCGAGCACGCGCTCGTCGAGTTCGCTCGCCTCGACCGCCGCCGGCGCCGGGGCCGTCGCCGGCGCCTGCTGGCGGGCGAACCGCGCAAGGAGGTCGATGAGCTCGCGGCTGTTCACCGGCTTGGTGAGGAAGGCGTCCGCCCCGGCCGCCTCGCACGCCGCCTGCGCTTCGTTGCGTGCGTCAGCGGTGAGCATGATGATCGGCAGGCGACCGCTTTCCATGAAGCGCCAGCGCTGCACCACCTCCGGCCCGGACAGGAGCGGCATGTGCATGTCGATGATCGCCAGGTCGAACGCACGCTCGCCGGATTCGAGCAGCGCCAGCGCCTCCTCCCCGTCGCGGGCGATGGTGATCGCATGCCCCGCATGTTCGAGCAGGCCGCGCATCACGCGCTGGTTCACCGGGTTGTCTTCCGCGACGAGGATGGACAGACGCGAATCCAGCCCGGACTGGGCCTGGAAACGCGCGGCCAGCGACACCACGTTGGGCGGCATGTCCTGGCTGACCGCGGCGTGGATGGCGTTGAACAGCAGGGTCGGATTGATGGGCGTGCGCAGCACCGAGGCGTAGCCCTCGCGCAGGAACTGGGCGTCGTGCGAGGGCGGGGTGCCCGCATCGGATTCGATCAGGATCGCCGGCAGGACGGTGAGCGCCGGATCGTCGCGCAGCAGGTGCAGGAAGGCGGCGGCATCGCCGGGCACGGCGGTGCGTTCGATGACGACTGCGCCCGCCGGCTGCCCGCTGCCGGCCCATGTCGCGAGTTGCGCGGCGAGCCGGGTGGCGTTCTCGGCCGGCACCGCCTCGCCGCCCCAGGTGCGGATCACGTTTTGCAGCCGCGCCGCGAGTTCGCCACCGGCGAGCAGGGCGACGCGCATCGGTGCATCGAATTGTGCCGCCTCGACGTCGGGTTGCGCGGCCTGCAGCGCGAACGGCAGCTCGAACCAGAAGGTGGTGCCTTCGCCCACGCGGCTGTGCACGCCGATCCGTCCACCGAGGTTTTCCACCAGTTGCTTGGCGATGGTCGTACCCAACCCGGTGCCGCCGAAGCGGCGGGTGATGGTCGGGTCCGCCTGGGTGAAGCTGTCGAAGATGCGCGCCTGCGCCTCCTCTGCCATGCCGATGCCGGTGTCGACGATTTCGAAGCGCAGGCGTTGCGGCTGGCCGTGACCGACCGGACGCACGTAGACGTCGACCCGCCCCAGTTCGGTGAACTTGATCGCGTTGCCGATGAGGTTGATAAGGATCTGGCGCAGGTGGCGCGCGTCGCCGTGCAGATGGAAGGGCGTCTGCGGCGCGATGTGGGCGGCGAGCGCCAGGTGCTTTGTGCGCGCCTGCGCTTCCATCATCGCCACCGTGCCGTTGACCGTGCGGTGCAGGTCGAAGTCCTCCTCGGTCGAATGCATCTGGCCGGCTTCGATGCGCGAGATGTCGAGTACCTTGTCGATGAGTTCGAGCAGGGTGTGGGCGGAGGCGCGGATGATGTGCGCGTACTCCTTCTGTTCCTTGTCGAGCGGCGTCTCGTCGAGCAGGTCGGCGACGCCGATCACGCCGTTGAGCGGTGTGCGCAGCTCGTGGCTCATGTTGGCGAGGAAGCTGGACTTGGCCTGGCTCGCTTCCTTTTCGCGCCGCACCGCACTGTGCAGTTGGCGCAGCAGGCTCGCCGCATACAGCGGCACCACCACCAGGGTGAGCCACATGCCCCACCACAGTGGCGTATGGGCCTGCCAGAAGGGGTTCACCTGGTAGACGACGATGAAGCCCACCGCCGAGGCGAGCGTCGACACCAGCAGGTAGGGCATGCCGTAACGGAAACCGTTGCCGAGCGTCACCCACAGATAGACGGCGACGACGGGCGCACCAGTTTCCTGGGTGATCGCCAGCATGTAGGTGGCGACGAGGAAATCGTGCACCATGCCGATGCCGCGGCGCAGTGCCGAGGCGCGCGGGTCGACGATGCAGCCGAGCAGCAGTGCCAGCGAGATGCCGGACAGCGACAGGCCCAGCCAGTGCACCTGGGCCTCGATGGCCGGGCTGTGCTCGAGATGGCTGAGCGCGAAATACAGGTAGAAGCCGACGACGATGACGAAGCGGATCAGCGCCTGCTGGAATTCGGTGTCCGGCCGCGCCTGCAAGCGCTTGTGCAAGCGATCGAGCCAGGCGGGGCGGGGCAGGCGGGCAGCCATCGGCGAAGTGCTCAGGCCGGGTCGCCCAGTTCGCGCATGATCGCGGCGACGCCGTCGATGCGCAATTCGAAGGCGCGCACGCAGGCCGGGTCGAAATGCCCGCCGCGTTCGGACTGGATGTAGGCCAGTGCATCCTGGAACGTCCACGCCGCCTTGTAGGGACGCTTCGACATGAGGGCGTCGAACACGTCGGCCACCGCGACGATGCGCGCGGCAAGCGGAATGGCCTCGCCGGTAAGGCCGAGCGGGTAGCCGCTGCCGTCGAAGCGCTCGTGGTGGCCGAGCGCGATCACCGCACCCATCTGCAGGTAGCGCGAGGGACTGTCGGCGAGGATCTCGTGGCCGATGAGCGGATGCCGGCGCATGATCTTCTGTTCTTCCGGCGTGTGGCGGCCCGGTTTGAGCAGGATGTGGTCGGGAATGCCGATCTTGCCGATGTCGTGCATCGGCGCGGCGGCTTCGATCTCGTCGCATTCCATCGCGGTGAGCTTCAGTTCCTCGGCGATCAGCCGCGCGTATTTCGCCATGCGCAGGATGTGGTTGCCGGTGTCCTCGTCGCGGTATTCGCCCGCCTTGGCGAGTTTCAGCAGAGTTTCGCGCTCGCGCATGCGCACTTCGCGCGTCGCCAGCATCACCTGGTCTTCGAGCCACTGCGCGCGGTCGGCGACCATTTTCTGGTTGCGCCGCAACGCCAGCAGGTTGATGCAGCGGGCGCGGCATTCCTGCGGATCGATCGGACGGGTGAGGAAGTCGGTGGCGCCGTTCTCCAGCGCCTGGTAGCGGATCTGGCGGTCCTCCACCACGGTGACGATGATGATGGGCACGTCGGCCAGCGCGCGTTCGGCGCGCACGCGGCGGGTGAACTCGATGCCGTCCATGCCCGGCATGCGGTAGTCGGTGATGATGAGATCCGGCGTGGCGCGCTGCATCTGCTCCAGCGCCGTGTAGGGATCACCGAAGCTTTCCACCACGACGCCGGGTTCGAGCGAGCGCGCCAGGCCCTCGAGCAGGCTGCGCGCCGTGGCACGGTCGTCGAGAATGACCACGCGCGCGCCACCGCGCGCGCGTGGACTGCGGCTTGGCGCCGGCGGCGAGGCGGGGACAACGATGCGCAACGGCTCGGCGGGCACGGTTTTCACCTTTCGGGTTGAAAAAGCGGGGTTTCCCTGAAATATCGACCCGCCTGCATTCAACTTTAGCGCGGCGGCAGCCGGACGGAAAACATTATCCCAGCAGCCGGGCCATCGCTTCCTGGTATTTTTCGCTGGTCCGGGCGACGATGTCCGGCGGCAGCACCGGGCCGGGTGGCTGCTTGTTCCAGCCACTGGTCTCCAGCCAGTCGCGCACGAACTGCTTGTCGAAGCTCGGCGGGTTGCTGCCCGCACTGTATTGGTCGGCCGGCCAGAAGCGCGAGGAATCCGGCGTCAGCGCCTCGTCGATCCATACCAGCCGGCCCGCGGCGTCGAGCCCGAACTCGAACTTGGTATCCGCGATGATAATACCACGAGTGAGCGCATACTCTGCTGCGGCCTTGTAGAGCGCAAGGCTGACGTCGCGTACCTGCGTCGCGAGCTCGGTGCCGATCAGGCCGGCCATCGCGTCGAAGCTGATGTTCTCGTCGTGCGCGCCGAGTGCCGCCTTGGTCGAGGGGGTGAAAATCGGTTCCGGCAGGCGACCGGCCTGCTGCAAGCCGGCTGGCAGGGCGATGCCGCACACCGACTGACTGGCCTGGTATTCCTTCCACCCCGAACCGACCAGATAACCGCGCACGATCGCCTCGACCGGCAGGGCCTTCAGTTTCTTCACCACGATCGCGCGCCCGGCGACCTGGTCGCGCTCGTTTTCCGCGACCACCGATTCGGGGGCGATGTCGAGCGCCTGGCTCGGCACGATGGCCTTCAGCCTGTCGAACCAGAACGCCGAGACTTGGGTCAGCACCTCGCCCTTGCCGGGGATGGGGGTCGGCATGACGACGTCGAAGGCGGACAGACGGTCGGTGGTGACGATCAGCAGCTTGTCGTCGCCGACGGCGTAGATGTCGCGCACCTTGCCGCGATGCACGCGCGGCAGGGAGACGATGCTCGATTCGAAAAGCGGGGTGCTCATGGGCGGGACGGCGGATTGGGCAGGCCTGTCATTATAGCGGCCGCGGTAGAAGGCACTCGCCTCGTAGGCCGCCTGGAGTTCGCGCAGCGCAACCAGCAGCACCGCCGCCAGCGGCACGGCCAGCAGCACGCCGACAAAGCCGAACAACTGGCCGAATGCGGCCAGCGCGAAAATCACCGCCACCGGGTGCAGGCCGACGCGCTCGCCGACCAGGCGCGGGGTGATGACGTAACTTTCCAGCAACTGGCCGGCAAGATAGATGCCGGCGACCCAGGTGACGCCGATCCAGTCGCCGAATTGCAGCAGCGCCACCAGCAGGGCGAGGATCATGCCCAGGCCGAAGCCGAGAAAGGGCACGAAGGACAGCACCCCGGTGAGCAGGCCGATGGGCAGGGCGTAATCCAGCCCCGCCGCCCACAGCGCGACGATGTAATACAGCGACAGCGTCGCCATCACCGCCATCTGGCCGCGCAGGAATTCGCCGACCACCGCGTCCATCGCCTGAGCGATGCGCGTCACCGTGTCCATCCAGGCGCGCGGCGTCAGCCTGGCGACGCGCGCGATCATCACATCCCAGTCCTTCAGCAGATAGAACATCACCACCGGAATCAGCAGCAGGTTGGCGAGCACGCCGACGACGGCGAGCGCGCCGGTTTGCAGCGTCGGCAGCCAGTCGGCGCCGCGTTGCGCGGCCTTCTCGGTGAGCCAAATCTTCACCGCGGCCAGGTTAAACGTGACGTCGATGCCGAAGGTCGCCGCCAGCCACGGCAGGAAACGCGACTGCACGAGATCGAGCGCGGCCGGCACGCGCTGCGACAGCTCGGCGATCTGCCCCTGGAACAGCGGCAATGCCACCAGCAGCAGGGCGAACACCGCGAGTCCCGCAACCACGATGACCAGCACGGTACCGGTGGTGCGTGACATGCCGCGCGCCTGCATGCGGTCGACCAGCGGATCGAAGATGTAGGCGAGCAGCGCGCCGGTGAGAAAGGGCGTGAGGATAGGCCCCAGCAGGTAAAGCAGCCAGCCCGCGAGCAGCAGCAGGGCCAGTGCGAACCAGGGGACGTTGAGTGGGCGGGTCGCGGACATAGGCGCTAAAATAGCGCACTTTTGCATCCGGAGCGGGGCGTGTCTTCCATTTCCTACAAAGATGCCGGAGTCGATATCGACGCCGGTGATGCGCTGGTCGAACGCATCAAGCCGCATGCCCGGCGCACCCTGCGCCCCGAAGTGCTCACCGGCATCGGCGGCTTCGGCGCGCTGATCGAGATTGCCAAAAAATACCAGGAACCGGTGCTGGTGTCCGGCACCGACGGCGTCGGCACCAAGCTGAAGCTGGCGTTCACCCTCGACCGTCACGACACCATCGGCATCGACCTCGTCGCCATGAGCGTGAACGATATTCTCGTTTCCGGCGCCGAGCCGATCTTCTTCCTCGACTACTTCGCCACCGGCAAGCTCTCGCTGGATACCGCCGAAGCCGTCATCGCCGGCATCGCCAAAGGCTGCGAAGTGGCCGGCTGCGCGCTGATCGGCGGAGAAACCGCGGAAATGCCGGGCATGTATGCCGACGGCGAATACGACCTCGCCGGCTTCGCGGTCGGCGTGGTGGAAAAAAGCAGGATCATCAGCGGCGCAAACATCGTCCCCGGCGACGTCGTACTCGGCCTCGCCTCGTCCGGCGCGCACTCCAACGGTTATTCGCTCGTGCGCAAGTTGATTGAGGTGTCCGGCATTGACCTCGATGCGGATTTTCATGGCCGTCCCTTTGCCGACGCCGTGATGGCGCCGACCCGCATCTATGTGAAGCCGCTGCTCGCGCTGATGGAAAAGCTCCCCGTCAAGGGCATGGCGCACATCACCGGCGGCGGCATCACCGGCAACCTGCCGCGCTGCCTGCCCGATGGCGTCGCCGCGCGCATCGACCTGCAAAGCTGGACGCGCCCGCCGCTGTTCGACTGGCTGCAACAGGCGGGCAACGTCGAGCCGGGCGAGATGCTGCGCACCTTCAATTGCGGCATCGGCCTGTGCGTGGTGGTGTCCGCGGCCGACGCCGCGGCGGCCGAGGCGCAGCTCGAAGCCGCCGGCGAGACGGTGTGGCGCATCGGCGAAATCGTCGCCCGCCCCGCCGGCGCGGAGCAAGTGATCTACGCATGACCTGCCGGGTCGTCGTCCTGATTTCCGGGCGCGGCAGCAACCTGCGCGCCATCGTCGAAGCAGGGCTGCCAATCGAGATTGCCGCCGTGGTGAGCAACCGCCCGCAGGCGGCGGGGCTCGACTACGCGCGCGCGCGCGGCATCCCGGCGATCGCGCTCGATCATACGAGCAGCCCCGACCGCGCCACTTTCGATACGCAACTCGCCGGGGAAATCGAGCGCTTCCACCCGGATCTCGTCGTGCTTGCCGGCTACATGCGCATCCTGAGCCCGGCCTTCATCGCGCGCTTCGAAGGTCGCCTGCTCAACATCCACCCCTCGCTGCTGCCGATGTTCCCCGGCCTCGACACGCACACGCGCGCGCTCGCAGAAGGCGTCAAGGTACACGGCTGCACCGTGCACTTCGTCACCGACAAACTCGATCACGGTCCCATCATCATCCAGGCCGCGGTGCCGGTGCGCGCCGACGACACCCCCGACACGCTGGCCGCGCGCGTGCTGGCGCAGGAACACCGCATCTATCCCCTGGCGATTCGCTGGTTTGCCGAGGGTCGGCTGGTAAACAATCATGGCCGGGTAAACTTGAAGGGCGATCCGACGTCACAGTCCGTATTGGCAAACGGAGGGTGAATATGCTGAGGATGCTTCTGCTGGCGATGGCCCTGCTGGTGACGGCGGCGCATGCCGGGCCGCCGCAGCGCATGGAACTCGTCTACGACCTCACCCGCAATGGTCTGAAGCTCGGCGAGGTGAGCGACAGCTTCGTACGCAACGGCACCCGTTACACGCTGGTGAGCACCTCGCGCGTGCGCGGCGCGCTGGCGCGCCTGTGGCCCGGCACGATCCGCCTCGAAAGCCGCGGCAGCGTCACCGCGCAGGGCCTGCGGCCGGATGCATTCAGCCACGCGCGCAGCGATGCGCCGGACAAGCTTGCGACCGCGCGCCTCGACTGGGGGGAGCAGCGCATCGCCTGGACCTACAAGGGCGAAACCCGCGCGGCAGACGGTCTTGCGCCGGGCGCGCAGGATCAACTGTCGCAGCTCTACCAGTTCATGTTCCTGCCAGAACTGCCCGCCGACTACCGGCTGCAGGTGGTGAGCGGACGCGACCTCAACGACTACCACTATGCCAGCGCCGACGGCGGCACCCTCGAGACGCCGCTTGGCGCGCTGGCGACGCGCCGCTATGAGCGCGTCGCCGAGGTGGCCGGGCAGAAGTCCGTCACCGTGTGGGTCGCGCCGGCGCGCGGCAATCTGCCGGTGCGCGTGCGGGTGGTCGAGGACGGCGTCACCGTCGAGCAGCATCTGGTGCGCGCCAGCATCGGCGGCTGAGGCGCATGCAGCGCGGCAGGCGTGCGGGGTGGCTGGCGCTGGTCGCGTCCGTGCTGCTGCACGCGGCGCTCCTCGGCGGGCT
>MKWN01000061.1:30041-40005 GCA_001899775.1 Thiobacillus sp. 65-29
CCGCCGAGACGCCGCCCATCGAGGCACGCCTGGTCGAACGTGCGCCCCCCGTCGCGCCGCCTGCGCCCAGGCCTCAGGCACGGCCGAAACCTGCACCCTTGCCAGGGCCGGTGGGGCCTGTTCCACACGCCGCGCCCTCGCGCGAGCCCGTCGCGCTTGCGGATCCCGAACCCGCTGCCGAGCCGGCACCGGAAACTGACGCCGCCGAAACGGTGGTGGATGAGGCGCCGATCGCGCCCGACGCCCCGGCGGCAGAACCGCCGCCCCCCGTCGTGGACGCGCCGCCGCCGCTCAATCCCCTGCCGCCGCGCATTGACATGCGCTTCAGTGTGCACTACGGCTTCGCCAGTGGCGAACAGACCCTGGTGTGGGTGAACGACGGCGAGCGCTACACGCTCACCAGCGTGGCGTCGGCCACGGGGCTCGCCGGGATGTTCTACCGCGGCCGGCTGGTGCAGATGAGCCAGGGCCATGTGACGCCCACGGGCCTGCAGCCGGAGGAATTCTGGGACCAGCGCGGCGAGCGGCGCAGCAGCGCGCGTTTCGATCACGCCGCCGCGCGTCTCACCCTCGAGCCGGTGCGTGGCGCACCGCGGCATCTCGACGGCGCCGTGAACGCGCAGGATCTGTTGAGCGTGCTGTTCCAGCTCGCGCTCACCGCGCCGCCCGACGGACCGGTGCGCTATTCCGTGTTCAACGGCAAGAAGCTGCGCGCCTACACCTTCGAGTCGCGCGGCGAGGTCATGCTGGACGGCGCGCTCGGGCCGCTGCGTACCCTCCACCTCGTGCGGGTGGACGATCCGGACGGACGTTTCGAGGTGTGGCTCGCGATCGACCGCCACTATCTGCCGGTGCGCGTGCTGCGCGGTGACGACGACGGCAATGTCGCCGAACTGCGGGTGCTGGCGATTGCGCCCTGATTATTGATTCGGCCATCTGAAGTTTGAAGTGGCGGGGAAACCCGATTCGATATTGCAAGGTCGGGAAGGTGAATGGGCCGAAGCAATAACCCATTAAAACAGCGTTCTATTGAGGCGGCTCAACGAATCTGTCCACTCCTGAAACCCTTGCAAACCAATACGGTTTCAAACTTCTTCGTGCCGGCTCAATAGCGCGGCAGGCCGTCGACCACCGTGCCGGGACGGATGCCGCGGCGCTGGAACTCGCCCTGACGCACTTCCAGCGCGTAGCGGACGGCGCCAGGCGAGCAGTGCAGCGTCTCGCTGCGCGGCGCCATGTCGGCGAGCGCGACGATGCGCCCGGACGCATCGATGAAAGCGATCGACAGCGGCAGCGGCGTGTCGCGCATCCAGAAACACTGGCGGCCCGGCGTCTCGAACACGAACAACATGGCCGCGTCGGCGGCGAGGTGTGTACGGCCCATCAGCCCGCGTGCACGCGCTGCAGGCGTTGCCGCGACTTCGGCGTCGAAGGCGTGCGGTCCGACGCGCAGCGGCAGCGTGTCGGCACTCGCGTTGGCAGCCGCCAGCAGGGCGGCCAAGGCGAGCGTGGCCTTACAGCGCACCGCGCATGCGCTCCGCCAAGTCGAGCGCGGCCACGGGGTCGGCGTCGAGCACGTTGAAGTGCCCCATCTTGCGTCCCGGCCGCGCGCGCTCCTTGCCGTACAGGTGCAGCTTGATCGCCGGATGGGCGAGCAGCGTGCCCCAGCGCGGGCCGCCGTCGCGCCAGCGATCGCCGAGGATGTTGACCATCACCACCGGCGAGAGCAGGCGCGTATCACCCAGTGGCAGGCCGCACAGCGCGCGCACCTGCTGCTCGAACTGGTCGGTGACGCAGGCGTCGAGCGTGTAATGCCCGGAATTGTGCGGGCGCGGTGCAATCTCGTTGACAAGCAGGGCGCCGCCGGCGACGAAGAATTCGACCGCCATCACACCGACGTAGCCGAGCGCATCGGCCACCGCCTGCGCCGTCGTTTGCGCGCGCCCGATGAGGGCGTCCGGCACGCGCGCGGGTACGATGGACACGTCGAGGATGCCGTCGACGTGACGGTTCTCGGCCACCGGAAACAGCGCGCAGGCGCCGGTGTCATCGCGCGCGAGCACCACCGAGACTTCGCAGTCGAGCGCCACGAACCCTTCCAGCACGCAGGGCTGGCCGTCGAATGCGCGGAACGCGGCGCGCGCCTCCTCGCGCGTGCTGACGCGCACCTGCCCCTTGCCGTCGTAGCCGAAGCGCGCGACTTTCAGCAGCGCCGGCGTGCCGGTTTCGGCGAGCGCGGCGTCGAGGTCGCCTTCGCTGTAGACCAGCGCGAATGGCGCCGTGGCGAAGCCGTGCTGCGCGAGCCAGGATTTTTCGTGGCTGCGGTCCTGCACCACCGCGACCGCGTCGGCACCCGGCGAGACGCGGCAGGTTTGCGCCAGGGCGACCAGGCTCGCCGCGGGCACGTTCTCGAATTCGGTGGTAACCGCGGCGCAGGCCTCGCCCAGTTTGCGCAAGGCCGCGTCGTCGGTATAGGGTGCCTGCAGGTGCACATCGGCCATCTGCCCGGCCGGACTCGCCGGGTCGGGGTCAAGCACCATCACCCGATAGCCCATGGTGCGCGCGGCGATGGTGAACATGCGCCCGAGCTGGCCACCACCCAGGATGCCCAGCGTCGCGCCGGGCAGGATGGGCAGCCTCTCAGTCGACATCGGGCAATTCCATGGCGAGGACCGAATCGGCCTGGCCGCGGCGGAACTCGGCGAGCCGGGTGGCGAGCGTCGTGTTGGCATGGGCGATGAGCGAAGCGGCGAACAGCGCCGCGTTGGCCGCACCCGCCTCGCCGATGGCGAAAGTCGCCACCGGAACGCCCCTGGGCATCTGCACGATGGACAGCAGCGAATCCATGCCCTTGAGATATTTCGACGGCACCGGCACGCCGAGCACCGGCACGATGGTCTTTGCGGCCAGCATGCCGGGCAGGTGCGCCGCGCCGCCCGCTCCGGCGATGATCGCCTTCAGACCGCGCGCGTCGGCGCTGGCCGCGTACTCGTAGAGCAGATCGGGGGTGCGGTGCGCCGACACCACGCGCGTCTCGAAATGGATGTCCAGTTGCTTCAGAAGCAGCGCGGCATGCTTCATCACCTCCCAGTCGCTGGAAGAACCCATTACCACGCCGATCAGGGGTGTGTTCACGGTGTGCCCTCGCGTCGCAAAAACATGCATTTTAGCGTGCCGGATTCATACAATGACGCGCATCACGTACGGAGAACATCATGCCCGCCTCCCTGCAGACCCTGCTCCTGCTCAGCTTGTCCAATGTATTCATGACCTTCGCCTGGTATGCGCACCTGAAGGACCTCAACAACCAGCCGTGGATTGTCGCCGCGCTGGCGAGCTGGGGCATCGCCCTGTTCGAATACCTGCTGCAGGTACCCGCCAACCGCATCG
Organism: Thiobacillus sp. 65-29; assembly: GCA_001899775.1. Classification (GTDB taxonomy): domain Bacteria; phylum Pseudomonadota; class Gammaproteobacteria; order Burkholderiales; family Thiobacillaceae; genus Thiobacillus. Next base: position 33,432 of record MKWN01000061.1, read on the forward strand.
GCTTCACCGTGATGACGCTGCCCCAGTTGAAGATCATGCAGGAAGTCATCGCGCTCAGCGTGTTCCTGCCCTTCGCCGTGCTCTACATGAAGGTCGAGCTGAAGTGGGATTTCCTGTGGGCGGCGCTGTGCCTGATCGGGGCCGTGTATTTCATGTTTCGCAAGAGCGTGTAGCGTCGCGCCCAGCCCCATAGCGTGAGAATTCCATCGCCCAATCGCGGCGAGGGCGCCGGTGCGTGGTTGTTGCCAATTCATTGGCATTACAACCACGGCCTGCCCCTTGCGGGTGCTCCTACAGGGGTGCCGTGCCGTTTGTAGGAGGGCCGCCCCCGGCCCGATGCCGTGATGTTTCCGCCCCTCGATAGAAACGTCGGGCTGACGCCATTGCGCGATCGGCACGCTGCGCATGCGGCCAGATTGCCATGCATCCCACAAGCGCGATACCGACAAAAATGCCCCGCACGAGGCGGGGCATTTGAGGGCAGCAGGCAGGATTCTAAATACCCACTAAGACTTGGTCCAAGTCCAAACTTAGACGCAGCCAGTGGGCTTCGGTGTGCCGGCGTAGCGACCTGCCTGCTTGGCGGGGCCGAAGGGGAACAGGTCGAAGAGGAATTTCTTCTCACCCCATTCGCTGCCGTACTCTTCCTTCAAGCCTTTCTGCAGGAAACGCAGGTTGGGGGCGGTGCCGTTCTGCTCGTAGAAGGTCCGCATGTAGTGGATGATCTTCCAGTGGTCCTCGGCCAGTTCCAGCTTGTCTTCCCGGGCGAGCTCGGCCGCGAGCTCCTCGGACCAGTCCTCCAGGTTGACGAGATACCCTTCCGGGTCGGTTTCGACGATCTTGCCGTTGATGTTGCGCTCCATGATTGCTCTCCCAATCGAAAAAATGGCGATGGGACGCACCATAGAATACTTGAGTAATTTAGTCAACCACTATCGTCGTAGGGTTATTCGGGCTTCTTGCGATCGAGCTTGCCGCCTGCGGCCTTGTAGGCTTCCAGCCCGCCCTCGATGAAGCGCGCGCGCACGCCGGCTGCCTGCAGGCGGTCGACCACGTCGTTCGACACCGCGCCGCCGCGCACGCAATAGATCACCACGTCGTGCGTCTTGGGTACCGCGCCGATCCAGGCGTCGATCTTGTCCGGATTCTTCCAGAACGCGCCGGGGATGATTTCCCTCGATGCGTTGAAATCCGCCTCCCGGCGCACGTCGAGTACCAGTGCTTTCTCCGGCTTGACCTTGGCGGGTGCGATGCTGCGCGGCAGGTCGGGGCACTTCTCGGTCGGGCTGCCGCACGCGCAGCGCTTCAGGGGTTGGGGAGTCGGTTCGCTCATGGCGTCGAGCATGCGCAATCCGGCGCTGCCTGTCAAACGGCGGTTGTGCCCGTGTCGAGCACGAAATCCTTGAAGGCGAGTGCCACGGGCGAGAGCCGCTTGTCGGCGCGATGCACGACGTACCAGTGGCGCATGATGGGAAAGTGCTCGACGTCGAGGACGGTGAGCCGCTTCAGCTCCAGTTCCAGCTCCAGCGTCTGCAAGGACAGGATGCCCAGCCCGAGTCCGGCCTGTACCGCCAGCTTGATGGCTTCGTTGCTGCTGAGTTCCATGGTGGCGTGCAGCGCGAGCCCGCGCGCCGCGAAGAAGCGTTCCATCGCGCCGCGCGTGCCGGAGCCGGCCTCGCGCACGACGAAGGGCTGCGATGCGAGATCGGCGAGGGCGACCCGCTTCTTGCGCGCGAGCGGGTGGCCCGGCGGCGCGATCACCACCAGCGGGTTGTCCATGAAGCGCGTCGCCGCAAGCCCCAGGCCGTCCGGCACCTGCCCCATGATGGCGAGATCGACGCGGTTGGCGGCGAGCAGGTCCAGCACCTCGGCGCGGTTGGACACGTCGAGATGGATGGCGACATGCGGGTTCTGCCCGCGAAAGCGAACCAGAATGCCGGTGGCGACCGGATTCACCGTGGCGGTGACGCCGATGTCGAGGCGGCCGCGTTCCGCACCGCGCAGTTGCGCGAGGTTCGTGCTGAGGTCGTCCAGCCGTGCGGTGACGCTCTGGCTGGCAAGGTACATCTCGCGCCCGGCCTCGGTGAGGTAGATCTTCTTGCCGATCTGCTCCGTCAGGGGCTGCCCGGCAATCGTCTCCAGCACGCGCACCTGCATCGACACCGCCGGCTGCGACATGTGCAGCTCTGCGGCGGCGCGGGAAAACGACAGGTTGCGCGCGACGCTTTCGAAAGTCCTGAGCTGACGGAAGGTGAGGCGGCGCATTTTCAGTTATAAGCTTAAGCTTATGCAAACGATCATAACGTTTAAATTTCAATTATACCCATGAAGCCCTATAGTCGCCCTTACCGGATCAGGGGCGACGCGCTCCTGGCGTCTTTTCACACCTCAGGAGCCATGCAATGGATCAATCCGCACGTTACGCCGACCTCAGTCTCAAGGAAGAGGACCTGATCAAGGGCGGCCGCCACATCCTCGTCGCCTACAAGATGAAGCCCAAGGCCGGCACCGGCTACCTGGAGGGCGCCGCCCACTTCGCCGCCGAATCCTCGACCGGCACCAACGTCGAAGTCTCCACCACCGACGACTTCACCAAGGGTGTCGACGCGCTGGTCTACTACATCGACGAGGCCACCGAGGACATGCGGATCGCCTATCCGCTGGAACTGTTCGACCGCAACGTCACCGACGGCCGCTTCATGCTGGTCTCGTTCCTGACCCTGGCGATCGGCAACAACCAGGGCATGGGCGATATCGAGCACGCCAAGATGATCGACTTCTACGTGCCCGAGCGCGCGATCCAGATGTTCGACGGCCCCGCCACCGACATCTCCAACCTCTGGCGCATCCTCGGCCGCCCCATCGAGAACGGCGGCTACATCGCCGGCACCATCATCAAGCCCAAGCTGGGCCTGCGCCCCGAGCCGTTCGCCCACGCGGCCTACCAGTTCTGGCTGGGCGGCGACTTCATCAAGAACGACGAGCCGCAGGGCAACCAGGTGTTCTGCCCGTTGAAGAAAGTGCTGCCGCTGGTGTATGACGCAATGAAGCGCGCGCAGGACGAAACCGGCCAGGCCAAGCTGTTCTCGATGAACATCACCGCCGACGACCACTACGAAATGATCGCGCGCGCCGACTATGCGCTGGAAGTGTTCGGTCCGGACGCCGACAAGCTGGCCTTCCTGGTCGACGGCTACGTCGGCGGTCCCGGCATGGTCACCACCGCCCGCCGTCAGTACCCCGGCCAGTACCTGCACTACCACCGTGCCGGCCACGGCGCCGTGACCTCCCCCAGCTCCAAGCGCGGCTACACCGCCTTCGTGCTGGCCAAGATGAGCCGTCTGCAGGGCGCCTCCGGCATCCACGTCGGCACCATGGGCTACGGCAAGATGGAAGGCGAGGGCGACGACAAGATCATCGCCTACATGATCGAGCGCGACGAGTGTCAGGGCCCGGTCTACTTCCAGAAGTGGTACGGCATGAAGCCGACCACGCCGATCATCTCGGGCGGCATGAACGCACTGCGCCTGCCGGGCTTCTTCGAGAACCTCGGCCACGGCAACGTCATCAACACCGCCGGCGGCGGCTCCTACGGCCACATCGACTCGCCGGCGGCCGGCGCGATCTCGCTGCGCCAGTCGTACGAGTGCTGGAAGTCCGGCGCCGACCCAATCGAATTCGCCAAGGAGCACCGCGAATTCGCCCGTGCCTTCGAATCCTTCCCGAAGGACGCCGACACGCTGTTCCCCGGCTGGCGCGAGAAGCTGGGCGTGCACAAGTAAGCGGCCCGCTTGCGGACCGGACCGGGCTCCAGACGGTTCGCCCCGCGAGATCGCCTGCAACCCCGCTTCGGCGGGGTTTTTCCCTTTCCGACGAGGCAATCATGACCGACACCGAACAGTACAAGGTTCACAGGGAGCCCTACTACCAGGCCCAGGGCCGGGAAGTGCAGCTGTACGAGGCCGCCTACCGCAACCGCCTGCCGGTGATGGTGAAGGGCCCGACCGGCTGCGGCAAGTCGCGCTTCGTCGAGTACATGGCGTGGAAACTCGGCAAGCCCCTCGTCACCGTCGCCTGCAACGAGGACATGACGGCGTCCGACCTGGTCGGCCGCTATCTGCTCGAATCCGGCGGCACGCGCTGGCTCGACGGCCCGCTCACCACCGCCGCGCGCATCGGTGCGATCTGCTATCTCGACGAGATCGTGGAAGCCCGCCAGGACACCACCGTGGTGATCCATCCCCTCACCGATCATCGCCGTACCCTGCCGCTCGACAAGAAGGGCGAGCTGATCCACGCGCATCCCGACTTCCAGTTGGTGATCTCGTACAACCCCGGCTACCAGTCGCTGATGAAGGACCTCAAGCAGTCCACCAAGCAGCGCTTCACCGCCTTCGATTTCGACTATCCGGCGGTGGAGCTGGAAACCACCATCCTGGCGCAGGAAACCGGACTCGACGCCACCACCGCCGGCAAGCTGGTGAAGATCGGCGGCGTCGCGCGCGGCCTCAAGGGCCACGGGCTCGACGAAGGTATCTCCACGCGGCTGCTGGTGTATGCGGCCACCCTCATCAAGGACGGCGTCGCGCCGCGCGAGGCCTGCTACATGGCGCTGGTGCGCCCCATCACCGACGACGCCGACATCCGCGAGACCCTCGATCACGCCATCGACGCGACGTTTGTCTGACACCCCCCGGACCCCGCGAGCGGGGAGGGGAACCGCCATGAGTACGACCGACACCGACACCGAATACCAGCATCCCCTGATGGCTGCGTACTGGACGCAGCTCAACAGCGGCTTCCCGAGCGTCAAGGCGGTGTTCGAGGACGCCATGGCCGAGGCGCTGGCGGCGCTGACGCGCGAGGGCCTGTCGGCCTACCTCGATGCCGCGCACTTTCTCGGCCGCATGGGGCGCGGCGACGAGCCCATTCTTGCCTTCCTCGAGGTGTGGCCCTCGGTGGCCAGGGTGCTGGGTGAAGACGCCCTGCCGCCGGTGATGCAGGCCATCCACGCGATGCACCGGTCGCCCAATGGCAAGGCGATCGCACCGTTCATCCAGACCCTGGCGCCGGTCGCGCGGCGTCTGCATGCGCGGGAACCACTCGAGCGCTACCTCGACATTGCCCTGGATCTGATGGTGCGCACCACCGGCTCGATCCATGGCCACCACACCACTTTTCCGAGCCCGGGGCTGCCGGCTTTCTTCGAGCAGGCCCCGTTTCTCTTCACCCAGCTGTCCATGGAAGGCGTGCGCAACTGGGTCGAATACGGCATCCGCAACTATCGTATCCACCCGCAGCGGCAGGAGGAGTACTTCGCGCTGAAATCCGCCGACAGCCGCGCCGTGCTGCAGCGCGAGCGCCACGGCGTGCTGTTCGCCGACGTCGAGCGCAGACTGGACCTGTACCTGCGCGGCCTGTGGCAGGATGCCGAACAACTGGTGCCGTACTCCACCGCCTTCGACACGCTGCGCAAGCCCATCCCGTATTACGATCGTCTCGGCATGCGGGTGCCGGACGTGTTCGACAGCCGCGACGGCGTGAAGGGCATCGATCGCTATCGTGCCGTGCTGGCGCACATGGTTGGCCATCGCCGCTGGAGCACGCCGATCATCGCCGACAACTACAGCCCGCTGCAGCGCCTGGGCGTGGAGTTTTTCGAGGATTGTCGCATCGACACACTGCTGTGCCGCGAATACCCCGGTCTGCGCGACGTTTTCCTCCGCCTGCATCCGCATCCGGGCGAGGCCGATTGCGACCCGGACACCACGTCCTGCCTGCGCCACCGCCTCACCATGCTGTCGCGCGCCCTGCTCGACGACGCGCACGGCTACGCCAACCCGCACATCCTCGAGTTCGCCCGCCGCTTTCGCGAGATCATGGCGCACGGCGCGTCGAACACCCGTGAAGTCGCCGACCTGGCGCTCAGCTTCTCGGCGCGCACGCGCCTGCAGAGCGACCAGTTCGCCCGGGTCCACTTCGACAACACCGTCATCGACTACCGCGACGACAACCGCCATCTGTGGCAGTACATCGAGGACAGCGACGACGAGGATTTCTTCGACGATCCGGATAAGCAGCAGAAGAAGGAATCCGAAGTGCAATCGCTGCCGCCCCGTCACTACCCGGAATGGGACTACAGCAGCCAGACCTACCGGCCCGACTGGGTGAGCCTGTACGAACACCTGCATCCCAGCGGCAACCCCGCCGACATCGACCGCCTGCTCGACAAGCACACCGCACTCGCCAAGCGCCTGAAGCGCATGCTCGACCTCTTGAAGCCGCAGGACAAGGTGCGCATCCGCTATCAGGAAGAAGGCAGCGAGCTCGATCTCGACGTCGCGGTGCGCTCGCTCATCGACTTCATGAGCGGCGCCACGCCCGACCCACGCATCAACATGAGTCACCGCACCAGCGGCCGCAACATCGCGGTGAGCCTGCTGCTCGACCTCTCCGAATCGCTCAACGAGAACGTCGCCGGCGCCGACCAGACCGTGTTCGAACTGTCGCAGGAAGCGGTCTCTCTGCTCGCCTGGGCCATCGAGCACCTGGGCGACCCCTTCGCCATCGGCGG
>MKWN01000061.1:40039-40622 GCA_001899775.1 Thiobacillus sp. 65-29
CACGACGTGCGCTACCTGCACATCAAGGGCTATCGCGAATCCTGGGGCGACACCGTGAAGGCACGGCTCGCCGCAATGCAGGCCGGCTGGTCCACGCGTATGGGCGCCGCGCTGCGCCACGCCGCCCACTACCTAGACGGCCAGAAAGCCGACAAGAAGCTGCTGCTCGTGCTCACCGACGGCCGGCCCGCCGACGTCGACGTCGGCGACGAGAGACTGCTCATCGAGGACGCCCGCCGCGCCGTGCGCGAACTCGGCCAGCAGGGCATCTTCACCTTCTGCATCAACCTCGACCCCAAGGCCGACGACTACGTCGCCGACATTTTCGGACGCCAGTACACCGTGGTCGACAATGTTCAGCGACTGCCGGAGAAGCTGCCGGCGCTGTTCATGGCGCTCACCAAGTAGGAGGGCCCGCAAGGGGCCGGGTGTGGCTGTCATGCCAATGACTTGGCAACCCCCACGCGCCGGCGTCGCCGCCGCGGTTCTTGGGTGATACAACCATCACGGCATCGGGTCGGGGCGACCCTCCTGCAACAGCGCCCCCGTGTAGGAGCACCCGCAAGGGGCAGGCCGTGGTTGA